>NZ_CP072649.1:0-600000 GCF_018304825.1 Chloracidobacterium validum
ATGACGACACCTGAAAAGATATTGCAGCGTAGTTTGAAACAGTGGGCCGTCCGACTCTTGGCTTGTGCGTCGGTCGCCTTTGCCTTCCTGCTAGCCGTCCGGCCTCCACTTTCGCGGCAGGCCGTCCACGCGGCCAAAACGCCCCTCAATGCTCAGATGATTACCGTGCGCGACAGTGGCGCCCCGATCGGCAACGGCGACTTTGTCGGTTGCTCAACTTCACCCGGACTCAACACCTACTACGCTGTATTTATTGAAGTTCCTGACGGAACTTCACGCCTGACCATTGATCTCTTTGATGCCGACTACGGCTTGGCCACCAATGCTTTCGACAATCGGGTTGGGGGAAGCTCGGACACCCAGTTTTCACTCCGCGACCCCGCCGGCACATCCATACCACTCAATACCGTCCTGTCCGGCACAGGTCTCAACTTTGACCGGGGGACCAATACAGGCACTGGAACCAACGGACCCGACACGCGGGTAGCGAACGATCAGTGGAAAAACTTCTACACGGTTGCCAGCCCGGCGGCCGGACATTGGGAACTGCGGATCGTTCAGCCCGGTGGTGGCGACAGTGGCGTGAATCCATTTGGGGTGGCGGCTCACACCCTCGATCCGGGGGCCAACCGCGACCAGAACCTTGGCGGCCCGACCACCGGGCGCGGACTGAACATGTATTTCGATCCCGGTATTCACCTGGGACCACAAACCCCCGGCCGGACACCACCGATTACCTGGAATTACTATCCCTATATCACCAGTGGCTGTGATTGTCGGGCGAATGAGTTTGACTGGGATGCCACCGGAGGCACCGGCACGATTGCCTTCACCAGTCGCACCGGGGGCTACACCTTCAGCACGTCAACTGTTTCACCGAACAATGAGTGGCGGAGTAACCTCGTTGGTTCCTGGACGACAAGCACAAGCGCCATAGATTACGGCATTTGGCAGAACAACATTACCATCAACACAGGTAGCAACAATCATATTACTTACTACATTGGTGACTACAGCGCAGTTGTCCCCAACACGTCGGGAAGTAATATCCTCCCCGCCGACTGGCGCCGCGGCGATAAGTTCCGGGTGTATTTCCCTGGTGACGCCGGCGCGACAACGGCGCCACTGAAGCCCTACATGACGCAGCGGTTGTTCTACATTGGAGCCACTGGCAACGGTCCCAATCCACCCTGCGCCCCACAGACCTCGTTTTACCGCGTGCGGGTGGACATCGTGAATCCGACCGATTATGACATCGTTTTGGATGGCACAACCATCGGAACACGGGTCAGACGTGTTCAGGCTAACATTCCCAACGTGCCGGGCATTTCTTATGCCAACGAAACCACCTATGGCGGGGCACAAGTGACGCAGGGCACGTTTACCCAGCCGGCGGATGGGGCAACGTCAGGCAGTGTGCTCTGGACGCCGGGCACCATTGCGGCAAACGGTGGCGCGTCATTGTTCTACGTCATTCGGGTGGCACCGACGGTCAGCTCCCCCTGCAATATGGCTGTCACCGGCTCACCTGGCGGAGCTGTGGAAGGGACGACCGCGGTGTGGCTTGATGAAACCGGTAACACTTCCCAGGAACGCGCGACCTACACGTTTGGGCCGCTGTGTGCCCTGAGCGTCAATCGGGCCGGCGCCTGCACCGGCTGCGGTGGCAGCGCACCGCCGACACCAACCAAGGTTGACCTGCGTGACGCTTCAGCCACTCGCTATCCAACGGGGACGAACATCATCACGTGGTCAACCGGGTACGAAACCAACCACCTCGGCTTCCACCTCTGGCGCGACACGGGCGGCAAGCGCGAACGGGTCACCCCAGAACTCATCGCTGGCAGCGCCCTCATCACCACCGACACATTGACGGCCGGACAGCACTACGTCTGGCGCGATGACGACCGGCGACTGGCGCGCACACCGGTCAACTACTGGCTGGAAGCCTACGACCTCGACGGCTCGCGGCAGTGGTACGGTCCGCTTTCGCTGCGGGAGGTGCGTGAGCCGCTGCCGCTGCACCTGCGCAACTCACCGCTGCTCGGACACGGAACGGCATCTGCCGGACGACAGTTCGAGGCGTTGCCCACCACCCAACCAGCACTAACCAATACGGTCTCCTCCAAACAGGCACTCAAGGCGAGTGCCTACCTGGCAACGCAGCAGTGGTTGGCCGGGCGTCCGGCGGCGAAGCTGCACGTGGCGCAGACGGGCTGGCAGCGGGTGACGCGGGCCGCCCTACAGGCGGCCGGATTCTCACCGCTGGGCAATGAAGCCAACTGGCAGTTGTACGTTCAGGGGCAGGAAGTGCCACTGCGCGTTACGCCCGAAGGGATTGAGTTCTACGGCGTCGCGGCCGACACGCTCGACAGCGGTGAGCAGGCCTACTGGTTGACCGAAGGCGACCGGCCGGGCCGACGAGTCAGGACGGAGGCGGCGTCTCCAGCCCTGCGTCCGACGGTGTCCCATTTCACTTCGGCAGTAACGCGCGCTGACAAGAGCGTGTACTTTGCGGCGCTGCTCAACGGGGATGAAGATAACTTCTTCGGCAGCATTGTCACGACAACACCCGTCGCGCAAACGCTCCTGGTACGCGATCCCCTGCCGACCAGCGGCGAACCGATCCAAGTCACGGTGGAGCTTCAGGGGGTGTCGCTGGATGCGCACGTCGTATCTGTGACGTGGAACGGGCAGCCCCTGGGGGTCATCAGCTACACGGGACGCACCGTCGGACGTGGCGTCTGGCAGCTTCCGGCCGACCAAGTGCTCGATGGGACGAATACGCTTACGCTTCAGGCCCAAACGTCCGGCGATGTCAATCTGGTCAAATCCATGACGGTGAGCTATGCGCGGCGGCTGCGGGCGGCGGATGACCGGCTGGCCATTCAGGTTCCGCAAGCGGGTGCTGGGCGCGGGTGGCATGTGCTTTCCGTCGAGGGCTTCACCACGGCCGCGCGGGCCTTTGATGTCACGGATGCCGGCGCGCCACTTGAACTGCCCGTGCGGATGTCCGGTGGCGTGGCGCAGTTGGCGGTGCGTCCTGGACGCCAAGTCATCGTCACGACGCCGGCTGCAATGTGGATGCCGCGCGTCGAGGTCAACCAGCCGTCGCACTGGTACCGGCGCGATCAAGGAGCCGAGTTTGTCATCCTCACCCACGCGACGTTCCGGCCGGCGGCGGAGCGATTGGCGGTGGCGCGGCGGGCCGAGGGTTTGGGGACAGTGGTGGTGGACATCACCGATGTGTATGACGAATGGAGCTACGGCGTGAAGTCGGCCGCGGCGGTGCGTGATTTTCTGCGCCATGCGGCAACGGACTGGGCGCGGCCGGTTCGGTATGCGCTGCTGGTGGGGAATGCGACGTTCGACCCGCGTGACTACCTGGGCTTTGGCGGGAATGTCATTCCCACCAAGCTCATCGGCGTTGGTTCGTTGGAAACGGCCGTTGATGACTGGCTGGGGGATATGAATGACAGCGGCATCGCCCGTGTGTCCGTGGGGCGGCTGCCGGTCAAGACACCAGCCGAAGCTGAACTACTGGTGGCAAAGAGCTTGGCTTATGAGCAGGCCGGTCCGGCTGACTGGAAGCGGCGGGCGCTGGTGGTGGCCGATAACCCGGATGAGGGTGGCGATTTTGACGCGGCGGCAAGCGACGTGCTTGGACTGCTCCCCGATCCGACGCAGGTCACCCCGATTCGGGTGAGTACCCTGGGAGCTGGGGGCGCACGGGCGGCGTTGTTGGCCGGACTCAACACGGGTGCTGGCTTGGTCAACTACATCGGTCATGGTTCGACGCAGAACTGGGCGGCAGAAAACCTGCTGACCAGTGGGGATGCGGCGGGACTTGGGAATGTGGGACGCGCCGGGCTGGTGGTGAGCATGACCTGTTTGACGGGTTTTCATCACGATGTGTACACGACGGCGCTGGGCAAGGCTCTGGTGTTGGCGTCGGGCGGAGCGACGGCCGTCTGGTCATCGTCGGCGCTGACCCCGTCCGACGGGCAACACTGGGCGAACGTGGCGCTCTTGGAAGCGATGTACGGTCCAGCGCCGACGCAACGGCTGGGGGATGCCATTCGGCAGGCGAAGCAGGCATCGGGGGATGTGGACGTACGGCGGTCGTGGACGCTGCTGGGCGACCCAACGCTGCGTCTGCGTTGAGCGACAAGCGGATTGGCGTTGCTTGGCGGCTAGCCTTTGTGAAACATGACACCGTGCGTTACCGCACGGTGTCACTTCTTACGGCTTAGTCTTCGTTGATTGAGGGCAACACCTATGGCTTCCCTTCCGCTTCCTCTGATTTCGATAGCCAATGGCCTGGCACTCATTGCCCTGAGCATCATTGGCTATGTGCTCAAAGACCCATCCAACAGTGGCATGACAGCCTTTATTCCGGGTGGGTTTGGACTGCTATTTTTGGTTTTTGGGGCGCTGGCGCTGAAAGAAAACCTCCGCAAGCACGCCATGCACGCGGTGTCGGCCGTCGCCTTGCTCGGTGTGCTGGGCGGACTCGTTCCGATTCTGATGAGCTTGGCCAAGGGGAACTTTGGCGCGCGCCCACTGGCGCTGGGGCTGCAAATTGGTATGGTGCTTCTGTGCGGTGAGATGCTGGCGTTGTGCGTCAACTCGTTCATTCAGGCGCGCCGGCGACGTGAACGAGAAGCGGCGGGATGATGCGCGACACGACACTTGACGCCTGCCGCCACCTGTTTCTTGCCGGACTGGCCTCAGAGACGACCCGCCGTGTCTATCGCGCGGCACTCGATCAGTTTGAGCGTTGGCTGCGCCCGCAAGGCAAAAACTGGCTGGAGGTCACACCGGACGACATCCAAGCCTTCCGTGATCGGTTGCTGGCGCAGGTGGCGCCGCCGACCGTTGGCGTCCGGCTGGTGGCGCTCCGGCGCTTCTATGCGCAACTCGTCGCCGACCGACTGACGACAAGCAATCCGGCACGGATTGTTGGGCCTTCGACGAGCGGGCGTCGCCGGGCCGTGGACGCCAAGCTGCCGCTGACGGTTCTGCTGACACTCCCGGATGTCCGCACGCTGGTCGGGGCGCGGGACGCACTGGTGCTGCGTCTGTTGGGCGAGGCCGGGCTGCGGGTGTCGGAAATCTGCGCCTTGCGGCAGCGCGACGTAACGCGCCGGCCGGACGTAGCGGCGACCGGGCTGGGACTCGTCGTGGGCCGTGGCACACGCCGGGCGCGGGTCGTTCCCCTCTCCCCGTCACTCAAGGCAGCGTTGGATGCGTACCTGCGACTCGATCTTCCGCTGCGTCAGATGGCCCAGGGCAGCGAACCGGATGCGGCGCTGATTCAGGCAACGGCCGCCAACCGCCCCATCGGTGGACGGCCGCTGACGCCGCGCTGTATGTTCAACCTAGTCCGGCGGTATGGCAGCTTGCTTGATCGCCCGGACCTCAACCCACAAATGATGCGCCGTGCTGCGGCGCGAGCCTCTGTCTGACCATGAATGACCGAGCGCCGTTGACATCTTCTTTGGCTGCCGATGCACGCCTGCGCCGTTTTGCGTGGGGTGTGGTCGGGTGGAACGTCCTGGTGATTGTGTGGGGCGCGTATGTCCGCGCCTCCAAATCGGGCGATGGTTGTGGCAGCCACTGGCCGCTGTGCAACGGCGAGGTCGTCCCACCGGCTGGCCAGTTTGCTACCTTTGTCGAGTTTATGCACCGGGCAACGAGCGGGATTGCCCTGCTCGGCGTTCTGGGCTTGGTGGTCTGGTCGTTTCGGCGTTTTGCCCCTGGGCATATTGTCCGCAAGGCGGCCGTCTGGTCACTTGTATTCATCCTCATCGAAGCGCTCATCGGCGCGTTGCTGGTCAAGTTGGAACTCGTTGCCGACAATCGCTCGGTGGCGCGGGCGGTGTACATGTCGGTGCATCTGGTCAACACCTTCCTGCTGCTCGGCGCATTGACGTTGACCGCCTACTGGATCAGTGGTTTCCGCCCGCCGCGGTTGATAGGATTAGGCAGGACGGGATGGTGGCTGCTGGCGGCCTTTGCCTCAGCCCTGGTGGTGGGCGTCACCGGCGCGATAGCTGCCCTGGGCGATACGCTGTTTCCGGCCAGCTCACTCGCCCAGGGGATAGCTGAGGAGTTTTCAGGGCTGGCTCACTTCACGGTCAAGTTGCGGTGGCTGCATCCCGTGGCAGCCATTCTGTCAAGCGCGGTGATTGTGAGCGTAGCCGCAAAGCTGCGGTCGTCGCCGGCGACGGCTCCGGCCGCCCTGGTTGTTATCGCCATTGTTGCCGTGCAATTCGTGCTTGGACTTATCAATGTTTGGCTGCTCGCGCCCATCTGGATGCAGCTCATTCACCTGTTTTTCGCCGATGCTCTCTGGGTGGCGCTCGTCCTGCTGGCCGCAAGCGCGCTTGGCAGTGACGCTACCGCGTCGGACCCGCTGACGGCACCCACCGCTTATGCAACCACCTGAGGCTATCCTATGCATCCATTTCACCTGGCTTTTCCCGTTACCGACCTGACAACAACCCGGCGTTTTTACGTTGATTTATTAGGCTGCCGTGTTGGACGCGAAAGTGACACTTGGATTGATTTTGACTTCTGGGGACACCAAATCACGGCGCACCGGGTGAACGGTGCAGTTCACGTTGCCGGACACAATCCGGTAGATGGGAAAGCCATCCCGGTTCCGCACTTCGGGGTTGTGCTGCCGTGGGAGGACTTTCACGCCCTGGCGGCGCGACTGACGCAAGCTCAGGTCACATTCATTGTGCCGCCCTACATTCGCTTTGCCGGGGAGGTCGGCGAGCAGGCAACTATGTTTCTTCAGGACCCGGCCGGCAATCACCTGGAGTTCAAGGCGTTTCGTAACCCAATGAATTTATTTGCCCGGTCATGACCGCGATGAAACTTTCGGGTTGGCGCGCGCGTACCGGACGACAAGCCAGTTTCGCAACGCTCACCAAACATTAAGGAGCACCTTGCATGCTGCGTCGTTCCCCGTTGTTGGCCTATGGCCTTGCGGTAATCGTCTTGTCTTTTGCGTCCGTGTTGTCTTTTGCGTCCGTGGGCGCGCGCGCCGTGGACGAACCCACCGTAGAATCGGTAGTCGCGCAGATGATCTCGGCACACGGCTGGGACAAACTCAAAAACACCAAATCCATCAAAACGACTGGCAAGTTTATCTTCGGTGGGGGTCAAGCTGAAGGATCGGTTGTCGCTCTAGTTGCTCGTCCAAGCCGGGCTTATCAGGAAGTCAACTTGGGCGGCACCAAGCTTGTGCAGTCATACGATGGAACGACCGCCTGGCAAATCAATCCCTTTGCCGGTTCCTCGACGCCGGAAAAAATGGCGGCGGATGAAGCGGATGACTTCATTGATTTCGCCGACCTCGATGGCCCGTTTGTGGACTCCGCCAAGAAAGGCTACAAGCTGGAACTGGCGGCGGATGAAGAACTGGATGGCACGCCGGTTCACGTCATCAAGGTGACGAACAAGCGGGGCAAGGTCAAAACCTACTACGTGGATGCCGAAAGTGGTCTCATTCTCAAAGTGCGCGGCAAGGAAAAGATGCAGGGCAATGAAGTGGAAATTGAGACAGTGCTTTCCAACTACAAAGAAGTCAACGGGGTTAAGACGCCCTATGCGATTGATCGGCTCATCGGCGGCCGGCCCTTCATCCAGATTGTCTGGGAGCGCATCGAACACAACGTCGAAGTGGACGACAGCATGTTCACGATGCCGGAAAAATAGACGTCTCACCAACGTTGAGCTGTACGCCTGACGGCCGGTCCGGCCGAGTGGAGTGCCCTTGCTAGGGCACTCCGGCACAGCGACGACCGGTCGTCGTCCCCAAAAACCGCTACACCGTTTCTCCGAACGAGCCTATGTCCAACTTGAAGCTGTTTCTAACGGCAGCCTTCGCCCTTGGCTGTCTTGCATCCACCTTCACCCTGGCGCAGGAGCGCCCGGCGCCGGCAACCCAATCGCGGCCCACCGCGCCACCCAAGCTCGATGCCTCCATGCTGGGAGCGGTGACGGCCCGCTCGATTGGCCCGGCGACGATGAGCGGGCGCATTGCGGCACTGGATGTCGTCAATGCCAATCCCAAGGTCATCTACGTTGGCGCGGCGAGCGGCGGCATATGGAAATCAGTAGATGGGGGCCTCGTCTTTCGCCCGATATTTGACAAACACACCCAATCCATCGGGGCCATTGCGATTGACCAAGCGCAGCCGGAAACGGTCTGGGTTGGCACGGGCGAGGGCTGGACACGCAACTCCGTTTCCATCGGCAACGGCGTCTATAAAACCACCGATGGCGGTGAAACCTGGACGCGCGTCGGGCTTGAAAAAACCGAGCGCATTGCCCGGATTGTGGTTGATCCCCGCAAATCTGACACGGTGTATGTCGCAGCGCTGGGTTCCCTGTGGTCAGCGGGCGAAGACCGTGGTCTGTATAAAACGACTGACGGAGGGAAAACCTGGACAAAGATTCTCTATGTCAACGCCGATACCGGCTGCGCGGATGTGGCACTCGACCCGCAGGAGCCGGACATCCTCTATGCGTCCACTTGGCAGTTTCGCCGCCAGCCCTGGACGTTCACGTCGGGCGGGCCGGGCAGCGGTTTGCATAAATCCACCGACGGGGGCAAGACCTGGAAAAAGCTGACGAACGGCTTGCCCGACGGCGAGCTAGGGCGCATCGCCGTGGCAGTTGCGCCGTCGCGCCCGAACGTGGTCTATGCCAACGTCGAAAGCCGCAAAACGGCGCTCTATGTGTCGCAGGACCTGGGCGAAAGCTGGACGAAGGTCAACGACACGAACGCCAGTGTCAAATCGCGACCGTTTTATTTCAGCTTGGTCGTGGTGGACCCAAAAGATTACCGGCGCGTCTATAAGCCGGCGACAACCCTGGCCCGCAGCCAGGATGGCGGCAAAACCTTTGAAACCATCGCCGGCAGCACGCACAGCGATCATCACGCCCTCTGGATCAATCCCGCCAATCCCGACCACCTGCGGCTTGGAACGGATGGGGGCGTGTATGAATCCATGAACGGCGGCCGTACCTTTCGCCTGCTGCGTTCGCTGCCGGTATCGCAGTTCTACCACGTCACGGCGGACAACGAGCGCCCCTACAACGTGTATGGTGGTCTCCAGGACAACGGCACATGGATGGCCCCGTCGCACAAGTCCGGCGGCATTGCCAATGCCGATTGGCGGGACATCGGCTTTGGCGACGGCTTCTGGGCAATTCCCGACCCCACGGACGCCAATCTGGTGTACCTCGAATCGCAGGGCGGCAACCTTGCGCGCTGGCATCGGCGCACGAACGAAACCAAGTTCATTGCCCCGCCGGAGCGTCCCGGTGAGAAGCTCCGCTTCAACTGGAATTCACCGATTGCCGTCGGGCGCAAAAATCCGGCGAACCTCTATTTCGGCGCGCAGTACTTGTTTTTGTCGCGGGACAAAGGCGAGTCGTGGACGCGCATTTCCCCTGATCTGACAACCAATGACCCGGCCAAGCAGAAGCAGGAAGAATCGGGCGGGCTGACGATTGACAACTCCACAGCCGAAAATCACTGCACGATCTTTACCATTAGTGAATCTCCGCTGGACGAAAAAATCATCTGGGTCGGCACAGACGACGGCAACCTGCAAGTGACGCGCGACGGCGGGAAAACCTGGACGAATGTTGCGCGCAACCTGCCGGGGCTGCCGGCCCAGACGTGGTGTAGCTGCGTCGAAGCCTCGCGTTTTGCGGTGGGAACGGCCTATGCCACGTTCGACGGCCACCGCACCGGCGACATGGCAACCTATGCCTATCGGACGGATGACTTCGGGCAGACGTGGCGGCGCATCACGGATGGGGATGCCACAGGCTACGCCCATGTCATCCGGGAAGACACCCTGGCGCGTGACCTGCTCTTTCTGGGGACAGAAATGGGCTTCTTTGTCTCGCTTGACCGGGGCGAACGGTGGGTGAAGTTCACCGGCGGGCTGCCCAGCGGACTGCCCATTTACGATGTGTTTGTTCATCCCCGCGAAGGTGATGTGATATTGGCAACCCATGGGCGCGGCATCTACATTGTGGATGATATTTCGCCGCTGCGGCAGTTGACGCCGGAAGTCATCGCGCGCGAGGTTGCCTTTCTGGAAACCCGCCCGTCAGTGCTCAGAACACCAACGCTTGGCCAGAGTTTTCCAGGGGATGATGAGTTTCGTGGCGCGCCGCTCCCCGATGCCGCCATCATTACGTACTACTTGAAAGAACGGCACGTCATTGGTGATTTTCGCGTCGAGATTTACAATCCGGCTGGAGACTTGATCTCAACCCTGCCGGGCGGCAAGCGAAAAGGCATCAATCGGGTGGAGTGGCCGACACGGCTCAAGCCGCCGCGGGTGCCGCGTTCGGAAGCCGCGCCATTTCCGTTGCCTGGGCCAACCGTGCTGGAGGGAACCTATACGGTCAAGCTCATCAAGGACAAACAGGTTTACACCGGGGCCGTAACGTTGGTTGCCGACCCGACGTCGCCCCATCGTCCGGCCGACCGGCAGTTGCGGCAGCGGACGCAACTGGAACTCTATGCCTTGCTGGAACAGTTAGCCTATGTGGATGCGGCGTTGATTGACATGCGTGATACGGCGCGCGCCCGCCTCACGGGATTGCCGGCAGGAGATGCGCTGGCCAAGCAACTTACGGCGCTGGCCGAGCGGTGCCAGACGCTGCGGGCGGCACTGGTCGCCACCCGCGAGGGCGGCATCACTGGCGAGGAACAGTTGCGCGAAAAGCTGGCCGACCTGTACGGCAAGATTAGTTACTACGGCGGGCGGCCGTCGGCGTCGCAGTTGGCACTGGTTGGACCGTACCGCCAGGCGGTGGAGCAGGCCGAGGCGCAGCTCAAGGCGCTAGCGGCTGGAGAGCTGGCGGCGGTCAATGCCGCCTTGAAGGGACGCAACTTGGCGGCCATCGAGCTGCTGACGCGCGAAGCGTATGACCGCCGCCCGTGACCAGACGGCGCGTTCCCGGCCGGAAGTTCAACGCGGGGGCGCGGACGTGGACTGCCTCACGGGTCACGGCCGGCCTGGCGCGCCCCAGACGGAAACGAGGCTTGCCGCTCATCGGCCTGCTTTCTACCATAGAATCGAAGACATCCGGCTTTCTGCCCCACGAAGCCGGAGTTAGCCCACGGCGGCGTGACCAAGGTGGGACAACAAATAGAAAGTGGAGACTTTACATGGAAGCCATATCTGGCAACGCGGCGCGTGACAACCTGCTGCCCTTGACGGTCGAGCGCGTCGCGGAAGCCAACCTCCCCACGGAATTCGGACTGTTTCGCATCATCGGATACCGCAGCCTGACCAGTGACGAAGAGTTTGTCGTGCTCCTCAAGGGCGTACCCAACCCACAGGTTCCAACGCTCGTCCGAATTCATTCCCAGTGCCTGACCGGAGACGTGTTTCACTCCATCAAGTGCGATTGCGGCCCACAGTTGCAACGCGCCATGGAAAAAATCGCGGCTACCGGGCTGGGTGTCATCGTCTATCAGCATCAGGAAGGCCGCGGCATCGGCATTTTGAACAAGATTCGGGCGTATGCGCTCCAGGACCAAGGCGCGGACACCATCGAGGCGAATGTTCGACTGGGCTTCGACGTGGACGCCCGCGACTATACGCAATGCGTCGAAATCCTGCAGGAACTGGGACTGAAGAAAATTCGCCTGATGTCCAACAACCCGCTCAAGCTGGAGGCGCTCCAGAACGCCGGACTGGAAGTTGTCGAGCGCGTGCCGATTGAACTCGCCCCACGGGCCCCGTCAGTCGGCTACCTCCGCACGAAAAAGGAAAAAATGGGACACCTACTGAGCGTCGTCTAGCGACGCCGGTTGGTGTGGGCGGGACGGGCCGACCCCCGGCGGCCCTGTACCGTTTCCACCGCAACCACATCACGTTCTTCCGTGCCGCACCCAAGACCGCGATGAATGCTCGCGCGGCTCTAGGGTGTGGCTTTATTCCCGCCAGCTCAAGCGCGAGATACCACTCGAACGCCTGGCTTTGGAAAGTCGCGTTTTGCCTAGCTTGGCGGTGCCCAGCGCGGGTTGAAGTCTTTGTCCACCAGCCGCGCCCGTACGCCTTCGGCATAATCGGGATGCCGAATGGCCTGGCGAGCTAGCTCGCCTTCCCGAGCAAAGGCGGCTTCGAGCGACGCCGGCGGCGAGCTACAGAGCAGTTCCCAGGTGAGCGCCACACTGAAGGGCGATGCCGCCCGCAAGCTCTGCGCCGCTTGCGTTGAGCGTTCGTCGGTGGCGGTCTCCAGCGAGGACAGTATCTCGGCCGGCGAGCCGTGGGCAAAATGGGTTTCAATCCACTCGTCGCGCGCGATGCTCGGCGGTGGCACCTGCGCCAGGGCATCGAGCGCCACGGCAGCCGGTGCGGCTTGCAGGCGGTCAACCAAGTCGGCCACCGGCGGCGCGTCAAGGTAGTGGGTTGCCAATCCAAGCGCCCGCGCCGTCGCCCCGTCAATGCTCGCGCCGGTCAGCGCCAGATACCGTCCCCATGCGCCCGGAAGCTGCCGCAAAAACCAACTTGCGCCGACATCTGGGAAAAAGCCGATGTGAACTTCCGGCATTGCCAAGCGGGTCGTTGGCGTGGCAACGCGATGGCGCGCACCAATCGCCAGCCCCAAGCCACCACCCATGGTGACGCCTTCCATCAGCGCGACAATCGGCTTCGGAAAGGTGTGCAACCGCAAATCAAGCGCATACTCGACAGCAAAAAACTCGTCACCCAGTTCTGGTTGACCGTCGAGTACACACTGGCGCAGCCACTTCACATCCGCGCCGGCGCAGAAGCCACGCGCGCCGGCGCCGCGCAGGACGACCGACTGGATGGTTTCATCCGCGGCAATGTCGTCGAGCGCGCGGTCCAGCGCCCGGAGCATGGCCGTCGTCAAAACGTTGATGACCTGGGGGCGGTTGAGCGTGAGCAAGGCGACCTTGCCGGTTTTCTCGAAACGTAGGTGTTCTTCGTGCATAGCGAATCGTGTCAAGGCAGCGACGCCGCGGATGGTGGCTCACAGCGCCTGGTTCGTCTAGTCCCGGTTCCACGAGGTGGCGCACGCTTGGCGCGCAAGCTACGTATGCCAACGCACAAAGCGCGTGAAACCACCGGCAAGTTGGGCTACGCTCGCCGCGCGGTGGGCACAACGCGCCTACCAACTTCATCCGTGCAATGCACCGAGGAACATCATCTATGGGACGCAAAAAAATTACGGTGGTCGGCGCTGGGAACGTCGGCGCGACCGTGGCTGAACTCCTTGTCCTCAAGGAACTGGGCGATGTCGTGCTAGTTGACATCGTCGAAGGTCTGCCCCAGGGCAAGGGACTCGATTTGAATGAAATGGCCCCGGTCGAAAGGTATGATGCGCTCGTCACCGGGGTCAACGACTATGACGCCACGCAAGCTTCGGATGTCGTGGTGATTACGTCCGGTGCGCCCCGCAAGCCGGGCATGAGCCGCGACGATTTGGTGGAAATCAACCAAAAGATCGTGTCGAGTGTGACCGAGCAGGTCGCGCCACGGTCACCCAACGCGATCCTGGTCATCGTCGCCAATCCGCTCGATGCCATGTGTACCGTCGCGCACCGGGTGTCGGGTTTTCCACGTGAGCGGGTCGTCGGTATGGCGGGCGTGCTGGACTCGGCCCGGATGCGCTACTTTCTGGCCGACGCCCTCAAGGTGTCGGTGGAAAACATCACGGCGTTCGTTCTGGGCGGGCATGGCGATACCATGGTGCCGCTGCCGCGCTACTCGACCTGCGCCGGTATTCCCATTCCTGAGCTTCTGCCGGCCGAGACCATCGCGGCCATCGTCGAACGGACGCGCAATGGCGGGGCCGAGATAGTCAAGCTGCTCGGCACATCGGCCTGGTACGCGCCGGCCGCGGCAACCGTCGAAATGGTCGAGGCCATCCTCAAGGACAAGAAGAAGATTCTTCCGTGCGCGGCTTTGCTTCAGGGTGAGTATGGGCTGGAGGGCTTGTTTATCGGCGTGCCCGTCAAGCTGGGTGCGGGTGGCGTCGAGCAAATCATCGAAATCAAGCTCACCGAAGACGAGTCGGCGGCCCTGAAAAAGTCGGCGGCGGCCGTGCAGGAGCTCGTCAATCTGCTGAAGTGAGCGCACTTGATGTTGACGGGTCCGGGCCTTGGCGGTCAGTCATCGGAAGCCAGCAGCGCGCCCGTGCGACTGGCCGCCATCACCTGACATACGGCGCCAAAGACCTCGTCCACCGTCACCGGGCGCGACGGGAGCGCGTACAGCAGTCGGTCGCGCCTCCCACGCGGCGCGAGATAGCTTGAATCGAAGTCACCGTTCATGACGACGACGCTAGGGGTGCGCACCGCGACGGCCAGGTGAACCGGGGCGCAATTGCTGCCGACCACGACCGATGCCTGCGCCAGCGCAGCCGCCAGCGTGGCGACGCCAGGACGCCGGAGCACCACGGGCTTGAGGTTGTGGCGCTTCCACTCAGGCCGCAGCCGCTCGGTGAGGCCCGGTTCTTCTTCAGTCTCAATAACCAGCAACTGGACGCCATATTCCATTACCAGTCGTGTTCCTAGCTCGGCAAAATATTCGCTTGGCCAGACCTGGGGGGCAAAACCAACGGTCGGATGCAGGGCAATCGTCAGGCGGTCATCGCGCCAGCCAAGTTTGGCAAGCTTTTGGGTTTCGGCCAGCCGCGCGTCCGGCGGCAGCGTCAACTGCGGCGTTGGCAGCGGCGGCGGGACGCCAAGCTCGGCGATGAGCATCGCTACGGCGTCGGTGAGGTGTGGTCTGGTTCGGCCGGCCGCGGGACGGCGAACGAGACGCTTCCGCGCCCGGATGAGGAACGTTCCGGCTTGTTCGACAGCATCTTCGGTCAGCGTCACGACCGCGTCGAAGGACGTCTGCCGCAGTGCCGTCAGCGCGCGCAGGGCTTTGACGAGTGATGGATGCGAGACGGTCGAACGATGGGCACCCAGTGCCAACGTCGTATCCACGCAACCGGCCAGGCGCGCCACCTGGCAGGCAAAGTCCGGCGCGGCAAGCCAGATGCGCGTTTGCCCAAGGTGTTTGCGCGCGGCCTGGAGGGCAGGCAGGCTCAGGAGAAACTCGACCCGGCTGCCGCTATGGGTGAAAAGAAGCTGCTGCACGTTCTGGAGGCGGCGCGGTTCGCGCTCAGTGGGGTCGGACTAGGTGTAGCTCTTGCGCGCCCGCCACGTCACATTCGGGCGACGCACGAGAACGCGAATCTCATGCGTCAACCCATCGTACCCCTGCGGCGGGTAGAAGCCAATCGTATATTGGGCGCGTAATTCCTCGACGATTGCCCCAAAGTGGGTCTCCAAGTGCGTGCCGCCGGGCGAGCGGATGTAGCGTCCGCCGGTGGTCGTTGCCAGCTCGGCCAGCCAGGCAGCGTGGCGGACTTCAGCCGGGGAGCGACTTGGAAACTGCGGGTCATGCAAGTCAATGGCATAGACCAAAACATCGGCCTGCGCTGCCTCGTGGATAACTGCTGGCGGGTGCGTATCGCTCGCTGTATCCGCTCCGTCGGAGATGAGCACGATGGCTCGGCGCTGTTCCGGGCGCGCATCGAGCGCCTCGATGACGACGCGCAGTCCATCATACAGGCGCGTTCTTCCACGCGCCCGCAGTTCCCACAACCGGGGGTTGACCATCCGAGCTGAGGAGAAGTCCTGAACTCGCTCAACCTCATTGCCAAACGTGTAAACCGCAACGGCATCGTCCGCACGAATCAACGACTGGAAGTGCGCGGCCGCGGCGCGCGCGGCGCGCAACTTGGTGCGCATGCTATCGCTCGCGTCAATCATGATTGCCGCACAGAATGGGGCGTTTTCGGCGCTGAAGTGTTCGATGCGCTGGGCCACGCCGTCCTGAAAGATTCTGAAGTCCTCCTGGCGCAACCCGCGCACGTAGTTGCCCTGCCCATCCATCACAGTCACGTTGACGAGCACCAACTCTGTCGTCAGCCGCAGCACGTCGTCTTCGCCGGACTTGGGATTCTGGGCCAACAGTCGTGGCGCGACCAGGCTACCCATGCATGCCCCTAACCAAGTCTGTAACCAGCGCCGTCGCGCCGACGAGTACGGAGATGAATGTTTCGACATTGGGAACACCCTTCCTCGTGGGTCGCCGGAGGTGGTTTGCTAGCGCCGAACCCAGGCTTAGTTACCCCGGAGACTACGGGACAAACGCAGGATGCGCGCCGTCCGCGACAGGATGCCAACGGACACCGTATGGCGAGAGACCCGCTCCGACTGCTGGCGCACTTCCACGCCCAACTGAACGAGCAAGCCAACCTGCGCGGCAAAGTCATCGGGCAAGGGGTGGGCATCCTCCCCGTCGCCCCGGCCACCCTGTAGCTCACGAATCCGCCGGGCAAGTTTTTCGACCTGCTTGAAGTCATCCAAGTCTTGATTTGATAGCTGCGGCCGCGTGCCCGCAGGGACGGCATCAAATCGCTTCGCAAGGCGGCGGGTCAGGGTTTCAAGCGCCTGACTGGCCTGGCGCAAATCCCGCAGGGTGCGTTCCTCGCGGTCACGTTGTCGGCTGGCTTCCAGGTTGCGCTCAAACTCGCTCGGTGATTGCGCCAGCGCGCGGCCACTTGGCATGCCAACTCCTGCCAACAAGGCCAGTAACAGCAGCCGTGTCGCCCACCCGCGATTTGTTTCACCCGTACAGAACACGCACCCACACTCCACGCCCCAAGCTTGGCACTTGAGATACTACGGAGCAGATAAAAGTCCGCAAGTGAGTCACGGCACGGTGTTGGTTTCCTTGCCTGTCAAGCTCCCGAATCAAAATAAAGCACATTTTGTCTTTGTGATTTTTGGAAAAACCATTGACAAGCTCTCATGCCATCTTTATACACCAAATGTTGTGGTGTAGGTTTTCTTGAACACAAGCAAATTCACACCACAGAATATTGTGGTTCAGTCCATCCAAACACCGCAAAGGAGATTCCCCATGGCGACCAAACGCAAAACGACGGCAAGTACCGACGAACCCAAAAACTCACCCAAGAAAGCGCCCGCCGCCAAGAAAACTGCCACGGTTGAGGCTGCCGTGACGGCAACGGCTAAAAAAGCGACTCCCAAAAAGGCGGCGGACCCGAAAGAACCCGCCAAGCCTGTAGCGGCAGCCACGAAGCCAGAAGCTGAAAAGCCACAGGCCAAAAAGTCAGCCGCCGCCAAGCCAGAACCTGCCAAGAAAGAACCCGCGCAGAAGGCAACGCCTCAGAAAGAAACCAAGTCGAAGGCGGCAGCCAAGGTGGCTCCAGCGGAGAAGCCAGATGTGAAAGCGGTCAAGTCAGCGACGAAACCCACAGCAGACAAGAAGGCTGAAAAGAAACCAGCCGCAAAACCCGCTGAAGCCGCGCCGGAGCCGGTCAAGAAGTCAACGAAGAAAACGGCCAAAGCTGAAGCGCCAGCCGCGCCAACCAAGAAGCCAACGACGAAGAAAGCGAAGTAGCCGGCTTTTCCAACAGTTCAGAAGCATGTCCGGACGCTGGCTGGCGACTGGTCGGGTCTGAGTGTCGGTTTGGATCTAGGTTTTCTTTGAGCCGACATGATAGGCCGCAATGGCGAATGAGAAGCTGTGTCGGTTGGCACATCTGTCAAACCCACTCGCCAAAGCGAGCCATAAGAGACTGCCATGAAGTTATGTCCGGTTTGCCACGCCTGCTATGAGGATGTCGCGCGCTTCTGCGTTCGGGACGGGTCTCCGTTATTGGACTCGCTCCCCGTTTCAACGACCTTGCAGGGGCGTTTTCGCTTTCTGCGCCTGTTGACGACCGGGCGCATGGGTGATGCCTATCTCGCGTCGGACGCGGTAGCGAATCACCAAGTGCTCATCAAAGCGCTGCCGGCTTACTTGTTTATCGATCCGGAGATTCGCCAGCGGTTCATGTCAAACTTGGCGCGGCTGACCACGGTTCGGTCGCCGAGCCTGGTGGATTACCATGCGCTCATTGAAATGGACCGGGGGTATGTGGCGCTCGTGACCGAGTATGTCGTCGGTCATGACCTGCGGGAGGAACTTCGCTCCCATCAGCCATTATCGCCACGGCGTGCCGCCACCATCGCGCGTGAAGCCGCACAAGGGTTGGCAGCCGCCCATGCCGTGGGCATCCCGCACTTCGATCTCAAACCCGAAAACATCCTACTGTTTGCCGATGCCGAGACCCAAGCGCTCAGGGTGAAGGTGGCAGACGTCGGATTATCCTGCCTCAAGGAAAGCATGACCGGGTCGGTGACAGACGACACCGGGTCAGAAATCGCTCGCCTGCCATATTACACATCGCCGGAAACGTGTTTGGGGGAGGCACTTGACGCGCGAACCGACATTTACGGTCTGGGGATTATCCTCTACGAAATGTTGGCAGGTGTGCCGCCATTCCAAGCCAAATCACCGGGCAGGATTTTGAGCATGCAGGCTACGGAGACTCCCAAGCAGCTTTCAGCGTCGCTTCCAGAGCCACTCGTCGCGTTGACGATGCGGATGCTGGCCAAGCAGCCCGGCAACCGTCCGCAAACGATGACCGAAGTCTGGACTGCGTGCCACGACTGGTTGCAGTCCGTGGGCGATACAGAACGCTTCACGGTGAATCAGAACATGCCGCCGGCGAGCAAGATCGAGTCACCAAACGGAGCTGAATCACCATCTGCCCAGGCGACGCTCGCGCCATCCCACGATCTCCCGCTGCGGTTGACCATCATTGACGCCGATGACGAAGGCAATCGTTCCCGAACGATTCCGGGACGGGTTCAGGAAGCTTCGCCCCAGGGCATGCGCATTCTGACCGGCACGATTGAAACCGGTCAGCTCAACATCATCCGCGACCACACAGTGGCTTTCAAAAACCGGCTGGACATTGAAGTTGACCTGCCCGATGGGACGGTCCACATGAGTGGCTTTGCCGTGCGCTACAACCGCGCGCCGGACGGCCGCAACTGGGTCGTGTATATCTACATCAAGGAAATGCCCCGCGGCGACCGCCGCCGCTACGAAGCCTTTCTCAGACAATCAGCAGACTGAGCTGAGCGCAAAGGGACAGGGCCGCGCACTAACGCGGCCCAACAATTTGCCAGCGCGGATCGGGGACGGTAGGGAGTGCCACGCTTTGCACCAGCGCCAGATCGCGCAGGAGCCAGATAACGTTTTGTCCCGTGGTCAGGTTGCGCCACACGAGATCAGTGCTTCCATCCTGGTTGTAATCGCCAAGCGCTGCCAGTTGCCAAGCCGGCCCGGGCGACGGGAGCGGACGACTATCCACTGCCGTATCTTCAATCACCGTGACAACCCGCGCCGCCCCGGTAGCTCGGTCATACAGGAAGAGTTCAGGGGTCTGACTGCTTTCAACCTGTCCACTCCCGCCAGGTGGGATTTCCACATTACCAACCTCGCCACTTCCGACAATCGTTTCGGTCGGCAGTAGGCCGGGAATGGACAAGGGGACGACTTGCGCACGTGTCACGCGGTTCATCAGCCAAAGCTCAACGGCATTCGTCACCGTGTTGCGGCGGATGATGTCCGGCCGGCCGTCCAGATTGAAATCACCCGTCCCTGAAAGCGTCCAGTTGAGATCGGTTTGCTCCGGCGTTATTGGCAGCGACGCCGTTGGGATCACCCCCGCAAAGGCCCACAAGGCATCAAAACCCGTAATGGTTTGGTTACGCCACAGAAGGTCGGTGTTCCCATCACCGGTGAAGTCCGCTGTGCCACCAATGACCCAGCAATCTTCAGCAAAGGGCAGGAACTCGCTCCGCACGAAGCTCGTCCCGTCCATGACCCAGATGGCGCTCTGCCCGGTCGTCTGGTTACGCCAGACCACCGTGGAGTTGCCGGTGCCAAAATCACCCGGAGGAATGAGTGGCGCGTCTCTCCATCGTCCGGCCAGTGGAATGTCGCCAGCTTGCCCAAAGCTTACGACGAAGTCGGCAAAACCAGTCGTATTGGTGTTTCGGAAGAAGAAGACTCCAGACCGGAAAACCCCAAGGGTCGTGACGCCATCTCCATCCCAGTCTCCCGCCACAGGGAAGTCGGTTGCTATCCCATAAAAGAAGCTTATGTCAGCGTCGCCAGAAATATTCTCATTGCGCAGGAAAACGAGACCAGCCGAGGCACGGTACACACCAACCGTTGTCCGACCATCACCATCCCAGTCACCCACAATGGGAAGATCGGTTGGCAGTCCATAGTTGACGATAATGTCTGGACTCCCGGCGGTGTTGGCGTTACGGAGCAGAAACAGGCCCCGTCGAAAGACACCGATACTGTCGAAGCCCTTTCCAGTCCAGTCGCCAGCCAGAGGAGCATCACCGGTCTGACCAAACGGCACCGTTATGACCGGTGCTGCCACGGCATTTGCATTCCGAATGAGAAACTGTCCGTTACGGAAAAGCGCCACGGTGGATTTTCCGTCACCGTCCCAATCACCGACGACCGGCCGATCGCCCGGTTCTCCCAGGGGTACAGCAATGTCCGGTGGGCCAGGCGTATTGGATTGCCGGAGCAGGAAAGTCGAGTTAGGTCGAAACACGCCAATGGTCTGCGGGGGAACACGCGGTATGACGGTAAAACTGGCGCTGCTCGTCGCCGTTCCGGCGGGCGTCGTGACGCTAATCGGCCCGGTCGTTGCCCCAACTGGAACGGTCGCTGTGATTTGGGTTGGACTAACGATACTGAATGACGCAAGCAAATCACCAAACGTGACGGTCACGGCTTCCTCGAAGTTCATCCCTATTATGGTAACGGACGTGCCGACCGTCCCTGAATTCGGTGAAAAACTCAGAATGCTCGGCGGTTGGAGAACGACAAATGGCGTGCTGCCGGCCGCTGTCCCAGCAAGCGTTGTCACGCTAATCGGCCCGGTCGTTGCCCCAACCGGAACGGTCGCCGTGATCTGAGTCGGGCTGACAACGGTGAAGCTCGCCGCAACCCCGTTGAAGCGCACATTGGCTACATCCACAAAGTTTGCACCGACAATGGTGACGACCGTCCCCACCAGACCCGACAGCGGCGTGAAGCTGCTGATGACCGGTGGCGGTATGACAATGAAGTTGGGCGTGCCCGTCGCCGTGCCGCCGGCCGTCGTCACGGTAATCGGCCCGGTCGTTGCCCCAACCGGAACGGTCGCCGTGATCTGAGTCGGGCTGACAACGGTGAAGCTCGCCGCAACCCCGTTGAAGCGCACGTCGATCACACCCACAAAGTTTGAACCGAAAATGGTGACGACCGTCCCCACCGGACCCGACGGCGGCGTGAAGCTGCTGATAACCGGTGGTGATGCTATGACGATGAAGTTGGGCGTGGCCGTCGCCGCCCCAGCAGTCGTCGTGACGCTAATCGGCCCGGTCGTTGCCCCAACCGGAACGGTCGCCGTGATCTGAGTCGGGCTGACAACGGTGAAGCTCGCCGCAACCCCATTGAAGCGCACGTCGATCACACCCACAAAGTTTGAACCGAAAATGGTGACGACCGTCCCCACCGGACCCGACGGCGGCGTGAAGCTGCTAATGACCGGCGGTAGTATAACGACGAAGTCTGTCGCACTCGTCGCTACATCTCCATCTCGTTCCACGGTAATGCGTCCAGTTGTAGCACCGGGAGGAACGGTTGCGTCGATCTGCGAGTCACTCACGACCGTGAAGGTCGCAGCCACGCCGTTGAAAAAGACGGCTAGCCCACTGCTCTCCTTGCTGCGTCCATACCCACCTGTAATAGGATGGTCGAAGCCCGTACCGGTGATAGTGACCAGTGTGCCGACCGGGCCGGAAGTCGGCGTGAAACCTGTGATAGTCAGTGATGAAAATGTAACCGCGCGTGAGGCCAGGCTCGACGTGGGATCAATTCCGTTTATGGCCCAACTGGATCCGCTTGTTGCGTCGAGCGGCACGGGGTCTGATAGGTACGCATAGTTGTTCACCGCGAAGGATGCTGGTGTGTTGTTGGAGGTGACGAACGCCGTCCCGGCAAAACCAATCCGTGTCGTGTTGTCCACCCCTTCCCCTGGGACAGAGAAGCTAGAAATCGCAGGCAGTGAAGCTGCCATTACTTGGTGACCAGAGCCAGGCTCCGATACGACGGATTGGTTGAACCGAACGCGGGCCGCCCGGACTGTTCCACCAGTGTGACGCTTGTGCCAAGCAGCGTCATGGCGCTGTCCATCTTCCATCCTCATTGGCTGCCCGGGCCAAGACATGGCAGAAACGGCGTGAGTCGCAAGGGGAGGCATGGGACAACACACCAGGCATACCACTCCACACACCAGCAGAAAGATGGCGTTTTTGAACGAAGCAGTGCCCATGGTCAAATCTCCGCTACGTTATCTGGGCAATGTGGCCGGCGTGCTTCGTTGGTCAACCGGTCGCTTGGTGCTGAAGACAGGTCGGGAAAGCACGCGCGGTTTTGGCAGAAGTCTGTTAGACAGCGAACATACCAACTAAAAAAACGGGTAAAACGTACCGGGAGTGTAGCCAAGCCAAGGTACGTTTGCCAACCAAAGCGCTTGAGCGCGAGGGAAGCCAGCCCAAGTTTGTTTGGATGTAGGTTCAATGCTGACCCCGAACCTCAAGCAGCCTGTCGCCTAGGCTCGGTCACGGCATTCCGGTTCGACTGAGGGGGCCGGTCGGCGTACATTCCAGTCGCACTCGATACTTTTGGAGGCAGACCATGCCCGACGTACGCATCGTTTCGCTGCTGCCCAGCGCGACCGAAATCATCTGCGCCCTCGGACTCGAGCCACAGCTCGTGGGCGTCACGCACGAATGCGACTACCCACCCGTTGTCCGCGACTTGCCCAAAGTCACGCATACGCTCATCCCAACCGACGCCTCCAGCCTCGACATCGACCGGCTGGTCCGTGAACGGCTCCAGTCGGCGCGAGCGCTCTACACGCTTGACCTACCGACCCTCGAAGCGCTCCGACCGGACGTCATCGTGACGCAGGCGCTGTGTGATGTCTGCGCCGTCGCCGAAGAAGAAGTCAAAGCCGCAGCTTGTGTCCTCCCGGGAACGCCGCGGGTCGTCAACCTCGAACCCCAGTCACTTGCCGAAGTGTTCGCCAGTCTGCATCAGGTGGCCGAGGCCGTTGGCTGCCAAAGCGTTGCCAGCCAGGTGGTCGCCAGGCTCGAAGCGCGGGTGGCCGCCGTCGCCGAACGCGCGGCCGGCGTCCCGTACCGGCCGCGGGTCGCCCTGCTGGAGTGGCTGCACCCACCGTTTTCATGTGGACACTGGAGCCCCGAACTGGTTGCCCTCGCCGGCGGAGAAGAGGTTCTGGGACGCGCCGGCGTTCCGTCACGGACGCTTTCTTGGGAAGAGGTCGTGGCTGCCCAGCCGGAAGTGGTCTTCGTCGCGTGCTGTGGCTTTTCAGTTGAGCGCACACTTGCAGACCTGGACCAGCTTGCCGACCACCCCGCCTGGCAGGCGTTGCCGGCCGTCCGGCAGGGACGGGTCTATGTCACGGACGGTTCGCATTACTTCAGCCGGCCTGGCCCGCGCCTCGTCGAAAGCCTCGAGATTCTGGCTCATGCGCTGCAGCCAGCCAGCCAGCCACAGCCGGTTGTTGGCCCGGCAGTGGTTTATGTTCCGCAGCAACAGCGCACGGCCGCCAACGCCTGACCGCCACGCCAGCCCCCCGGCCGCTTACGGTTCGGCCGGGGGGTCATCGGTGGCTTCTTCGCTCTCGGTAGAAAACTTCCGGTAGTCACCATAGCGGTTCTCGACGCTGATATTGAGACCGGCGAGCAGTAAGACCTTGATGCCGGCGTTGAACTCTTCGCGCAGTGGCAGCCAGACGCCTTCCGCGTTGCGCGTCTGCTCAAACACAAACGCGGCCCCGCGCTTGAGCGAGGCCAGCAGGCCGCCGCCGACCTTGAAATCGCTGGCAAACCGTCCTTCGAGCCGCGCCACTTCTTCATCTTCAGCATCCAGCCAAACGGTTCCGACAAGTTTTTGGATGATTTTTTCCGCGTCGTTGGTCGGTTTGTAGTCGGCGCGTGGGCGGAAGTCACACACGATGACCGGCCGCTCGCGCAACGTCTCGCGCCGCGGATTGTAGAACTCGCAGACCCGCAAAAACTGCGCGATGGTCAGCCGCCGGCGCTGGGCTTCATCGTCGTCATCCGCTTTGCTGGCCTTGCGTTTTTCCTGGCGCGCCTCGTTTTCTTCAATGAACTTGGCCACCCGGCGCTGCTCCTTTTCGGCTTCCGATGCCGAAAGCGGTTTCCCATCCACGGCCACCAGTTTTCGGGCGCGCACGCCGCCCTTGAGTGGATAGACCTCATAGGTCTTGACTTCCGTTTCCTTCACCCGCCCATCGCCATCGAGGCGGCGGATGGTTTCCAGTAAGGTGTAGGTGTACTGCGTCACCCGCTCGTCCAGGGCGCGCTGGTTGCTCACAATCCGCGTCAGTAAGGCGGAAACATCCAGCGCCGGCTCGCGGCTGGGTATCCCAAAGTGATTCGTGGCAAAAGCGCCAACGCGGATGACCTCCGTCACTGTCAGCGTCAGGGCCGGCTCGTCCGGTGCTTCGAGCGTGATTTGAAAGGGTTCGCGGATGCCATTGACCAGGCGGTAATCCGCAAACTGAAACGTCCGGCGGTTGGCTCCTTCCCCGCTTTCCAAGCGTGTCAGCAAGCCGGTGTCGGCAGCAAAATAGCCGGTCGCCTCGGCGCGTTCCCGTGATGTAAAGACCACCCGGTAGTAGGGCTTCCCATCGCGTTCAACCACCGGCAGCGAGCGCGTCGCAAGCCCCTGCCCTTTGGCGTCAATCAGTCGCCCGGCCAGAATCCATCCCTCTAGCGCACGCTGCCGTCCGGCTTCGTCCACCAGCGTCCGCGCGCCCTCGCGGGTGGTCTGCGCCCAAGCCGAAGTACCGCTGACGCCAAGACACCAGCGGTCGGCGTCAAACGCCAGTTCGAGCCGCAACTGATCGGGAACACTTCGGTCGAGCGTAAAACTCCCGGCCTCACCGGCGTCCGTTTGGACAACACCGCGCGTGGTTGTGCTGCCGGCTGCCCGCAGGGCTTTTTCTCCACCAACCGCCGTGAGGTGGCGACTCAAGATTTTGGGCGCGGCCAGCGGCTTGACCGCGCGGGACGACTGGGCCGCGGCCGGAGCGCCGAGGCTCAACCAGCCACCCGCCACGCCGACCAACCACAGCAACCAAGCCTGGCGCGCGCGCGCCGGAACTGAAAACGCCGGAGCAAAAGGTAGAGTAGAAGGTAAAGACATCGGGCATTGGTTGACGAAGACCAAGGTTGCCAACCACTTCCAACCGGTTGGCGAAAATGCATTTTGCATCAGCCGGGTGATTTCATAAGTTGGAAATAGCCCAATTGGGCGCGGAGGAGGCGTGTGGCTTGTGAAAGAGGGCGTCGTACCGTCATCGTCGTTTCGGCTGTCCAAAACGGCGTCTCCGGCCTCCACGCCGATGCGCCGCAAGGTTTCAGCCTGGATCGAACTCCTCAAGCCAGTCACCTGGATTCCCATCATGTGCGCTTACGTGGCCGGGGCGCTGTGTAGCGCCAAGTTCACGACGGCCAGTCTCGCCGACTGGCGGCTGTGGCTCGGCCTGGTCATGAGCGGTCCACTCATTTCGGGAACCTGCCAGGCAATGAACGACTACTTCGACCGCGACGTGGACGCCATCAATGAACCCTACCGCCCTATTCCTTCCGGGCGCATCAGCCTGCGCGAAGCCACGCTCGGCATCAGTCTGCTCTGTGGCTTGACACTCGTCGCGGCCTATCTCATTCACCCGTGGATCGTGGCCCTGGCCGTGATCGGGATTGTCAACGCGCATCTCTACAGCGCCAAACCCATCAAGCTGAAACGAATTGTCTGGGTAGGCAATGCCACCGTTGCGGCATCCTACATCTTGCTTCCATGGATGTCGGGCGAGTTGGCCTTCAAGGGCCAGATCAGTTGGACGGCAACCGCCGTTGCCGTCTGCTACGTCATCGCCAGCATCGGCAGCATGACGACCAATGATTTCAAGTCGCTCGAAGGCGACGCGCGCATGGCAATTCACACCTTGCCCCAGGTCTTCGGGGTCCGACGGGGAGCCTGGCTCGGCGTGTTCGTGCTCAATGCCGGACAACTCGCGGCAGCCGGCTTACTGGCCACGCTCGGCGAGTGGGGCTGGGCCGGTCTCGTCGGCGCGACGGTGCTGCCGCAAATGTGGTTTCAGCGAACGTTTCTGGCTGACCCGATCGGTAAGGCAGTTTGGTACAACGCCCATGCCCAGGGCTTCCTGGTGCTGGGCATGTTTTTGGCTGCCTGGGCCGTCCGCGCTTGACTCTGGCCTCACTTGGACCAGAACGGCTCGATCCGATGGAACTCCCGCCAGAGCCGCTCCAGCTCGGCCAGCCGGTGGGCCTGTTCACCGGCCAGAAAGCCACTTACCAGGCCCAGGGCTTCCCCAACCGTCACGTCACTCACCTGCCTGATGTCATCAAGCAGACGAGCCGTCACGGCAGCGTCGTTCAGCCCGCCCAGCACATCCTGCAACGCTGCCAGGTGCCGAATGAAGCGGTTGGACGCCTTTAGACGCTGTCCGGCAAAGAACTCCGCTCCGTAACGCAACTTCTTGGCGGCAATCCGCAAGGCGTGTCGCCCGGCCGCGTCGAGTTCCTGTAACCGTTGTCCGAGGCGCGTCAGCCGACGGTGGCGACGGTGCAGGGCCGTCCGCAGCCAGGCGGTGGTCGTTAGGGATGTCAGGGGCAGTGTCATGAGCGTGCGCTCTATCCGCAGCCAGAGCTGAACCGGCCGGGGTGAGTCGAGGGCCCTGCGCGCACGGTCATGAGCAACCCGGCGCAACTGCTGGGCAAGGGGCTGCAGGACAGCAAGGCGTTCTGGTTGCGCTAGATGACGTTGGATGCGCGGCAGTGTTTCAGTGACGAACACATCCCAATCCCGCGCCTGGGACAACTCGCCCATCAACCACTTCAGGTCCGGCACCCAGTCCGGCGGGGCATAGTCCGTGAAGCGCAACAGTCCGACGGCTGCCCGCAGGCGGCGCAGGGCGACCCGCATCTGATGGATGTACTCAGGATCGGGGTCGGCCGCCAGCCGGAATCCCGGCAGGTTCGCCTCAAACTGGCGCAGGCAGTTCCGCGCAATGTCGGCAAAAGACTTCAGCGCCGGAGCGCCGCCGTCCAGCTCCGGCAACATCGCTTTGGTCGGCGTCAGTGGCAGCGCGCCGATGAGTTGGTAGCCCCGCTGCGCCTTGCTGCGTGGCTCCAGACCCAACGGAAGGGCGGTTACCAAGGCTTCGGCCACGTCAAACAGCGCCTCGGCAGAGCCGTGTTTCAGTTCGAGTTCGAGTTCCGAAATCGGCCAAGCAAGGTCACCGGCCCGCACTTCCCCCCGGTCAAGCGCGATCTCGACGCGCGCGGCCTCCTGAACCATGTCCCAGGTCTCGCGCCGGATGACGGTCTCAAAGCAGGGGGACAGCGCTGCGCCGGTGTCCGGCGGCAGGCAAGCCTGGGCTTCCGGCGGTAGCCGGTCGAGCTGAAGACGGGCGGCGGTCACCGGGGTTTCCCACTCGGCGCGCTGCGCCAGTACCCCGCTTGCGCCTGGGCAGGCCTTGAGTGTCTGTAACCAGCGCCGCCGGGCGTGGCGCAAACGGAGGGTAACCCCATGCCGCAGGAGCACCGCGTCAGGCGTGTCAAAGTAAACGGTGTGCAGTTTGGCGCGCGTCGGACAGATGGCGTGCAGCAGCGGGTGGCGCCGGAGCCGTCGGACGTGCTCCGGGGACAGAGCCAGCTTGATCTCGGTTTCAACCGGCAACGCCGGCGTGTTTACGGCTAGCCTACCCATGCCAAGACCCTCCTCACTTCATCATTCGACCAATGACCGGCCGGTGGCAACGTACTTCGGCGGTCGGACATACACACGATTTCGCCGCCCTGGTACTCATGTGACGTTGGCTAAAAGCCAGCTCCAGAGAAAACGCGCCTTGGTGTCGTCGGGCGATCAGGGCGCAGGCAGCGCGCAGAGGGTATGGGGAACGCCAACCTGGGCGCTTGGGTCTGCGGCGCGGCACGCCCGACGGCCCGGCCGACGCTTCTGCCGGTCGGTTGGTAGTCGGCGTGCTGCCCGGTCCTGGCGCACGGGGCCGGCTTACATCGCCGTTGGCGCGGCCGGCGCGAAGAACTTCCGCCAGGTTGCGCGCAGCGACGGTGAAACTTCGGCTTCCGCCAGCGCCCCGGCGGCGCGCAGCGCGGCATGACAGGCCGGCAGCCGGTAATGCGGCACGCTGGGGTAAAGATGGTGTTCGATGTGGTAGTGCATCTGATGGGGAAAGAGCCACCAGCGGACGTACCACGGCACCAGATTTGTCCGCGCCGCGCGCAACGGCGTCGAGGTGTCCGGCACAGCCCCATGCTCGCAGAGCGCCCGAAGCCGCAGCACGAACTGAAGCAACGTGACCAGCGGAAGCAGCCACAGGACAACGTACGAGCGCCACCATCCGGTTGCAATGGCCAAGCCAAGCCACAGCACATGGCAGGCGATCACCAAGCGCTGGTCCAGCCGGGCGGCACGGCGCAGCGCAGGCGAAGTGTCGTCAATGATGGACATGTGCGCGGCCGGCTTTTCGGGCGCGGCTCTGCGGAGCGGCCTGCCGAAGAAATACAGGTAATTTTTGACCGCCGTCACGCCGAGCAAGTCCTTGATGAATTTCTTGAGCAGATGCCAGCGCCCTCGCGGATAACCCGCCATGAGCGCCATGTCGGGGTCAACCGGCGTGTAGAGATGGTTGTGATGAATGCGGTGAATGATGCGGTAGGTGTGCATCGAGACGCCCAGCGGCGCGGCGCAGAGGACGCCGACGGCATCGTTGAGCCACCGGGTTTCATACATCCGGTAGTGCGCCGCCTGGTGGGCGAGAATGGCCAGGCCATGCTGGGCAGCGGCAATGCCTAACGGGGCAAGGCACCACAGAACCGGATGATCAAGCCAGATGGTCGCGGCGACTAGCCCGCCAATCATGCCCCAATCGAATACCAGCGACGCCGTCGCCCGCCACGGCGACAGCGCCGAAAGCTGCTTGACGACCGCCGGCGCCAGCAGTGGCCGTTTGGTCGTCTGCCGAAACTCTTCTCCGCGTTGCCCAACATCGGTCAGCATGGCGGCGCCTCACTGAATAGTCCAAACTCAGGCCGCGCCGGCCAGCGCCGCAATGCGCTCGATACAGTCGCCGACGACCTTGTTGGGCGTCGAAGCTCCCGCCGTGATGCCAATCGTGATGTTACCCGCCGGAAGCCAGTTCTGGGTGGTGGCTTCCTCTTTGCTGAATGCCGGCTTGTGGCGAATTTCCGTCGCCGACACCAGGCACTCCGGCGCGTTGATGTGATAGGTTGGCAGGCGCTCCGAGGCAATCTCGCACAGGTGCTCGGTGTTGCTGCTATTGTAGCCACCCACCACGATGACCAGATCGAGCGGCTCCTCGATCAGTTGCAGAATGGCGTCCTGGCGCTCCTGCGTCGCGCTGCAAATTGTGTCGAATGACCGGAAGCGCGCCTTGAGTTCATCCGGGCCGTACCGCCGCTCCATCGCGCGCCGCACCATGTCGGCAATTTCCAAGGACTCGCTGGAAAGCATGGTCGTCTGGTTGGCCAGCCCGACGCGCTCCAGATCGCGGTCTGGGTCAAAACCCGGCGTGGCCACGGCGGCGTACTTGGCCAGAAACCGCTCCCGGTCGCCACGCCCCTCGATGTAATCGCAGACGTCCTGTGCCTGGGCGCGATCACGCACGACCAGGAACTTTCCCCCCTCGTACAGCGTCGTCCGCGAGCGGGTGGCCTCGGTTTCCTCGTGGTCGTACTTGCCATGAATGATGGCCGTAAAACCTTCGCGGGCATACTTCTCAACCCGCTTCCACACGTGGACGACCGATCCGCAAGTGGTATCCACCAGCAGGCAGCCAACGTTTTTGAGGCGCTCCAGCTCATGGGTCGGTGCGCCAAAGGCTGGGATGAGCACGATGTCATCGGCGGTCACGTCATCCCCCGGACGCAGGAAGGAGTAGCCCATTTTCGCCAACTGTTCGTTGACCGTTGGGTTGTGAATGATTTCACCAGTGAGATAGACCCGCCGATCAGGAAACCGGACGTGGGTTTCATAAGCCAAGTCGAGCGCATGATCGACGCCATAGCAAAACCCAAACTCCTGGGCGAGCCGAAAGGTCAGCCGTCCGACCTGATGCGTCCCGCCGGCGGCCTTGATGAGTTGAACCAAGACACTGTCAAAGTCATTCTTGATTTCGTCGTGAACTTCAGCGCGCAGTCCAAAGCCGCTGCGGGAAGGATGGTGGCGGACGGCAGGCGCGGCCGCTTCATTCACAATTGCCATGAGGAAATACCTAAGCTCCGGGAAGAGTAAAAAAGCTGACTAAAGTTTACACCGCGCCGTTCTTCCGCGCCAAGCCATGCCGTCGCGGCCGGGCGCTCCGCAGTAGGCACAAGCCCCACTTTTGATATAGATTTGCCGACTTTGCGCTGCCGCCGCGCGCGGATAGCGGAGACTATCTGACCTGTTTGACGGGAGGAAACGTTTGCCTATGACCGGATTTGCGCCCCGTGTCGTGCAGCCTGTTGTGGAATCACCTCTTGCGCTCGCCACGCGGACGGTTCGCCCGGCGCCGGCATCGGCCGCGTCTGTCCAGGCGGCGATTGGTCGCGCCCAGGACTACTTGCTGGCAAAGCAGTATCCCGAAGGCTACTGGTGGGCCGAACTCGAAGCGAATGTGACCCTGACGGCTGAATACGTGTTTCTTCACAAAGTCCTCGGCACGGACGGCGCGCGCGCGCGGCAGTTCGAGAAGATTCGCACCTACCTCCGCCGCCAACAGCGGGCGCATGGCGGGTGGGAGTTGTATTACGGTGATGGCGGCGAACTGTCCACGACCATTGAAGCCTACTTTGCGCTCAAGTTGCTGGGCGACGCGCCTGAGGCGCCCCACATGGCGCAGGCGCGTGACTTCATCCTGGCGCGCGGCGGCGTCACCAAGGCGCGGGTCTTCACCAAGATTCACCTGGCGTTGTTCGGCGCGTTCCCCTGGGAAGGCTGCCCGACGCTGCCGGCCTGGATCATGCTTCTGCCCGACTGGTTTCCCTTCACCATTTACGAACTCGCCAGTTGGGCGCGCAGCTCGACCGTGCCACTCCTGCTGGTCAGCGACAAGAAGCCGGTCGTCAAAGTGCCGGGCGGGAACGTGGACGAGTTGTACGCCGAAGGCCGCGCCAACGCCAACCTTGCCCTCCCGAATCCCGACGGCCTGTTTTCACTGGGTGGCGCATTTATCGGTCTGGACAACCTGCTCAAGCTCATGGAGCGGTTGAACGTCTCGCCCCGCAAGGCCGAAGCTCTCGCCCGCGCCGAACGCTGGACACTCGAACACCAGGATGACAGCGGCGACTGGGGCGGCATCATTCCGGCGATGCTCAACTCGCTGCTGGGCCTGCACTGCCGCGGCTATGCGCCCGACCACCCGGTGATGCAGAAGGGCATTGAAGCGGTTGAGCGGTTTTGCATCGAAACCGACGACGAGTTTCATACCCAACCCTGCGTGTCGCCGGTCTGGGATACCGGCCTGACCATCCTGGCGCTGCTTGATTCGGGACTCCCGCCCGACCATCCGGCGCTGGTCAAAGCCGGTGAGTGGCTTCTGTCAAAGCAAATCCGGCGGGATGGTGACTGGCGGTTCAAAAACAAAACCGGACCGGCCGGCGGCTGGGCATTTGAGTTCTGGAATGACTTCTTCCCCGATGTGGACGACACGGCCGTCGTCATCATGGCGCTCCACCGCTTGAAGCTGACAGACGAAGCCGAAAAGCAGCGCCGGTTGAAGCTGGCGACCGAATGGACGCTGTCCATGCAGAGCAAAAACGGAGGCTGGGGCGCGTTCGACGTAGATAACGACTTTGAAATCCTCAATGAGATTCCCTATGGCGACCTCAAAGCCATGATTGACCCGCCAACGGCCGACCTCACCGGTCACATTCTGGAGATGTTGGGCGTGACCGGCTATCCGGCTTCACCTGAAAAGGTCGAACGCGCCATCGCTTTCATCAAGAGCAAGCAGGAACCGGAGGGCTGCTGGTGGGGACGGTGGGGTGTCAACTACATCTACGGCACGCACATGGTGATCTGCGGGCTGGTGGCGCTCGGCCTCGACCCGCGCGAGGCTTTTATCATGCGCGGCACGCAGTGGCTCAACTCCTGCCAAAATGAAGACGGTGGCTGGGGCGAAACCTGCGCCAGTTATGGCGACCGGAAGCTGATGGGGGTTGGGAAAAGCACGCCGTCGCAAACGGCCTGGGCGGTCCTGGGCTTGATGGCCGGGGGTGAAGGCAAATCTGATTGTGCGCGGCGCGGCGTCGAGTACCTCGTGACCCACCAGAACGACGACGGCAGTTGGACGGAAGCCGAATTTACCGGCACCGGCTTTCCCAACCATTTCTACATGAACTATCACTTTTACCGGAACTATTTCCCGCTCATGGCGCTTGGGCGCTACCGGGCGGTTGCCAAATAATGCGCCAACGCCCACACCCACGGCCAACGCGCAATCAGCAAACCAGAAAATTCACCTGGATTCTTTGACGCAGAAAAATCTTGCCCCGCTAGCTGGAATAGAGTAACGTCCCTCCCGTCATTAGATTTTTCCAGCCTAGTGATAACCAGGCGGCGCTATTCAAAAACGCTAGCCTTGAAACGGTTTGCGAAGCCTGTTGCAGCGCTTGTCGCGCGCGCGTCACAAGGAGGATGTGATGGGTAACTACACGAACGGTCACGTTCCGGCTTACCAAGTGGCTGTGATTGACGAGCTGGACCATGCCGCCAAAGCAGTTGAGAAGTTTGGGCTTCCGGTGACGGCCACGTACACCTTGGCAGAAGCTGGAACGCGGCTCTCCGAACTCAGCAAGTATCAAATCATTATTGTTGGCGTTTCACTGTTTCCGATTCGGCGCCGGATCGTCAACGAGCTGCGCCGGGTCGCGCCGGATGCCTGTCTGGTCTTCTTGCGGCGGTCACATGAGTTTTCAAATGGGCAAGCGCCGCTGGAAGTCAAGAATACGGTTTCGGCCGACTTCATGCTGAGCGCCTCATCATCGGACGAAGTGTGGTTGGCGGCGCAGTCGCTCAAGAGCATGTTTCCGCTGCCCACGACTGCCGATTTGGAGCCACCGGCCGAAGCCTTCCTGATGGACCGGGTGATGAAAGTCGTGGCGGCGCACTATCAAGACCCAAGCCTCAACCTGCGGGCGGTCGCCACACGGCTCAACCTGTCGTCGGGGCAACTGTCCCGGCTGCTCAATCGGCATGCTGGCATGCGCTTCCGGCAACTGCTGCAACAGACGCGCCTCGAAGCCGCCAAGCAGTTGCTGATGACGGCCAACTGCACCACCATCAAGGAAGTGGCTTTCAAGGTTGGGTTTGCCGATAGCGACTACTTTTCGCGGGCTTTCAAGCGCTACACAGGCTGCTGCGCCACCGATTACCGCGAAAACAGCGCCCTTCAGTAGGCGGTGGAAACGACGCCGGCGCGAATACCAGCGCCGGGTCGAGGTCTTCAGGCAAGGCCTGGAGCAAGTTAGCGGGTCCGCGCGCCGGCATAGCGGTTGAACACGACCTGGGGACACTCCACGACGCGCCGCTGCTCAAGGCACATTACCAGCCGCACAAACTGCGCCATGCTCCAGGCCAGGGGCGTGGCGCTTCCGGTGCCCTGCCCGATGCGATAACGAGCGTCGGCCGGATAGGTCCGATCCCAGACCTGCTCCGGCAGCATGCCCGCCGGACCGGCAAAGGCCAGCATGGTTCTGGCATAGGGGGTCGCATCCTCGCCGAGCGCAACGGCATACTCGCCACGCTCACCAGTCAGCAGCGGCCACAACCGCCCGATGCCTTTGTCCTGCCAACCGCTGCCGTCGGGGCGTTCGCCGTAGCCATCGTGGTTATACCGATACCAGCCCGGCCCGAGCGGTGTCTCGACCCGGATGACCCGGTCAACGATGCGCAGTGAGCGCATGATTTTGGGATCACTGGCCGGAACAATGCCCAACCGAACGAGTTCGAGGAAGCCAGCATCCACGATGTGGCGTTCGTCATGCAGTCCGCCGCCGTTGTTGATGTCGAGCTTGAAGCCGTCATTCGGATCGCGGTTGTTGTTGATTCGGAAGTAGTAACCGCGCTCGGCTTCGCCTTCGTCCCACGGCCCCGTCGTCGTGTAGCACCACTGCTGGACGCCTTCCGCCCACCGGTCGGCGGTCTGCTCGTAACGGTCGGCATCTTCCATCCGTCCCAGGCGTCGGGCAACGTCGGCAGCGCAAACCAGACCGGCTATTTCGGCGGCAATGGTGGCGGGGGAGTAACCTTCTTCTTCCTCCCAGCGCTCCTGTGGTGTAGCGGGGCCGTGGCGCAACAGGTACTCGGCCGCCGGACGGATGTGCCGGGCGTAGGTGCGTGGGTCGAACCGTCCAAGCTGCCAGGCGAGGATGAGCGGGTACGCCACTTCATCCAACTGGACACTCGGCCAGTAGGGACGCCCATCCAGCCAGCTATTTTGGGGAAAGCTGCCGTCGGCGGATTGCTGCACGAGGAACAGGTAATCAAGCGCGCGCGCGGCGGCTTCCTTGTCGCCGATGGCCAGCCACGCGGTTGCGACATGGTAGAGGTCGCGTGACCAGACGAGATGGTAGCCCCCGGATGTCGGGCGGTCGGCGTCGGCCGCTTCGCCCCACGGAATGCTGAGGCTGGCCACGCCTGCGCCGGGGTAGGTCTTGTCTTCATGCGCCAACAAGGTCATGGCGGCCACGGCAAACTGGGCGCGAAATTCCGGCGCCACGGTGGGCAACCGCGCGGTGAAGCGCTGCCATTCGGCTTCGTAGCGGTCCGTGACGGCGGCAAAGCCGTCCGCCAGCGCGGCCGCGGCGACCTGCGCGGCCGTTTCCGAACGTTCGGCAAAGGCCAGCGCCAGCGTGGTCTGCGGGGCGGCGAGTTGTCCGATCTGGACGACGTTGCCGTTCGCGGCCCGTTGTTCACGGTTATCGAGGCGACCGTCGAGCATGAGGTCGGTCCACCCGTCACTGACGCCGGCGAAGCCGCTGGACACGGCGCTGAACGCGGGTTGCGCCGCCAACGCGACGGCAATGGTTCGGTTGGTCGCGGCATCCCGGTCAAAGGCCACGAGCGTTTTCTCCAGATGCTCCCCGGTGTCACCCAGCCCGCTATTGGCCACGGCCGGGTCGAACAGGGCGAACACGTCATAGGTTCCGCCGTCGAGCGCGATGACCTTGACCTCAATGAGCAAGGCGTCGCGGGTCGGGTCGCAGGCGTAGCGTTTTTCGATGCGCCAGCGCCGGCCGTCACTCGTCGTCTGGGCAAAGGCCAGGGCGTCGTCACGGGTCCGCACGGTGCGGCGCTCGACGGCATCCCGCGATTCACACCCGACATAGCCCGGCCCAACCACGATGAAGTCCAGGGACCGCACGTTGGGCATATCCACCGTTGGGTAATAGACTTCGGTGAGGCCCGTATCCCCTAACGTGAACCAGACGCGCGACCGGCGGCTGACGGCCGTGCCAACGCCGAGTTTGCCGCCGGAAGTCCAGGTGGCTTTCACGCCGGGACGGCCGGGCGCGTCGCCGGGCGCGGCCGCCGGGGGCATCGCCCCAATCGGCGGCATCAGGGAAGCCAGCAGCCATACCACGAGCGCCAAGCTTGCGGCCTTCATTCGTTGTGCTCCTTCATTGGACGTGGTACACGCGATAGCCAAAGGGTTCGACCCGAACCGAAATCGTTTGCGGCTCCAGTTGCCACTCGGTCATCGGCGAGGAACCATGCAGCGCCTTCAAAACCACCGGCCGCCGGATGCGGGCCGGACGAACCAGCGCCAACGGGATGCGCACCTCGGCGGCTTCCCCATCCGCTCCGTTGACGACGACCAAGAGTTTTTCCCGTCCATCGTCACGCAGAAACGCCCACTGTTTGCCCGTCGCAACCAAGTCGGTGTGCTTGCCTTGGCGGAGGGCCCGATGCGCCCGGCGGAGCGCAATCAGGCGTTGCGTTTCCGACCAGATGCGCTGTTCATCGGGCGCGCGCCCGCTCGCAGTAAAAGCATTCGGCGCGGCGTCAAAGCCGCCGGGAAAATCACGCCGGTTGTCTGGGTCTTCGCCGCCATCCATGCCGATTTCATCGCCGGCATAAAGCTGCGGAATGCCCCGCAGCGTCATCAGGAGCGCCGTTGCCAACTGGGCGCGGCGGAGGTCGCCGCCCATGGCGCGCATCAGGCGCGGCACATCGTGATTGCCGACGAAGGTCACATTCATCCGGGCATCGCCGTACAGGGCGTCCTGCCGCAGCACATCGATCAGCGCCGTCACCGGTGCGTCTCCGCCGGCGAAGTTCCGAATGGCGTAAAACAGCGGGAAGTCGAACTGCGACCGGAGTCCGGTATCAATCCCGTCCCAGCCGGTCCTGCCGCCCCGAAAGAAGCTGATGACCTTTGGATCGCCGTGCCAGATTTCGCCGACGGCCGTCAACTTTGGAAAGGCTTCATCAATGGCGCGCTGCCAGTCGCGCCAGAACGACCGGACAACGTAGGGATAGGTATCCACCCGCATCCCGTCGAGGCCGACCTTTTCCGCCCACCAGAGCGCGTTTTGGATGGCATAGCGTTTGTATCGCTCATCTGCGCCGTTGAGGTCAGGCAGGATGCCGGCAAACCAGCCTTCCAGCACGAGGGCGCGCGCTGCCGGGGTGGCTTCCGGGCGAGTCAGCGTCGGGATGTCGAAGTTGCACGTCAGGTGCTGCTCCGGCGTGCCGTTGAACCAAGTCGGCGTCGGCGGTTGGCGTACCCACGGGTGACGCGGCCCGGTGTGGTTTGGGATGACATCCTGAAGCAGCTTCATGCCGCGTCGCCGAACTTCCGCCGCCAGCGTTTGGTAATCTTCGAGTGTCCCAAACCGTTGCTCGATGGCGTAAAAATCCGTCGCGCCGTAGCCGTGGTAATCCTCGCTGGCATCGTCGTTGTCATAGACCGGCGTGAGCCAGATGGCCGTGACACCAAGCTGCTGCAAGTAGTCGAGTTTTTCGATGACGCCGCGCAGATCGCCGCCGTGGTAGGCCCTGGGATTGGCGCGGTCGGCAGCGGGCATGCCTGGCGGCGAGTCATTGCCCGCATCGCCATTGGCGAAGCGGTCAATCATGGCCAAGTAGAGCACGTCATCCGGCGACAATCCGCGAAACGCTGTTGTCCGGGGCAGAGGCGCAAACACCGCCCACGGCACGCCGACTTGTCCATTTGGCGTTGCCAAGCTGAGGCTGACCGGGCCGGGTCGGGCTGCTGGCGTCACGGTCAGTTCGCAGAAGGCGTACCGTCCATCCGGCGATACGTCCACCTTGCCGGGCGTGACGCCAGGCGTGGCGCTGCGCAACCGCGCCTGGGCCAGGCCGTCGCCGGTGATGAGCAACTGGAGGGTCGTCGGGCGGCGCACCGTCGGCCAGTCCGGCGGCTCGACCTTGGTGATGGACTGTCCCCAGATCGGCACGGTCCAGGCTAGCCAAAGGCCCCAGAAGACGGGCAGACGACCCAACCATCCTGTTTGTTTCATGTGCGGTAGAGGCAGCGGCGCGTGGGCGCTCGAGCCACCCACGCGCCTGAAAAGGCTTGCGATTAGAAGGACAGTCGCAAGCCGAGTTGCACCGAGCGGTTCGAGCGGTTGCGCACCGAAAAGATGCGCCCAAAATCACCGCCGAGAAACAAGTTTGGAATACCAAGCTGCGGCTTGTTGAACAGGTTGAAGGCCTCAGCCCGAAACTCCAGATTGACGCGCTCGGTGATAGCGAAACGCCGGAAGATCGAGCCGTCCACGGTTGAGATACCCGGCGACCGCAGAAAAGCGTTGCGTGGGTACTGCTGGGAGGGATTATCCGATGGGGCAAAGGCCGCCGTGTTGAACCACCGGGCCGCGCTGCGCGGTCCGGCGGTCGGGTCTTGCCCTGGCACCAGGCGCGCGCGTCCACCATCCCCACCAAAGACCGAGAAAGGCGTCCCACCTTGCAGGGTCAGGATACCGTTGAACTGGTAGCCATACAGCAGGGCCCGAACTACCCGATTGCTGGCATCCTTGAAAAAGGGAAGGTCATAGTTGAAAGCCAGGGTGAACCGATGGCGCACATCGTAGTCGGCCAGCCCCGGCGCCAGCCCATCCGGGTCCGACGGGGTCGAGCGTCCAGCCCCGCCCGTTCCGGGGAACGGACCCGGCGAGTTGTTGGTGGCTTTCCCAAACGTGTAGGCCGCCAAGTAGCTCAACCCCTTCCACGCCCGCTGATTGACCTTGATCTGGAGCGAGTCGTAGCGCGACTCACCGACATTGGCAATGGTCGTCAGCCGCCGCGTGATTTCGGCATCACCAAAGCCACCGACGGTCGTGACGGCTGTCACGTTGTCGCCGCGCGTGCCGACGTAGGCGACGTGAGCCGCCAGAAAATTCGTCAACTGATACTCAAACGTCACATTGAACTGCTGCACCCGCGTGTTGCGCGTATTGCGCGGCGTGAAGCGAATCTGCGTACCGGGTGGCAAGTTTGGCGAGGCCACATTGATCGGATCAGGCGGCGGGATTGGCTCGCTCAGGCGAACATTCGACCCAGGGCCGTCGAAGCGGAACTGCGTCACGATGAACGGGGGGTTTTGCGTCAACTGGTTGGCGATCCCGCCTCGGTCGAGTGAATAGAAGATACCCCATCCACCGCGCAGCACTGCCCGCCCACTGCCGAACAAATCAAAAGCCGCGCCGATGCGCGGGGCAAAGTTGTTGCGGTCGGTATCCACCAGCGACCGGGAATTCCCATCGCGTCCGGCAAGCAAAATCCGCCCGCTGAACGGGTCGAAGTTCGCCATCCGGTTCCGCAGTTCATAGTACGGCGTAAACAGCTCGTAACGCAGCCCGGCGTTGAGCGTCAGCCGCCGGGTAACGCGCCAGTCGTCCTGGGCAAAGAAACCCATCTCGTAACTGCGCGTGGTCGCGGCGGGAATTTCCGGGTTGGCCGTCGTGGTAAAAGCCGTGCGTCCAAGCAGCATTTGCGCAACTTGATAGCCGGTTTGGCCAAGGCCTGGACTGGCCGGTGGCGGTCCGCCCGGCTGGAACGTGACCACCTGGTCAGAGAAGAAGTAAAAGCCTTTGCTGAAATCGGCCTGCACCGAGCGGATGTTGCGCTGGATGATCGATGCGCCAAACTTGGCCGAGTGATTACCGGCCACCCAAGTTACGGCGTCGGTGAACTGGATCGTTCGCTGGTTCAGGATGAACTCGCCAAAGTCCCCCAGGTATTCCAGAAAGTCGCCATTGCCCCCGCCGATGAGGGAAATGCCGTTGGCGCGCGTCACGCCGTTGATACCGGGGATGCCGAGCTGGCGGTTGAGGTCGGTGCCGAAACCGAGTGGCAGAAACTCGATGTTTTGCTTGACGTAGCCGAAGCGCAGTTCGTTGACGACGTTTGGCGTGAACACGCGCGTATAGTTGCCCATGACGCTGTGGTTGAACTGCCGGTTCGTGCCCGAACCAAAGCCGGTTTGGGCGTTGATGCCGAGGCGGCCCGGGTCGAACTGCGGGTCGTCGGCAATACTGAAGCGCACGAAGACGCTATCGCGCTCGGTGAAGCGATGGTCCAGCCGCGCATCACCACTCTTGAAGTTTTGCCGCTGGAGTTGCCGGTTGAAAAAGTTGAAGCGCGCGCGGTCGGTCAGATCAGGCAGCGGGAAAAAGTTCAGGTATCGCACGGCGGCCGGGTCGAGCCGATTTTGAGGAATGATGTTTCCGGCGAACGGCAACCCGGTCACAGGGTCAAAAATTTGCACGGCCGCGCCAAGACCGGTGAAGTTTGGATTCAACAACTCGCTGAAATCACCCTGGCGCATCCGCGCCGTCGGCACAGTAAAGGTGCGCCCTTCTTCACGTGGCAACCGCTGCCGCAACTGCTGGTAATCCACAAAGAAAAACGTCTTGTCGCGGCGAATGGGGCCGCCAAACGTGCCGCCAAACTGATTCCGAATGAACACCGGCTTGGGCGGGACGAACCCAACGAGGTCGGTCGCGCGCGCGTCCATGGCCGAGTTGCGGAAGAACTCAAAGGCCGACCCGTGAAAGTCGTTTGAGCCAGAACGAATCGTGGCGCTGACGATGGCGCCGCCACCGCGTCCGAACTCGGCCGGGGCGACGCTGGTGATGACGCGAAACTCCTCGATAGCCTCGATGGGTGGGAAAAAGACGATGCTGTTGACAATGGATTCGTTGTTATCAATGCCGTCCAACGTGAAGTTGTTGTTTTGTTCCCGCAAACCGTTAGCCGAAAGCGCGGCGGAGCCAGTGTCACCCTGCCGGAACGTCTCGGCGTTGCCGCCAGAGCCGTCCGCGTTGCTGCCGGGTGTGCCGCGCGTCACGCCGGGAACGAGCGTGGCAAGCTGCGTGAAGTTGCGTCCGTTGATGGGAAGGTCAACAATTTGGCGACCCGTGATCGTTTGTCCGACGGACGAACTCGCCGTTTCAATGAGTGGCGCGCCGGCTGTGACTTCGACCACATCGGTGATGTTGCCGGGTTCGACTTCAACGTTGAGGCTCACCACTTGATTGACGCGCAACACGACATCCGGGCGCGCAAGCTTCTTGAAGTTAGGGGCTGAAAACTCGACGAGGTACGTTCCCGCTTTGAGCACTGGGAACACATAGACGCCATCGGCATTGGTGGTCGTTTCAAGTTTGGCGTTCGTGGCGGTGTCGGTCGCCGTGACGGTTGCGCCGGCGATGACGCCGCCGCTGTTGTCGGTGACGACGCCGGTCAAACGTGCCGTGTCACTCTGCGCCCAGACCGGGCTGGTGAGCGCCACAAGCAGGGACAGAAAAGCGATGCGCCGGCAGGCACGACAGGACATTGCCAGCCAGCCGTTGTCAAGCAACCGGCCGCGGCGCGTGCGTCGTCCGACCCGCGCCAAGTGAGCGGTGGACATAGTGAGACTTCCTCCAAGGAAACAAAGCTCTTGTAACCCGGACAATCCATCCGGTTCAGGGACTAGACATGACCATCCTTTTTCTTACGTATCTTTGTAGAGCGGCCATATCACGCACATCTCTTGGGGCTTGGGGAACCCAGAGCGCGCGTCATAACCATTGACGCTGCGTTACAAGAATGTTAGAGCGTGTGAAAACTTACGAACTATCATGCGCCGTGTCAACCCACCCCCTTGGTTGTTCACAGGAAAAATTTTTATTGTGGACGCTGAGATGCCACTTGGCTTACCGCACCAATGTGCCAACTCAGTTGCGTCCCGACCCGGAGCGTCATGGCATTGTCTAGTGTCCCTTCGCGCCGCCGCTCACTGAGCGACATCTTCACCATGAACTTTGGCTTTCTGGGCATCCAGTTTGGTTGGGGGCTTCAGATGGCCAATATGAGCGCCATTTACGAAAAGCTCGGCGCGCAGCCTGACGAGATCCCACTGCTGTGGCTTGCCGCGCCCATGACCGGTCTTATCGTGCAACCCATCATCGGGGCGCTCAGTGACCGTACCTGGACGCGCCTGGGTCGCCGCCGCCCCTACTTTTTGACTGGGGCCATTCTGGCCAGCCTGGCGCTCTTGGCCATGCCACACTCCCCGGCGCTCTGGGCGGCGGCAACCCTGCTGTGGATACTCGATAGCAGCATCAACATCAGCATGGAACCGTTTCGGGCCTTTGTCGCCGACCGCCTCGATGACGAACAGCGCCCGCTCGGATTCGTCATGCAGAGTTTCTTCATCGGCGTGGGCGCGACCCTGGCCAACGTCCTGCCCTATGTGTTGCGGGAGTGGCTGGCCGTTACCGGGCGCGCGGCCAATGGCGTCCCACTGGCTACGCTCTACGCCTTTCAGCTTGGCGCGGCCGTCTTTCTTGGCGCGGTGCTCGTCACGGTGCTGACCACCCCCGAAGACCCTCCGGCCGACCTGGAAGCCTTCCGGCGCGAGCAGGCCAAAGCCGGATTTTTCGACTGGATAAAAGACATCGGCACCGCGCTAACCAGTATGCCTACCGTCATGACGCGCCTGGCCGTCGTGCAGGTTTTGACTTGGCTAGGGCTGTTTTGCATGTGGCTCTTTTTTGGCCCGGCCATTGCGCGGTCGGTCTTCGGCGCAACCGACCCTGCCGCTCCGGCTTACGACGAAGGCATCAACTGGGGTGGCATCTGCTTTGCAACCTATTCCGTGGTCTGTTTCATTGTCGCCTTTGCGCTGCCACGGCTGGCAGCGCGGTATGGTTGCGGCATGGTTCATGCCGCGTCCCTGACGTGTGGCGGATTGGGATTGCTCTCGACCGGACTCGCCACCAATCGCTACTGGCTATTGGTCGCCATGGTGGGGGTCGGGATTGCCTGGGCCTCGATTCTGGCGATGCCCTACGCCATGCTGGCGCGGGCGCTCCCCGCCCATCGGATGGGCGTCTTCATGGGCGTGTTCAACTTCTTCATCGTGCTGCCTGAAATTGCCGCGGCGCTGACCTTCCAACCCCTGGTCAAGTATGTGTTGGGTGGCAATCCGCTCTACGTCGTGCTGCTCGGTGGGACGAGCTTGTTGGCCGCTGCCGCCGCGACACTGTTGGTCGAACGCCCAACCGTCGCGGCCTCCTACCACCCGGCCTGACCGATGATGGCGGCAAGTTCCGGCTCACACCTGGCCAACCCAGGACGCATCGGCGACCGCTTGCCAGCGGTCACGAATCGCGGCAATGTCGGCGTCCGGCAGCGCCCCGGCCAGGACGTGGCGCGCGTTGGCTTCCCAGCGACCGGGTTGGGTCGTTCCCACGATGGCCGTATGCACGCCCGGCTGCGACAACGTGAAGCGCAGCGCGTGTCCAACCGCCGCGTCCAGGTCCCAGGTGAGAAACGGGTAGTCGAGCTTTTGCAGCCGCTCCCAGTAGGCGTGGTGATAAGGGTCTTTTGGTTTCTGGCCGGTTCGCCAGGCAGCATTCGCCACCGGACGCTTGGCAATGACACCCAGGTGGCGTTCACGGGCCAGCGGCAGCGTCAAGTCGAGAGCTTCCTGGTCGGCAATGCTGATGGAAGTTTGCAGCGTGTCAAAGACGTCCAGCTCAATGGCGAATCTCGCCGCCGCGCCATCTCCGCTGTAGCCGATGTAGCGCGTCCAGCCTTTCTCTTGCGCGCGCTGCAATCCCACGATGGCGTCCCCCTGACGCAGGGTTTCGACGTCGCAGGAATGCAACTGCACGAGATCGAGGTAATCCGTCCGCAGCCGCCGGAGACTTTCGGCAATGTGGCTCAGAACGCCTTCGGTGGACCAGTCATAGTGGGTAAAACCGTCCACGGCGCCGCACTTCGTCAACAAAAAAACATTCTGCCGGCGTCCCTCCAGCGCGATGCCGAGCATGGCTTCGCTTGATTGGTAAGCGGCGGCCGTATCAACCACGTTGAGGCCGGCATCTATGGCGGCCGCCAGTAACGTGGTTACTTGACCCTGCGTCACGCCCGGCGTGAAGCCGATTTCCGCGCCACCAAAGCCCAGGACACTGACGCGCATGTCCGTCCGGCCCAGTTGTCGGTATTCCATCGTTCGTCCACCTCCAATGCGGTTCTACACGGGCTCCGGTCTGGTGAGTTCGACTTCCGTCCATCGTGAAATGCGCACGTCCTCGGCCAACCAGGGCGGGATACGCGCCAGGGCCGCTTGGGTATGCGGCTGCGCAAAGTGGGCTTTGAGGGCCTCGGGGCTGGCCCACCGCTCGATCATCACAAAGGCGGTCGGGTCGTCTTGGGCAACATGCAACACATACGATAGACAGCCCGCCTCCTGCCGGGTTGCGGCAATTAACTCGGCCAGCGCCGTTTGAACGTCCGCGAGGTGCTCTGGTTTGGCGCGGAAGTGCGCCAGCACGGTAACGGGAACTGACATTGCGGGTGGATTCCTTCCTGAAAAAGCTACGACGTGATGTTCGCCGGCTCGTCAGAGCGGTCATCGGCTGCGTTTGGGGTCGCCGGCTGCGGCAGTGGCAGCAAGATGGTAAACGTCGTGCCAACGCCAACTTGGCTCCGCACGGTGACGTTTCCGCCATGCGCGGCAATAATACTCCGCACAATCGAAAGTCCAAGGCCAACCCCTGCCGAGCGATGCTGGAGGGCCTGGCGATAGGGATCGAAAATATAAGGCAACTCGGTTTCGGGAATGCCAACGCCGGTATCGCTGACCTGAATGAGGGCAAACTTGCGCCCCTGCTCGACGCCGCTTCCATGAATGACTTTCGCCGCAAGCACGATACTTCCGCCCTCAGGGGTGTACTTGACCGCATTGGACAGGAGGTTTGTCACGGCCCTCTCAAGCTTTTGACCGTCCACGCGCACGATTGGCAGGTCAGGGGGCAATTCGCTCGTCAGCGTTTGGCGCTTGGCCAGCGCCAGCGGCCTGGCCGTCTGAAGTGCCGTTTCCAGCAGGGTGTGGAGGCTCATTTCAGCAAGTTGCAACTTGAGTTCGTTCGACTCAGCCCGCATCACCTCCAGCATTTCATTGATCATGTGGAGCGTCCGCTCGGCGCTCAGGGATGTGTTGTCCATGATCCCACGGACTTCCTGATCTATCTTGTCTTCCAGCAGCGTCTTGAGCAGCTCCAGCAGCATGGAGATCGAAGCCAGCGGCGCTTTGAGGTCATGCACCAGCATGGCGGTGAAGCGCTGCTTGATTTCGTCCAACTGGCGCAATCGGTCGTTTGCCCCGGCCAGTTCGCGGTTCTTGTGCGCCAGCAGCCTGGAAACTTTCGCCCGCTGGCGGCTCGTGCGCGTCTCGGCTGCCAGTCGGGCCTGCGCGATGCGCGCGCGCATCATCAGCCGCGCGCGGTACGTCCAAGCGCGATAGCCACCCCACAGAAGCAATGTCACGCTCAGGGCGTACCCGGTGTAAGCCCAGGTCGTGCGCCACCACGGCGGCTGAATGTAGAGGTTCACCCGAAGGCCGGCTTCATTCCACACTCCGTCGTTGTTAGACGCTTTGACGTGAATCACCCAGTTGCCCGACGCGAGATCGGCCAGCGTCAGCTCTGGTTGGCCGCCGAGCAGGCGCCATTCCCCATCACGGACTCCAATTCGGTAGGCGTACTGGTTGGCCTCCGGCGCATTGAAATCCAGCGCCGCAAACCGGAGCGTCACGGTGCGTTCGTCTGGCGCCAGTTGCAGCGGCGGACCATCGGGCAGGACGAACCGCGTGCCACGCGCGGTTTGGACGAAAGTGACCACTGGTGGCGGGTAGGGATTATCTTCCAGTTCGTCCGGGGGGAAGGCCGTCACGCCCTGCGTACCGCCAAAAAAGATGATGCCGTCGCGCGTTTTGAGGTAAGCGTAGCGGTTGAATTCTTGGCCTTGCAAACCCTCTTCGGTGCGGTAATGGCGAATGTTGCCGGTTGCCGGATCATACCGGGCCAGGCCGTTGTCGGTGCTCATCCACAAGCGCCCGCGTCGGTCTTCCAAGACGGCATACACGTTGTGATGCGGCAGACCCTGCCGCTCGGTCAGGGCATGAAACCGATCCTGGGCAGCGTCGTACCGAAGCAAGCCCATCCCCTTCGTGGCCAGCCAGAGTTGACCGGCGTGATCGGTGAGAAACGCACAGACCGTCGGGATGCCTGACAGCGGCTTGCCGAGTTCATCTTTCCAGTACCGAAGTTGTCCGTCCGGGCCGAGACGCAACCCCCCCTTGGTCAACCCGATCCACATCGCTCCGTGGGCATCCCGATGGATGGCTTGGATTTCGCCCAGGCCGGTGCGCAAGGGTTCGGGGAGGTCACGCCCGGCGAGCGGCTCGGAAACGGCGCGCCGGTCGGGTGAGATGGTAAACAAGTGGCCACCGGAGCCGACCCAAAGGGAGTGGTCTGTGTCCTCGAAGAGCACAGACACCATCGCCGGCCTGCCATCGCCACCGGGTGGCAGCGGAAAGGAGGTGAATCGTCCGCTGTTCCGATCGAGGCTTTGTAAGCCACCCTGTGATCCCACCCAGAGCTGTCCGCGCCAATCTTCCAGGACGGCCCGAGTGTTGTCGCTCGCCAGCGCGGTTGGATCGCCCGGACGATGTCGGAAATGGCGGATGGTACGGCTTTGACGGTCAAGAACGTTGAGGCCGCCGTACTGGGTACAAACCCACACATTGCCCGCGCGGTCCTCGCACATCCCCCGAATATAGTCGTCGCTGAGGCTCAGTGCCTCCTGGCGGTTGGGATCACTGCGGTATGTTTTGAAGTACCCCGCATAGGGCGTGAGCTTTGAAAGTCCGCGGCGATTGTCGCCCACCCAGAGCACGCCGGAGCGATCGCGCAGCGCCACCTGCGGATCATCGCCCACGAGACTGCGCGGGTTGGCCCGGTTGTAACGGGCGTAATCTATGCTCTTTGATTTGACGTGAAACCGCCCAATCCCCAGGCCAGCAAGACTCATCCATAAAAAGTCTCCGTCTGAGGCGAAATGCACTAGCGCAGAACGTATGGCGTCGTTAGCGCTGCCCTCCACCCGGTACTGCCCGACCAGCCGTCCGGATTGGGCGTCAAACTCGAGCAAGTGCGGTTTTCCTTCCAGAGGAGCCGCGGCGTACACATAACCGCTGGGATGTGCCATCACCGGTAGATCGATCGGGCTAGGAGCATCCGGCACGACGCCAAACACTTCCGTTGCCAGATCAAAAAGCAACAGCCGCCGGCCGGCAGACAGCCAGACCCGCCCGCGCGGATCAACGGTCAGATCGTTGATGAAGGGATTGTTTTCCGTGAACTGGGTGAGGTTCTGCGGCAGGTTGAAGGACTGCGCCGTTTTGGTCCGGGGATCGTATCGCACCAGTGTCGTCCAGCCACCCAACCACAGCCGACCTTGCCGGTCTTCCTCCAGCGTTTCGGGACGCCAGGCGGGTTGGCCGGACAGGATGATTGGCTCTGGAGTGAAGCAATCAGTGGCGTGGTCGTAGCGGCACAGGTGTCCGTCAGTCAACAGTATCCACAGGTCGCCGCCGCTTGCCGCCAGAAGGCGCCGGACAGAATTTGATGGCAGACTGTTCGGGTCGGCTGGGTCATGGCGGTACACCTTGACTTGGCGTCCGTCATAGCGGTTGAGTCCGTCATCCGTGCCGACCCAGAGTAGCCCAAACCGATCCTGGGCCAACGTCCGTATGGCCAGATTCGAGAGCGACGGATTTTGCGCAAAGTGCTGAAAGCGGAGCGCATGCGACCAAGTCGTTGCCTGGCCGGGGGCCAGCCCGCCGGACATCAACCACCAGGCAAGAACAACCAGCCAGAATCCACACTGCCGCCACATAAGGGATAAGCCTGAGACTTCAGATCAATGCCTGACACGAGCCGTCTGGGGGTTGAAACGCAGCCCGATGGTAGCGAGAAAAGCGCTCATCTGTCTATTGACGGATGTCGGCCGGCATTCCAAAGTCTAGCATCCGGTGGTTCCAAGCGCGGGCGCGGCGGACGTGCCGAACGAGCTATGCCAGACCGAGACCACGCGCCGGATAGCACCCGATAGTTCATCGTCCGCGGAACAACTGCCATGCCCACCACGTCTCCTCTCCCGTTGCCTGCGCACTACCACCCATCCCAGACCTTGGATGTGACGTACGCAGGTCAATCGCCGGAGGCGCTCTTCCGCGCGGCAACGGACTGGCGGCAGGCCCACGACCTGTCACCGGCCAGCGCGGATGCCCGCCGCGCTCACCTGCTTGTGATCGACATGCAGGTGGACTTTTGCTTTCCGTCGGGCGCGCTCTATGTCGCGGGACGGTCGGGCACCGGCGGCATGGATGCCCTGCGGCAGACGGTAGCGTTCATCTACCGCCGTTTGGGCGTGCTCTCAGACATTACGTGCACGCTCGATAGCCATCTGCCGTATCAGGTCTTTTTCCCCGGCGCACACCTCACCGAAGACGGCGCGCCGGTCGCGGCGCACACCGTCATCACGGCCGCGGACTACCGCGCCGGTCGCTACCGCCCCAACCCGGCCCTGGCAGCGCAGTTGGGGGTCAGCCTGGAGTGGCTTGCGCGGCAGTTTACGGACTACTGTACCCGGCTGGAAGCGACCGGCAAGCATGCGCTCTACATCTGGCCTTATCACTGCTTGACGGGCACCGCCGGGCACCGCCTGGCCGGGGCCTTGGATGACGCGCGTCTTTTTCACGCCTTCGCCCGCGGCGCGGCCAATGCGCCGGTTCTGAAGGGTGACAGCCCGTTGACCGAACACTACTCGGTGTTTGCCCCGGAAGTGACGACCTGCTGGGATGGGACGCCAATGCCGCGCGCAGAGCGCAACACCGCGCTGCTGGAACGGCTGCTCACGGCCGATGTCATCCTGGTGGCCGGGCTGGCTTCGAGCCACTGCGTGGCAGCCAGCGTCGCGGATTTGTTGGCCGCGATTCGACAGCGCAACCCCTACTTGGCGCACCGGGTGGTGCTGCTGCGGGACGCCATGGCGCCGGTGGTCGCGCCGGGAGCGGATTTTACCGCGGCCGCCGAGCAAGCCCTGGCCGACTTTCAGGCGGCCGGCGCCCGTCTCCTCACCACAACCGATCCCGTGGAGGCATGGTGGAGCTGATGCGGGTTGCCATTTTCAACCAATCCGGTGGTGTTGGAAAAACCTCGCTCACGCGCGACCTAGGCTATGAGCTGGCGACGCGCGGGCAGCGCGTCCTGGTGGTGGACGCCGACCCGCAGGGGACGCTGGGCAGCTTTCTCGGTCTGGAGCCGGCTACCCGGCCGCGCGCCGAGACGTTCTGGGCAACCGTCTGCGACGGCGCGGATGCGCCCCCAGTCGTCCAGCCAACAGCATTTGCGTTGATGCTGGGGCTGGCCAATCGCTTTCTGATCGGGGACGAACTGGCGCTCATGCAGCAAAGCGATCCGGCCCGGCTGCTGGCTGTGAGTGAGGCGCATATCACCGATTATGACTGGGTGCTCTTTGACTGCCCGCCCAAGATTTCTGAAATCACGCTCCAGATTCTGCTGGCGGCGGATGCCCTCCTGGCCCCGGTCCAGACCGAGGCCAAATCGGTTGAAAGCTTTGCCGAGGTCCAGTTGGAAATCGTCAAGGCGCAGCGCCGGCGCAAAAACATGCGCCTCGCGCCGCTGCGCGTGCTGGGGGTCGTGCCAACGCTTTACAACCCACGGTTGGTGCTGCACCGTCACCACTACGCCGAACTGACCGAGCGCATTTGCCCGTCGTTTGGCTACCATGTCTTCGATCCGGTTCGAGACTATGTGGCGGTGTCGGAAGCCGGCACCCGCCGCCAGCCACTGAAGCAATACGCGCCCAAGTGCCCGGCCACGGCCGACGTCGCGGCCTTGGCGACAGCCATACTTTCCACCCTTTCCGAAGGCAGGTGAAGGGATGTCCAAGACCAAGCAATTTGCCACGAGTTCCACGCTGTCGCCGGCGCGGTTATCGGCGCTGGCCGATCACGTTGCGGCCGAACTGGGGACGGAAGGAACAGCCGGCAGCGTCGAGCTGCCCCTGACGCTGCTCCGGGAAAACCCCTACCAACCCCGCCGGACGTTTGACGCCGAGGCGCTGCGCGACCTGACCGCCTCGGTGCGACAACATGGTGTCTTGCAGCCGCTGGTCGGGCGGCGCGAAGCGGACGGGCGCGTGACGGTGATTGCCGGGCATCGCCGGTGGCGCGCGGCCGAGGCGGCCGGACTGGCGACCGTGCCGGTTGTTCTGCGCCGGGGAGTGACGGACACCGAGCTGCGGCTGCTGGCGCTGGTTGAAAATCTCCAGCGGGAAGACCTCCAGGCGGTGGAAAAAGCCCGTGCGCTGGGCGAGGCGGCGCGGCATTTCTCAACCCAGACGCAAGCGGCGCAGGCGCTGGGGATGAAGCGGTCAGCGCTGGCGATGTGGCTGCGCGCGCTGGAGCTGGAGGACGAAGTCCTGGATGTCTGCGCCGGGCTGCCGACCTGCTCGCTGCGGATGCTGCTGGACTTGCTGGCGCTGGCGCCGGCGCGCCGCTTGGCGGCGGCCAAGCGGCTAGCGGCGGCGGTTGCCGATGACCCCGCCCGGCCAGGCGGGTCGGCGGCCGGGGAGCGGACGGCGTCACCGACCGGGCGCGTTTTTCAGTTTACCTACCGCCTGCCAGGAAAATCGGCGACGCTGCGGGTGACGGTGACGAGCACGGCCCGCCGCGCCGCCACCTCGAACGCTGACCTTCGAGCCGCGCTTCAGGCGGCGCTCGAACGCCTGGCAGCCGACTAGTCCCGTACGGGCCGGCCCGGATTGTCAACACGTTGACAATCCGGCAAACGATTGTAAGTAAAGCAGTTGAGATATGTTAGGTAGCGTCGGCGAAAGCCGGTCGGGCCTTTGGCAGGGGATGTTCCGATAATGCCCGACCAGCCGGCGTCGCCAGGTTGAACCGCACGCCCTCAAGCGCGCTAGAAGTTGAACCGCACGCTGAGAATCAGGCGCCGGTTGCCCGCGTCCACGGCTTCCCCGCCGCCGAAACGGCCGCCAAAGAACCCGGCCGTGTTGGTGGATTGCCCGAAGAACGGCGAGGCCAGATTGCCGACTGGCGGACCCGGATTGACCCGATTGAGGATGTTTTGCGCCTGGATGCTGAAGGTCAGGCTGAAGCGTTGGTCAGAACCGCCGCCACCGAACCCACCAAAGCCGCCAAACCCACCAAAACCGCCGCCGCGTCCACCGCCACCACGTCCACCGCGGCGGCCGCCCGCGCCGCCACCCTCCGGGGCGCCACCCTCGCGCTTGGGCCCAAACCCGAAGGTTTTGGCCATCCGCAGGTTGATGGTGAAAAAGGCTGGACCCTGGGCAAAGTTGCGCGGAATGATGCGCTGGCCCGGGAGCGGATCGGTGTCAAACGCGCCAAACTGCGTCACGACGACGCTAGGGCGCGTCAAATCGGTGGCAAAGGCCGGACGGTCGTTGAAGACCGTATCGCCGTTGAGATCGCGTCCGACGGTGATGTTGAACGGCGCGCCACTGCGCGCAATGACAAAGGGTGAGAGCGAGATGCCAAACGGCAGGTTGAAGTTGGTAAACATAAACAGGTTGTGCCGAATGTCGAGGGACGACCGTCCAAACTCGGCGCGGAGGTCATAGGGGTCGGCCGGCTGATTGAAGACCCCGTCGGTGTCACTCTCCGCTTTCGACAGCCGGTAGAACGCGCCCAGCGAAAACCGACTGCCAAAACCGGTCCGCACGCCGACCACGAGCTGGTGCTGGGTGAACTGGCCCGTGGACTCCGCCTCGAACACATTGCCAATCGGCCCCAGCGGAAAGACGCCGCTGCCGGGAAGGCGCGGATCGGCCGTGCCGGGCAGCGGCGCGTTGACGTTGCGCGTCCGCAGGGCGTGCAGCGTCCGGTTGAACACATAGTTGACCGAAGCCGTTATCCCCTTCGGCAACTGCCGCTCGATGCCGATGTTGGCTTGAATCGAATAGGGCGCGCGGATGTCCCCATTCAGGCGCCGGATGTTTTGCGCCCGGCGAAATGGGGCGAGCAGCGCGGGCGACGGAATCGCCGGGAACACATCCAGAATCGTCGGGTCGGTCACGATGAACTGCTGCTGCGTCTGGCCGTCGAAGCGCCGCGCCTGCAAGGTCAGTGACTCATCAATCCGGTTGTAGAACAACCCGGCCCCGAAGCGCAGGACGGTTTTGGTCTGCCCGCCGTTGCGTCCATCAATGCCCCAGGCCAGCCCGACGCGCGGCGCGAAATTGGCATTGCTCGAAATGTTGGTCTGGTTTTCGTAGCGCAGCCCATAGCTCAGGGTGAGGTTCGGACGCACCTTCCAATCATCCTGGGCGAACAGGCCGACGTCGTGCTGCCCGACGGTGGCGCGTGGATTACCCGCCGCCAGCGTCAACTGGTTGGCGCCGCCGCCGATGGCGCGAATCTGGGCCGGCGTCAGCCCAAGTCGCTGGCCGAGCAACGTCCGACGGTAGCGCTCAAGGCTGGTGATTTGCGTGAATGAGCCGGGGATCGGCTGGTTGTTGGCATCGAGTTCCGGCGCCACCCCACCGGCAAAAATGTACGTGCCGCCGAAGTTGTTGGGCGAAATGTCTTCCGTGCTGATGTAACGATACCGTCCACCAAACTTGACGCTGTGATCGCCGACCGTCCAGGTCGTGAAGTTGTTCAGCTCAAAGCGGTTTGAACTGGAGCGGGCGTTGCCGGTCTGCGCGCCACCGCCGGTGAACGCGCCCTGCACGTTGAGGGCCGGCGCGTCGAGGTCAGGGGTCGTGGCAACCGTCGTCCTGACAAACTGGAAGCGCGTCTCATTGACGATGGAGGGCGAGAGGATGGCCGTTTCGGTGAGCTGGAGGCGATGGTCGCGCAGCTCGTTGGCCAGGGCTTGTTCGGGCAAGGTGAAGGACGACAACCCCCCGTTGCTGATCCGGCTCTGGTTGAAGCTGTAGCGCCCAACCAGGGTGTGCTTTTCACTCAACTGCACGTCAAAGCGCGGGGTAATATCCCATTGGCGGCGGGGCACCACGACCGCGCGCGCAAAGCTCGTCGGGTTGAGGTTAGCATCGAGAATGGTCGCGTTGAGGTTGGCGTTGTCGTCGGTTTCACGGCGCTCGAAATCCAGGGCAAATGAAGCCTTGCCCTTCTTGATTGGACCGCTGAGGTTGAAGCCGTACTGCCGCTGCTGAAACGAAGCGCGGCGCGGCGTGAAGGGGTTGCGGCTGTTGAAAATTGCGTCCCCAGCATTGAGAAACGCCGAACCCCGGAAGGTATCGCTGCCCGGCTTGGTCAGAATTTCGATCCGCCCGAAGCCGATTTGGTCGAACTCAGCGGCAAAGGGGTTCGAGTTGATCCGAATTTCGCGGATGGCATTTTTGGAGGGCAGTCGCCCGCCGGAAAAACCATCCACGAAAATTTGCCCACCGTTTGGCCCGGCCGAGGGACCGGCCAGTGCCTGAAGCGCACTCTGGAGGTCGTCGGGGTCGTCCGGGAGGGCCTCGAGGTCCTTGCCGCGGAGCACAATCGCACCGGCGTTGTTGTCCGGCGCGGTTGAGACCGGGGCCTCGGAATTCACCTGGACCTGTTCAGCAACTTCGATGGCCAGTTTGACGGCAACGGTTTCACGGCGACCGGGGGCGATGGTTACCGTGATGTCTTCATAGGCCTTGAAGCCTTCCATCTCGACGTGCAGGGTGTAGATTCCCGGCGGCAAGTTGGGCAGATTGAAGTTTCCCAGATCATCGCTACTGGTGGTGAAGGTCTTGCCGGCGGCGTCGGTGAGCGTGATGCTCGCGCCCCCGATCACGGCGCCGGTCTCATCGGCAACTTGCCCGCGCAGCGAGCCGTTGGCTTGCGCCATGCCAGGCGTGACGTAGGTATCCTGGGCGCGGCCGGTCATATTGGTCGCCGCTACCCATCCGGCGCCGAGCGCCAGGAAACATCCTATGGTTGGCCAGGTCTTTCGCATGTTCATCGTAAGGTACTTTCTTGGTTGTTCATCGTCTTGGGTTCGGGATTCTTGCGTTCGGGATCGTCACCGATCCGGTTGAGGGGCAGACCTAGGGCAGGCCAATGCCAAGTTCCAGTCCGCCAAAACCGCCGCCGGCCGCCGCCCCGGCACCGGTGGCTTGCCGGGCAAAGCGGGCAAAGATGGTATCCAGGCCCTTGACGACCGTAATGGCGGTCATCCGATTCGGCGTCGCGCCCTCGGTGGTGAGCACTAGGAGTTTGGTGTCGGGCTTGAGCTCGGCGAGGGGGAGCGGCGGCAAAAACTCGATGAGCGCGGCCGGGTCGAAGCCACCGCCCATGAAACGCCCCGGCCCGCCGCCGCCTGGCCCGCCACCACTTGGCGGCCCACCGGCCGGCGGTCCACCGGGCCGCGGACCATCACCCGGCGGAGGGCCACCCGGACGCGGCCCCCCACCGGGACCACCGAACATCGTGCCTTGCTCTGGAACTTGCTTGAGATTGGAATCCGGGGTAACGAGCAGGGTCAGCGTCGTGCCGCCGTCATCCTTGGCGACGATTTCCTTTTTGTCAGCGTCAACGGCGACGACCGTCACCGCCATGGTTTTGAACGTGCCGAATACAACCTGTTCTGCTTCGTACGTCGTGCCGTCTTCGCTCCGTTTGCCGAGCGCGCGCACTTGGTCGCCCACCCGCACGGCGCCAAAGTCGCTCGGCTTGGCGTCGCTGAACTTGACGGAATCCGGCGCGTAGCGGCGGAAGGTGGTTTTGTCGCCGGTGACGATGGCCAGCTCCCTGAGACCTTCGCGGGTGCGCTGGCTGACCGTGATGGTGCGTTTTTCCGCATCCACGGCCGTGACCTTGCCAAACGTGCCACGTTCGCGCCACGCGGCCCGCTCGATTTCCTGCTTTTTGGCGACATCGCCCTTGCTCATCACAATCATGAGCGTGATGGGCGATACCTTGCCGTCTGCCGTCAGCCGTTTCTTGGCCGTGACGCGGTCGCCGATTTCAATCTCGACGAGCGTGACCGGCACGGCATCGGCCAGGGCCGTTTTGCCGAGCGGCAGCCGCTTGAACTGCGATTTGTCGTCGTACGGAAAGACAACGGTTTCGCCCGTGTCACTTTTGACCGTGATGGTCGAGGTTTCGATGTCGAGGTCGGTCACCACCCCGACAATGGTCACGCTGGTCGGCGCTTGCGGCGCGCTTTCCTGTCCGAGCGTGACAACCCCAGATGCGCCGAGGCATCCGACGAGCAATTCTGAAATGATCAATCCTGAAATGATGAGTGATCGCATGGCGTCCTTCACTTGCAACGGTTTCAGCCAACGTGGCGATGGTCAGTCGCGTTCGTGCGACTCATACGCCACTTGTGCCGTGAAGTTCCGCGCAGGTATGTGCCATGGACGACGTTTGACGATTCTTTACGGTGGGGAACGCCTCACTCGGATGACGGCCCGTGGCCAGGCGCCGGGCGCTGAGTCAGCGCAAGCGTGAAAACGACTGCCCAAATTGGTCGCCGGCATGCTAGAGTCGCGTTCGTTTGAAATCGTACACTTCTCTGGATTGATACCTGACATGACCACTGCAACCTACACGTCCGTAACCGAAGCTGCCGTCAAACGCGCCATCCCCATGAACGTCTTTCGGCAAAGCGCCCCCTTGACGGCCATCTGCCTGGAGAACCGTGAACTGGTTGGGCCGGGCGGCATCGGGACGGTCCGCCACCTGGTGTTTGACACCTCGGCCGGCCCCTATCCGTTCCTGGAAGGTCAGAGCGCCGGGATCATTCCGCCCGGACAGGACGCCAATGGCAAGCCGTACAAGCTCCGGTTGTACTCGATTGCCTCGACCCGCCATGGCGATACCGGCGACGGCAAGACGTTTTCGCTCTGCGTCCGCCAGTTGGAGTACGCCCACCCGGAGACCGGTGAGACGGTCTATGGCGTTTGTTCCACCTACCTGTGCGGATTGGAGGTCGGCGCGGAAGTCAAGGTGACGGGGCCAACCGGCAAGGCGATGCTCCTGCCGGACGACCCAACCGCGACCATCATCATGATGGCGACCGGCACCGGCATCGCTCCCTTTCGCGCGCATCTCTGGCGCATGTTTCGAGAAAACAATCCCGACTATCAGTTTCGCGGTTCAGCCTGGTTGATTTTCGGCATCCCCACCACGCCGAACATTCTTTATCGTGAGGAATTGGAAGACTTTCAGCAGCACGCCAACTTCCGGCTGACCTATGCCATCAGCCGCGAGCAGAAGAACGCCAAGGGCGGGCGCATGTACATCCAGGATCGGGTGGCGGAGCACGTCGCCGAGTTGTGGGACCTGCTTCAGCGCGACAACACCCATGTGTTCATCTGCGGGCTGCGTGGGATGGAAGACGGCATTGACGCGGCCTTTGCCGGACACGTGGCGCAGTTTGGCGTGGACTGGCCCGAGTACCGGACGGCGCTGGAGAAAGCCCACCGGTGGCACGTCGAAACCTATTGAGGCCGGGGACTAACTCCCACCGGCGGCCTGTCCGACCACCCCGGCCCGTTCGCTGCCGGTCGTCAGCAGCGCCACCGGATGCTTGCCGGTCGTGGTCTGTTGTTTCACTTCGCTTTCAACCCGATAGCGTCGCGCAGCCGCGACAAAGGAAACGAACAGCGGATGCGGCGTGTGCGGGCGCGACTTGTATTCCGGGTGAAACTGACAGCCGATGAACCAGGGGTGATCGCGGCGCTCAACCATTTCGACGAACCGCCCGTCCGGCGAGCGGCCGACGACATGCAACCCCAGGCGCGCCAACGGTGCCTCGTATTCGGTGTTGAACTCGTACCGATGGCGGTGCCGCTCGAAAATTTCCGTCGCCTGGTAAATTTCCGCCGACTGGCTGCCGCGCTCCAACCGGCAGGGATAAGCGCCCAGCCGCATCGTTCCGCCCAAGTCCTCGACCCCGATGAGATCGCGCAGCAGAAAGAAGAGCGGATGGGCAGTGTCCGGCGTAAATTCGGTGCTGTCGGCGTCGGCCAGTTCCGGGGTGGTGCGCGCCAGCTCGATGCAGGCGCACTGCATCCCCAGACAGATGCCCAAAAAGGGTAACTGATACCGGCGCGCGTAACCGATTGCCCGCAGCATGCCGTCAATGCCGCGCTTGCCGAAGCCACCCGGCACCAGAATGGCATCCACATTGTGCAGGCGGCTCTCCCACCGGTCGTCAAGCGTGAGGTCCTCGGCTTCAATCCAGCGGATGTTGACGCGCAGCCGGTTGGCAATGCCGCCGTGCAGCAGCGCCTCGGTCAGGCTTTTGTAGGACTCACGCGAGCCGACATACTTGCCCACAATCCCAATCGCCACTTCGTCATCGGGATGCCGAATGATTTCCACCATGCGCCGCCAGGCGCGCAGGTCGGCCTCGCCGGCCGTGAGACCGAGACGGGCGAGGATGAGTTCGTCGAGGTGCTGTTCGGCAAACTTGAGCGGCACTTCATACACCGTGGAGACATCTTCGGCGGTAATGACCGCTTCTTCGGCGACGTTGCAAAAGAGCGCGATTTTTTCCTTGATGCCGCGCGGAATCTCCCGGTCGGTCCGGCAAACGAGCACATCGGGCTGAATACCGATGCCGAGCAGGTCCTTGACCGAGTGCTGGGTCGGCTTGCTTTTGAGTTCGCCGGCCGCCTGGATGAAGGGCACCAGCGTGACATGGACAAACATCACGTTGGCGCGTCCGACCTCGTGCCGCAACTGGCGGATGGCTTCCAGAAAGGGCAAGGATTCGATGTCGCCGACCGTGCCGCCAATTTCGACGATCACCACATCCACGCCGTCCGCCACCGAACGAATCGCGTCCTTGATTTCCGTGGTGATGTGCGGAATGACCTGGACGGTCTGCCCCAGGTAGTCGCCCCGCCGCTCCTTCTCGATGACCGACAGGTAGATGCGTCCGGTCGTGAAGTTGTTGGCGCGCGTCATGGTGGCGCGGGTGAACCGCTCGTAGTGACCCAGGTCCATGTCGGTTTCCGCGCCGTCATCGGTGACGAACACCTCGCCGTGCTGGAAGGGCGACATCGTCCCCGGATCGACATTGATGTAGGGATCGAACTTCTGCTGGGTGACGCGCAGGCCGCGGGCTTCCAGCAAGCAGCCGATGGAAGCCGCGGCAATGCCTTTGCCGAGTGACGAGACGACGCCGCCGGTCACGAAAATAAACTTGGTCATTTATTCCTCACCCGTGCGTTCAGCCGTTTCGGGCGCACCGGCCGCGACGACGACGCGCGTTTCTGTGCCGTTGGCACGTATTTCCGGGACGTACATGGCATGGCCGAGCGTAGGCAGCGCGGAAAACCGCCCCGGCGTTTCGGCCCGCAGCTCATATTCCACCTGCCAGACCCCCTGTGGCAACCGATCCACGAACAGCGCCAGGTGCCGGTCACGCAGTTCCTGGTAGGCCGCGCAGGCGCGCCCGGTACGGCCGTCCGTCCCAGGGCGCACTTCGACCAGGCTCGGCCCGATGCCCGACCGCACCTGAACGGCTTCAAAACCCGCCGGCTTGAGGTCTTCAAACACAAGGTACTCGTAGTCGTTTTTGGCTTCAACCGTCATCACGCACAGCAGGCGGTCACCAGGGTTGACGGCATCGCCGTCGCGCAGCGCCACCCGCTCATAGACCACGCCCCGCAGCAGCGTCGGCCGCGGGATAAGCCGCCAGTATTGACGTTTGACATAAATCTCGTTGCCGGCCGCCGGAATCGGCGACTCGCGGCTGAAGAAGGTGGCCTCGGCGCTGACGTAGAGCGCTGCTCCCTGCCGCTTGCGAACCTGGATGTCATTGACGCCATCGCGCAACAGGTTCTCCGGCACGACAATCTGGGCCGGCGCCGTCAGCAACTCGCGTGGCGTGAGGGTCGTTTTGGCCACGACCGTGCCGTTGACCACGACCTCATACTCGACCGGCCCGGCGGTTTCACCGCTCGCCCGGAGGTAGTCATTGAGCGCCAGCACGCTGATGGCCGTATCCCGGGTGTTGCTCCACTGCGCCCCGCGCCGATTCTTGACCAGCCAGTTCATGGCTGGCGTGACCAGTTCATTGGCCGGGTCAATGGTCACCAGGGCGCGGAGGACAAACGCCGTCGTTTCGACCGGGCTATCCGTCCAGCGGTACCAGAAGCCGCCCGCGCCCCACCGCGCCGTCGGCAGGTTGCTGTTGGGCGCAGTGTCGCGGACAACACCGTTGGCCAGGTTTCGGACGAGAACCCTGGCCCGGTCGTCCGCGCCGTAGTGGTGCGCGGCCAGCGCGTAGAGGGCGCGGCCGTAGGCGCTCAGTCGGTCGCGCTGCTTCCAGAGGTTCTCCAGAGCGGCCTGCTCCGGTGGCCCGACGGGGCCGGCGCCCATGGCGTGGTGCGCTTCGGCCAGCGCGTGGAGCAGCCAGGCCTGGCGGTCGGGCGCGTTTTCTTCGGCAACGAGCTGGCCTTCAAGGAAGGCAACGCCGCGGGCCAGCGCGTCCGGTCTGACCTCCAGGCCGGCCTGCTTGGCCAGCGCCAGGCCCCAGACGACATAGGCCGTCATGAAGCGATCCGACTCGGTTTCTTTCCACCAGCCCCAACTGCCGTCAGATTTCTGGAAGTCATAGAGGCGCGTCAGTCCCTGCCGGGCGATACGGTCCAGTTCCGCCAGATTGCGCTGGCCGCCGGGGTGGGTTTTGGCGGCGGAGGCCGCTTCGATGCCGCCGAACAGGCGGCCGGCAATGGCTTCGGGTGGCAGGCCCTGTTCGCGGAGCGTCTTCGCCACGATGACGGCCGGCAGGAAGCGGCTCATGGTTTGCTCGGTGCAGCCGTAGGGATAATCGAGCAGGTAGGGCAGGGCATCCAGCATGGTCACGGCCAGGCTGGGCGCCAGGCGCGCGACGACGCGCGTGTTGTCACGTTCCCGTGGCAGGTTGAGTTGAAACGTGGCCTCTGGCGCACGGACCTGCCCAGATTGAGCCACAAACTTCTCGATACCGCGCCGGTAAGCGGGCAGGGTGCGCGTCATGGCGTCGCGGTGCGTGTCGCCAACGGCCGTGACGGTGAAGGTGGCGTTTCCGGCGTCCGCCGTGGTCACGGACCAGTCGGCGCGCGCTTCACCCTGGGGTGGCACGGTGATCCGGCGCGTGGCGTCCGGATCGAGCGCGACACCCTGCGCCGCCAGCGTAACGGTAACAGTGGCCGGTTGGTTGGTTCGGTTGTTGACCACGGCGGAGACGGTTGCCCGGTCATCCGTCACCAAAAAGCGTGGCGTTTGCAGGCGAACGATGAGCGGCTGATTGGTCTGGGTCTGCGCTGTCGCTTGCCCAACCTCTCCGGTGGCAGAAGCCGCGCGCGCCATGGCTTTCCAGGTGGTCAGTGAATCGGGAAACGTCACCGTGACGGTGGCCCGCCCGTCAGGACCGGTCACGACATTGGGTTGCCAGAAGGCGGTGGCGCGAAAGTCGCTGCGCACGATGACGTTGCTGCCGCCATCCTCTGCGGCGGCATCGGCCGCAAGCTCACTTCGCGCCGCTTCCTTGCGCCGCATCCCGGCAACCTCGCTGGTTTGAGCACGGGCACCTGGCGCCGGACGCGGAACGGACTCAGTAGCCATGTCGCGCCCACCCTCTGCTTCGACAGCCAACTCGTTGGCGGGCCGGTCGGCGGCCGGGTCAGCCGGCTGCGGCTTCAGCCGCGCGTAGGGGCGGTATTGCAGCGAAGTCGTCGTGACAATCGCGGCCTGGCGTTTCGTTCCATGGAAAAACCGCCGTGGGTCTGGGGCGTAATCCGACTGAATGGCGCTGACGGCGTCATCGGTGACGGCAAAGGCGACTTCCGCCGGGCGCGGCGCTCCGGTAGCATCGCGCGTCACAATCGTGAAGGTTGCCGACTCGCGCGGCTGCACCTCGGCGCGGTCGGCCGTCACCTGCACGTCGAGGATCTGCCCCGTGGGCGGAACGGTGAAATCCCGCCGGGCTTGGGATAGGCGCAGATCCAGCAGCGAGTCAGCTTCCAGTTGGAAGTTGGGCGTGTCGCGGTCGGTAATCTCCAGTTCGACGAGTTTGGCCGTGCCGGTCATCCGAATGACGCGCGTTTCACCGAGGCCATCACGCACGGTGGAAAGCAGCACCGTTCGACCACTCGTCGGGGCCACAAGCAGGATGGGGACGGTTCGCCCGACGGCCAACGTGTCGCGGTCGGCAATGATGTCCAGGTCGGCGGCAACGTAGCCGGTGTCGGTCGTCGCTGTCGTTGACACCCACACGGTCGTATCCGTCGTGATCGGATTGCGGTTGGGTTCTGGCGTCACCCACATCACCCGGTAGAAACCTTCCTTGGGGGCCGTGAACGCCAGTGCGCCCATGCCACGTTCCGGGTCGGTTTTCACCGTCTGCTTGAGGAGTTCCTCGCGTTCATAGCCGCGCTGCTTGATCCGGTAGGGTCCAGCTTCCGGGCGCGCGGCGGCTTCGGCCGCGGTGCGTTCCCGGCCGCGCGCGTCGAGCCAAATTTCTTTCCAGATTTCGCGGGTGACGGTGACCAGACCTTCGGCGGCGACGGGTTGATCGTTGATGTCGCGGGCGTAGAAGGTCACGGCGATGTTCTCACCGGGGCGATGCAACCGATGTTCGGGACGCGCCTCGACGGCAAAGCGTTGCCGTCCGACGCGCAGGGTCGCCTGCCCGGTGACTTCGCGGCGTGACGCATCCATGACGCGGGCCTCGATCCGGTACTCCAGGTCGGACGAAGCAAATCGCGGCGTTGGAATGACGACTTGCGCCCGCCCATTCGCATCGAGCGTGAGGGTTTCGCGGCGGATGATCCGCCCGCGGCTGCCGCGGTCATAATCGGCAAAGCGAGCAGCTTCCTCATCAAACCAGGCAACCTCCGGCCGCCGAAACACCGGCCGGTAAAGCGGCTGCTCGCTGATGATGATTTCGGCGCGTCCGCCGGCCACCGCGCCGCCAAAGTAATAGTCAGCCGCCACGGCGACTTCGACGCGGTCGCCGGCGCGAAAAGTCTTCCGGCGGCCGTTTTCTTCCGGGGTCGTCACGGTCACGCGAAATTCCGGCAGCTTGTACTCTTCCAGTCGGAACAGCGTGGCCTCTCCATAGACGGTTTGCCACGCGCCGTCTGGCTGGCGCTTACCAAAACGAATGAGGTATTCGCCGAGCGGCCAGGTGGCATCGGGTTGGAAGACGCCCCACGCGCCGCCAAATTGGCTCAGGGTGGCAGTGCCTTCGGCCACCTTCTCACCGCGTGGGTTGAGCAGTTCGTAACCGATGGCTTCGCCGACCGGTGTGCGGTAGCGCTTGCCATCCAATTGGCGGGCGACGATTTTCCACTGCGCCGGATCGCCGGGCCGATAGGCGGCGCGGTCGGTGAAAGCATAGATTTTCCAGCCGGTCGGGTCCGGCGCCAGGCTTCCTCCGGTGTTGAGACAGAGCGCCGGCCGCGCGCCGGCCATGGCAAAGATGAGGCAGGTATGGCCTTGGTCGGCCGGTTTTTCAAAGGTCACCAGGCCGTCACGGTCGGTCGTGCCGGTCTGTGCCGTCCAGATGGACCGACTGCGCTGCCGGTCATAACCGTTGAACCAGACCCGGAGGCGCGCGTTGGGAAGGGGCGTGCCGTCCAGTGCCGAGCTGGCGAAGACGACCAGCCGGCGGCCGTCGGCTTTGGCAATCAGCGCGGCATCCGTGACCAGCACCAACTCCCGTGCCGTTTGCCGTCCGGCGCGGGCTTCGAGCAGGTACGCCCCCACGGGCAGCGGGCCGTCAAGGGTGATGAGCGCCTGCCGGGGACGGTAATCGCCTTGGTCATCGCCGTCGCGGCTGAGTGTTTTGACCGGTTGGCGTCCGGTGAGGTTGACGCCCTGCGCGCCGCTGGCATCGGTATCGGTCGGTTGCAGGTCCTGGGTCACATCAACGGCGTAAAGCGCCAGCTCGATGCGCTTGACGTTGCGCCAGTTCAGCCCGAAGCGAATTTCGGAGTCCGGGAGAAACACATTGCCTACGCCCAAGGTCAGGGAAGGCTGGGTCAGTTCGGTGATGCGGTTTCGCGCGTCCTCGACGTAACGCGATTCCCCGGGCCGATAGGCCGCGATGAGTTGTCGGTAGCGGGCCAGCGCCGTAGCGTAATCGGGACGCATCTGGAAGCTTCCATCGGGCTGTTGGAAGGGGCGTCCGGCCGATTCAAGCCACTGGGCGCTGTGAAAGAGGGCATCATCGTACCAGGGCGTCCGTTTGCCGATGGCGAGGGCGGCCGTGAATTCCTCGTCAACGCGCGCGCGGGATTCATAGTCCCCGCCCTGTTGGCGCAAGCTCATCGCCGTCAGGTAATGCAGGTGCGCGCGTTCGTCATCGCTTTGGACCAGGCGCATGGCTTCATCGAGTGTGGCGATGGGAATGGGCTGGACGCGCTCGCCATACCAACCATCATCCGCCGCGTAGGCGGCTCTGAAGAGGAGCGTCAGATAGCGGTCGCGCGCCGTCGTCAGGTCTTTCGAGTGCGCCCACCAGTCGAGCGCCGCCGAGTAGTGCGGCCAGGCCTGGTACCAGTTGCGGCTGGCGCGGCGCAGCCACCAGAAGTCACCCAACGACGCCTGGGCCTCAGCCCAAGTCAGGTCGCGGTCTTCCGGTTTGGGGGTTTCGCCAATCAGCTTGTCGAGCGCCGCGCGCGCCGGCTCAAAGTCGGACTGGGTCGTTGCGGCCCGCGCCCGCCAATCGGTATCCGCCAGGCGGAAACGCACCCACCGGGCTTCGCCGGCCGGCAGGGTGGACGGATCGAGCTGCGCGTAGCGTTGGCGCGCCAGCTCGTAAGACCCCTCGGCGTAAAGCCGTTCGGCTTCGGTCTTGAGCGTTTGGTAATCCATGACTTGGGCTTGCGTGAAGTTGCAGAAGAAACACAGCAGGGCGCAGTCGAGTAGGCAACGGAGTGTCCACATGGTTGCGCCTTCGAGCTTGGTGATGAGAACGGAATGATTGACCATGACGATGTTTCCATCCAAACCGGTGCAGACAAACTATGGATGACGACCGTGACCATGGACGTGGCGCGGGAGGTTTGGTTCCCGGCTCGTAGCGCTGTTTTCACAAAGCAAAACGGCAGACGCGCGTTAGGCGTCTGCCGTCAGGTTGCTCGGTGGCGAAGGGGCTAGCGCCTGGCCGCGGCGGTGCTGCCTGGCGTGGGGGCCGCCGGCGTGGCCCGCCGGGGGGCTTCCGGCAAAAGCCGGTCAATGTCAACGACAATGGGCGCGGCAGCATCCGGTGTCCAGGCGCGCGTAGCCTGTCCCCGGCTGGGCGCCATCGGATTGGCATCTTCCGCGCCAAAGACATTGACATAAAACCGTAGGCTCCGGTTCACCGGACGCGCAATGCGGAAGGTAATGGGCTGTGTTGCGCCGGGCTGAATAAAGCCTTCGGCCGGCTGGCTACCAAGGTCAACGCTCTGCCGTGAGCCGACCAGTCCACCGGTCGTGCAGCTCGCGCCGTCCGCGGTGCGGAGGCGGTGCGGCGGGTCGGCCACGATGAAGTCAAATGGCCCGGCCGGTCCCGGCAGGCCCAGAATCGCAACTTCAACGAAAACGTTCGACAGCGTCACTGGCGAGCCGGTGAGATTGACGAGCGTGCCGTTGAGGACGAGGTCATCCACATAGCCGCTACATGGCGCGGAAGCATCGAGTGTGGCGCTGTTGATGACCACATTGACGCGGCCATTGACGAGCACTTGCCCCGGCGCAACGGCAATCGAGGAACGCACGATTTCATCCCCGACATCCGCGACGACAATCTTCAGCGTGTAGGTTTCCCCGGCCTGAACCGTCACCGGTTGGGTGAGGATCGGCGTCGTGATGAAGCTGTGCTCGGTATCTGGATCAGGCGCACCAATGAGTGCCGGCGAGCCAAACAGGTTGTTGACCGTGACAGGTGCGCCGCCCGGCAGCAAGGCAAGGTTTGGCCGTCCGGTAATGCCCGGACCCTCGATGAAGATCGCTGCCGCATCGTTGAATTCAATTCCCCCCTCCGTTACCTCTTCATTCGTAGCGAACACAAACCGCAGGTTAAAGAGGCGTGTGGTTGCCGGGGTGAACTCCACCGTCAGTATCACCGCATCAAACGACGTTCCGCCGGAGATGGTGTCAATGTCTGAGTCGCCGGGCAGGCCAAGTGAAAACGGGACGATGGACCGCCCTCGGTCGCGCCGACGGTGGTCCGTCCGCCGTTGGCTACTTGGTTCTGGTGGTTCCTCACCGCCACCACCTTCCAGTCCACTATTGGAAAGCACGATACTACTGGACAGGCGGATGGTCGTTGGACCGGTGAAGGTCGGGTTGGAAAGCAACCCACTCGGGATTGGTTCAGCGGTGGTCACGGTGGCGGAGTTAATCGTGTAGCCGGGACCTAGAATGGCACCGGCCAGCGTGCTGGCGCCAGTCTCTGGGGTAACGGTGACTTGGGCTGAACCGGTAAGGGTCGCCACGGCGGTCGCCAGGCATACACCCAGAACATAACGGGAAAGTTTTTTCACGAGCAGTTTCTCCTTTTGGCAGGGACGGCGCGGCCATCACTCGACAGGACGCTGCCAGAGCGGTTGTTTACCGACGGGGAGTCGTTACCACGCGGGGTCTGAATGGCGCTCAGGCCGAGTGACTCTAGCAAAAAGCTAACTATTTCGAGTGAATTAATTGTTGGCAGGCTAAAAAAACGCCTGCCCAGCGCCAAAGGAAGGTAAACGAAAAGAACACAGACATGTTTAGTGTTTCTTTGGCGCGGTGTTTTTTTGCTACGCTCCGCGCTGGTCACCCGGCTGGCTCCTGGCCCAAAGCGCAAGAACGTCGCCGGCTGTCCCAAACATGCTCAACAAGCTTCAAACCATTGTGATACCGAGGGTGGCAACTGGTGAGCGCGGGCGACCCGCGCGAAAAACGTCACGGTGGCGCAAGCCCGCCTTGCTCCTGTATGGTGGGCTGGTTCTGGCCGTCTGGAGCCCTGCCGTCCGCGGTCAAATACCGAACGACGAATCGCTGCGACTCATGCCGAGCAAACCTGCGCCAATCAAACTTGAACCCATGCCGCCCCGGTCGGGCTACGAAGCCCCGGCGGCAGCTCTGGCCCGTTCCCTGGCGGAAAGCACTGCTGCTGCGCCCAAGGCATTTCTTACGCGCTGTGAAAAGACAGACTACGCCGAGACGGGCACCTACGCGGAAACCGTTGCCCTGTGGAAAAAGATGGCAACGGCCTCGCCCTATGCCGAACTCGTCGCCATCGGCGAGACGGCCGAGGGACGAACGCTCTACGTCCTGGTTGCCTCAAAAGACAAAGCCTTCACGCCAACGCGCGCCCATAAAACTGGCAAGCCGGTGGTGTTCATTCAGAACGGCATTCACCCAGGGGAGATTTCGGGCAAGGATGCGACTTCGATGCTCCTGCGCGACATCCTCATCACGAAACGCCACGCGGCCATCCTCGATTCGGTCATTCTCGTGACGATGCCCGTCTTCAATGCGGATGGGCACGAACGCTTCAGCCCGTGGCACCGCATCAATCAAAACGGCCCGCGCGAGATGGGGTTTCGCGCAACGGCAACGCGCCTCAATCTCAACCGCGATTACGTCAAGGCCGACGCGCCTGAAATGCGCGCCTGGCTGCGCTTTTTTACCGCCTGGAAGCCGGATTTCTTCATGGATAACCACGTGACGGACGGCATGGACCACCAGTACGACGTGACGCTCGACATGCCAACCGAGCAAAACATCTGGCCGACGGTCGGCGCGTGGTCAAAGGAGACCTTCCTGCCCAAGCTTTACGAGCGGTTGGAGGCCGACGGTCACGTGGTCGGCCCCTACGCCGAACCACGCGACGCCCGCGATTGGTCAAAGGGCTTTGATGTGGGCGTCATCGAGCCGCGCTACTCGACAACCTATGTGGCGCTTTGGCACCGTCCGGCGCTCCTGGTAGAAACCCACAGCCTCAAGTCACACCGGACGCAGACTTGGGCGCACTACGACCTCATGGTTCACGCCCTCGCCATCATCGGCGCCGAAGGCGCACGGCTACGCAACTTGGTGACGGAGGCCGAACGCGACATGGCGCGGCTTGCCACGCGCGAGGGGCCAAGGAAAGCGTTTTTTCTGGCCGGAACGCCTGGCGACACCGGGACGCCGTTCACCTACAAGGGCGTCGCCTGGCGGGAGGAAACCAGCCTCGTCACGGGCCAGCCCGTCCGGGTGTACGAGTCCCGGCCGATTGACATCCCGACGACGTTGTTCACGAAACTCAAAACGACGGCGGCCGTCCCGCTCCCGGCGGGGTATCTCATTCCGGCTGCCTGGACGAGCGTCATTGAGGTACTGGCCGCGCACGGCGTCGAGCTGAGACGGCTGAGAAAGGCCGTGACCGTGACCGGTGAAACTTATCGGTTGAGCGAGCCAATTTGGGCCGCGCGTCCGTTTGAAGGACGGCTGAGGCTGACCAACTTTACGACCCGGCGCATTCAAGTGACGCGGACCTTGCCGGCCGGGACGGTGTACGTGCCGATGGACCAGCCAGCGGCGCGAGTCATCTTCAACTGGCTGGAACCGGAAGGGCCCGACTCGGCCGTTCGCTGGGGATTGTTCAACACGATGTTCGAGCAGAAGGAATACGCCGCCGATTATGTGTTCGAGCCGATTGCGCGGGAGCTATTGGCGCGCAATCCCAAGCTGAGGGCCGAGTTTGAACGCCGCCTGGCCGAAGATGCCGACTTTGCCGCCAGTCCACACGCGCGCTTTCAGTTTCTGTATGAGCGATCGCCCTACTACGAAACCGACAAGGACGTTTACCCGGTTGTGCGGGCGCTCGAACCGCTCCGGTAAGGCCCCAGCGCAAAAGAGTGGCGCAAAAAAATGAAGCACGCCCCAAAGGGCGCGCTTTTTCAGGCAACTGTAAAAAGCCGCAGGATGCTATCCGGCGGCTTTCGGGGTGCTTACATCGCAATTTGCGCCTGCTTGACCTTGTCGGCCACGGCATCGCGGCCGGTCACGGCATCCATCAGTGTCTTGAGCGCTTCGTTGAACTTCGTCAACGCAGATGAAATTTTCTGCAACCGGTCCGCAAAGCTTTGTAGCCGTTGGGCGAAACGGCCGATGCCATCGGCGGCGCGATCAATCGCGTTCGATGCCTGGCCAAAGGGCCCAAGCGGTGGATTCTTGGCAATGTTGGTGTTGCTGCCGTTGAGCAGGGATGAACCAATCCGCTGCACGAGGCTCGAAAGCGCGCCCTTGATGCCATTGCTCAAGAAGGACGTGGCCAAGCCTTTGACCGCATTCATCGCAACACCCTTCAGCATCGGAAGGGCAACTTTCGCAAGACCAGCAATAAGTGGGAGTGGCATGACTGGGATACCTCCTAATGTATCAATGCGGTTTGCCTACCGCAGGTTGTTGAGCGCCTGCATCACGGCGTCGTTCATGGCTTTTTGCAGGTTTGACTTGGTCGCGCCTTCCTGCGTGATCGAGTTCATCATCATCTGGAGCGCGAACTGGTATTCCTGCATCTTCTGCTGATAGCGCAGGCGGTCTTCATCGGAGGCATTTGGACCCGGCATGGACGGCTTTTCCGGCAAGCCAAACTCGCTGCTGTTGGCACGCGGCGCCACAGCGGTTGAAACCCCGGAAGAAGCGGGTGGTCCAGTTGCGGACGGTTGCCCCGTCGAAGGCGAAGTAACTTGCGCCTGCTTGACCTTGTCTTCCACTGCGGTGCGTCCGGTGACGGCATCCCGCAGGGCCTTGAGTGCTTCGTTGAACTTGGTCAGCGCGGTTGAAATGTTCTGCATCCGCTGGCTGATCTGCTGAAGTCGTTGAGCGAAACCGCTCAAGCCCTGTGCGGCCCGGTCAATGAAGCCAGTTGCCCGACCGAAGGGTCCGAGTGGTGGATTCTTGGCGATGTTGGCGCCAATCCCACGCATGAACGAGCTGCTGATGCGTTGCACCAGGCTGCCCAACGCCTGTCCGATCCCGCCACCGCGCAAGAATGATGTCGCAATGTTGAGCAGTGGATTCGCGCCGGCAACGGTTCTGAGCAACGGCGTGGCAATCCGGGCAATTCCTTTGAAAATCTTTCCGATAGGCATGACGATGTCTCCTTGAACAAATCAGGCCTGGGTAACCCAGGCCCCTATGCGCCTAGCGCAGGTTGTTGATCATCGCCATGATGGCGTCGTGGGCGGCTTTCTGAAGGTTTGACTTCGTCGCGCCTTCCTGGGTGATGGCGTTCATCGCTTGCTGGAGCGCGAACTGATAGTTTTGCATGTCCTGCTGATACTTGAGACGGTCGGTGTCGGAAGCATTCGCGCCGGGCATGGTTGGCTTTGGTGGGAGTCCGAAGTTCGACATGGCGGTTGAGTTCCTTTCTCTAGGTGATGGTCGTAGAAGGTAGAAAGTTACTGTATGCTTTCACCGCCCTGCTCGGCGGCTTCCTGCACAATCTGGTGGATACCAAGCGCAATCGCTCGCGCCCGATTCGCGCCAGGGTCTTGCTCTTCCGGGTCGAGGTCTATGGCGCGTTGCAAGTCAGCAATCGCTTCCTCGTAACGCTCGCTTCGCAAAAACACTTCCGCGCGGTTGACGTAGGGGGCAATCATTTGCGGGTCGAGCGCAATCGCCTGCTCCAGACTGGCGAGCGCCAACGCATCTTCCTGGGTACGGGTGTAGAGTGCGCCGAGCGCGGCATGGGCCGCAGCACTGGTCGGGTCAACCTCAACCAGTCCCTCAAAAATCGTCCGGGCGCGCTTGAGATCACCTTGCTCGTAATACATCGCCCCGATTTCGCCCATGCGCTGGAAGTCTTCGTCCGTAATACCGAGCTGCTGGCGTGGCGTTTCGTTTCCGTTAGCACTCATTGGGACTATCTCCTGTCATTCGTTCGTGTTATCGGATTCAGACGCGACTGTAGAGGCGTTCCCCGCTCGCATCCTCGTTATCGGAAGATGTTTTCTCGTGTTGCGTCCAAGACGGAAGAAAATGTGGAAATTTTCTCCTTCGCGTTTGTGGCGCGAGTGATGAAAATCCAAGTTACGGCGGCGTAACATTGGCCATGACCTAACGTGAAGTTTACATGTAGCGCCTAGCATGACCGAACATCGGTTGGCGAGACAAGAGCGAAGCGGCGTCCAGCCAAGGCTTCCGCACTGGTGGTCGCCGGCCGGAGGAGTCCTGGATGGAAGTCAAACTCATCGTGCGTGAAGTCGGCGCTCCGCCGGCCGCCAAGCCTCTACTCGAAGACGTTTGGCGCACCAGTGTCATTAGTCTGGGCAGTAGTCCGCACGCCACCCTGCGGTTGACTGGGTTGGGTATCGCCGCCGAACACGTCGTTCTGTTTGAGGAAAACGGCCACATCGCCTTCGCCAACCATGGGGATGGCACACGCCTGAATGGGCTGCCGGTGCGCAACGGAGACCGGCGCGCCATTACGTTTGGGGATCGGATTCACATCGGCAACTATGTGGTGACGGTGCTTGATGGCAACTCACTGGCGGTTCGCTTGGACGACCCCCGCGCCACCGGTTTGTTGCAGGCCGCGACGCGCGAGTTATTCACCAGTGGCTTGAAGTTTGACCTGGACAGCATCTTACCGGCGGCCTTTCGTTCTCCCGGCGGGCGGAAGTCGCTGGAAATTCCCGAAAACGCCAGCTTCGCTCAAATCCTTGACGCGCTGGTGACGACGGAAGACAGCTTTCGTTTCGTCATCGAGGGCGGGTATCAGCCCAATGTGTCGTTGGCGTTGCCATCTGGCGATGCGGAAGCATCGTTGGGGTGGGAAGCGTCAGGGCTACGCATCACGATGAGCCAGTCAGAGATCGCCACCTACTGCGCGCTCGTCCGCAAGACCGGGGAGCAAGTCACGCTCCATCCGGTGACGGCCGAACACCGCCTGACCGTCAATGACGAGCTGGTGACCGAACCCCGCGCGCTGGTAGATGGCGACCGCATCCGATTCGCATCACCGTTGAATCGTCCGCTGGATCGGCCCCTGCCAACGCTCATTTTCCGCACGCCGGCGACGCTCTCCCTGCTGGCCGAAGCAGTCGCGGCAACACCGCCCCCAGCCGTTGGGGTGACCTCCGCCAGTGCGGACGAAGCCGCCTCAGTGTCGGCGTCAGACCCCGAAACCAAGCTGCCTGTGGACCTGAACGGGGAGCCGCCGCTGCGGCAGGTGGTCGAGATGCCGGCGCTGACGGAAGCCGATATGCGCTCGGCAACGCCCGAAGCCGCGTCTTCGGGAACCAGGTCTTCGGACGCTGCCCCGGCCGCCGCTCCTGCCAAGACTGGAAAGATTTACTACTTGGGCTATTTTACCGGCGTCGAGCTACTGGTCATGGTCGTTGGCACGCTGCTTGGCGCACTCGTCGTGTATGTCATCCTCGAAACACTATGAACGCCTCACAGGCGGTGACTGGCTGATTTGGAGAAATCCATGAATTCGCTGACCGACCGTGTAAAAAGCTTCAGCGGGATTGACTTTGCTACCGCGCTCTCGAAAAACAGCGACATGCTCATTGCCGCTGGGATGATCGTTCTCATCGGGACGATAATTGTCCCGGTGCCGACCTTCATCATCTCGGTGCTCATCGTCGTCAACATCACCATCTCGCTCGCGGTCATGATGGTGTCGCTTTACATTTCGAGTCCGCTTCAGCTTTCGACCTATCCAACGATCCTGCTGCTGACGACGCTGTTTCGGCTGGCGCTCAGCATTTCCTGCACGCGCAGCATTCTGACGAAAGGCGACGCCGGGGATGTCATCAGGGCGCTGGGCGAGATTACCGCCCAAGGCAACCTGGTGGTCGGCTTTGTCATGTTTGTCATCCTGCTGGTCGTTCAGTTTTTGGTGGTAGCGAAAGGCGCGGAGCGCGTGGCGGAAGTCGCCGCCCGGTTTACGCTCGACGCCTTGCCCGGCAAACAAATGGCCATTGACGCCGATATGCGGTCGGGGCTGATCACCATGGAGGTCGCCAAGAAGCTGCGCTCCGACCTGGCCAAGGAGTCCCGCCTGTACGGCGCGATGGACGGCGCGATGAAGTTCGTCAAGGGCGACTCGATTGCCACCATCATTATTGCCGTGGTCAATATCGTGGCGGGGATGGCGATTGGCGTGCTGTACCGTGGCCTCGACCCGGCCGCCGCCGCCAAGAAGTACCTGATCCTGACCATCGGAGACGGGCTTGGGGCGATTTTTGCCTCAATTTTCATTGCTATCTCGGCCGGGTTGGTCGTGACGCGCGTAGCCGGTGACGATACGGACGAAAGCAGCAATGTCGGGGCTGACATGAGCGCCCAACTCCTTGCCAATCCCAAGCCGCTGCTGGTCGTATCCGGGCTGCTGGGTTCGATGGCGGTGGTGGCGGTCCTGGCCGGGAGCACCGTTGCCATCCCGGTGCTGATTGTCGCGGCCGTCGCCGCGCCGGTGGCCCTGAGCCTGCGGAAGCGTCAGCAGGCACTGGCCGCCAAAGCAGCCGAACGGCAGGCAGCCACGCCCGACCCGGCGGCCGAAAGTGATGACATTCAGCCTTCCTACACCGTGCCGATGGCCATCGTGACCAGCGCCGAGCTGGCTCCCTACATTGACCCGGAATTCCCCAGCGGCGCGAAGTTCCGCGAAGGGCTGACGGCGCTCCGCAACACGATGTACTACGACACCGGGGTGCTCATGCCGCAGATTTACGTCACCGGCAACGCACCGCTGGAGCCGTTTCACTACGTCTTTGCCGTCAAGGAAATTCCGGTCGCGCAGGGCGTCGTCAAGCCATTTCACTTCTACGTCAACGACTCCGTGGAAAACATCAAGGTGTTCGGCATCGAGGGCGAGGAAGTGCGCAATCCGGCGGATTTACGCCCTGGCGCGTGGGTGCCGGATGACTATCGGCTGCTGGCAACGGTGGCGGGTCTCAAGGTTTGGGAGCCAAGCGACTTTTTGCTGCTGCACATCTCCAACATCCTGCGTCGCCATGCGCACGAATACGTCGGCATCCAGGAAGCGCAGGCGCTCCTGGATTTCGTTGGGCGCGGCGCGCCCAAGCTGGTCGAGGAAGTCGTCCCCAAAATCGTTTCACTTCATCTCTTTACCGACGTGCTCCAGCGGCTCGTGCAGGAAGGGGTCTCGATTCGAGATGTGAAGTCCATTCTGGATGCCCTGGCCGAGTGGGGACGCATCGAGAAAGACCCGGCGCAGTTGACGGAATACGTCCGCGCCTCGCTCAAGCGGATCATTTCCTTCAAGGCGTCCGGTGGGCGCTCGACGCTTTTTGTCTATTTGCTCGACCCCGAGATTGAAGACATCGTCCGGGGTTCGATTCGGCGAACATCAACCGCCGCTTTCCTGGCGTTAGACCCAACCATCAGCAACGATATTCTGGCCTCCCTGCGGGAAGAAATCGGGCTGCTGCCGCCAACAGCTCAAAAGCCGGTCATCGTCACGGATATGGACATTCGGCGCTTTGTCCGCAAGCTGGTGGAAGTCGAGTTTCCAAACGTCTCGGTACTTTCCTACCAAGAGCTATCACCTGACTTAACGGTTCAGCCAATCGCACGGATCGCCTTGCCCCACGGCGGACGCCTGGCGGCATAGGCTCACACCCTAGCGCGCGTGTGACAGCGTCCCGGCGGCAGGGTTTCAACCGGCGGGCGGGACGTTGCTTTGTGTGGTGGGGTTCTCGACCGTGGTGGGCGCTCGGCCCGCCGTGGTCATCCACGCCAGGCGGGCGGGGCTTTTACCCAGTCACACCAACCGCCAGGCCAGCCCTTGCGCCCGGCGGATTTTGTTTCCGTCTTCACATTATTTAGCTGGAGTTTTTTAGTGAGTTTATGTACAAACCCCACCAAGCCCACGTTGCTTTAGTCCATCAAGGTGTTTTTCAGCCCTACCTTCACGTCCACGATTGACAACCCAACAAACACAAAAGGAGATTTTCCAATGCGATTCAAGCACTTGATGCACCATGTGGCCAGCGCCGTTCTATTGGCAGCGGCGTTGGTTGTTTCCTCCCCGCCTGTTTCGGGTCAGAAAACCGACCTCAGCCCCACCGTCGCGACGACACCGGGTCGCAACAACGGCAGTCGCGCAACCGACCTCCCCCCCACCACACTGTCCACCCTCCTCTGGGACAACGGGCCCTTCAACAATCTGGATGGATTGGCTTCAGAGGAAACCACAAGTATCTCAAACGCCCGCACCGCCGATGACTTCGTGATCACATCCGGCGCAACGATTGACACGATTACCTTTGATATTTACGTGGACCCCGCTGCAAGCTACACCGGCGCGGTGGATATCTACGCTGACAGTGGCGGGAGCGGTCCGGTCAACGCCCTGCCGCTGGCCACCTACACCTCGACCAGTTTCACCGTCGTGGGCAGCGGCTTTGGACTCGACATTCGGCGCTACACGGTGACGCTGTCGCCGACGCTCACGTTGTCGCCCGGCCGCTACTGGGTCAGCGGCCACGTCATCGGCACGGGCAGTGGGCGGGGATTTTTCTGCACCTCCAATGGAGCATCGCCGAGTACAGAAGAGCCCGGCTACTTCCGCAGCACATTTTTTAGCGTCCCGAACTGGGCGCTGGCTAGTTCCTTTATTGGCGCTCCGCCGCACTTTGCCTTCACCGTGAGCGGGACGACATCCAGCACCAAGGTCAATGTCAACGCCAACGTCAACTTGGTGACGACCCTGACCGGGACGCTGGGCTCCGCTTGCACCCCAAACTACCTGAATCAGTTCAACATCAACGCCAACTTGGTCAACACCGGCACGATTGTCCTGGGCAATCCCGAGTTCCAGGTCGTCGAGCTACAGCACGCCAACGGCACACCGCCACCCAATCCCTACCGGCTCAAAACGGCGGATGATTATGTAGCCTGCAACACGGGTGGCGTCGTGGGTTCAATCCAGCAGGTGTCGCCGGCTCCGTTCAACCTCAACCCGGGGAGCGCCGTCCCTGTGGCGTTTCAGATTGACCTGCCCGGCCCGACGCAGCCGCGACGGTTTCGGTTCTTCGTCAATGTCTTTGCCGTCCTCGGTCCGGTTTCCGACAGCACGCCCCGCCCGGAGAAAGGTCTCAAGAAGCACAAGCTCGGACAGCTTGCGATTGAGGTGACCGGGTATGACCAAGCCGGTGAGCCGGTGTTGGCGACGCGGTTTGTGCCGGAGCGGCATCTGCGGGGTACGCAGATTGGGATTCAGGGGGTGAAAGCCACGCTCGTACGGCGGTAGGCTAGTAGCCTTGTGGGCTCACAGAGACAACGTCCCGGCGGCAGGGTTTCACCTTGCGGGCGGGACGTTGCTTTGTGTGGTGGGGTTCTCAACTGTGGCGGGCGCTTGGCCCGCCGTGGTCATCCACGCCAGGCCAACCAGCGCCGGGGCGAGCGTGTTGATGGCAAACAGCAAGAGCGAAGCGTTGACCGCCGTCGGGACGCCAACCCCATGCGCGTGCAGAATCACGGCGGCCGTTCCTTCACGAACACCGATGCCGGCTGGTGTTATCGGGATGAGGTTTGACAGCAAAATCCACGGAAAGGCGAAGGCAATCACGGCAAAGCCGACCGGCTCAAACGCCCGCGCCAACACATACAGTGACACCACGTCTAACCCGGTGAGCAGGACGGCGGCTATCAGGTTAGCGGCAATGTCGCGGTGACGCAGACGCTTGAGCGCGGCCGCCGCCGGATAGAGCCGTTCCCGCAGCCACGCCGGAAGGTAACGCGCGGCCAACAGGGCCGGTAGTCCGACCGGCAAGGTGAACACCAGCAGTAACGCGCTGCACCCGGCTGCGGCCAACGGCCACCTCCAGTCCGGTGGGGCAACGGCCAGTGTCCCAAAACAGGCGGCGGCACCCAGGGCGGCAACGTCGGTTGCGCGGTCAATGAGAAACAGTCCGGCAGCCGCCGTCCGCATTCCGGGTGGGAGAAAAGCCGCGCGCCCAAGTTCGCCGACCCGGCCGGGCGTGACCAAACCGAGCGCCATGCCACACAGCAGCGAACGACTGGCGGTCAGCCGTGAAGTCTCCGCACGAACGCGCATCAGAAGCCACCGCCACTTGGCAGCGCGAATAACCAGCATCGCCCCACCCAGGCCCAGCGCCGCGCCAATCCAACGCCAATCAGCGTCACGAAAAGCCAGGCCCACGGCGGCAAGGTGGCCGGTTCGCGCCGCCAGCGCCAGCAGCCCCGCCAACGCCAGCCACTTGGCGACCGTCCAGGCGGTCTGGCGCGCCGACCGCGTCCCAGGTTTCACAACTGAAAGCCGTCGCCCAACTGCCGAACCTCCCGCTGCGGCGCGTCGTGCAACGTCCGCGGGGCCGGACGGCCGCCGCGCTCGATAAACGCCAGCAAGGCGCGCGCGCGTTGGATGTAGGGCGGGGGACTAGGGTCAGGCACGAGCGCGACGGCGCGCTGCAAATCAGCGCGGGCGCGCGGCACATCGCCAAGGTAAAGCAGGACTTCACCCCGATTCACCAGCGCCACGGCGTCATCCGGCGTCGCCGTCAGGACGCGGTTCAGGTGGGGCAACGCCCCGGCGTAGTCCCGGACACGCAGCTTGAGCGCGCCCAGCGCGGACTGAAAGTACACCGTCGCCGGAACCAGCGCGGCCAGGCCTTCAAAGACGGTAATGGCTTCGGCATGCCGCCCCTGCTCGGCCAGGCTGTAGCCCAAATCGGTCACCAGGCGAACCTCTTCGGGCGTCCAACCGGTGGCCGCCGCCAGCGACAAGCCACCTTGCAACCAGTCGTGATCCTGTTTGGTGAGCATGGACAATTCCAAATGCGAGCAGATGGCATCGGTTTCCCAACGCTACCGATGGAAGCGAGTGACTGCAAGCTGGAAAACCCTGTCGGAAAAAGCCATGACCCTTTACTTTTTGGACCGGCTCTGAGAAAAACGATGGCTTCCATCCTCGTTGCGCGCAAACGTCACATCACGGCAGCGGCTGGTTTCTCTATGCTGAAAAAAATTCCATTACACTGGCAAATCCTGGCCGGCATGGCGCTTGGGCTGGCCATCGGCTTTGCCGCGGATAGATTTGGCGCGCAACAGTTCGTCAAGCACTGGGTCAAGCCCTTTGGAACGATCTTCATCAACTTGCTCAAGATGATCGCCGTGCCGCTGATCATCGCGTCGCTCATCAAGGGCATAGCGGACATGAAGGACATCAGCCGACTGTCCCGGATGGGCTGGCGCACGCTTGCGCTCTACTTGTTGACGACGGCAGCGGCGGTGGCCATCGGCCTCGTCATCGTCAACCTCGTCAAGCCCGGCGCCGGCGTTGCTCAGGCAACCCGCGAAAAGCTCCTGCGAACCTATGCCGGGGAAGCCGAGCAGCGCATCAGCAGCGCCCAATCCGAGCAGGAAAAGGGCCCGCTTCAGCCCCTGGTGGACATCGTCCCGGACAACGTCTTTGCCGCCACGACAGACAATCGCCGGATGTTGCAGGTCATCTTCTTTGCCCTCCTGGTTGGCGTCGGACTGATCCTCATTGCGGAAGACCAGGCCAAGCCCGTCAAGGCGGTCGTTGACGGGCTGAACGAAGTAATCCTCAAACTGGTGGACTTGATCATGCTGGCCGCGCCGGTTGGCGTCATGGCGCTGCTGGCCGCGCTGGTGACGGAATCACCAAGCGCCGACATCCTGACCAGTCTGGTCTGGTACGCCGCCTGTGTCGTAGCCGGCATTGCCCTTCTGGTGCTGGTGTTCTACCCCCTTTTGGTGCGGCTTCTGGCGGGCAAGTCCTATCGGTTTTTCTTCCGGGGCATCATGCCGGCCCAGTTGGTGGCCTTTTCGACCAGTTCGAGCGCGGCGACCCTGCCCGTCACCATGGAGCGGGTGGAAGAACACCTCGGCGTGTCGGAAGAAGTCGCCAGCTTCGTACTGCCGATTGGGGCAACGATGAACATGGACGGAACGGCGCTTTACCAGGGCGTGGCCGCCGTCTTCATTGCGCAGGTGTTGGGCCTGAATCTCAGCCTGGGCGATCAGTTGGGCATTCTCCTGACGGCAACGCTGGCCTCGATTGGCGCGGCCGCCGTCCCCAGCGCCGGGCTGGTCGTGCTGGTCATCGTCCTCGGCGCGGCCGGCATTCCACAGGCAGGACTGGCGCTCATCTTTGCCATTGACCGCCCGCTGGACATGTGCCGAACAGTCGCCAACGTGACGAGTGACGCCTGCGTTGCCATGGTTGTCGCCAACACCATGGGGCTCCTGGGTGAGCCACACGAACGCCGACTGGACGACTTTTACCCGAAGCCACAGGAACCGGCCTAGCGCGTCACCGACCACATCACAAGTGACGGGCACGGCTTTTCCCACGGCCAGTGCCTTTGAAAAAACCGGCACTTCGCTGCAAAAGCGGCTCCAGGTCTTGAAAAGCCTTGCGCGCCGGCCGCCGCCGCATAGCATGCCGGTTGTTTCACAAATCTGAGGACCTGGTTTCGCATGGCTACGCAAACGGACTGGTTGCTCGCGCTTGCCCTCGCCTACGAACGCAATACCAGTCAAAACCCCATTCCACCGGCCGAACTGTTCGCACTCTTGCCCGAAGAAGCGCGGCAGGCATTGGAACAGCGGCAAGCGGGTATTCTGGCGGGTGACGACGCGGCCGTGACCGCCTGGCTGGCCCCGACCCTGGATGACCTGCGCCGCCGCGTTCGGCAGAAGCCGCTCACGCTGGATGCGCGCATTCACCCATCCCACATTGCGGCCGTCCTGCGCGACGAGCCGCCCTACATTCAGCGGTTGCTCCTCGCCACCTTGCCGGCGCCAACCGGGGCATCCGTGGCGCGCGCGCTCCGGCAAGGGCAAGCCCGCCTCAACCCAGACGACCTAGCCCCGGTGGCACCGGTGCTCAACGCCGTCCGCCAGCGATTTTTGGAGCACTTCGTCAGCGCCGACCAAATCGCGCCATTGACCGCGTTTGACGAATTGACCGAAGCCGAGTTGCACCAGGTCGCCCAGGCGGTCGGGATTGCCGAGTTGGCGCTGGCCGGCTATGACTTGCCGACGACGGAAGCCGTCACGGCCCTGCTGCGGCGCTTTGCCGAAACCGAGGCCCGGGCGATTGCCGAGCAGATAGCGGCCCTGCGCGTACAGCCAAAGGCTCCGGCCGTGGCGCGCCGCGAGTTTGCCCGCCAGATCGTCCGCTCCGCCATGACGCATCACAAACGCGACCCAGAACTGACCACGACCCTCGGCTGGCAGGTGGTGATGACGGCCGTGCCGGCCGCCTGCGAAGCCAACCGCCTTGCGTTCATGTTCCAAAAACTGACGCCCAAGTTGGTGCGGCGGCTCCAGGAATGGCTCGATGCGCCACCGGTAGCAGCACTGCCCGACTTGCAGCGACAACTGTTTCAGGGGATTTTGCGGATCGCGCAACACCATCGTAACGGAACCATGCCCGACTTGTCGGCAAAAGCCGTGCCGTTGGCATAGCCTGCCCCGGCCAGTCCACATCAGCCCATGCTCATCGTCAAACCTTCCAGTTCCGACTTCGTTCCCCTCACAGGCGGCATCGTCAAACGCCCGATGGTCGAGGCGCGCGCCGAAGCCCGCCGGCTCATCAACGAAGCCCAGGCTGAAGCCAGGCGGCTCGTGGATGCCGCCCACGCCGAGGTGGAACGGGTTCGCTCCGAAGCCTATGCGGCCGGCTACGAAGCCGGCCTCAAAGAACTGACCACCCACCTGCTCGACGCGCAACGCCGCCGTGACGCTTTGCTGTCCAGCGTGGAGCGCGAAGTGCTGCGCCTGGCGCTGCGTATCGCGGAAAAAATCATTGGGCGTGAGATTGAAACCCAGGACACTACACTGCTGGACATCGTCCGGGCCGCGCTACGCAACATTCGGCAGGCGAGTGCCGTGACGATCTGCGTCAATCCGGCCGACGTGCCCAAGCTCGAGCGCCACCGAGAAGCCATCGAAACACTCCGGCGCGGACAGTTTGTCAATATCGTTCCAGATACGCGGGTGTCGGTTGGAGGCTGCATCCTGGAAAGTGAGTCCGGTATCGTGGACGCTCAACTTGACACCCAACTGCGCGTGCTTGAGCAAGCGCTGCTCGACCTACACGATATGCAGCGGCGTGACGCGCGGCCTGGTTCGCTCGAATGAACTTTCGGACACAACAGAAACCTTCGGAAAGCGCACGCTTGATTGCGTTGGGGGTGGCTACGGCCGTTTGCCTCCTACTGTCCATCGCTCTAGGCGGAGGACTATGGTTGTTTTTTGGTGCCTTGCCGACGCCAGCGCCCAGCCCGCCAGTGAACACACCAGCCAAGCAGCCGGTTCTGGTCGAACCGTCAGCGGCGCCGGCTCCCCCGCCGCCAACCCCACCGACACCAGTCATTGGAACGGTTCTGATCCCGGCCGGCCTCGTCGCGCTCGGCGGTGTGGATGGGGTTCCTCCACGTAAGGTCGCCGTCGAGACGTTCTTTATCTTGGAAACTGAAGTCACCAACCAGCAGTATCAAGAATTCATCACCGCGACGCGCCATGCTGCGCCGTCCGGGTGGGCCAACGGCAACTTTCCGGTTGGAGCCGCCATGCAACCCGTGACCAATGTCTCCTGGCACGACGCCAACGATTTTTGCGCCTGGTACAGCGCGAAAATTGGGGCAAAAGTGCGCCTCCCGACTGAAGCCGAATGGCTGCGCGCGGCCCAAGGGGATGACAACCTGACATATCCCTGGGGCAAGGACTGGCAAGACAACGTTGCCGCCTCGAAGCAAACCGGCGGGAAAATTTTTCCGGTCAAGAGTTTTCCGGCCGGCCGCAGTTCCTACGGGGTTTATGATTTGGCCGGCAATGTCTGGGAGTGGACAAACGACGTTGAGTTAGACGCACAGGGCGCACCCAAAGCCGATGACAAGGGACAAACCCGGCGCATCATCAAAGGTGGTTCGGCGGATGAAGACCCCCGGACACTGATCCTGAGCGTGCGCAAAGCCGTTCCACCCACGGTCACGGACCCCCTGCTCGGCTTTCGTTACATCGTTGTGCCAAACTCGGCACCGGCGGCTGGTGCGACGGCAGCCGGTTCGCCACCAAGCGCATCCAAGCCCTGAACTTGCCTTGAAGGCTTGTTGTGGAGGTACGCTTATGACCAAGCCATCCGGCATCTGGCCCGTGGGGCTGGCCCTGCTGCTCTGTTGCACCATTGGCGAGCTGTGCCGCGCCCAGGAATCCAACATCGAGCGGCGCCTGAAGGGCGAACCCAAACCGGTGGAATCGCACTCTGAGCCGGACGCCACCCTGCCAAAGGAAAGGAAACCGCCATCGCGTCCACGGTTGGCGCATCCATCGTCCAAAAGGGTCATTCCGGCGACTGACCCGACACCTACCCCACCAACCGGCGAAACTCCGCCGAAACCGATTGACATCTTGGTAGCCGTCAATGTCACCCAGGCCGCTATCTCCATCGGGGAGGAGGAAGTCGGCATCGCCCGCTGTGACCAGCCGCTCAAACTCCGGTTGTCGCCGGGTGTCGTCCGCATCAGTGCCACGAGTGACAACTATTTGCCGTTTTCCCAGGAAGTCCAAATCGCTCCCGACACAAAGCGCCTGGAAATCGCGCTGGACTACGACATCGAAGCGCTCTTCGCCCGTTACGAGAACCCGCGCACGACTAACCTAGTCACGGCCGAAGAATGGGAGGCGCTGGTTGATACTGCCAATCGGCACATCGAGTCAGGCGACCTGCGCGTCGAGTACCGCGCGCTGGAACTCCTCGGACAGGGCATGCTGGCCCTGCGCGTGGGGGATACGGCCAGCGCGTTATCCCGATTGTTGGGAGCCACTCGACTGTTTCCGACCTCTGCCGTAGCCAATTACGCGCTCGGGCAAGCTTATCTGGCCGCCAATCAGCCGGCCGAAGCCATTCCGGCCTTCCAGCGGTCCATGGCCGCCAACCCGGTGCTGGCCATGGCGCATTATGGCTTGGGGGTTGCCTTGCTACGGCGCGGGCAGGCACGCGAAGCCGTGCCGAGCCTGGAACGGGCCGAAGCGCTGGGTTATGCGCCGCCCGACCTGCCGGTACAGCTTGCCCGCGCGCTCGTGGCGCAGCGGTCGTACGGCGCGGCCATCGAGCGGTTGCGCCCGTTGATGCTGTCGCCTTCGGTGGACGTACTCATCACCCTGGGCGACGCCTACGCCGGACAAAAAAAAGCCGACGCGGCGCGCGAAGCCTACGAAACGGCGCTCCAGCGCGACCCGGCGTCACCACTCCCGCCGGCCCGCCTTGGAGAAATGTTGTTCCGAGCAAAGAAATACCAGGAGGCGCTCCCTTACTTGCAGCAGGCCCTGGACCTTGACCCCAATGGTCAACTCGTTGACGTCGGCGCGTTGCGCGCCATGCTTCAAAAGACTGTAGACAAGAAGAAAAAGTAAGTCATTGGGCAAGCGCCTCGCTCGCGTCTGCCCCAGAGGTCGTCTGCCACCTTCCTTGACGCAAAAAAAAACACTATATGCTGCAAATGAAAAAATAGTGTTCGGATTTCCAAATCAAAATTGTGTTTTTGGAGGTCACCGTCATGCCACACGCCCACTTCGAGACAACACCGGCCAGCGCCCGTCGGCGGCAACCTTCTGGCTTTGGCAAACCCGTAGTCAGCCTGGCATTCGGGCTTTTCTTGTTGCTGTTCCCAATGTCCGGTTATGCCCAGCCTCGTCACCAAGCTGAAGAAAGCACCGGCTGGCTTACGGCCATGCCAGATGTGTCAGCGGACGGATTTGCTGCGGATATTCAAGTTTCGGCGGTGACAAGCGAGGCGCAGCCCTTCCGAGTCACCTACGTCCAGACCCGCAATCTCACCAAGCGCCGTCCTGCGGAACTACAACTCAAGTGGTTTCTGGTTGAAGCTGGTACCACCCAGCGCGTGCTTGCCAGCGGTCAAGTCAGCGCAAAGCGGCTGCCCCGGGAAGTGGCTCAGGCGCTCCAGGAAGGCAAGCGAGCTGATGTCGAAGCCGTTGTCGGCCGACGCGAGTATGGCCTACCACTGGGCGCATGTTTGGAAGCGATACGCCAGGCGCAGGCAAAACAGGCCTGCCTGCTGCTGGTGGCGGAGCAGGTCAAGTTTGAAGACGGTGAAAGGTGGCAACGCACCGTAACCTCAGCGTCCGTTCTGACGGGGTTAGGAAGCGCGCCCCCTCACTCAGCACACAACGTAGGTTGTCCCGACCAAGTTACCAAGTTGGCGCTATGCGTTACGACGTTGACGGCAATCCAGTTGGCTATAAATGTGTGAGTCCTGGGCCGTTGTCGGGTGGACAGCTTTGTCAAAACGCGGGCACAGCCTGCCCCAATAAACTTTGCCATCCCAAGCAAGATGATGGTGATGACTGGTGGGTGCTTGTGCTTTAGCCAGTGCTGAAATTCCAGACCCGAAAAATGGGTCAACCACCAGCCCGCCTTCCGGACACAGATGTTGAATTGGTTAACGCATCGGCTCAGCCAGCTTCTTGCCCCAGTCTTTGTGGAAGGCGTAAAGCCCGCGATAGGCCGCTGGATCAGCAAGAGCATTGGTTAAAGGTGGAGTGCGAATTCAGGCAGGTTAAGTTGCATTTCTGAGAGCGTGAAGCAACGCAAGACCGTGCGTACCAAATGTACTGGTCAGACGATTCGAACGGGGTTCCCACCATCTTGAGCGCCTAACGATTGCAGTCAGCGGCGCCCGCTGCACTGCCTTGTTGGGCCGCAGTGATAGTCCACGGCCTAATCTTCCGTAGCATCGGTCCAACTCACGTTCAGCCACTTCCGTATCGTGTGCCACTTGGTCACGCAACCAGTAACCGCTAGACAGACCAAAGAACCGACAAAGGCGCAAGTCGGTGTCCGCGGTTATGGTGCGCTTTCCAGCAACGATCTCGCTGGTGCGCTGCGCCGGTACGTCGATCTCCTTGTCCAGTCGGTACTGAGTAATCCCCATAGGAGTAAGGAACTCCGCCAACAGAAGTTCCCCGGCGTGATTGGCTCGATCTTGCTCATAGTCCTTGCAACCTAGTGATAGGCGACAATCTCAACGTCGTCGGCACTTGCGTCTGACCAACGGAAACACACACGCCACTGATCATTGACGCGGATGCTGTACTGCCAGATCGCCGTCCTTTCAGCGCCTCAAGGCGCTTTCTAGGCGGCACCCGCAGGTCTTCGAGACGGGATGCGATCCCATCTGACGCAGCTTACGTCTCGCAACAGCCTCGATGCTTCACGAAGCGCTGACCCAAATGCCTTTAGCCAGTCTAGTGCGCAGTTAGCCGACGATCTTGTCGTACTCCGCATGCGTGCCGATCCAGAACCAGAGTAAGCCGTCGGGGGCTTCGACAGCGACAGCCCGATAGTGCAGCCCGACACGAGCAGACCAGAACCGGCCGACCTTCTTGAAGTGAAGGGACGGGTGCCGCGAATCAGTCTTGAGAAGGGAAAAGGACTTGTCAGCGAGCCCCTGAACCTCAGCGGGAAGAGCCCGATAGCAGGACCAGAAGTCGGGGGACGCATAGTGATTCAAAGTTTCGTGGACTGACCTGCTACATGAGCGCGAAGTGCTTTCTCGGCGAGCGCATCAAGTTTTCCTGATCTCACGTCCAACTCGAATTGGCGGTCCCAGCGGTCGGCATCGAACTCGGCGTACCAGCGTCGGAACTCAGCTAGCTCATCAGGGGAAAGCTGCTGGATCTGCTTCTCTAGATTTTCAACTTTGCTCATGATGCACCTCAGCGACTTGGCGCCAGTGTACGTGCGCCCCTGCCATTTGGCGGCTAACCAAGAATTAAACTGCACGATTAAGTTGCATCGGTAGAATATCCCCCAGCCCGTAAAAATAAACAACCAAAACAGCCCATATCCAGTCCCTGCCAGTTATTCGAATGCACAGACATTACCAATCCGCTGTCGTGCGGCAAGCGCCGCGTCACGCCCCCGAACCGGCCCGGTCGTATGCAAGTGCTCGAACGCAAATGGCGTATCCCTCCGGCGCAGCGAGCAGTCGCTTACCGTCAGGGTTTCGATGGTGATCGTCCCGGCGTCGGCTGGCGCCGCGGCGTCAGTTGCGGACAGAAATGCCGTGGCGGTATGGGACGAAACCGAAGTTCCCGAAGGCGAGCTTGCCGGGCCGGCCGTGAGGCCGGTGGCGGACTCTTCCACGGTCAGGTGCGTGAACGTCGGGGGCTGGCGAAAGCAGTTGAGCCATCCAATATGGAATTCGCCTACGGAACTCGCCGCGCCGATGGGTGGCGGCAAGTAGCTCTTCCGGGCGGTTCTGACCGAGGGTGGCATCTTGAACGGCCATCGTCAGCGGGAGAAACGACGTAGCTTGCGCCTTCGCCAGTTGGACTGGCGCGCCGAGGGCGACTTTCCGCCATGACACCAGCGATTCTGGTCGCCCTGCTCCGCCAGAAGTTGACAGCGGAACAAAAGCTCACGGCGGAGTCCTCGCCCTCCTCTCGCCCCCGACGCTTATGCGGTGGCGGCGGCTCGCCCAGTTCCTGCGCCTCAACGACCGGATGCCCGCGCCGCCCCATTCTTCGTCTCCCAAGCTTCATCCGGCGGGTGTTTCCAAGACGCCGGACAGTGTGGGAAGTCGCGCCTTACCGCTTTCACCTGAGTTACAGCTCAGGTGAGGCGTCTGCGGTAAGAGCCTTGTGATACGACTCGCCTTCGTGACCACCCGGCTACATTTTTTAGCCGGGTGGACGCAACATGCCGGATGGTTGCCCGAAAACCTGGATAGGTGGCACTCCGCCGCCATGCCTTAGTTTACGGAGCCATGCGTCATGAAAGTCAATCCATCGGCAACGCCGGCGGCGTCATCCCAAGTGAAAACCAAACCGGCCGCACAACAGGCGCGGTCCCAGGATTTCGATGCCTTGCTGAACCTGCCGGATGACCTCACCGACGCCGATGCGCAAGCCTCGGATGCGTCGGCTGCGGCGGCCATGTCTCCTCTTGGCGGATACGGCGCAGCCGACGTGAGCGCCGACGGACGTGACGCCGAACAGACCAGGCAGCCAACCGATGATCCACCGCCGCCGCTGACGGCCGCGGAAGAGGCAGCCCAGGCGGCCATGCTGCCGGGCAATCGGGAACTGCGCCCCGAAGCCACTTCCGACGTGACGCCGCGCCGCATCCTGCACGTCGTGGACATGGAAAAAATCGTCGCCACGGTCCGTACGCAAACCTTTTCCGGGAATGAAGCCCAGGCCACGATTCAGCTTAGTCATTCAATCCTCGACGGACTGAGCATCAAGCTGCAAACCGACGCCCGTGGGCGCGTCTCGGCGGAAATCACGGCGACGACCGAAGCCGCCAAGCGCATCGTGGATGCCCACGCCCGCGAACTCAACGACCTGCTGCGCATGCGCGGCCTCGATGTCACGTCCTTCTCGACGAAACTGGCCGAAGGTGACGCGGGGACGGCCGCCGGTGACGAAGGCGGCGCATCGCCGCAATCGTCGGGGGGACGGAGGGCCTTTGCCGACTTCGCCACGGAAGCGGTCGAACCGGAACCGAAGGCATCGGCGGCGGATGGCGAGGGCATCTACACGGCCTAGGGCGTTGGCGCGTCTATCGCCTGCCGCATGGTTTCACAAAACTGCTGCACGGCCGCCGGGAAGTCATCACCGGCAGCCTGGATGATTTCGATGATCCGGGAGCCGGTCACGACGCCGTCCGCGCCCAGTTCGATCATGCGTCGGGCAGCGTCCGGTGTCGAAACGCCAAACCCGACGCACAGCGGCAGGTTGACGGCCGCCCGCGCCCGCGCCAGCACTGACTGAAGCTGGTTGTCGAAGTTCGTTTCGCTGCCCGTAATGCCCAAACGAGAGACGACGTAGAGAAACCCTTCGGCGACTTCGCCGATGCGGCGCAGTCGTTCGGCATCGGTGAGCGGCGAGACCATGAAAATTGGGGCAATGCCGGCCGCCTTCGCGGCCGCCGCCGTTTCAGTCGCAACTTCCGGCGGCAGGTCGGCAACCAGAACGCCATCCACGCCAACGGCTTTGGCTTCGGCAAAGAAGGTCTCGGCACCGCGCGCCGCCACGACGTTGTGATACACCAGGAGTCCAATCGGAATGTTGGCGTCCCGTCGCCGCGCGTCGGCAACGAGCGCCAGCGCATCCCGGACGCCAAAGCCGGCGGCCAGCACATCGTGGGTGGCTTGCTGGATGACCGGCCCATCGGCAATCGGATCACTGAAGGCAATGCCCAGTTCGAGCGCGGCAGCGCCGCCGGCGAGCATGCGTTCGATGCTGGTCAGGCAGCGCGCGCGGTCGGGGAAACCAAGCACGGTGAAGGGAATGAACGCTTTGCGATTGGCTTCGCGGAGACCGGCGAAGCGCACGTCATAACGATTCATCAGGCGGTTGGGTGCGAGGCATAGCGCAGGGGATCGGGGACGCCAGCCTCGGCAAATCCTTTCAGGCGAAGTACACAGCTATCACAGCGGCCGCAGGCCAGTCCGTCCGGCGTTGGATCGTAGCAGCTATGCGTCAGGCTGTAATCCACCCCAAGCGCCAGTCCGCGCCGGATGATCTGGGCCTTGGTCAGTTCGATGAGGGGCGCATGGAGTGTCCAGGACCGACCACCTTCCACCCCGGCGCGCGTGGCCAGGTTGGCCATGGCTTCGTAAGCGCGCAAGTACGCCGGCCGGCAGTCGGGATAGCCGGAGTAGTCATACACGTTCACGCCGAGAAAAATGTCGGTCGCGTCAAGGGTTTCCGCCCAGGCCAGCGCGAACGAGAGAAAAATCGTGTTGCGCGCCGGGACGTATGTTACCGGGACGCCCGCCGCCATCGCTTCGGGCAGCCGGTCCTTCGGCACGGGCAGGTCAGAGGTGAGCGCCGAGCCGCCGATGGCGCGCAGATCGAAGGTGACAACCAAGTGCCGGACGACGCCAAACGCCGCGGCCACCCGTTGCGCCGCCGTCAGCTCGCGCCGATGCCGCTGTCCGTAGTCAAAAGACAAGGCGTGACAGGCGAAGCCTTCCGCCTGGGCAATCGCCAAGGTGGTGGTCGAATCCAGTCCGCCGCTGAGCAAAACCACCGCCGGACGCGGTGAAGCCGATGTCGGCATGGCCTAAAACCTCACGGGTGCGCTGCGGGGCTATGGTGTTGATCGTAATCCGGCTTGTCCACGAACGCCGGGAGGCAAAAGGGAGCGTCCGGGATCGCCGGCCGTCGGCAGGCGACGATGCGTACCGTCCGGGATTTCGGAATTCGGCGCATGGCGCGTCACTGACGACTGTCGAAGACAACCTTTCCCAAGTCCCGATCGACCACCCGTTGTGCCCGCAGCCGCGTGGCTTCTTCGAGTTCGAGCGTGATGACGGGAAACTCATACCACACCTCACCCCGGTCGTCAGTGCGAATGTCACCCGGCAGGTCACGCACGAGCTGCGCCAGGATGTTCTCAACCGTGGCCTTTGACAGCGGTTCGGGCGACCCCGGTTCATTGACCAAGCGCAACACTTGGTCGGCGGTTTGCGGACGCCCACGGTTGGCAAAAATCGCCTTCATGACCCGCTTGCGACGGTTTTCGGCATTGCGACGGATGTTGCTGGCAATGACGCCGGGCAGGCGCAACAGCGGTACGGCAAAGAAGATAAGTGAAAATGTAAAGGGGACGATACCCAACCAAGTGGTCAAAAACTCATCTTGTCCACCAGCCAGCATGATCAGCGAGAACACCAAGTTGAAGCCGTTGAGAAAGATAATCAACCCATTCATGTTGGGCGTATTGCCGGTGAGCAAGTAGGGCGGTTCGTACTCATCCCAGTAGTACTGAATCCGGTCTTCGGTCTGCTCACCGGCCGTGCGCAAGAGCCGATCGAACTGCCCGTACATGAGCTTGCGGTCACTGATGCGGATGTCGCCCTGAAAGCGCCCGATGCAGTCGGAAAAAAAGAGCGCGGCCGGGGTGGAGTTCATCCCTGTGAGCGCCTTGATTTCCGAAACCATGAGAATGCCCTTGTTGCGGCGCAAATAAGCCGCGACTTCTTTTTGGTTCTCCAGTGGGTCGCGCTCGACACGCGGTGGACCAAACACAAAGTCATACACCGAGGCAATGAAGTTCTTGGCGTCTTTCTTGTCCTGCAACAAGGCGGGCTGGGGCTGATAGGCGGCATACCGGTAGCCCTGGCGGTCGGTCCGGTAGGTCTTTGCCTGACGCGCGGTATTCCACTCAAAGATAGCTAGAAACAGCCGAAACAAGGCCAGAGGGAAGCGACCGGCGGAGCTTCGGCGTCGGCGACTGTTCTTTCCATCCGACAGCACCGCCACGATCATCATCACCAGGATGACCAGGAAGATGAGAAAATAGACAACCAGCGTGATGGCAATCCACGCCTTGAAGCACAATACAAAGCCTTTCCACAGCAGCTTCAGGGCGTCGTCGAGGTATTCACGCAGAGACTTCTCATCGCGCCGGTGCAGGCGCGGGCCGAAGTCGTAAATGATGTCGCCGTTTTCTGTGACCTGAAGGATGCAATCGTAGCGCGTCAGCAAGGCGCGCAACGCCGCTTCGGCTTCATCAACCGACAGGCCGGTAACAGCCGCCGCTTCGGTCAGCGTCAACCGCTTGGTCGCAGTCGCCAGACGGCGCTCCATCACTTCCACAGAGACAGACATACATTCGACAACGGCCCGAGAAAGTGTTGCTTGCAGCGTGCCACAGGCGGTGGTTCGGGCCAAGCGTCGGTCAGGGAAACGTCCGGCCTGCACTTCCGGGTTGAAGTCGTGCCGCGCCGGCGCTTACCGGGCCAACACCCGAACGAGAATGCCAAGGCGGTCGGCCAGGGTGCGCGCCGCCGCGCCAAACCCAAAGCGCAGGGTGTCCACGAAACGGTCGAAGGGCGAAGCCACGCCGTCCGGCGGGCCGTCAAGCACAAAGGCCGCAAAGGCGGCTGTCAGCCCTTGTCCGCCGTCCGCGACGACGTTCCAGCCAGGACGGAAGTTAGACGCCACGCCTTCGAGCATCTGCACTAGCCGGAAGGCGTAGAGCAAGTCGGGCGGAATGATGAACTTGAGATTTGGGGAACCGCGCAGGAGGTCTTCCAGCGCCGTTACCCGGCCGCGGGTGTCGTGATTGAACGCGACGCTCAACCGCGCAAAGGCGGCCACGAACCGCTCGGCTTCGGCGCGGGGGGCGTCCGGAGGCAACATCCCTGACGCATACAGGCACTCGACCACACGTCCGATGTCGCCGCTCAGGGCCGCGCGCGCGGCATCGTAGAGCGTGCGGCGGGTCCGTTCCGACAACTCGCGCACGAGCCCGAAGTCCAGCAACACCAGCGTGCCATCGGGCTGCACCAGGAAGTTACCGGGATGGGGATCGGCGTGATAGTAGCCATCGAGCAGCATCATCCGCGCATAGAGTTCGACCAGCCGATTGAGCAAGGCGTCGGTATCAATGCCCCAGGCGCGGATTTGTTCCACGTTGGCAATGCGAACGCCGGAGCAAAACTCCAGCGTCAGCACATTGGCCGTGCAGCGCGCCGGGACGGTGTAGGGCACGTACACGCCCGGCAGTCCCGCCAGTTGTTCGCGCAGCCGCTCGGCATGGTCGCGCTCGGCGGCAAAGTTGGCTTCCTCGAAAAACCCGGCTTCGATGGCGTCCAGAATGTCATCAATCAGCTTCCACTGGCGGCGGGGATCAATCCGCCGGCCCAGCCCGGCCCACAGGCGCAGCAGACGTAGGTCGAGCGTAAGGAGTTCGCGGGTGTCTGGACGCAGGAACTTGACCACGACGTCCCGCCCAGCGTACCGGGCGCGGTGGACCTGCCCAATGCTGGCCGTGGCGAGGGGCGTTTCATCGAAAGCGTCAAACGCGAGGTTCAGCGGCAGACCGAACTCACGTTCGAGCGTTGGTTTGACTTGGTGAAAGGCAACCGGCGTGACGCTATCCTGGAGCCGTGCCAGTTGGGCAACGTAGGGAGCCGGGAGAAAATCGGCCCGCACACCCAAAAGCTGGCCCAGTTTGACGAAAATGACCCCCAGGCGTTCGCAGGCTTCCCGCAGCCGCCGCGCGGCACGGGCGTCGAGGGCGGCCAGGTGCGGCGGCGCGGACCCCAATGTCGCCCAGAGCAACCGGCGCGTCACCAACCACAGAACCGGCAGGAACGTGAGTAAAATGATCAGCGTGCGCCCCAGCAGGCGGAGCGGCCGCGCGGCTTTGGCAGGCGATGACATGGCGGCAACAGGTTCAGTCCCTTCCTTTGACGGCCAGCACCATCAGCCGCCGCCGGCCGTCGTAAAGCGTTAGTCGGCTGCCTTGAATCTCAAACTGATTGACGCGCGCGAGCGCCCGGTTGAAGCGGGTTTCCAGCTTGCGCACCGCCTCGTCGAGACACGCCCGCTTGGTGCCGACCGGCCGACCCAGCGTGAGACTGGTCCCACGAACGGTATAGCTGCCCGAAAAACGGTTGCAGCCATCCGAACCGGTAAAGCGCCGAGTCCTCACATCGAACTCGATGAACGGTTCGTCAACGTTGACCGACTCGCCTTCGATTTCAATCAACGTCCAGCGTTTGCCGGTCAGGTCGCCCGGCGCGCCCACCGGCGGTTCGGGAGCCGGATTGACCGGCTCGACGGGTGGTTCTTCTGAGGCGCGTGGGCAAGCCGCGCGATGCGTCACGGATTCAGCCTGGACGGTCGGTGAAGCATCAGGTTGCAGGCTATAGGTAACGGTGGCTGTGCGCGAGGGGCAGCAGGCCGCATCCCCAGCCGCATACCGACTGAACTCGGCAACGATGCGGGTTGCCGAAACCAGATGCACATCAATAAGCGCGCCATCGGCACGGGCGTTCATGGCGACCGGTGAAAGCGTGCCGGCGTAGCGCCCATCCCAATAGATAAATGCCTGGTAGCCCAGTGGACGACACATGCCGTCCAGGCCAGTGGTCGCCATGACGACTTGCAGCCGGTCAAAGGTCTGGGTTGCGCCATAGAGTTTCCAGCCACGACTCAGAATCGCCCGCTCGGCGGTGCTCATGGGCTTGCGCAGTTGCTCATTACAGATCGCCGGAGCGGCGATGTCCGGCACAGGGGGCGGTTCGGGCAGGGTCGCCGGGCGACCGGCGGGGCGGTTCCAGTTTGTGAGTGGACGATCCAACCAGCTTCCGGGCTGGCCAAGGACGGCGGCCGGCATTGCCGCCGTAAACAGAAGCAAACTCAAATACCGCGCAGCCCGGTCGCTCAGACGCATGGGGACCTCAATCAACCTTACAGATGGCTAGAACACGGCCGATCAGACAGGCATCAAGCGCCTTCAGCGTCACCGGCCTTGGCGGCTGGCTTGGGCGCGGGCTTGGCCGCCGGTTTTTCCGCTCCCGGTGCCTTGGGTGCGGCGGCGCGCGGCGCGGCGCCACTGCCCATGGTTCCGGCCTTGCCCGGATCGAAGTCGGCCAGGTCATTGTAGAGCCGGATGTAAAAGTTTGGGAAGAAACTCGAAAACTGGAACGTCGTCACGTAAAAAATCCCGGTTCCGGCAATGGCTGCCAGGCGCACCAGTCCTTCGAGCGGCTTCAGGTCGTCGCGGTCAAACTTGAGTAAATCCATGCGAGCCGTCCTCCAGGAAGTTGGTTAGGTTATTTGTTGTCTGGCTTTCCAGCCGGATTTGGACGCGAACCGCCGCCAAAGGGAGGCGGCGCGGTAGGCCTTGGACGCGGCGCGGCCGCCGGAGGTGGCACAGGCGACGTCATCTTTTGGGTTTCTTCGAGGGACTTGGTATCTGGAGGCGGAGAAACCAGCCTTTGCGTTTTCTCCACCGAGACACTTTCCGTTGGTTTGGCAGACGGCAACGGCGTGGTCGGACTACTCTCAGGTGGTGTGGATTCCCTCTTTTGGACAGGTGTCTCCGCCACCGCCGCGGGTGGTGGCGCGGCCGGTTTCGGCGGCGGTTCTGGCTTTGGCGCGGGTGTCTCCGCTGCTGGTGCTGGAGCAGGGACAGCCGGTTCCGGCGCGGGCGCTGGTGACGGAGCTGGTGACTTAGTCGCTGGCGCGGGTGGTGGCGCGGCCGGTTTCGGTGGCGGTTCTGGCTTTGGTGCAGGCGTCTCCGCTGCTGGTGCAGGGACGGCCGGCTTCGGCGCAGGTTCCGGCGCAGGTGCTGGTGACTTAGCCACTGGCGGCGGCGCGGGCGTCTCCGCTGCGGGCGGTGGGGCCGGCGCCGGGTCCGCGGGTTTGGGGGCCGGGGCAACCTTGGCTTCCGGCACCGACGGCGACTCGGACTTCGGTGCCGGTTCAGATTTTGGGGGCGGCGTCACCGCCTCCGCCTTGGGTTCAGGTTTTGCCGGTTCAGGTTTTGGCGCTGGCTTGGCGGCCGAAGCGGTCATTTTGGGCGCTGCCGGCTTGGGCGCTTCCGGGGCCGGCGCCGGGATCGGCAGCTCATCCACATCCGCCGACAGATCGGGGAACATGGTTTTCTGAACCTTGATGAATGCGCCGGCAAACGCCGTGTAGGTGTTACCGACATTGTCAATGTATTCGGCGAGCGCGTTTTCAAAATCACCGAAACGCTCATTGATGACGGAGCGAAACAGTCCCATGGCAGGTTTAGCGTTCCTTTCGAGACAGCGGTGCCGCGCCCCGGCACCACTCAACGGGGACTGAAGCGGGGGGAACTCGCAGCAGTGGGCGCTTTGTCTCCACTGTAAGCTGCCACGCCGGTAAGTGTCAATTTGGCTTTGACTTTGGCCTGGCTGCGTATGTTTTCAGACAAAGCTTGCCGAGCCGCTCAAAATCCACCACGATAGAAACCCACTCCCCGCGTTTTCGCTACAGCCAATCGCTTCGCTAGTTCTCAGTCGGCCGTCATCCCATGCGTATGTCTCGTCCATTGCATCGTTCATCCTTGCCCATCGGCGTTCTCGTACTGTTTGCCATGCTGGGCGGGCTGCTAGCCGCTTGTTCGCGGAACACACCAACGCCGCGCCCACCAAAGCCGATTCAGGCCGACACGTTTGAAATCGGTCCGTTGACGCCGGTGACGATTGCTCCGGGCAAGGACTTGACGAAGTTTCTGCACAGCGACCATACCGAACAGGTAGATGCCCGGCTGAACTGTAACTACTGCCACGGCGTCGAAGCCAACCTTCAGAAGATGGCGCAGTATGCCGACAACCCCAAAGAAGCCAACAAACCCCCTTATCCGGGCCACGCCAGTTGTATGGCCTGCCACATGGCCGAGTTCACCCAAACGCAAGCCACGCCGGGTGGCACAGCCTCCGTGACAACGAAAGACGGACGAACCGGGCAGTGGTCAGGCATGTGCTATGTCTGCCACCAGCAGGTCGGGCTTGACAAGGAAGGGGTCAATGCCATGGACGTGTTCCCCGGAAGACTCAGCCACAACATCATCTTCACGGCCGAGCAGCACCGGGAACACATGGCTTACAGCTATCCATCCGACGTGCCAGACCAGAAACGGGCCGGTCAGAAGATGGACGACAAAACCTGCCAGGATTGCCACACCGTGCTACCGCGTCCGCAGCCGGGCGTGAACTTCGAGGCGCACACGACCTGCTACGCCTGCCACCGGACGAGCGCGTACCAGCCGCCAGCGCTCGGCGTCAAAAGCGAGGTCCAGCCGGGCGCCCAGGCTTCCGGCGCGTGCAACACCTGCCATGTGGCGACGACCGACCCCAAGGCGCTTCGGCCGCTCGAGGCTAAAATGCAGGGCGTACGGTCCTATTCGTTCAAATTCACGCACTACGCCCACCAGCAGGGCAAGTGTACGGATTGCCACAACCTCAACGGCACGTATGCCAACCAAGTTGGCACGCCACGCGCCAAGCAGCATCTGAGCGGCACGCGCTCATCCATCGGGCAAGGGTGTTTCAGTTGCCATGATGGCAGGCGCGTCTTTGGCGACCTCGATGCGAATGGGCAGGCGACGCAGGCGCACTGCTTGAAATGCCACACGCCTGGGCAGCTTGGTCCGCTGTTTGGCTCGCCAACCGCCGCCGTCAGCGGCGCGCGCGAAACCATCCGTTGACAGTGCGCCGCCGGGCCGGCATCACCGGCCGACGGCAAGTATCCAACCCCTTCTTTTCTGGCCCTTCTTTTCTGGCCCTTCTTTTCTGGGCATGACAGGCAAGCGGCGACTCGTGTATTGTCACTCACGCTTTGACCTGACCAACGTCGTCACCCCGGCAAGCATCAGATAGGGCGTCCATTGCGTGGATGTTGAACACGATGGTGATGCGTGTGGGTGAACCCTCCCCCGTCTGTGGATTTTCCCGCCCAGAGGAGCCAAAACAACACTATGAAACGATGGTTGATTGCGGTTTATATGCTCAGCGCCGGCTGGTTAGTGCTGGCACCAACGATGGCCCGGCTCACCATTGCGGCTGCGCCATCCCTGACGAACGAAGATGCCAGCACGAAAATGCCGGGGAAAATGGTGTTTGACAACACCGAGAGCGACCCGCCGTTTTCAAAGTATGCCGGTTACAAGGACGACAAAGGCAAAGCGCCCTTTGATCACCAGCAGCACGTGGACTACCAGGGGTCAACCTGCGTCGTTTGCCACCACACCAACTCGAAAACACTGGTTGCCAAGGGTGACACGGCGAGCGAGCCGGTGATGAAGTGCACCGTGTGTCACACGGATCAGGACAAAGCCCCATCACCCGTCGAAGGCACCAACGAAGATCACAAATTCAAAGATGTACCGGCCGTAGAAGCCGAGACGGCCTATCACGGCGCTGACAACTCGAAGAGCGCCGCCAGCGAAGCCGGGTGTATTACGTGTCACAAGCGCCTGACCAAAGAATTTCCGAAAGCCGGTAAAGTGGTGTCATGTAGCAGTTGCCATACCGGGCAGGACTCCTAACCGGTTTAGCACCGCGCTGGGTTCTGCCATCGGCGTCAGGCCGTTCATCGGCATCGGGCGCTATGGCAGCCCAGCGTAACTGTTGGCACAGGAAGCCGTGGGTACAGTCTCCTTCAAAACCTTCCTCCTCGGTCTCGTGGTTGGCGCAGCGGGTGGTTATGGGGTGGGGCGGTGGTTGCCGTTGGATAGTGCAATCACCACCTCATCGCCACCGGCCGTCAGTTCGCCAGCAACGCCGCCACCGCTGGCCCCAGACCAACTCGGCGCACTACCGGCCAAACATCCACCGTTGGTTCCAGGTGGTGACGCCACCGAGTCGCCGGCCGTTGCGGCCGCCCGCCGGACGGCAGATACCGACATTGGCAACTACCTGGCGCAAATGGATGCGGCGGCCGCACTGTACCAAGCCGGACGCTTCGCTGACTCACTGGCCTACGCGCAGCGGGCGCGCAATCTTCGCCCTGACAGCGTGGATGCCCTGCTGGCCATCGGCGTGTCCCAAGCCGAGCTTGGGCAGTATGACGCCGCCGTGAAAACCCTCGAGCAAGCTGTGGCGCGGCGACCCACCGACGCCGACACCCAAACCGAACTCGCTTACGTTCATCTTCGCCGGAAAGCTTTTCGAGAAGCATTGGCAACGGCTGAACAGGCAGCCCGGCAAGCTGGCTACTCGGAGCGCGCCCTCGAAATCATCGCCCAAGCGGCTCTGGCGCTAGGCGAGCCGGCGCGCGCGCGGGCAGCGGTGGAGCGGCTCGCCGCCGTCAATCCGGGCAATCCGCGCCTTGCCGAACTGACGCGGTCGCTTGCGCCAGACAAAACGACGCCAGACAAGACGCCAGACAAAACGACGAAAGGAAAACCATCATGACCGACCACGCCGAGATCAATGCTGTAGTGCGTGCTCTGGCCAGGTCGCGGCGCGCGGTGCTCCGCCTGGGACTGACCGCCGGGGTCGGAAGTTGCCTGAGCAGTCTGGCTGCCGCCGGACAGCGCAGCCCACGTAACACCGATGCTGCCCTGCTCAACGCCGCCCTCGCGCTCGAACACGAGGCGATTGCGGCCTATGACGCCGGCGCGGGAACCGGGTTACTCAAAGGCGATATGCTCGACCTGGCCGCGCATTTTCAGAGCCAGCACCGCGCGCACCGCGACCTCCTCGTTGAAGAAGTCCGTAAACTCGGTGGTACACCGGCCGTCGCGCTGGCGAGCTACAGCTTCAAAGGCAAGGACGGCGCCCCGGTCGAACTCAAAACGGCCGAAGCCATTCTGGTGTTTGCCCTAGGCCTGGAAGCCGGCGCGGCGAGTGCCTACCTCAAGCTCCTCCCACAGTTGACCTCCAAACCCATGCTGCCCATCATCGCCGGTATTGCCTGCGACGAAGCCCAGCATGCAGCCGCCATTCGCCTCTTGCTGCGTCAGCAGCCGGCCCCGGATGCGGTGGTCAAATAGCCCTACGTTCCTTGAGCTAACTTGCGATTGAGCTGCCTTGTATGTCTGCCAAAGTCCTCATTGCCGAAGACGACCCCGCCTCGCGTACGCTTTTGCAAATTTGGCTGCGCCGGGATGGTTACGAGATCACCAGCGTCGATAATGGAAAAGCCGCGCTGGAAGCCGCTCGCCAGATACTGCCCGACCTCGTTCTATCGGACGTGATGATGCCGGAAATGGACGGCTTCGAGCTGTGTCGTCAGTTGCGCGCCGACCCACAGCTCGGCGAAGTGCCGATCGTACTCGTCACGACGTTGGCCGACAAAGCGTCACGCCTGCAGGGCATCGAGGCCGGCGCAGACGACTTTCTCAGCAAGCCGTACGACAACGCCGAGTTGCGTGCGCGCGTCCGCACGATTGCGCGGCTCAATCGCTACCGCTTACTGCTCCAGGAGCGCGAACAGCGCGCCGCCGAACGGGCGCAAGCTCAGTCCCGGCTCAAGGAACTGGCCGATTTGCTTGACCAGACGCATGATGCCATCGTGCAGATTGACGACCAGGGCAACATCGCCTTCTGGAGTGCCGGCGCGGCGCGGTTGTTTGGCTGGTCGCCCGATGAAATCCACGGACGCAATGCGGCCAAACTGCTCTTTCCCAAGGGTGACGGCCTGCCGCGGGATGCCTTGGCAGCAGTTGTCAGCCAGGGTGAGTGGACGAGCGAATACACGACCTACCGCCGCGATGGGCAGGAAATCACCTTGATGACGCGCTGGTCACTGGTGGCGCGCGCCGAAGACGGCGCGCGGTCGACACTGTTCATTGCCACCGACGTGACCGAGCAACGGCGCATCGAGCGCCAGTACTTGCGCGCGCAACGCATGGAAACCATCGGCATGCTGGCAAGCGGTATTGCCCACGACTTGAACAACATGCTGACGCCCATCGGCATTGGCATCGATCTGCTCCGGCAGCAGGGACTGGGCACTTCCATAGAGGATTTGCTGGACATGATGAACAACAGCGTCGAGCGCGGCGCGGCACTCATCAAGCAGGTGCTGTCCCTCGCGCGCGACGGCGGTGGTTCAGCAACGCTTGTGCAACCCAAACACATCCTGCGCGAAGTGGCGACTCTGGTCCGTGAAACCTTTCCCAAAACCATCACCATCCGGACGGACTTCGACGCTGACCTACGCCCCATCGAGAGCGATCCAACCGAACTGACCCAAGTGCTGCTCAACCTCTGTGTGAACGCCCGCGACGCGATGCCCGACGGCGGGGTTCTCACCATTCACCTGTACAACTTCGCCCCGGACGACGCCTGGCGCGCCGCTCAGCCAAGCGCGGTGTTTGACCAGTATGTCGTCATCGAGGTGGCAGACACTGGGATCGGCATTCCCTCGGAAATCCAACCGCGTATCTTTGAACCGTTGTTCACAACCAAGTCGCCGGATAAAGGCACCGGCCTAGGGTTGGCAACGGTTGCGTCAATTGTCGAGAAACGTCAGGGGGTCATCTCACTGGAAAGCGAGGTCGGCAGGGGAACGACCTTTCGCCTGTACTTTCCAGCCGCAGAAGTGTCTGAAACCAGTGCCAGTCCCACGCAAACCATTCCAACCGGCCGGGGTGAACTCATCCTGATTGCCGACACGGAAGCCTCGACGCTCGACCTGCTGCGCAACGTTCTCGAAACCAACGGCTACCGGGCCATAACCGCCCGGGATGACACCGAGCTGCTGACCGGTTTGCGCCAAAAACCGGCGGCGGCCATCATAGACGCCGATTTGCCCACGACCGGACCGGTCACCCTGGCGGATACGCTAGCGCACTACCCTGAGATTCCGATCATCGGGGTTTGCCCTGACACCACCGAAGCCTGCCGACACCGCCCCCAGGCGCTCACGGCCCAGAGTTGGCTGGGCAAGCCTTTCACGGCATTGCAGGTCTTGCGCGCCTTGCGGGATGTCCTGACCGGGCCGGCGGCGTGACGGTCCTGGCGGGGCTGGAAACAGGCCGCTCGTGGACGGCAGTGGCTCGTTGCCGGCGGCGAGTCGGGTTTCCCACGCGCAGCGGCAAACCGCAAACTAATCGGCCGGCTTGGTGCCAATGATGTCCTCTGGCTTGACGCCGCGCGCGATGCACCAGTCGGCGAACGGCTCGACGGCCGCTTCCGCCAGCTTGCGCCCAACCAGCCGCCGGAGGTGTTCGTCCAGCATGTCTGGCTCCCATCGCGCGTACACTTTCCGCCGATCGGAAGCCAGCAACGCTTCACGCTCTTTGGCGACCAGTTCTTTGAGTTCCGTTTTCTTGAGTTGCGCCAGCAACGCTTCGCCGGTCCGTTCGAGATGATCGAGATACCCCAGCTCGAGGTCCTGGACGCGCTCCTGAGAAGGCGAAGGAAAGAGCGGGCCGGCCTCACCCGCACCAACTCCCACTTCAGGGGCTTCCGACGCCTCAGCGGGCTTCTCAGCGCGAACGGAGGGCATCTTACCCGCCGGTCGGCGACGCTTCGGAGGTAGCTTCGGCAGGGCGTCCTGCCCGTTGACGATGAGCGTGTAAAGCAACCCGCCCGGATTGGCGAGGTCGCGCTGGCGGTATTGCCGGTCAAAGGTGGTGATGGCCTGCTCAATGGTTTCCAGCTTGCCCTGTAGCTCGAAGCTCTCCACCAACTTCTTGGCCACCGACCCAATCATGCCGCGCGCCATGAGCTGGCCCTCCAGGTGGAGCGCGACATCACGCACCGCGCGTTCTTCAGGCGAGAGGTCATCGTCGCACATGGCATCCATCACGTCGTAAATGGGCAGGGCCATTTGCTGGATGCGCGCCCCGAAGTCGAGGTTCTTGCGGAAGTGAATGGTTTCTTCCGCCAGCGTCCACTCGATCAAGAACTGTTTGGCCACCAACTCGTTCAGGGCCGGTTCGAGGCGCTGCATGATTTGCGAGACGTAGAGCAACTCGCGTGACATGCCGACGTGCTCAAATGCCAGCTTGCGCACATTGATGACGAAGTAATCGCCGCTGCCAAATTTCTTGTCGAGGTAGCGAAACAGACGCTTGGCAATCGGCGAGGTCAGGTTGAAGTAAAAATCCGCGTCGAGCTTTTTGAACAGCTTCTCACTCAGGCTCTGGGCAACCCGGTCGCTCCACATGACATAGCTTTTGGCTCCGGTGCGCTTGCCGGCGCCCTCGTCAAAAATTTTGAACTCCTGGATGATGCTCATCCCCACATCCACCAACCGGCCGCTGTGGCGGTCCACGTAGGCGTTTTTGGCTTCGATTCGGACGGCAGCCAGCTTGCGGAGCGAGCTTTCGAGTCGCTCATAGTGTTTGGCGTTCATGGGCCAGCCCAGCCGCCGGATGAGGTCATACCGGCTGAAGTACACCTTCTTTTGAGCGCCCTGTTCGTAAGAAAGCTCCATCAACGCCACATACACGTCTTCATCGGTGGTGCTGGGCAAGCCTTCAATGGGGTGCGGCATGACCGTCCACACCCGCTGGATTTCACGCCCATTCGACGTGATGTGCTCGGTGAAGGTCAGGTAGTTCTTGCTTTTCTGGGCGCGCTTGTCGAGCACGGCAATGGGGAACACAGCCAAGTTGAACTCATCCTGGGCAATGCGGATGACCTCTGGCTTTTCCCCATCCTCGCCGTCGCCGTGGGCTGTGGACGTGGCGAGTTCGGTTACAGGCAAACCTTCCGTCGCGCTTGGCTCACGTTTCTTTCGACGGCTTTGTTTTTCTGCCATGGCGGACAGTCCCGGTGATTGTCGTTCAGATGGCTGCTGCGACCAAGTTGGCGGTGGCCGCCGGGGCTTGCCACCGGTGCCCGAACAAGACCGAGCGCAGGGCTGTTTTTGCTTTAATTATCATCATTATCATTAATTATCATTAATTAGTTAATGGCAGCCAAAAGTTCTTTATTTTCAATAGTTTACAGGCGAATTTTTATGTCAAAGGTCAATAGTCCCCATGCCTTGACCTTTGACATAAGCGCCAAAAAGACCGGTTTTTTATGTCAAGGGTCAATAGTTTTATGTCAAAGGTCAATAGCGTTTATGTCAAAGGTCAATAGTTTTATGTCAAAGGTCAATAGCGTTTATGTCAAAGGTCAATAGTTCTTCATCCAGCTCACGTAACGTCGGCACAAAAACCCCAGAAATTGCACAAGACACAAGATGTTGTGGTACTTGGTGCTATATCTAGTGGTTTAGCCCAGGGGAATTTTTACGTCAAAGGTCAATAGTTTTATGTCAAAGGTCAATAGTTTTATGTCAAGGGTCAATAGTTTTATGTCAAAGGTCAATAGTTTTTATGTCAAAGGTCAATAGTCTTTACGTCAAAGGTCAATAGCACAAGATATGGGTTTGACAGACGCGATGCAGGGTGCAAAATAGCCCAACGCTTTGTTTTACTCAGTCGGCCTTCAAGTGGCGGTTTGAGATGACCGGCGACCATCACCGGCAAGCGTTTTATGCCAAAGGTCAATAAGCATTCTGACCTAGTGAAGCTTGCTTGGCGCGTGTCGCCGGCCGGGTTGGCGTCTCAAGTCAGCGTCGGGGCGAACGGCGACCGGACGCGATGTGACTGGAGACTCACTGTGGTGACGCGGCGAGCCGGGCAACTTGACTAGGTTCGTCTTGAGGAGGTGGCGGCTATGCGGGTGCGGGTATTGCCGAGTTTGGCTGATCCACGAAGTCAGTTGTTGATTACCTTCGTGGTCAATGACTGCCTGGCAATTGACGCCGGGGCGCTGGCGTTCCATTTGACCGGCGATGCGCTGTTGGCGGTTGAAGACATTGTGCTGACGCATGTGCACCTGGATCACATTGCCTCACTGCCCTTTATTTTTTCGGAGATGTTTGCTGACATCCGAACGCCGGTGCGCATCCATGCGACGGCGTCTGACATCGAGCGATTGCGGCGACACATCTTCAACAACGTGATTTGGCCCGATTTTACCCAAATCCGCAACGCGCATGGCGAATTGCTGACCTTCGTGCCTTTCGTGTGGCGACAGCCTTTCGAGGTAGCTGGTCTGCGCGTGACATCCGTTCCGGTCACGCATACCGTAGATACGGCTGGGATTATCATCGAAGACGCGCAGGGCGCGTGTGTGGCTTTTACCTCTGACACGGGGGTGACGGATGAGTTTTGGGAAGTGCTCAACGGATTGCCCCGGTTGGACGCCGTGTTTGTGGATGTGGCCTTTGACAACGCCAACGAGCCAGTGGCGACGGCTTCGCGCCATCTGTCGCCGCGGTTACTGGCCGCGGAGTTGGGCAAGTTGCAGTGCCAGCCGCAGGTGCTGGCCGTGAATTTGAAACCCTTTTGTCGCGAGCGCGTCACACGTGAGGTGATGGCGCTTGACCTGCCCAACGTACGGGTGGCGGCGCTGAACGTGGATTATACTTGGTAGCGTGCCCGGTAGGGCGCGCCAGGGGGGACGTTCCGGCGGCAGAGACTGGTGACCTGTGGAGAGGCAAATTTATGGGGTTTCCAAAAATCATTGTGACCGGTCCATCCGTTAGTGGGCGGGTTGATGAGTGCCGCAGGTTTCCGCTGGTGATTGGCCGCGCGACGAGTAGTGATGTCATCATTTCGGATGAACGGGCTTCGCGCTCGCATGCCAAGATCGAAGCCCTGCCGGACGGTAGCTATCGGTTGATTGATCTGGAAAGTCGCAACGGGACGATGCTCAACGACAATGTGATCGCAGGGTCGGTCCGCTTGCGAGATGGCGATACCATTGTCATCGGCAGCCACCGATTGGTTTTTCAGTTGCCGTCCAAAACGGTAGATGTGCGGTATGATGACAAGCCACTTTCAGGCACGGTTAGGCTTCAGAATGCGGCTGAGTTATTGGCGCTCGGGCGTTCGGGGGACGTGACCGGCAAGCCATCGAGCAGTTTTCGCGCGGTCGCCGCCCCCAACCCGCAAGACGTTACCCTGAGCGCCAAACAGCTCCATCTGCTTGAAAAGCGAAGCCAGATTCTCAGTTTGTTTTATGACTTCAACAAGCGCGTGGCGCGGGAGTTTGACATTGCCACGATCTATGCGGAGGTGGCGCGTCAGGTGTTTGAAATCTCGAACGCCGGACGGGTTATCATCGGAAAGATTGGCGCCGATAACCTGCCCACCGTCGAGTGGGGGACGTATCGGGATGATCTCATGCGCGCCACCTACGCCTCGGTTCCGATTAGCCGGACGGTCATTCGCACGGTGATGCAGGAACGGGTTTCCCTTTTGAGTCGGGACATGAGCAATGTCAAGGGCACCGCGATTCTGGGCGTCCAGTCACTGATGTGCGTTCCGATGTTGGGACAGGAAGACACGCCGCTGGGCGTGATTTATGCCGACAGCCTGCATTTGGACGGCTTCACGGAAGACGACGTGGATTACCTGACCGGGTTGGCTTCGACGGTGGCGCTCACGCTCGAAAACATCATGGCGCACGAGCGGCTCTTGCACGAGGCGGAGGCGCGCACGGCCTATCGTCGGTTTTTGCCGCCACATGTCGTGGACCAGATCATGGAAGACCCGGACAGCCTTCAGTTGGGCGGAGTCAACCAAGTCGTGACCACCATGTTTGCCGACATCCGTGGTTTCACGACGCTTTCCGAGCGCAAGTCGCCCCATGAGATTGTCGCCATCTTGAATAACTACTTCGAGCGGGCAGCCACGGCGATCTTTCGCCATGGCGGATCGCTCGACAAGTTTATTGGCGACGGCATCATGGCGTTGTTTGGTGCGCCCCAGCCGAGCGACCGTGACCCGGTCAACGCCGTTCAAGCGGCGATAGCGCTCCAGGAAGTCATCGAGCAGGTCAACGCTGACCTTGCCGCGCAAGGCTCGGATTTGCGCCTGAGTATTGGCATTGGCATCAACACCGGAGAAGTCACGGCCGGCTACATTGGTTCCAAGCTGCGGACGGATTACACCGTCATTGGCGATGCCGTGAACTTGGCCGCGCGCTTGGAATCCAACGCCAAGCCAGGACAAATTTTGATGGGTGAGACGACTGCCCAGTGTTTGCGCGCGCTGGCGCGCCAGAGTATCGAGTTTGCCGAGGGCGAACGCGAGTTCGCCTTTGTCCCACTGGGGGGAATGAAGGTCAAGGGGAAGCTCAACGAAGTCAAGGTCTATCGCGTCTTGTGGGGCGAGGAATTGGCTACGCTTGGGGACACTTCAGAAAGCGGAACGCCGCCAGTGCTTTTCCGCAGCGCCACGACGAATCCGGTTTTTCTGGAGTCCGAGACGATTGCGCGTCCGCAGTTGGACTGGGGTACCATCCGGCGTGATCCACGCCGCCAAGTCTCGATTCCGGTGGTGGTGACGGGCGCGGACGCGCATGGAAACACTTTCGAGCAGGCGACCGAAACGATTGATGTCAGTCCGTCCGGTGCCTGTATTCGGCTGGCGCAGCCGCTCACCATTCCTTCGTCGCTATCGCTTTTGGTGCCGAGCTACGGTTGGCGCGGAGAAGTAATTGTGCGCAAGCTGACCCGTGACCCACAGGGGTATCTCGTGGGCGTCGAGATCGTTGGTCAGGGACCTCAGTGGTAGCCGCAGTAGAAGACAGAACAATGACGTCAACCGGGCGGCTTTTCTCAAAGCGGAAAAGGCGCAACCTGCCTGTGGGCCATCCCAGATGGCGGCGTGAAGTTTCAACCTAGCTGCCTTACGAGCCAAGGCGAACGCGGACCTTGCGGAGGCGTTCAGGGACTTTTGAAAGAACCTCTTTCAAGGAAGGGCCGGGCCTGGACGATGTAGAGCCGCCCCTGGTACGTCAGCCACTCAATATCCTGAGTGACACCGCCGAAAAGTCGTTCGATGGCGCGGGCCGTCTGTCCCAGTTGGCGAATCATCGCAGCCGTCAGGACGGGCTGATCAGAAACACCCGGCACTTCCTTCAATCCGCCTTTTATATCAAAGGTCAATATGGCTTCATCATCGGCGCGGGTCAGCACCAGCGCCGAATCGCTTTGCGGGCGGTAGATGATCTGTTCGGGAACCCGGCGACCTTCGACGACCCGCAGCCCCAAGCCGCGTTTGGCGTTGATGTAAATGCCCTCGGTGTCACGTCGGTCAAAGGGGTTGGTGGTCACGAGGACACCGGCGCTATCCGCGTTAATGCCTTCCTGAATGAGAACGGCCGGATACACGGCCAAGTGGTCAATCCGGGCGGCTTCACGGGCTTCAAAGGCTTCAAAGTTCCAAATCGAGGCCCAGACCGTCTTGATGGCCGTAATGAGGGCTTCGTCATCGCGGACGTTAGGGACCGTCGTGTAAAGTCCGGCTCCGCTGAAATCCGGCAGGTCCTCGGCATTGGTCGAGCTACGCGCGAAAAGCCCGACGCCGCGATACTCACGGCGAACTTTGGTCAAAATTGCCCGCCGGAGTGCCGGATCAAATGGCGCGGCGACCATGAAGTCGCGCAGCTTGGCCAGTTCGACCTGCCGGGTTTGCGGGTCGTGATGAAATTGGTCGTCGTTGAGCAGCGCCAGCACGCGGTCTTCAATGCCATGCCGGTCGGCAAACGCTTTGTAGTGCGCGAAGGGAATGGAGAAGCCACGCGGCACGGTCACGTTCGGAAGCCGTGCCTGGGCCACTTCGCCCAAGTTGGCCGATTTCGCGCCGAAACGAATGACATCCTGCGCCCGCTGGCGGTGCAGGTCGGTCAGGCTTCGCCACCGGAGGTCGGCGCGTGGCAGGCGCAGTTCGCGGCTCAGGGCGCGTTCCCGTTCGGATTCGACGATTTGCTCGGCGGGTTCAATGGTGATGCCGTCCTCGGTAACGACGACCGTCACCCACCGATCAACTAGGCTGCGAAAGCGCGTGTCGGCGTCCTTGACGTAGGCATTGGGAATGCCCCACCCTTTCGCCAAAAGATTCAAGTGCGACAGTGGCGCGCCCGGCTGCGTTACGATGATGCCCCGCAGGGGGGTGGTCGAAAGCGGGGTTTCCTTGAAAATCACGATGTCTTCGCGCTCAAAGGGCTGTGGCGGCGGCAACTGCTCGACCAGCCGCAGAATGCCGACGGCCTGACCAGGGTTGAGTGGAAGAAAGGTTGTTGCGGGGAGCGCTTCCTCGGCGCGGACGCTTGGCACGTCAGGCAGATGCGCCGCAATTTCCTCGTGCCGCCGGGCGTTGGCCTTGAACGTCAAGGGCGCGAAGAACGTGGCCGTCAGCCGTTCGTGAGCGTAGGCCAGTAGCCCCGGCGTCAGCAGGTCGCCCTCCCAAAACTCATACGTGAACCGCTCCAGGCGCGGCTGCCAAGCCATCGTGCCAAGCAGAAACCGGCGCCGCTCGTTGGTGTAGTTCTTGCGCAGAAACACATCGCCGGCGTCAAGCGTCAGGTACGTCGCCCGCGCAAAATCGCTGTGAAACCGAAAGCGCCTTGAGTTGGCGTAGTACACCTGGCCATCCGCGCAGTTGATGACGAACAGGATGCTCGGCGCGGTGGCGTTTCGGCCCGATGGCGTCAACCGCGCCAGCCGGTCGAAGTCGGCGCGTGTCATCTGGGTAACGTAGTCCGGGGCAGATGGGTCGTCCGGTTCGGACGCGCGGTTGTCCATCACTGGCGCTTGCGCGGTCGTCTGACCGGTGAGAGCCAGCGGGAACAGCGCGCCGAGCGCGACCACCAAGCTGAAGACACAGTGCAGCGCAACGCTCATCAGGCTTTTGGGCGAAACACGGTGATATGGGCGGCATTGCCAGTGATATAGGGGCCGCCAATCAGGTCAATACAGTAGGGAATGGCTGGAAAGACGGCTTCAAGACATTCCCGAATGGACTTGGGCTTGCCCGGCAGGTTGACGATCAGGCAACGCCCGCGAATCCCAGCCGTCTGACGGGACAAAATGGCCGTCGGCACATACTTGAGCGATACGGCACGCATCAGCTCACCGAACCCAGGAAGCATTTTGTCGCAGACGGCTTCGGTCGCTTCTGGTGTGACATCGCGTGGGGCCGGACCCGTGCCGCCGGTCGTGACAACCAGACAGCAACCCTCCACGTCGGCAAGCTGCCGGAGTTCGGCTTCGATACGGGGCTGCTCATCGGGCACGAGGCGCGGCAGGGGCGTCCAGTCGTCGGCAATATAATCGCGCAGAACGGCTACAATGGCCGGGCCAGACTCATCTCGATATACGCCCTGACTGGCCCGATCCGAGATGGTCAGAATGCCGATGGTAATGGTGGGGTGCGCCATAGACTGCTGCTTTGCCTTTAATCTGTCTGTGTGTTGCGATATTCATTTTGCCAGCGCGATCAAGTCATATGCTCAGAAACACCGGCTTTGATTGTCGGGTAGAATGCTTTAGAGTGCGCCTCAATTCTAGCTTTTGATCGGGATTGTGCCATGTCTAAGTTGTTTCAGACCATTTGCCTTGGGTTGCTTCTCGGATGTTCGACCAGTGGCTTGGCCCAGGAAGCCGAGCCGTCTCCTGCGCCAACGCCGCTTTCGCTGCCGAGTCCGGCCGTCCGCGCAACGCAGACCTATGCTGCCCCGGTTGGCGATTACGTGATTGGGCCGGGCGATGTCGTGGACATCAAGGTTTTCAAGCAACCAGACCTGACGGGACGCTTCCGCATCGGCGACACCGGCAGCGTCGAGCTGTTGTTCATTGGCAAACAGCAGCTTGCGGGTTTGACCGAGAGCGAGGCTGCCGATTTGCTGCGGCAAGAGCTACGGAGATACTTGCGGCAGCCCGAAGTGAGCGTGACCGTGACGGAGTTCAACTCGCGGTTGGTCACGGTGATCGGTGCGGTGCGCTCGCCGGGCCGGCTGCCGCTGCGGCGCGCGATGCGCTTGCTGGATGTGATTGCCTTGTCGGGCGGCCTGGTTGAGGACTCCAGCCGGTTCGTCAACATCATCCGCTACGTACCCAAGCCGGCGACGGATACCCCGGCCACCCCCGATGAGGATGTTCCCCCAGATGTCGAAATCATCCCCATCAACATTGACGACCTCATCGCCGGCAACGCCCAGAACAATATACTGCTACAAACGGGCGACATCATTTCGGTTCCACGGGCCGATGTCATTTACCTGGCCGGGAACGTCCGCAAGCCTGGTCCGCTGACGGCGCGTAATCCGATTACCGTCACGCAGGCGATTGCGATGGGCAGTGGCCTGATCGAGGGCGCAAAGCGCAATGACCTGCGGCTCTACCGAACGGTGCCCGGCAAGCTCGAACGGGAAGAAATCAAAGTCAGTCTGGCCGCGATTCAGGCTGGAAAGCAAAAGGACTTGGTTTTACAGGCCAATGACGTGCTCTATGTGCCCCATTCCGAGCTACGGTCGGCGGGCACGGCGTTGATGCGTAACTTGCCCACACTGGTGACCTCGGCGTTGATACCGATTTTGACCACGTCGCTCATCCGCTGAAAATGGGGTAGCGGCGATGTGGCTACCTGCCAGTTGCGCGCTGGTCACGAGATGTGATGCGGAATATCCACGACACAACCAACTTTCGGGCCCTCGACCCCAGCTTGGTGCGGGATTTACTCGAAGACCTCGACCGCGACAAGCCGCCTGCCAAAAACTGGCAAGCGCTCCAGCATCGGTCATTTGCCTGGCTGTTGGGCGCGGCGTTGTTGTCCAACATCGGCACGTGGATGCAAAACACCGCGCAGGCGTGGTTCATCTATGAAACGACACGCAGTCCGCTCTACCTTGGGCTGGATACGTTTCTGATGTTATCGCCGCTGTTTTTGCTGGCGTTTCCGAGCGGCACGATTGTGGATCGGTTTGACCGGCGGCGCGTATTCTTGGCCGCTTCGCTGGCGCAGATTGCGTGTACGGCCTGTGCCGCGATGTTGTTTTTGACTGGTCGGCAAACGGTGTGGGCGCTTCTGAGCTTGTCATTCGTGGCCGGCGTCGGACAGGCTTTTGCCAACGTGGCCTACGTTGCGCTCATTCCCCGTTTGGTGCCTACCCGGGCGCTACCCCAAGCCACAGCACTCAACTCCCTTCAGTTGAGCTTGGCGCGCATGGTCGGCCCCCTCGCCGCCGGTGGCATCCTGCTCTGGCTTGGGCCGGCTGCCTGCTACGCGGCCAATAGCCTGTCGTTCATGGTCTTGTTGGTCATGGCGTTGCGGGTGAAAGAACGTCCGCCGGAAGCGCCAACCATGGACGCCTTCGCCAAGATCACGCGGCCGCTCCAGCCGTTGCGGGAACTGTCCCTGTGGCAAGCGCTGGCGCAGGAAGTCCGGCAGTTGCGGCACTACCTGAAGCGTCGTCCCGGGTTGATTGAAGTGTATGCCCTATGCTTCGTCGTGACGTTTTTTGGGGGGTGCGTCCCGGTGCTGCTGCCAAGTCACGTCCGTGGCGTATGGAATGGCGCGGCGTGGCTTTATACGGTGCTTTTGGGGCTTTACGGGCTTGGCACGGTGCTTGGCTCGCTCTATATCGCCCAGCGACCGAAGCCAATCGGCGGCGGCCGGCGGGCGCTGTATCTCACCGGTGTGACGAGCGCGTCGTTGCTGGCCTTTGCGCTCATGCCGTCACCTCTGATGGGCGCGATGGCCATAATCGCCATTGGCGGGGCGCTAATTGCGCTGCTTAGTCAACTGACGGCACTCGTGCAGTTCGGTTTGGTGGATGAAGTGCGCGGGCGGGTGATGAGCTTGTTTTTGGTGACGTTCCAGAGCGGTTACGCACTGGGCGGGCTGGCCGTCGGTGCCATTGCCACCCGGATGTCAACCGCCACAACCATCTTGGCCTGTGGCGTGGCATTGGCCGTGGTGGCCGTTGGTGGCCGCTGGCTTGATTCGCGCTTGAGCGAGTCATAAGCCTGGTCGCCTACAACTAATAAAGCCGCCGCTTCGTAAGCTACGGCCAGGACGCCAAACCGAGTAAGACGAGTCCTAGTGTGGCCGGTACGGCCTGAATGAACAGGATACGTCGGCTGGCGGTTGCGCCGCCGTAGAGTCCGGCAATGAGCACACACGACAGAAAGAAAACTTTGACTGGTCCACCCAAAGCGCCAAGCCACAGTCCCCAGAAAAGCCCCGCCGCAAGGAAGCCGTTGTAAAGTCCCTGGTTGGCCGCGAGCACCTTGGTCTGCGCCGCGAAGTCTTTGGTGATCCCAAAAGCTTGGAGTCCTCTGGGTTTATCCCAAAGGAACATTTCGAGTACCAGAATGTACACATGCACGCTGGCAATGAGAAAAACGACCAGATTGGCCACGAACACAAGCACGGAAACCTCAAACGTTGCCGGAAGGCGTTGACGTTCGCGCACTTGCCGGTTGCCAGTGGGCGGTACCAAGGTGGCCGGTCGGCACGTTTTTATGGTGCGCTGATATAGGCGTCGATCTGGCGACGGATGCGGTAGTAATCTTCAAGTAGGCGGTTGATCCCTACTACAAAGGGAATCTGAGCTGCGGCAGCTTCTTCGATGCGAGCCGCCAGCGCCAGCGCTTCTGGCGTGTCTGGCGCGGTTTTCTCTTCAAGCGCCATCAGTTCATAGACGTTCTCGCCGCGTGGGTGGTGGTGGTAACAGTGCGTCACAAACGCAAGTGTCAACCCATCCGCAATCTGATGAAGCAAATCCACATCCGCCAAGTGGAAGTCAGCCAGGAGAAAAGAATCCGATTCAACCCCAAGCGAACGGGCCAGCTCGTGGATGCGACTGACAAGGGATTCATCGAGAGCTACTGGCACGGATGCCCCATTGGTCATGGCAGGTTGGTGTCAATCATGAGCTTTTCAGACATGGCAAAGAGCAACTTTTGCCGCGCACTCACCCCGTTCCGCCGGGATGATTGCCACAGCGCGACGGCCTTGGTGTATTGCTCCTGGACTTGCGGGGCGTGGCCTTCGTGGGCTAGCTGTTCGCCAAGCGCGCGGATTTGCCGTAGTGCGCGCTCTTGCTCTTGCCGGGCATGAATGAGCAACCGCATCTGTGTCGCCAGATAGGCTTCCAGCTCGGCCGGCGACTGGGGAGCAACGGCCGTTTCGTACACTTCGTCAGCGTACTGCGGTAAGCCGTTCATCTGGTTGGACTGTCCTGTGCGTTTGCCTTTGGCACTCTTGGCAACATTGCCGTTCTGGTTGCCGTTGTGGCTTCCACCTCGGCGGGGTCTGCGGTGTGGCTTCATCGGCACAATGCCCTTCGTGTCGAGTGTGGTCAGGTGGCGTGCGGCGCAAGCGCCCTATCGAAGTGGCACGCACCCCATGGCAAGTACGATAACCCTAGATTTGAAAAGCACTTGCCACGTCTGAGGGGGTAGCTCAGCGAACCGATTGTAGCGGTTCCAACCCGTCTGTCAACTTACCAACTGGCGCGCGCACCGGTTCGGCGCGCTGCCCGCTGGCGCGATTCAAACGTTTGTTTGAAGGATTGTCTTGATGCCGCCCGTGACTTGGTCCACGACCTTGCTCAAGATTTCAATGTTTTGCGTGAGTTGGTACATGCGCGCTTGCAGTCCAAGCAGTTCACCCTGCGACAGCTCACGGTCGGAGTTGAGCATGGCTTCAATCTTCTCCCACTGATGTTCCACCTGTGAGAAGCGGGCCATCAGGTCTGGCGGGCGCTGTTCGGGCGAAAGGCCGTGAACCCCATCCCGCAGCGCGGAAATTCGTAGCCGCGCACTATCAACCTGCAACCCGAAGTCACTGAGGCTTGGATTTGCCAGGCGGTGCATCAGGTCGGCGCGGAGTTGCTCCAAGGTGAGCCCTGACGTGCCACTGCCCTGCTGAAAGACATCCGTTGGTTGCCCGGCGGTCTGCTGCATCACCGACTCAAATGACTTGCCGCCGCCGGCGCCCGGCTGGGCTCCCGTTGGTTGGGTTGGTACGCCAGTTGTCTGTGCGCCACCCGGAATGCCCCCAATCTGTCCGCTCATGATTTGCCAATCCTTTCTTGATGACGATCCGCGCCAGGCCCTCGCAAGTTTGTCAAGACGGCCTTAGCCGACCGTGACGAGAACGTACTGGAACCGCTGCTGATTGCCAAGCGATGACCAGAAGCGATTGAATTCGCTCTGCGGCATGGTCTGGCATCCGGCCGAATAGGTGTTGGTCGTGCCGCCACGGTGGAAATACATCGTCCGTCCCTCGAAGCTGTTCCGGTTCCGGTCACGCTCGTCAAAGACGCCGTCGTGGTTGGTGTCGCGGACGACCGGGCGGCTCGTCGTGGGCATGAGGATGTTGTTGCCGTCGGGTTGCGTCGGTCCAAAGTTAGGGCCAACGTTGGCGCGCATATATTCGTGCGTGCCGTCCACCAGCCGGCCCAGGTCGAGGCGGCCGTCACGGTTGCTATCCACGCCCATTGGACGGCGCGTCCGGCCTGACCAGCCATCTTCGTACTGGCTGCTTGGTTCGGTATTGCCACGCAATTCGGTCACCTGGAACTGGCCGTTAGGTAGCTTGCGCAAGGTCACGAAACGGTCATCATAAACGCCTTGTCCACCATTGGCGCGGGTGTTGGTTTGGACGCGCAAGCCCAAAATCACGGTCCGGCCGGCTGCCAGATCGGCTTTGGCCTGCTCGGAGCCATGACGTTCGATGTAGTTGGCGTACAGGGCAAACTTCTGGGCGGTGGTCATGCCTTCCGTCCGTGGTAGGCCCGTCCGAGGCGGCGTGGGAGCACTTGGCTCTGAAGGTGGGCGCGGGGTGGGCGCGGGCGCAGGGGAACTACCACTGCCGGGGATCACGATGCGCTGGCCCGGGTAAATGCGGTTTGGATTCGTGATGCTGGGGTTGGCGCGTTGCAGGGCGGCGACCGTCGTGCCGTATTGCTGGGCGATGCCCGACAAGGTATCGCCAATCCGAACGCGATGCTCCCGCGTACCGGCCGCCGGCGGGTTGGACGGCGCGGGTGCCGCGGGCGGCTGGCTCGGCACGGTGTTGCCACTCCGGGCGATGGCGTCAAAGCGCGTCAGGTCATGCTCGCGCATGATGCGGTGCAGCAAGTTTGTGTAGTTTGGGTCGGTGGCATACCCGGCGCGGTGAATCTCGGCCGCGAAGCGGAAGGCGTCATTCGTGTGCCGCATCGCCGTGGCATAGCGCGGGTTGCGGATGAAAAACTGCGCGTGATCGGCGAATGACTCGGCGGCGGAGTTGTATTTGCGGAACTGGGCATTGACATAGACTTCGCGCCCGTTGAGGACTTCGCGCGTGCGCATCGTGACCGAGCCGGCCGGGCCCGTTCCCTTGATCCCGAAGTAGTTGTTGGCCTGGCGCGTCAGAGCCGAGCGTCCCCAGCCGCTTTCGAGAATGGCCTGCGCAATCGTGACCGATGCCGGAACGCCGGTGGCGCGCTGGCTGCGGATGGCATCGGCAGCGATGGAGTCAATGAAAGCATTCCCGGTGCGCGGGATGGAGCCGACTGGCGTCGTCGTGTCCACCCGGGGTGGGTTGGGTGTGGTTGGCGGTGACGGGGGCGGCGTCGGACGGGTTGGGGTTGGAACCGATGGCGCCGGCGCGGCCGGTTGGCGGCCAGGTAGGTTGACGACCTGGCCCGGATAAATGAGGTTTGGGTTCCGAATCTGAAGATTGGCTTTGACCAGTTGCGACAAGTCAATGCCATTGCGGGCCGCAATATCGGAGAGCGTGTCACCGGCGCGGACCACATACTGGCCGGTGTTGGTCTGGGGCGGCGCGGTCGTGCTGCGTGTGGACGGAATGGTGAGCGTTTGCCCAGCGTAAATGAGATTCGGGTTGCGAATTTGCCGATTGGCCCGCATCAGGGCATCCACCGTCGTCCCGTAGCGTTGGGCGATGCCGGAGAGTGTCTCGCCACGTCGAATCAAATGCTGCGTGCCGGTCGTCGGATTGGGGGAAGGGCTGGGTGTCCGTGTGACGCCGTTCATCCGTGCCATAGCCTGCCTTGCTCCCTGCGCTGGAAAAATTTCGACCCCTTCGGTCTTCAATCCACGTTATCGGCAGCGCGTGCCAGATGTTGCGTTTTAGGTGAATTTTTAGGTGAAAAAGCCACCAGCCCGGTGGGAAGGGCAGCCATGACGCTTGGCTTAGGCGTCCGCGATGGCGATCCGGCGCAGTCGCAGGGCAAAAGGGCCGAACTGCTTGCCGGCTATCATCAGGCCCAAGGTCGTGATGGCGGCTGAGTTCAGCGGTGGCGCGGAAACCGGTCGCCCACGGAACGTCGGTGTCAACTCGGTAGCCGCAAAACGATAGGTTTCCCAGCATTCCGCTCTGGGGGTGAACGTCGCTTGGTAAGCAACCCCGTCGAAGCCGCCGTCGGTGCGCGCGACAAACTTGTAGGTTTTCCCATCGCCCTGCGCCTCCACGATGAACTCGGCATTTGGGGGAAGCGTTCGGTCGAGTGGCTGTGAGCGGATGGAGGCAAACCCACCGTTGTTTTCAAACGAGACAAACCCTTCAAAAATGGCATGACCCTGTCCGGTTGGCCGCAACTGCCCAACTGAACGGCCACCCATCACCCGGTCGCCGAGGGCATACCAGGCTTCGATTGCTGGCGGATGCGTGAAATCAAAGAGCACCGTCATGCTGCTGGAATGAGCGGTTTGAAGCCACTGTCGCTCGGACGAAACAGAATATCGTGGCGTTTGCCGCGTTCGTCCTTGCTCGACACGTTATTTTTCTGATCCCGGAACAACTCGAAAAAGACCGTCACCAGCGCCTCGATCCCGCCTGGCCCATCTGGGGCAGACGCTTCAACATAGACCCAGGTCATATCTACCCGTTGCTCCATCCCGACCCACGCCAGGCGCAGTGGCTCGCCACTGGCGCGCCGGAGCTTGAGCCGCTCGCGGACATAAGCGCTGACCATCTCCGCAGCCTCCGGCGCGCGGTCGAGTTCAATCCGTCGCCGTGCTTTGCGACTCAGCGCGTTTTCCAGATCGTCACTGAACACGCGCAGGGAAATCTCCAGCGACCCGGACTCCGGGTTGAACTCGATCGTGGTGAAGCTGGCATGAAACTTGTGGGCAGCCCCGGCCGTCCGAACCACGCCGGCCGCCAGCAGCCACGCCGTGGAAAGAAATGCCCGCCGTGAGGTCATCAAATGTATCTCCTGAGTTCGGCCCGTGCGACGCTGTGCCAAGCGCGTGGCATCGGTTGTCATCGGCGCGCCAAATGACTTGACAAGCTACACGATGTTGGCAAGTAGTTGGCACTTGTGCAATCCATTCAAGCCTAATCTCCGATTCCTCCGTCTTTCGCCGACACACGGTTTATTGCTATGCCGGTTCCAGTTTCTGCTCTCGATACCGCCCACCCACCACGACCGGGCGAAACCCTTGACCCGGCCGCCCTGCTGGACTGCTTGCAGCCATACTTGCCTGAGCTTGCCGGTCCGCTCGTGATTGAACAGTTTCCGGCCGGCCACTCAAACCTGACCTATGCGATCACCGGTGGCGGACGTGAGTATGTCTTGCGCCGGCCGCCGTTTGGGGCTGAACACATCCGGGCCGGCCACGACATGCAGCGCGAGTTTCGCGTACTGTCGGGACTGTATCCAGTCTATGGGCGCGTGCCGCAACCGGTGTGCTACATCCCGGCGGAAGCTTCCCCCTTTGGTGCGCCGTTCTACGTGATGACGCGCATCCGGGGCATCATTTTGCGGACGAGTGTGCCGGAGGGCGTTGTGCTCGAGGCGGACACCATGCGTCAGCTTTCGATCAACTTCATGGATAACTTGGCTCACTTGCATGCCGTGGATGTGACGGCTGCCGGATTGCAGGACCTCTACCGGGGGGCGGGGTATGTCCGGCGGCAGGTGGAAGGGTGGGTCAAGCGCTATCGCGCAGCTCAGACGGATGACGTTCCGGTGATTGAAAAGGTTATTGCCTGGGTGACCGCGCGGATTCCCGAAGACAGCGCCGCCACACTCATTCACAACGATTACAAGTACGACAATGTCATCCTCGACCCAACCGACATCACGCAGATTCGCGCCGTGTTGGATTGGGAAATGGCGACGGTGGGTGATCCGTTGACGGATGTGGCGACAGCGTTGGCGTACTGGGTGGAGCGCGATGATCCACCTGAAGTTCATGCGATGAGCTTTGGACTGACGGCCCTGCCCGGCAACCTGACCCGGACGGAACTGATGGCGCGCTATGCAGAAGTAAGCCGGCGTAACCTGCGCGACATGCAGTGGCACCAGGCGTTCGCCTATTTCAAGGTGGCCGTCATCGTGCAGCAGATTTACTTTCGCTACGCCAAAGGCTTCACCAGGGATGAACGCTTCGCCCGGATGGGGGATATGGCGCGGTTGTTTGCCGAGTTGGCGCAGCGTGTGCTGGATGGAGGCGCGACTGGCTGAGGCAATGCGATGGCAGATGCCGCTCAACGCAACGCCTACGACCAAGCGTTCAAGTCCCTCGCCGAGGCTGACCCCCGCGCGCTACTCGCTCTGATCGGCGCGCTTCCTGCCGATGCTCCGGCGGCGGTCGCCCCGCTCTCCAAGGAACTCATTGCCTCGACACGCATCGCCGACGAAATCTTCTTGGTTGAAACCAGTATGAACGCTGGATTGCCCACAACCTGCCCGTGCAGGCGTTTTTGTTGCTGCTGACGCCGCGCGGCGTGCCGGACCCCGTCCCGACGGAGGCCACGCTCGAGTCGGGATGGCTGCGGATGCGTTTTGGGTACACCGTCGTGAAGCTTGGGAACTGGCAGCAAGTGAGGTATTGGCGGCAGAGCGGTCGTCTCTGCTCCCGCTCGTGCCGCTGATGCGTGGAGACCGGTTGGATTTGGCGCGGGCAGCGGAGCGGTTGGAAGCCATGATGAACGAGACACAAAGGCGGGAGCTACAGTTGCATTTTCTGGTGTTTGGAGGACTCCGGCATGATGTGGCGGAGCTTGTCGGTATTTTGGAATGAACAGCTATGATCCAGTTGGAGCAGCTTCGGGAATCGAGTGTGTATCAGCTCATCCTGCAACAAGGCCGAGTTGAAGGTTTGGAGCGGGGACTCGAGCATGAGCGTCTTTTGATGACACGCCTGCTGCGCCGCAGATTTGGCGCGTTGGCACCGGAAGTCACGGCTCGCATTCAGACCCTGGGGCGCGAATCGTTGGAACGGCTGGCGGATGCGCTTTTTGACCTTGCCGATGCCCTTGCCGTCTGGCTTGAACGTGCTGCGTTGGATGCCGAGCAATGATCCACAGGTATGAAACCGCAGACCGGCTGGTGGGAGGAACTGGAAAGTCGAGAACAGGATGCCGGGGAGAGCGCGGCAACACCGCCTGGCAGTGGTGAAATCCGCCAAAAACTCGTCCGGTTTCTGGTTCGGTGTCCACCGCGCTCAACGTGTCTCACTGTTCTTGGGACGGCTTCTTGCGGGTCGCCACCCAGGTGCCGGCGTAGCCCGAAATGTCAAACTCGCCTTTCATGGTGTCGCCTTCCACCACGCCCTTGAATTCAAAATCCATCCCCTGGTAGTTGCCGGTCAACGTGACATGTCCGGCTTCATCCACGGCGATGCCCGTGATCGAAACGCCGATTTGATCCTTCGACTCACAGACCAGCTTGCCTTCGTCGTTGCGAGTCACTTTCAGCTCGACGGGAAAGATGCCCGCGCCGGTCACGGTGATTTCCATGTCGTATTCGCCTTCGACGGCCGGGGCCTTTTTCGGCTCATCGAGCAGCCGCGCCACGGCCGCCATGTGAAGCAACCCGGCGACCGCCCACAGGCACAGGGCATAGCGTATCCAGTTCTTGCGCATGTTTAGATAACTCCTTTGTTCAGATGGCTTCTTTGGTTTGGTAGGTTGTTGCGCGACAGAAGCGCGGGAGCACAAACGCACCCTGAGGCTAGCATGCCGAGTCTGCTCAGTCGCGTGTGTCTTGTCACGGAACAAGCGCCATGTGTCGAGGCGCGAATAAAGGAAGCCTGGCGCAACATTGTCCGGTGTTCAACGATAACTATAATGGGGGTTCTGTGTGGACCCGCCCAAGTTTGGGCCTAGGTTTGGAACGACGGGATTGCGCCATGGCAACTGACCAGACGATTCAACGCACCGACCCATCGCGGATACGACCGGACGCCCTCTTGCGACAGCCGGCATCCACTCGTTCGGTTGGGAAAACTGCCTTTGAAACCCGCCTTGAACAAGCGTTGGGGGCGGATTCGCAAGTCCAACGCCGCACCCGCGAAGAACTCAAGACCATTGTCATGGCGGTGCAGTCGGGCTTCACCGATCCCTGGCAGTTGACGGACCTTATCTTCCAGGCCCGCCACCCAGAACTGATCGGCGCTGACCTGTCACAGTCGCCCGAACTCCTCGATGAGTGGAACGAAATCAGCGCCCAGCTCGTCCAGCCGACGCTGAATGACTTGGTGGCGCTCCAGTCGCAAGCCCAACCATCCGCACCGGCGGCGCCAGTGTCCTCGGCCTCCACGGTCGCCGCTGGAACCCGCGTCACAGGGAAGGACAAGCTGGCCGCTGCCAGCGCCCTGGATCCGATCATCGAGCAAGCCGTGGCCTTGTGTCCGGGGCTGCCGCCGCAGTTTCTCAAAAGCCTATTGGTGCAGGAGTCAGGGCTGCGGACGGATGTCGTCAATCAGTATGGCTATGCCGGCGTTGCCCAGATTGGCCGCCGCGAAGCGCGTGAGTTAGGGCTGGCAGTGGGCGTGCCGGGGACGGAAAGCGACGAACGCCTCAACCCAAGTCTGGCCATTCCGGCAGCCGCGCGACTGCTGCACGTCAAGGCGCAACGCCTGACGGAAATGGCTTTTTCGCGCTATGGGACGCCCCAGGGAGCCGAATACTGGAAGTTCGTCATGGGGGCCTACAACGGCGGGGAAGGCACGATTACCGTTGCCATGGGGCATGCGTACCGCGATGGTCTGGCGCGCGCGCGGGAGGAAGGTCTGGCCGGACCGGAAGCCGTGGCCTTTGCCCGCGAATGGGCGACCAAGTGGGAACACCTCGCGCTTGGCGGTGAAGACGCGCCGTTGGCGTTGGCCGCCGCGCGGTACTTCCCTAAACTGGCAGCCCAGAAGTTCGTTGAGATTCGAAACTACCCCGAACAGATTGTCGCTCGCGTCGCGCGCCGCCGTACCGCCGCCGGGTGACGGTGACGGTTTCTCCGTACGGTGGCGCGAAACGGCATGAGCGGAACGCAGCCATCCTTTCCAAACGTCAATCGTGACGCGCTCATCGAGCAGCACCTGCACTACGTGCGGACGATTGCCTATGACATCGTCCGCAAGTTGCCGCCGAGCGTCGAAATTGACGACCTGATTGCCTACGGTAATCTGGGGCTAGTGCGCGCCGCGGAGAAATACAACCCGGCGCGGGGCGTGTCGTTCGTGACCTTCGCGCACTACTACATCAAGGGCGCGATTTGGGATGAAGTGCGCAAAATGGCGAACTTTGCCCGTGTGGATGGCGGACGGGCGCGCGCCGAAGCCAATGCGACGGACTTCCTCCACAGCCTGGCGGAAGAAGACCCCGGTGGCCCAACTCCTGGGGCGACGCTCGATGACGATATTGCCGACGCGCGCGCGCAACTCGAAAGCCTCATTCCAATTTACTTGCTGTCACTCGACCACGAGGAACTCACCATTGCCGATGACAATAGCCTGGACTTTGCGCGGGCGCTGGAGCGCGACGACCTCATCGGCCGTATGATGCGGCTGGTTGCGCAGCTTCCTGATGAAGATCGCGCTACCATCGAGGCGCTCTATTTCAAGGGACGGAGCGCCGCCGATTATGCGGCTGAACTAGGTCTGTCGCGGTCGTGGGGCTCGCGCCTGCATGCGCGGGCCATCAAACGTTTGCGCGAGGCAATGCAGCGTGAGGGGCTGCTGGTGGCCGAGGACGTGACCTGAGTGAAAAGTCTCGTATGACGTGGTGTGCGACAAGCCCCGCCGTTCAGGGTGGGGCTTGTCAAAGTTCGCGCCGGATTCGCGGGCGCGGCACGCGCAGCCGACCCGGACCAGCTCAACGTTTGGCCGCGCAGAAGCTTTTGATTGACGCGCCCAGACGTTTCACCCCAGCCCTAAAACACCAGCCGCAGTGAGAACTGAATCGAGCGCGGGCCGCCAAACTGGAAAAGCTGATTGAAGCCGTTCGCCGGGCCGGTCTGCCGCGTCGCGGTCGTCCCAGCCCCGGCTAGCGCCCGGCCCAGCATGCTAGGTGATTCACCATTGATGGACAGGCTTCCATTGGGCAACCGCGTCGGACTTGGCGCGCTGAAGTTGGCCTGGTTGAACAGGTTGAAGAACTCGGCCGCGAACTGCAACCGCAACCGCTCATAGAGCGTGAACGTCCGCCGCACGGAGAAATCCAACTGGTTGGCGCCCAGCCAGCGCAGGCTGTTGCGACCCAGCGTGCCCTGCCGATTCCGCGTCGGCTCGGCGAAAGCCGCCGGATTGAGGCGCTGACCACCCGGCGCATTCCCGTCGCGGATGAACACCGGCTGCCCTGGCACGAGGTCCACGCGGCGCGTCGTGCCGATGTTGAACACGTCAAATGACTGAGAAATCACATTGAGCGGTTGTCCTGACCGCGCGCGGAAGATGCCGTTGACCGACCATCCGCCAAAGATGCCCTTCACGAGCGCGTTGTCAGAAAAGGATGGAATGTCATACGTCACGGCCGCCGTCAATGTCTGTCGAATGTCGAAATCCGATGGACCGCGCTCCAACCGCTGGTTGAAGCCTTCCAGGGGAATGCCCTGAAAAGCTTCGTCTGACACATCATCAATGGACTTCGACCATGTGTAAGATGCCAGCGCCTGCACGCCGCGTGCCAATCGCCGCCGGTACTGCATTTGTAGCGCATTGTAGTTCGACGACGTGGCGTTGCGGGTGACGTTGACCGGCGACCCGGCCTGCGGAGATGTCGCCGGCGCGGGGCCAAAGACGGCCGGATTGATGACGATCACGGCGCGGTCGAGGCCGAAATTCTGGCGCGCAAAAGCTTCGTTGTAGTTGCGGAGCTGCTCGCTGCGCAGCAGCCGCCGCGCTGCCGCGCCGACATAGGAGATGGTCACCGCGTTGTTGCGCCCGATGGCCCGCTCCAGTGTGACGTTCCAGTGATGGGTGTAGGGCAAGCGCAAGTTCCGGTCAAAGACAAAAAAGCTGGAACTGATGGGCAGATTGTTCGGATTGAGAAACGGCGGCGGTTGCAGGTCGGCTTCGTTAGCCGGGAAGCGCAACTGCGCGGGATTGGTAATCGTCCGAAACGTGTTGTAGGGGAAGCTATTGAAGCCGCGCAGCGCCGTTCCCGTGCCGAGGTCATAGAACAGGCCGTAGCCGCCGCGTATGATCCAGCCCCCCACCAGTTGGTTGAGCGCCGAACCGGACCGTTCGGCAAACTGGTAGGCGATTCCAAACCGTGGCGCGAAGTCTATGTAGCGCGTCCGCCACTGGCGGGTCCCCGCCGGAGCGAGCGTAGCCGTCAGCGGGTTATCCAGGCCATCAATCGAGAAGGGCAGCCGGTCGCCGGCCAATGGTGGGTTGAGTTCATGCCGCAGTCCGAACGTCAGCGTCAAACGCGGCAACACGCGCCAAGTGTCCTGAATGAACGATGAAACGTTGTGAATGCGAAAGCCCGTGACCGGCGCAAACGCTTGAATCGAAATTGACGTTGGCACGCCATTGGCCCGGCTGGCCGGCGTGCTAAAGACATAGCTGATCGAAAGCGCCCGCGTGTCCTGAATCGGACGCAACAGGCGGTAATCCGCGCCGGCCTTGATTTCGTGATTGCCGACGATCCAGGTCACACTCCCAACCAAGTTGAACTGCCGCTGAAGTTGGCCCAGCGTCCGTCCCTGCGTGAGGTTGGCGGCTGAAATGCCAGATACGCCGGGAATGGTCTGAAGGCTGACCGCCGTCGAAGCCCGTGGCGCAAACGATGGGAAAATGAGTGAGTCCGGCGGCAGGACGGCCCCATCCCGTTCGACGCCCCGGAAGTCGAAGTTGCCCCGCGACCGCCCGAAGTTCAAGCGCGCGTCCAGGACGAGGCTGGGCCGAATGGCCCAGGTCGCGCCACCGGTGAAGCTCCGATTGTTCCGCTCAAAGGCGTTTTCCTGGCTGGGGAACGACCGGAAACGACTGCCCGACGGCGAGTTGAGAAACGTGAAGAACAGGTTGGCCGTCTGCCCGATTTTCTGATCGAGGCGCAGGTTGAAGGTATCCACCTCCGACGGGTCGGAAATGCCGGTGAGGTAGCGCGCCGCATCGGCCGGATCGCCGGGCTGCGCCGGGGCGTTGGGGAGCGGAAAGGCATTGAGCACGGCCCGGAACGGCTCCGGTGCGGCCTGGCGGGCCGCCAGCGACGGCACGCGGGCAACGAAGGTCGTCCCCGGCACGAGTAGCCGCAGTCCCTCGTACGTCGCAAAGAAAAACGACCGATTGCGCCCGTCGTACAGTCCCGGTATCCGGATCGGTCCGCCGAACGTGCCGCCGAACTGATTGAGCCGCAACGGCAGCCGCGGACGCCCGTCCCGATTGTTGAACCAATCGTTGGCGTCAAGCTTTTCGTTGCGCAGGTAATGGAACAGCGAGCCGGTGAAGGCATTGGCTCCGCCGCGGGTGGAAATCGAAATTTGTCCACCCGGCGTGCGGCCATACTCGGCGGCGAAACTGGAGGTCTGGACGCGAAACTCCTGCATGGCATCGGCCGGAACCAGACTGTTCGTGCCGCCCAGAATCGTCAGCGCCGGTTGTGTCCCGGCCCCCTGCTGGAAGGATTGGGCCGTGACGGCCGCGCCAAAGTTGGCGCTTACGCCGTCCACCATGAAGTAGTTGGCATTGGTGCGCTGACCGTTGATGCTGAACTGCCCGGTCGAAGTGATACTCGGCGCGGCGAGCACAGTGCCGGGCGTCAGCTCAATCAGGGCCTGAAAGCTCCGTCCGTTGAGCGGAAGATTCTCGACAAATTTGCGCTCGACGACCGTACCCAGCGCACCGGATTCCCGGTTGACCAAGTCGCTGTCGCTTTCGACGGTGACGGTTTCACTGATGGCTCCGGCGGCCAGCGTGAAGTCCTTGGCAACCGTCGCCTCGACGTTGACGATGACGCGGGACTCGACGGCGGTTTGGAAGCCATCGCGTTTGACTTCAAGCCGGTACTCACCCGGCAGGAGTTCGGCGATGACGTAGCGCCCGGAAGCATTGGTGGTGGCCGTCCGGGTGAAGTTGGTGGCAAGGTTCGTGGCGGCGACTTCCGCGCCGGCAATGAACGCCCCGCTGCTATCCCGCACGACACCGGTAATCGTCCCGGTTGGGCCTGCGGCCCGCGCCGCGGTCGCGGCCGGTCCCACCGTGATGACGAAGAAGGTCAAGGCGATGGCGAAGCGCATGATCCACCCGATTTGGCCACCTCGCCGGTGAAACATCCTGTTCTGCATAGGAAAGTCCTCAGAAACACAAGCCAAATTTCACGATGATTCCTATTTACTATGATCAGGTTTGGGCTGTCCATCCACTGAGGCAATTTGGATTTTGGCTGGAAATACTTGACGGTGGGAGCTTTGGGCAGCTAGCTTCGGTGTACATAAATCGTATTATTACGAATAAAGGCAATTGGCAAGGCAGGGAAAGCTTCAACATGCTCGATTGGCTCATCATTGGTGGTGGAATCCACGGGACGCATGCGGCGCTCCGGCTGACGGCGCAGGCCGGGGTTGCCGCCGACCGGGTACGCTTGCTTGACCCGCAGCCGTCGCTGCTGGCGCGCTGGACGCAGTGCACCGGCAACGTCCAGATGCCGTTTCTCCGCTCCCCGGTGGTGCACCACATTGGTCTGAGCGCCTTCGAGCTGTTCGAGTTTTCGCGTACGCCGGAGGGAAAGCGGTTCGCGGCGTTTGCTCCGCCCTATGACCGCCCTGCATACGCCTTGTTCCAGGCCCACTGCCACCACCTGTTGACGCAACACCGGTTGCCTGAGCTGCACATTCAGAGCAAAGCGGTTGGTTTGCATCGGATGGGCGAACGCGGCTGGCGCGTCGAAACCCCTGCCGGAGGACTTGACGCGCGTCGGGTGGTGCTGGCGCTCGGGTTGAGTGACCAACCGGCGTATCCGGCGTGGACCGCCGCGCTTGCGTCAAGCGGCGCGCCGGTACGGCACGTGTTTGATCCAAACTTTCGCGCGGCCGAGTTAGGGGACTGGCAGCAGGCCGTCGTGTTCGGAGGCGGGATTTCCGCCGCCCAACTGGCGTTGGCGCTGGCGGCGCGGCAACCCGGAACGGTGACGCTACTTTTGCCGCATCCCCTTCGCATCCATCAGTTTGACAGTGATCCCGGTTGGCTGGGGCCAAAGTACATGCGCGCTTTTGAGGCGGAGCGCTCGCTTGACCGCCGCCGGCGCATGATCCGTGAGGCGCGGCATCGTGGCTCGGTTCCAAAGGATGTCGCGCAGAACTTGCGACTCGCTGCGCAGCGCCGTGAACTGCGCCTGTGTGAAGCCCAGGTGCTGGATGCCCAGCCGACGGACGCGCACCGGATTCAACTTCACCTCAGCCCTGGGGACAGTCTGGAAACGGATTGCTTGCTTTTGGCGACGGGCTTTGATGGACGACGTCCAGGCGGCGCATGGCTGGATGCGGCGGTCGCCACTTACGAACTCCCCATCGCCCCCTGCGGTTATCCGGTGGTTTCTAGGGCGTTGCGGTGGGCGCGAGGGCTGTACGTGATGGGTCCACTGGCCGAACTCGAACTCGGCCCGACGGCGCGCAACATTGCCGGCGCGCGCAAAGCAGCCGACCGCCTAGCGCAGGTTGCCGAGCGCCGGCGCACCGGGCACCAGGTGACTGCGGCCTGAGCGCCGGATGCTGTCTTCAACCGTGGAAGCCGAGCGGCCTGGACTTCGCCGGAATACGCGCCGGGAAGAAGCCTGGCGCGGCTCAGTTCACCACGTACAGATGAAACCCGCCATAAATGGCGAAGCGGTCGCGCGTGAAGAGTTCGGCCGACTGCTCGCGCTCATACCGGACACGCGCCCGCAAATCCGGCGGAAGGGCGTTCTCAACCGGCGAGGTTTCCGGGGCCGTGCGGAAAATGACCCGCGAACCCGGCGGCGCCACCCGCACGACCTCCCGCCACAGCGCCGTAATCTCGTCGTCTTTCATCCAGTCTTGGGAATCAAGAAACACGAACCGGTCGTAGGCTCCGGCTGGCTGCGCACGCAAATGCGCGGTCAGCGAGGTGACTTCGGTCGTTACCCGCGAGACGTTGGCGCGCAGCACATCGAAGTGCTCGGCTTTGAGATATTCGGGAATCGCCCGCCGGTTTTCGAGGTCATAACGGCGCGCCAGCGCCTGCCAGGCAAAGTAGTTTTCCTCGATGGGGAAGTCACAGACGAACCGCCGAACCCGCTTGCGGTACATCGCCAGGATGTTTTCCGGTGTCTCCCGGCGCATGGCTTCATACTGCCGGGGAGGAATCCCTAACCCAAACACGATGAACGGCAGCTTCGACAGGCTGCGCACCAGCCAGTTGTCGAAGTAGCGCCCAATCGTGGCGTCAAACACCTGCGCGCGCTCGGATGGATCGGTCAGGGTCACCAGGCGGTCGGGATAAATCCCCATCATGTGAGCGAGTTTTTCAAGAAAGCGCAGATAGAAGCCGTTCCGGGCGTGGTCGTAGAGGTTGTCGGCAAAGAAGTGGATGCGCCGCTTGCCAAACATCGTCAGACCTTCCCAAAAGGCGCGGGTCGCGTCGTCAAGATGCGTACTCAAGTAGGTATCGTAAGCCTTGACGTTCCGTAGGTCATTGGCCGCGCCAAACATCCGAAAGAACGCTTCGTGGTCCGGCAAATAACGCACTGCCGCCAGCTTCAACCGCAACAGCGCCAGGTGGTAGCGGTTCAAGTCAACCGCCGTGATATGCGCCGGTGCGTGAACCAGATAGTTGAGAACGTTACAGCCCCCCGAAGAAATCGTCAGGATGCGGCTATCGGGCGTCAGCTCCAGCGCCGCGAGATCAACCTCAGGGTCTTCCCAAATCTGGTTATAGACGAAAGCATCGAAGTAGAACGTAAACAGCCGCTCCAACACTCCCTGTTTCGAGGTGAGCGGGCTTTGGTGAACTGCCGCGCGGAGCAGTTGGGCAGTGTCAGTGGCCACGGGAATACGCCTCACAAAGACATTCAGAATGGATGGGCCACCCCAATCGAGTTGGAGCCGGCGGTTTCAAAAAGCGCAATGAAAGCATAGCGTCCACCAACGGATTCAACCGTGAGCTTTCCGGCCCCACGGTCCCGGTAGGCGGCAAGTTCATCGAGGATTTCGGGACGCGGCGTGACATCAAAGCGGCGTACCCACGCGCCAAGCAGCTTCTCGAACCACATCGGCAACTCTTTCTGATCCCAAAAATCCACCACGGCCAGGCAGCCGCCGGGGCGAATGTTCGCCAACGCCGCGCTGAGGGCGGCTCGCCAGTCAGGAATCATCGAGAGTGAATACGAAAAGAAAGCGATGTCGAAGGGCGTTTCGAGTCCGAAGAGCGTCTGATGATTGAGCGTTTCAGCCGATGAGACGGCGACGCTGACGTTCTCCAGGCGGCGGCGGCGAATGTTGGCCCGGGCCGAGATGAGCATTTCGCTGGAGATGTCCACCCCGTAAAACCGGGCCTGTGGGTGCCGACTCCCCAGAATGACCAGATTCCGCGCCGTGCCACAGCCAATTTCAACCACCCGCGCGCCCGAATCCACCGGCAGCCGGGCCAGCAGGGTGTCCCGTCCAAACAGGAAGTACTTGCGGGAAAGGTCATAGATGTATCGCTGCCGCCGATACATCGCGTCCATTTTTGCGGCGTGGGGGTTGTTCATCGGGCGCTGGGTGGCGGCGCGGGTCTGAGCCGACAAGGTGATGGTCTGGCGTATGGTTGGCGTAACTTACTCGGACGGACAGGCTTCCGTCAATTCGCAGTTTGTCTCGTCGCCCTTGGCCACCGGCCAGTCGGGTTGGCTGACGGGCGCGCGCCTAAAGCATCACCGAGCGCATGATTCACCCGCTATGATACACTTTGCAGTCAAACAGCGCGTCATGGAGTATGAACCGTTTTTGGGAGGTGGTTTGTACCATGTCTAGCCTCAGATGTCTGTTCAATGCAGGTTTTGCCGCCGGCGTCATTCTCGCCAGCGCCGGGCTTCCGCTGGCGCAGGGGCTGACGGACGGTGGCGATCAAACCCGCGATGCCTTCATTCGAACCCGCCCGACCACGACCAAGTCGCCGCGGCCGGTCGCCGCGCGCAACAAATCGCCAAAGGCCGTCCCGACCAATCCGGCCAGTCTGGAACCGCTTGGGCTGGGCTACACGCTCTATGCCAAAAATCGGCAGGGACGGCCGGAACGGGTTGATCCCCGGCAAGTCTTCAATACCGGCGACGAGATTCGCTTTGTGGTTGAAGCCAATCAGGATGGGTACTTCTACGTGTTCAACGCCGACTCCAAGGGCGCACTGCGCATGATTTATCCCCATGCGCGGTTGCAAAACGGCGACAACTTCATCCGCGGGCATGTGCCCTATCAGATTCCGTCAGACAAGGAATCTGACCCGGATGCCCAGTGGTTTGCCTTTCTCACACCCGGCGAAGTGCGTGAGAAAATCTTTTTCGTTTTTTCGCGCGCGCCACTGCCCGACATCCCGACCAACGAGCGCCTGATCCAGGCCGTCCGTCAGTCGGGGCAGGAGGTCTGGACGCCTCCAGCCGGCGTCTGGTCACGGGTCGAGCTGGCGCTGGAGCAGCCGGTCAAGCGGACGGTGCAGCGAAGCGAGTTGGGTCGCGTCCAGGACCCCGTTGAAGCGGTTGCCATTACCCGCGAAATCGGTTTGCGCCCAAGTGTCGCCGCGCCATCCGTCATCCACCTGAGCGAATCAGCCAAGGTTGACACCCTGGTTGCCGGACTTGAACTCGTCAAACAGTGAGTGTTCGCGGTGGCTGCCCGGTCGCGTTGTCGCGCGGCAGAACCGTCACCAGCTTCACCCCCGACGCACATGGGCGATGTAACGCAACTGTTGGCGGACTGGCAGTCTGGCGATGAGAGCGCTTTGGCACGCTTGATGCCGGTGGTGTATGAGGAACTGCGGCGCATTGCCATCCGCGCCATGCGCCGCGAATCGGTCACCCACACCCTGCAACCCACGGCGCTCGTCAACGAGGCCTATCTGCGGCTGATTCGACAGGAGCGCGCTGACTGGCGGAATCGGGCGCACTTTTTTGCCATTGCGGCCCAGCTCATGCGGCGCATCCTGGTCGATCATGTGCGCGGGCGAAAGCGTCAGCGGCGCGGCGGCGACCAAGTCGTGGTGACGCTCGACGGCATGGGTGGGCTGGCGTCGCCCACCTCATCCGGTGACGTGGACGTTCTGGCGCTCGATGAGGCGCTGACCAAGCTCGAAGGGTTAGCACCCCGGCAGTGCCGTATCGTCGAGCTACGCTTCTTCAGCGGGCTGACCGTCGAGGCTGTGGCCGAGGCGCTCGGCATCTCGCCCATTACCGTCAAGCGGGAATGGGCGATGGCGAAAACATTCTTGTATCGGGAACTCCGGCCAACGCGCGAAGGATAACCGCCATGACACCGGAACAGTACCAACGGGTTACGGACATTTTCAATCAAGTCCTGGAGTCGCCGCCGGACAAGCAGTTAGACTTGCTCGCCGCGCTCTGCGCCGGCGACGAGACGCTCCGTCACGAAGTCGAGTCACTGCTCCGGGTTCATCCTTCGGCCCAGAGCTTCATCGAAGAACCATTCCAGCCCTCGGCATTGGAAGACCTGCCAACCGAGCACGGCGCGCTTCAAACCCAGTCTTTTTTCCATCTGGATACCGGGCAGCAGGCGCGCGGCACGAGCGTCAGCGACCGCTATGTGGTCGAACGTGAGCTGGGGCGCGGCGGCAACGGCGTCGTCTATCTCGCCCGCGACCAGCAGCTCCATGGGCGACTGGTCGTCGTCAAGGTGCTGCTCGAAGCCCAGCAAAGCACACCGCTTGCCCAGCGCATGTTTGAAAGTGAAAGCGAGGCGCTGGCGCGCATTTCACATCCGGGCGTCGTGACGGTGCTGGACCGCGGGCGGCTGCTCTCCGGGCAATCCTATTTCGTCATGGAATATGTCCGCGGCGAGACCCTGCGGGCGCTGATGCAGCGCCGGACGTTGTCCTTGGCCGAGGTGTCCAGCGTGGTTGCCCAAATCGGACGCGCCCTGGGCGCAGCGCATCGGGAAGGCGTCTATCACCGTGACCTCAAGCCCGAAAATGTCATGCTCGAAGACCTGGGTGACGACGCGCTCCACGTCAAGTTGATTGACTTCGGCATTGCCAAGGTGGCGAACTCGGCAATGAGCAACAACATGCCGGAGGGCCTGGTTGGCACGCTTCCCTACATGGCCCCGGAACAGGTCCTTTCCACCGGGTGTTCGCCCGCGACGGATATTTATGCCCTTGGCGTCATTGCCTACGAGTTGCTTGCCGGGGAACGTCCCTACAAACCGGCGCAGTCCACGCTCCGCGACGCCATTCGCTCCCTGACCACCATGCAGCGGGCCGGTTTTGGCGACCGCTTGCGGGCGCGGCGTCCCGACCTGGATGAGGAAGTCGAAAACGTTCTACGCAAGGCGCTGGCCTACGAAGCGGCCGACCGTTACCCCACGGCGGAGGCGTTCGTCGGCGCATTTATCCAGGCGCTAGAGATTTCGGCGCAGCAAGAAGCCGTTGCGCGGGCCGTTGAGGAAGAGCCGACTATCTCGCTCTCGAACTTACCCCTGGCCGGTGAGGAATCCGATCGCTTGGCAACCGACAGTGAAACGCCATCGGGACTCACGAGCGAGACCAGCTCACCCTTGCCATCCGCCCGTGAGCAACGCCTGGAACAGGTCATCCTAGTCGGCATCGCCCTCCTGTTGTTGTTTGGCGCGGGTGGTTCGGTGATCTGGTGGTGGAACAGCCCGCCCAAAGCGACCGCCACGGTAGGAACGGCCGGAACCCCGCGTCTGGCGTCCGCCCCCAGCCCGGCGTCGAGCGTGCTGACCTGCGACATCGAACTCGTCGCCCCGGGAAATCCAAGTGAAAGCGCCGGCTTCCTCAAACCGGAGGAAGTCGTCCCAACCGGCAAGGACATCGTGTTTCACCTGACGCCACGGCAGACCGGCTTTCTTTACCTATTTGCGCCCACGAACGGCCAGTTGACGGCCTTTCGCATGCCGGATGAGCCATCCCCGGCCGATTACCCGGTCGTGTTTCCGAAGAACGCCTCCATCGGACTGGCGCGGACTGCCGTCACGAACTTTACGGTCGTGCTCTCGACGGCAAAGTTGGCAGCTTTTGAAGGGCTGCGTTCTGGACAACCCCTGTCACCGGCCCAGCAACGGGAACTGGCCACACTGGTTGAACGGCAGGCGCTTCAAACGCAGGTTGCAACGGAAGGAACGCAACGGCAGGTCCGTGCTGCACCGGGAACGGACCCGATCGTGTTCCAGGCCGTGGTCAAGCACTGAGGTTAGCTCGGTGGACGGCACGCCGGCCGCACGCCGCACTATCCGCTGCATCGGTTCTACACATCTGGGTGATCCGCCGGAGGTACGCCTATGCGCTACGCCTTGGCCTTTTCCTTGTCTTTACTGGTTGTATCGCCGATGACGGACTCGGCAGCGGCCCAAAGCCAGGCCGTTCCCGCGCCCCAGTCGGCTGAAAGCCTGGTTGAAAAAGCCGACGCCTTGATTCAGGCCGGCCGGTATGACGCGGCGCTTCAGGCCGGCCAAGCCGCCGTCGCCGCCAGTGAGGCCAGCCGCGATCCGGCACTGATCGCGCGCGCTTACAACGCATTGGGATTGGCGCAGGCCTACAAGCAAATGCCGGAAGCCGAAGCGGCGCTGCGGCAGGCGCTCGCCATCCGCGAGGCGCACCTGGGCGCGGAGCATCCCGATGTGGCGCAGAGTCTGACCAATCTGGCGATGTTTTACCGGCTGCGTGGCAACTACCAAGCGGCCGAGCCACTTTACCAACGCGCTTTGGAAGTCATCGAGAAGGCGCGTGGCCCGGAGCATCCCGACGTGGCGATGGTGCTCAACAGCATCGCGCTTCTCTACAAAACGCGGGGCGACTATGCCGCGGCCGAGCCACGTTATCGGCGCGCGTTGGAGATTCGGGAAAAGACGCTTGGCGCGGAGCACCCGGATGTTGCGGTGACTGCCAACAATCTCGCCGAACTGTATCGCGCGCGCGGCAACTACACGGACGCCGAGCCGCTATACCAACGCGCGCGCGCCATCTGGGAAAAAGCCTTGGGGCCGGACCATCCGCACGTTGCCACCGTCCTGACCAACCTGGCCCTGCTATACAAGGACCGCGGCGATTACCAGCGGGCCGAGCCGTACTTTCAGCAGGCCCTAACCCTGCGTGAGCGCAGCTTTGGCCCCGATCACCCGGAAGTCGCCACCGGCGCGAGCAACCTTGCCGAGCTGTATCGCGTGCGTGGCGACTATGCCGCGGCCGAGCCACTGTACCGCCGCGCCATTGCCATCCGCGAAGCCAAGCTGGGGGCCAACCATGCGGAGCTGGCCATCGGGTTGAACAACATGGCGGCAATGTACCGCGACCGCGGCGACTACGCCCTGGCCGAACCGCTTTACCACCGCGCGTTGAGCATCTGGGAAAAGGCGCTGGGTCCAACGCACCCACTCGTTGCGCACGCGCTCAACAACCTGGGAGAACTCTCCCGCTTGCAAGGCGCGCTGGGGATGGCACAGACCTACTTTGAGCGCGCGCTGGCGATTCGGGAGCAGGCGCTGGGCCAGGCGCATCCCCTTGTGGCGGGGACGCTGGTCAATCTGGGGGCGGTCAAGCTGGCGCTGGGTGACCTGGCCGCCGCCGAACAGGCGTTCAAACGAGCGCAGTCCATCGCCGAACGCGCCGTCGGGCCGAAACACCCCTTGTTAGCCTCGGTTCTCGTCAATTTGGGGCAGCTTGCCCAGCGCCGCCAGAACTACGCCGAGGCGGAAACACTCTATCGGCGGAGCTTCGAGATTCGTGAGCAAGCACTTGACCCGGCGCATCCCGACTTGGCGGTGGCGGCCGGCCACCTCATCTGGCTTCATCTGCTGCGCGAGCAAGCCCAGTTGGCCGGAACGTGGATTGCCCGCGCCACCGACCTGATTGAGGCTGACTTCCGGCGCAATCTGGTCGTCGGCTCGGAGCGGCAGAAGACACTTTACGCCCGGCGGGCCGGCCGGCTGGCCGAAGTCGCCACCGCCTGGCAGATAAAGTACTTTCCCCAGGCGGACGATGCGGCGCGGCTGGCGCTCCTGATCAGCCTGCGGCACAAGGGCCGGGCGCTGGATGTGCTGGCCAATCAGACCGCGCAACTGCGCGCCCGCGCCACTGCCGCCGACCGGCAGTTGCTTGACGACTTGCAAACGGCCCGCAACCGGCTGGCGCAGTTGGCCGGCAAGCCCGAAGCCCAATCCGAGCGCGCGCAACTGGAGCGCGCCATCGAGACCCTGGAAAGTCAACTTGGGGAACGTTTTGCCCAACTTGGGGCGCAGCTCCGGCCGGTTTCGTTCGAGGCGGTCCGGGCGGCGCTCCCGAAAAACGCGGCCCTGGTGGAGTATGTCATCTACCGCCCACTGGATGGGCGTCAGCCTGGGCAGCTTGCCGAGTCCCCCCGCTTGGCGGCCTACGTGCTGTCATCAGACAGACCGGCGCCGCGCGCGGTTGACCTCGGTGAGTTGAACGACATCGAGGCCCGCATCGAGGATTTCCGTCAGGCGCTGCGTGAGCGCCAGCCCAACATCCGCGCGGTTGCGCGCGCGCTGGACGAAAAGCTCTTTGCTCCCATCCGTCCGCAACTCGGCAAGGCACGGCGGCTGTTCATTGCCCCGGATGGCAGCGCCAACCTCATCCCATTTGAAGCCCTCATTGATGAACGAGGGCGTTACCTGCTCGAAGAGTACGACATCAGCCTTCTGACCAGTGGGCGTGACCTGTTGCGCTTCGGTCAGCCCCGCACTCCCACGCACCGCCGCGGGCTTGCGCTTGCCAACCCACGCTACGACTTGGGTGAACCGGTGGTCGAGCACTCCACCAATGGACTGCGCTCCATTGATTTCCAGGCGGTGGACTACCCACCGTTGCCGGGGACGCAGCGCGAAGTCGAGTTTTTGCAACGCCATTTGCGGGATGTCGAAGTCGTTGTGGGCGCGGAGGCCACCGAGGCGCGCTTGAAGGCGGTGCGCGCGCCGTGGTGCCTGCACATCGCCACGCACGGTTTCTTTCTCACGGAGCAGGCTACAGACCGGTCCGCCGCGGAAACCCGTGAACTCGGCCTCGGGGCAGAAGCGTCCCCCGTCCCTAGGGAAAATCCCTTGCTTCGGTCAGGACTGATTCTCGCCGGGGTGCAGCAAGGGCGAAGTGGCGCGGGCGAAGACGGCGTCTTGACGGCCGTCGAAGCGGCCGGCCTTGACCTCTGGGGAACACAACTCGTGGCGCTATCGGCGTGTGAAACCGGATTGGGTGAGGCGCGGCGTGGGGAAGGCGTTTACGGCCTACGGCGGGCATTGCTCGTAGCCGGAGCCGAGACACAAGTAATCAGTTTGTGGAAAGTCTCCGATGCGGCCACTGCGGCGCTGATGCGTGAGTTCTACCGTGAGCTAGGGCGTGGCAAGGAGCGACTGGCGGCACTCCAATCGGCGCGCTTGAAGCTGTTGCGCGGAAAGATTCGCCCCCAGAAGGATGATGGCCAGCGCGAGCTGGGGCTGTCGCCGCCGGGCAAAACGGCGCGGCCGGCCGCCGACTGGCAGCATCCCTACTACTGGGCGGCATTCGTTCTGTCGGGCGATTGGCGGTCGCTGGCGGTCAACGACTGAGTGCCCGTCGAGCGCCACGCGAGGCCGGCCGTGGCTCAAGCTGCCATCTTCTGGCTAGTTTTGGCGGTGGCGACCGGCTTTTCCGGGCAGGACACTGCGGCTCCCGACCGCACCCCATCGTCCACCGCCGACCACCGGCCTGGCCAACATCAGATGGAGTAACCCGGCGAGCGCCGCTTGATGTCCAGAATAATGGCGAAGACCATCCCCATAATCAGGATGAAGTGACTAATCCCGCCCAGCGCGTTGGCAAAGGCAACCGTGAGCGCCCAGAAGACAAGCAAGGGAATGTAGGTCAAGAAGGCGTAGGCAATCGCCATTCTCCAACTGATCTCTTTCCAGTTCATAACGACCTCGACGGCGACCGGTAAACCGGTCCGCGTGACAAACGACGGTTTTCATCGGGAACGCGCCGTGAATGTATCCCCGGCAGCCGGGTTCAACCGTTTTCTGGAACACAGTGCCGGGAGACGGCTTACCATCCCCGCGCCATGGGCCATCGGTCGTGGATTCGTCCGTCCGTCACCACGAGATAATCAGCGTGCTGGGCCGCGGTCAGGCACGAGTGGTTGACGGCGATACGCAGGCGCGTCCCCACCGGGAACCGGCTGCGCCAGGTGGCGTCGGGCAGTGGAATCTTGCCGTGCTCCTGCGAGACCGCTGCCACCCGGAGACCGAGCGGGCAGCCCTCCAGATCGCCGACCAGTCCGTAGCCGCTGCGCGGGAAAAAATCCGGCGCGCCGATGTCTTTGGAAAGCGCAATGGCACCGGCGTCCACAACGATTCTGTCATCACTCCGATGCACGACGGCCGTGAGCACGGTCAGCGCGCAGTCGTCGAAGGTACAGACGCCGCACTGCGCCTGGAAGGCATCAAAAAACACATAGTTTCCCGGCCGCACCTCGACCTTCGGGGGCAGCGGGGTGTCCAGCGCCGTGATCGTCGGCGTCGAACCGATGCTGATGCAGGCAATGGGAAACCCCTTTCGTTCCAACTCGTCCGCCACCTGCCGCAGGCGGTCACATTCCAGTCGGGCGATGGTTTGGCGTTCATCCGTCGTGCGCGCGGCATAGGCGTGTCCGGCGTGGGTCAGAAGGCCCGCCAGCGCCAGCGACGCGGACGCGGCAATGGCGCGCGCCACGTCCCCAATCCGGTCGGTGGCGTCCCAGGGCAGACCCGTGCGCCCATCGCCACAGTCAATCTCAATCAACACATCGAGGTGGATACCGGCTTCCTGCGCGGCGGCAGCCAGTCCGGGTGGGATGGCTGGGTCGTCGGTGATGACCGCCAGCCGCCGAACCTGCCGCGCCAACCGACAGACGCGCTCGAATTTGCCCGGTTCAATCGGGACGGCATAGAGCAAGTCGTCAAAGCCGGCCGCCGCAAAGGCAAAGCCCTCGGCCAGGGTTGAGATCGTGATGCCGCCGAACTGTCCGGCCGTTTGCAGCCGGGCGATGGTCGGGCATTTATGGGTCTTGATGTGGGGGCGCAGCCGGACTCCGAGGCGCGCGACATGGGCGCTCATACGGGCGATGTTGCGCTCCAGTCGCGCGCGGTCCAGAAGGAGTGCCGGGGTTGGCGTGGTCAGCAGGTCAGCCGAAGTTGCCACGTCAGTCAGTTTCACGGATCGAGGCGCAGCCGCAGCTCGCGCAACTGGGCGGGTTCGACGACATTCGGCGCTTCACACATCAAGTCCGTCGCATGGGCGGTTTTTGGAAAGGCAATGACATCGCGGATCGAGTCCATCCCGGCCAGTAACATCACCAAGCGATCCAGGCCAAAGGCAATGCCGCCATGGGGTGGCGTGCCATAGGTGAGGGCGTCAATGAAGAAGCCAAACCGTTGCCGCGCGTCCTGTTCGCTGAGGCCAAGGGCATTGAAAACCTTGCGTTGCACGTCCGCCCGGTGAATCCGAATCGAGCCGCCGCCGACTTCGACGCCGTTGAGCACCAGATCATAAGCCTGCGCCCGCACCTTGCCCCACCGGTCGGGGCCGGCTTCAAGCAAAGGCAGGTCTTCCTCACGCGGAGCCGTGAAGGGATGGTGCATGGCGTACCATCGGCGCTCGTCCGGGTCGAACTCAAACATGGGAAAGTCCGTCACCCAGAGAAACGCAAGCCGCTTCGGATCAAACAGGCGCTCGCGCCTGGCAATCTCAACCCGCAGCGCGCCCAGACTCGTCGCCACAATGGGATGCGTGCCGGCAACGATGAAAACCATATCGCCGGGCTGGGCCCCGGCGGCGCGGACAATCGCGCTGGCGCTTTCCTCACCGACGGCTTTCACGAGCGGCGACTGGACGCCCTCGGCTGTCACCTTGATGTAACCGAGTCCGCCGGCTTTGTAATCCTTGCGGAGCCAGTCGGTGAAGTCATCCAGCGTCTTGCGGCTGTAATCCGCCTTGCCAGTCGCCACGATGGCTTTGACGCAGCCCCCGGCGGTGAGCGCCGCCTGGTACGGGGGGAAGTCAACCGTACGCGCGACCTCGGAAATATCCTGCAACTCCATGCCAAAGCGAATGTCCGGCTTGTCGGAGCCGAAGCGACGCATCGCTTCCTGATAGGTCAGCCGTGGCAACGGGAGCGTCACTTCAATGCCACGCAGTTTCGTCAGCTCGGCCATCAACCCCTCGACAATGGCGAAGAGCGTTTCTACCTGGGGAAACGACATCTCGACATCGAGCTGGGTAAACTCCGGCTGGCGGTCGGCGCGGAGGTCTTCGTCCCGAAAACAGCGGGCAATCTGGTAGTACCGGTCACATCCGCCGATCATCAACAACTGCTTGAAAAGCTGGGGCGACTGGGGCAGGGCAAAGAAGTTTCCCGGATGCACCCGACTGGGCACGATGAAATCCCGTGCGCCCTCCGGCGTCGAGCGAATGAGAAACGGCGTTTCGACTTCGAGAAAGCCGTGGTCGTCCATCCAGCGGCGGATGGTGGATGTCACCTGTGCCCGCAGACGCAAGTTGGCCTGCATGGTTGGCCGGCGCAAATCGAGATACCGGTACTTCAACCGGACCTCTTCGCTGGCCAGGGTCACCGTCTTTTCTTCATCGATCGGCAACGGCGGCGTCTGGGCGTCGTTGAGGATACGCAGCTCGTCGGCATGGATTTCAATCTCGCCGGTCGCCAGCTTGGGATTGACGGCGTCCGGCGCGCGCTGCACGACAACGCCGCGCACGGCAATGACGTATTCCGTCCGCAGTGGGCGCGCCTTGACATGCGCTGCCCCATCACCGCGGGCGCTATCAAAGACCACCTGGACGAAGCCGCTGTGGTCGCGCAAGTCAACAAAGGTTGCCGTCGCATGGTCCCGTCGGCGGCCAACCCAGCCAACGAGTATCACCGACTGCCCAACGTGGGCCACGCCCAACTGTCCGTTGAGGTGGGTACGTTGCCAGTCGCCAAGGTGGTCCAACTCGATCATGGTTTATCCTTCAGGGCTTGTCCTTCATGGCTTGGCTCACCTGCATGGCTTGGCTCACCTGCATGGCTTGGCTCACCTGGCTCGGCTCAGCCTTCGCCGCTCTGCACTAGCAGTTTTGCCACCAGTCCGGTCCAGCCGGTTTGGTGGCTCGCGCCTAGCCCGGCTCCAGTATCGCCGTGAAAGTATTCGTAAAACAACACCAAGTCGCGCCAGTGCGGGTCCGTGTCGAAGCATGCCATGCCGGCGTGCCGGTAAACCGGACGCTTCCCCTCGGCGTCGCGCAGGAAAATCCGCGCCAACCGCCGCGACAGCTCCGCCGCAACCTCCCAGAGTGTCATCATGTGGCCGGAACCGGTTGGGCACTCAACTTTGAAGCTGTCGCCATAGAAGTGGTGGAACTTCTGAAGCGACTCGATAATCAGGAAATTCACCGGAAACCAGATCGGGCCGCGCCAGTTCGAGTTGCCGCCAAACATTGGAATCGAAGACTCGGCCGGGTCGTAATCCACGCGGTGTTCCTGCCCATCCACATGCAGGACATAGGGGTTAGCCAGGTGGTAGCGCGACACGGACCGGATGCCATAGGGCGACAGAAACTCTTGTTCGTTGAGCATGACGCGCAGAATTCGTCGCAGTTGCGACGTGTTTGGCAGCGAGAGCAACTGCTGCATCACGTTGCCCTGCTCATCCACTGACACGATGCTGTTGACTAGCTCCGGGCGGTTGCGAACGAACCAGTCCATCCGCCGCCGAAACCCTGGCAACTGTTCCAGCCACCAGCTTTCCATCATCTGCACGGCGAAGAGTGGAATCAACCCGACGAGCGACCGGACGCGCAGTTGCAATCTCCGCCCATCGGGAAAGGCCACGGCGTCGTAGTAAAAGCCGTCCTGCTCATCCCAGAGCGCGTCACCTTCCGCGCCGCCGCGGTGACTCAACGCATCGGCAATGTAGAGAAAGTGCTCATAAAACTTGCTGGCCACGTCTTCATAAACCGTGTCATAACGCGCCAGTTCGAGCGCGATGGCCAGCATGTTGAGGCAGTACATCCCCATCCAGCTCGTGGCGTCCGACTGCTGGAGCGTGCCCCCGGTGGGCAGTTTGGCGCTGCGGTCAAACACGCCAATGTTGTCCAGGCCGAGAAATCCACCCTCGAAGATGTTGCTGCCGTCAGCATCCTTGCGGTTGATCCACCAGGTGAAGTTGAGCAGGAGCTTGTGGAAAATGCGTTCGAGGAAAGCCGTGTCGCCCCTGCCGGTGCGTTTTTTCTCGATCTTGTAAACCCGCCACGCGGCCCAGGCATGGACGGGCGGGTTGACATCATCGAAGGTCCACTCATAGGCCGGGAGCTGTCCGTTGGGGTGCATGTACCACTCCCGCAGCATGAGAATGAGTTGCTGCTTGGCAAATTCGCTGTCCACCAGCGCCAGCGGGACGCAGTGAAAGGCCAAGTCCCAGGCGGCAAACCAGGGGTACTCCCATTTATCCGGCATCGAAATCACGTCTTCGCAGTGCAGGTGCAGCCAGTTGCGATTACGTCCCCGCCGGCGCGACTGTGGCGGTGGGGGTTGCAGCGGGTCGCCGGTCAGCCAGCGGTCCACTTCGTACGCATAAAACTGCTTGGTCCACAAAAGTCCGGCAAAGGCTTGACGCATGACGTTTTTCGCGTCGTCCGAGAGCGTTTCGGGGATGCGGGTGGCGTAAAACTCATCCGCTTCGGCCTGGCGCTGGGCCATGACGCGCGCCGCCGGCCCGAAGGGTTCTCCGCGCAGGGTTTCCGGGTCGTAGTTGCACAGGCGCAGCCAGATGGTCGTCGCGCCGCCGCCCTCCAACTCAACCCGGTAGTGAGCCGCGGCCTTTGTGCCGGTCCGGGCTGGATTGACCGCATCAGTCCGCCCCTGAACGAGGTAGTCGTTGATGCCGTCTTTGACGTAGGGCGTTCGATTGGGCGCGCCGTAGAGTCGCTCCAGGTTGGTTTCGTTCTCGGTAAAGAGCAGGTCCGGCGCATCGGCGCAATAGAGCCAGCGGTTGCCAAGCGTTGGATGGTCGCACGCCATGACGCGCATGCGGCCCAAGTCGGAAAGCTGCCGAATGTAGGGCTTTTCGCCCGGCATGGGTTGCCAGGACCAAGTGTTACGAAACCAGAGGGTCGGCAGGATGTGGAGCGGGGCCGGCTCTGGCCCCCGATTGACGGCTGTGATGCGGATGACCAAATCATCAACATCGGCCTTGGCATACTCGACAAACACATCAAAGTAGCGATTTCCTTCAAACACGCCCGTGTCGAGCAACTCATACTCTGGCTCGCGGCGTGAGCGCTTCCGTCCAAAGTGGAGCAGCTCCTCGTAGGGAAAGCGGGCCTGTGGGTACTTGTAGAGCCACTTCATGTAGCTGTGGGTCGGCGTCGAGTCGAGGTAAAAGTAATACTCCTTGACATCCTCGCCGTGGTTTCCCTGCGGCCCGGTCAGGCCAAACAAGCGTTCCTTGAGGTGCGGGTCGCGTTCGTTCCAGAGCGCCAGTGCAAAGCACATAATCTGCCGCCGGTCACAGATGCCGGCCAACCCATCTTCGCCCCACCGGTAGGCTTTCGAGCGGCTGTGCTCATAGGGGAAGTAGCTCCAGGCATCGCCGTGTGGGCTGTAATCCTCACGCACGGTTCCCCACGCGCGTTCGCTCACATAAGGGCCCCAGCGTTTCCAATGTTTGGTTCGCGCGGCCGATTCTTCGAGCCGCAACTCTTCAGCAGTAGGCATACAAGGGTTTTTCTTGGATTCAAGGAGGTGGATCGTGCGCGGCGAGAGGCTATCATCAAGCGCGCATCGGGAAAAAGCTTTCTTGAGCCTGGCTTAGGCAAAAAGCTTGGCGCGGCGATTCCCCGGCTCGCGTTGCAGCGCGGCTTCAAGCGCTTCGGCCACCGTGCCACGGTGATAGTCATGAACGAGAAACACTTCGCGTTCCTGACCATTCTGCGTCAGCCGGACGCTCAGTGGTTCGCCCTCGCCATCAAGCCGAATGTCGCATACGCGCACGTTCAGCAGCTCGGTCGGCGTGGCGTCCGTCGCCTGGCGAAAAAGCTCACACATGTCCCCAGGAACGACCGCCCCGGTTGAAGCTTCACTTGCCGTCGCGCTTGTGGCTGAGGAACCGGCAGGTTTCATCATGGGCGGCAAGACCACCTGTGGACGACGACGACGACGACGATGGCGGCGGCGGTGGCCCCATGAAACCTGTGAAGCGCCCACCGCCAGGCCACCAACACCACCCACCAGCCAGAGCAGCGGAAGCAGGTCGTCGCTCAGTCTGTCACTCAGAAAAAAACCAGTAAGAACGGCCACGCTGACACCAGCCAGTGCGCCGCCAAGGCTGAAAGCAATGGCTTTTCCAAATGTTCGCAGGCGCATACCACGCTCACTTCGATGAAGTAAGCCGGGTAAACTCCGTTACGGCGCGAGCTGCGCACTCTTCAATCGAGACGCCATCAAAATAGTTCCCAACCAAAAAAAGCGGCAGCCCCGCCAGGGTCGCGTCAAGGCTTCCAACCAGCTCGGCGTGCCCTAGCTTGGGTGAGGGGAGAACGTTCGCCCGGAACACGGATTCGACAATCTCCGTCGTCGCCACGCCAAGCGCGTCGGCAATCCGCCGTAACTTGCTTTCAGCGTCAAGTTTGCCCGGCTTAAAATGGAACGCGAAGCCACGCCAAGTTGGATGTGGCAAAACATCACGTGATACGGCTGAATAAAACAAATCATCCCGCGCAATCAAGCCGGCCACCGGCGGGACGTTGACCGCCGCGCGTGGAACGAGCACCCCTACGGTTTCAATGACTTCAACCCGAATCCGTGAGAGTTTCTCTGATACCGACGGAAATGCCTGGCGCAGTAACTGCGCGGCCACATTGGCCGGCGTCGCCACAACCAGTTGCCGCGCTTGGTAAAGCTCTCCGGTGGCGGTGGCCACTTCAAGTCCAGCTTTGCCCCGCTCGATGCCGACCACTTCGCAGTTTGTGAGCAAGGTAATGCCCGGCTGCGCCAGGGCCGTCGTGACGATCTGCTGTAACCCTCTGGGAAGGCTGTAGGTGCGCTGGACATCCGCCCGGCGCGGACGTTTCTTGAACAGCATGTCCGCCGGCAGGTCGCCGGCCGACTGACACATCACCGCATTGAACGCGGGCGATAGCACATCCGCGTAATTCTTTGGGCCGAGCAAGCGCGTGTAGTAATCGGCCACGCTCAAACCGGCTTTGCTGGCGCGTATTCCGAAGGGGAGTCGCCAAGCCGCCTCAAGCAGATGGAGCTGCGACACAATCGATCTGACCCGGTTGGCAACCAGAAACTTGAAACCGACCTTGGCGCGGGGTTGGAGTTCCGCGAGTAGCCCACATTCTTCAATCACCGTGAGCAGCGTGTTGTAGCTGTTGTAGCAGGTGTGCGCCCCAAGCTCGGCCCAGAATCCATCGCCTTTGGCAAACCGATGCGACCGCAGGGCCCCGCCTGGCTCGGCGTCTTTTTCCAGCACCAAAACCGACATCCCGGCGCGGGCGCACCGGTGGGCAAAGGTCGTTCCGGCAATACCGCTCCCAATGACGATGACCGCCGCGTTCTTCACGATTCGGCCCCGGTTGGATGGTACTCAAGCCCAATGTCATCGCCGACTGCGTCAACCTCGACGCGCCCACCTTTGTTGAGTAAGCCAAAGAGAATTTCGTTGGCGAGTGGTTGCTTGATTTTCTCGTGGATGAGTCGCCCCATCGGACGCGCCCCATACTTGGTGTCAAAGCCCCGCTTCGCCAGCCACTCGACGGCGGCATCCGTGACCTCGAGCGTCACCTGCTTGTCATCCAACTGCCGTTGAACCTCGGCGAGGAATTTGGTGACCACCCGCCGGATGTTTTCAAATGACAGTGGTTCAAAGACGATCCAGGCATCGAGCCGATTGCGAAACTCTGGGGCGAAGGTTCGTTCGACGGCATGCTTGGTTCGCCCGCCGCCGGTTTCTTTCTTGAAGCCAATCGCGGCGGCGCTCATTTCCTTTGCTCCCGCGTTGGTCGTCATGATGAGGATGACGTTGCGGAAATCAGCCTTTTTGCCGTTGTTGTCGGTGAGCGTGGCGCTGTCCATGACTTGCAACAGGATGTTGAAAATGTCTGGGTGTGCCTTCTCGATTTCGTCTAGAACAACCACTGAGTAGGGATGCTTGACGACCGCATCAGTGAGCAAGCCCCCCTGATCGAAACCGACATAGCCGGGCGGCGCGCCGATGAGCCGCGATACGGTGTGCTTTTCCATGTATTCGCTCATGTCAAAGCGCAGGAACGTCACGCCCAGCACGTTCGCCAGTTGTTTGGCCAGTTCGGTTTTGCCGACGCCGGTCGGTCCTGAGAACAAAAAGCAGCCAACCGGTTTGGTCGGGCTGCCGAGGCCAGCGCGCGAAATCTTGATGGCATTGACGACCTGCTCGATGGCTTTGTCCTGACCATAAATGACCGCTTTGAGGTCAGCTTCGAGCGTCTGCATCCGGTCGCGCTCGGCCGCCGAAACCGACTTGGCCGGGATGCGCGCCATCTTGGCGACGATGGTTTCAATGTCGTGCGTTTCAACGGTTTTGGGGCGCTGCGCCGGTGGTACCAGCCGGAGCGCCGCGCCGGCTTCGTCCATGACATCAATGGCCTTGTCGGGCAGAAACCGGTCCGTGATGTGCTTGGCCGCCAACTCGGCCGCCGCCCGTAGCGCTTCTGGCGTGTAGGTCACGCCGTGGTGCTGTTCATAGGCTGGCTTCAGTCCGGCCAGGATTTGCTCGGCCTCGTCCACGGTTGGCTCGCCCACTTCAATCTTCTGGAAGCGCCGCGCCAGCGCGCGATCCCGCTCAAACGACTGCTTGTATTCCTGGTGGGTGGTTGAACCAATACAACGCAGCTCGCCCGCGGCCAGGGCCGGCTTGAGGATATTGGCCGCATCCATCGTCCCGCCGTTGACTGCGCCGGCGCCAACAATGGTGTGAATCTCATCAATGAACAAAATGGCATTAGGACGCTTTTTGAGCGCCGCAATAACCTGCTTGAGGCGTTGTTCAAAATCGCCGCGGTAGCGCGTTCCGGCCAGGAGCGCCCCCAAGTCGAGCGCGTACACCTCGGCGTCCTTGAGCACATCCGGCACCTCTCCGGCGTGAATCTTCATGGCCAACCCTTCCGCGATGGCCGTTTTGCCGACGCCCGGATCGCCGATATAGATGGGATTGTTCTTGCGCCGCCGACACAGGACTTGAATGGTTCGTTCGAGTTCCGTCTGGCGGCCGATCAGCGGATCGATCAGTCCCTGCGCCGCGCGCTTGACGAGGTTGACCGTGTAAGCGTCGAGCGGGTCACGGGATGGCGGGGCGTCTTCGGCTTCCGCCTCACCCGTCTCATCTTCGGCCGCCTTGCCGATGCCGTGCGAGATGTAGTTGAGAATATCCAAGCGTCCGATGCCCTGCCGCTTGAGCAGGTAAACGGCGTGCGAGTGCTCCTCGGCGTACATCGCGGCCAGAATGTTTCCGCCATCAATTTTGCGCTGCTCCGCCGCTTGCGCCTGGGTGTAGGCGCGCTCCAGCACCCGCTGAAATGCCGCCGTTTGCTCCGGCGGACTCACCGGCCCCCCGGTCGGGACTTTGACCGAGGTCAGACGCTCTGTGAAAAAGCGCTCCAGATCGCGCCGGAGCGCCTCGAGGTTGCCGCCACAGGCGCGCAGGATGTCCGCCGAGGTCGGGTCGTCGAGCAGCGCAAACAGGACGTGTTCCAGCGTGAGGTATTCATGACCGCGCGCCATGGCTTCATTGACGGCGGCCGTGAGGGCAGTCTGGAGGTCTTTGGTGAAGATGGCAGGCATAGGCATGGTAGTTGGAAGCAATCCCGTCGTAGTGCAAGTCGTGTTTCAAACCAAGGCAGTCGCAGGGGCCAGCTCTAGCATAGAACGCCAGCAGGTAGCTGGAAAAGCCATTGGGTTCAAGGCTCCCGGATGCCCGGGCCGGTCACTGAGCGCCAGCGTCGGCGTGCCGGTGGCCGGCGCAGTTATGAACCAAGGCTGGGCGGCGCAAATACCTCGACGGCGACATAGGCCACATTGGCAATCGTCGTCAACATGAGGAGCGCCGCGACCCCGACCGCCACCGGCGCGCTCCAGGAGAACTGCTGCAGGGTGGCGCTGATCCAAATGCCAACCGTCAGCGCCGCGACGCCTCCGACGGCCAGAAGCGCCACCGACAGGATGAGCGCCAGTGGTTTCAGCCGCCCGCTCCCACGCAGCACCGCCCAGCCAACCCAGAGGGCGCATCCCAGGAGCGGAATGCCCAAGATGAGTAGGAGCGCTCCAAAAAGCCCAGATAGTCCTTCCGTGCTCTGCCCCTGTGGTTTCCAGTCGGTTCGCACGAAGTCAACGGCTACCCCAAGCAGTGGCAGGCCGACCACCAACCACGCTACAATTTGCGCCAGACCCAACCGATAGAGGCGATGCATCACTGCCCCTCCAGGAAGCTTCCGTTTACTCTACTGGCTCAATCGTGCAAAGCAGCGGAAACTCATTGGCGCGCGCGAGCTGAATGGTCTGCATCATCTTGGTTTCAGCCACCTCGTGCGGATAGACGCCGGCCACGCCAATGCCACGCCGGTGAACGTTCAGCATGATGCGCATGGCTTCGCTTTCCGAGTGATGAAAAATGTGCTGGAGGACGTACACGACGAACGGCATGGTCGTGTAGTCGTCATTGTGCAGCAGGACGCGGAACATGGGAGGTTCCTTGGTCGTCGTGCGCTCTTCGACGAGCAGCCCTTCATCCCGATCTGGCGTAGGGTTTGGCATAGGCAGTTATCCCAAACGAACCGGCTCGACACCGGGCTTCGACCCCGGGGCAGTTTGCCCGGGCCGCGCGCAGCCGCAGGCTCCGTGGCAGCCGATTGCCGGCGTGACGAACCGCCGGGCTGCCCGCCACCACTGGCGGAGCAGAAAACTGGCCGCCAGGCCGACGACGGTCAAGGCTATCGAAGACTGCATGGCGCGGTTCCTTCCTTTTTCCGTCGCTCCCTTCCCAAGTCACTCGGCAAGCCACGCTCGGCTCAACTGCCAGGCAGGGCGACCAGCCGCCACGTTGGTTGGACCGGGGGGACCGACAGCATATTTCTACTCACGTGTGCGTCCGCTGTAAATGTAAACAGGACCGAGTCAAAGCGAATGAACCAAAGCAACGTGCACGAACGAACCACCTGGGCAAAACCGACTGACAAAGTGCGTGGACAAACCGACGGCAGCCGCTCTTACTCAATAGTGTGACGGCGCGTGTTCCGCAAGGCTTCTTCCCCCGACCGGACCGGCGCGCAAATATGGTGCATTGGCGTCATGCGTTTGCTAACGTACGCGGTCGGTGTCACGTTCAATCCGGCGAGCCGTGACGCGCCAACGCCCTGCGGATGCCAAATGCTATGCTTCGCCCCTGGTGGCCATGCCTGCGCTGACTCTTGATGTCCCAGTTCTTTCACGCGCGTTGTCGCTTAGTGACAATGTCCGTCACTTACGGCGGTTTACGGTCGTTTCGGTCGCGTTGCTCCCCTTTCTCATCAGCTTTCTCCGTGACCGGCGGCGGTGGATCAGGTGGGGCGCGCCGCGCGTTCTGACCGAAGCGCAACATGCCCGCCGCGCCAAACGGCTCGTGGATACCTTCGCTCGGCTGGGCACGTCCTACATCAAGCTGTCGCAAATCCTCGCCGTGCGTGAAGACCTCGTGCCCAAAATCTACGCGCATGAGTTTGCCCGGCTGCTCGACCAGACGCCGGCCGCCGGGATGGATTATGTCAGCGGTGTCATCCGCCGCCGCACCGGAAAATCACCCGACGAACTATTCGACGACTTTGATCCCAAAGCCATCGCGTCCGCTTCGGTCGGGCAGGTGCACCGCGCGCGTTACAGGGGCATTGATGTCGTCGTGAAGATTCGCCGGCCGAACGTCGTCGAAACCATTACGCTCGACAATGCCATTCTCGGCACCCTGCTTGAATGGCTGCGCCCGTTTTTTGGCGAGCATTACCTGTACCGGGGTTTCGAGGTCCTCTTTGAGGAGTACAAGCGAATCGTCGTCGGTGAACTGGATTTCCGCACCGAGGCCCAAAACGCCGAACGCCTCCGCGCCCAGCAGCCACGCCATCCGCGCCTGGTCATCCCAGAGATCGCCCACGAGCTGACCCACGAAGACTTGCTGGTGATGGAGTTTTGCGAGGGCGTGCGGATTGACGCCGTCGAAACGATTCGGAGCTACGGCCTCGACCTGGGCGAACTGGTCGAGGCGCTGCTGGAAATCGTTTTTTCGCAACTGCTGGTGCATGGCTTTTTCCATGCCGATCCCCATCCGGGCAACATCCTGATCAACCGCCGGGGCGACATCATCCTGCTGGATTACGGCATGGTGGACGAACTCGACCCCGTGACCCGCGACCGCTTTCTCGGACTGATTCTGGCGGCGAATGCCAACCAGTACGACGACGTTGTCGCCAAGCTGTATGAGCTGGAAATGGTCGAGCCGAGCACGCCGGCCGAGCAACTGGCCTATGTGACGGAAACCATCATGAACCTGCGCCATCTGGCGCGCACGCACCAGCGCCAAGTCCAGCTCGCCGTCGAGCAGCTTTTCGATAAGACACGCATCCTGCACCACCTGCGCATGCCGCGTCAGATGGTTTACCTGTTTCGCATGGCGACGTTGATCGAAGGCGTGGCCATTCGATTCGACAACAACTTCGATAGCATCCGCGATGCCGTCCCCATTGCCAAGCGGGTTGGGTTCAAGCTCATTGCCCGCATCGTCCCGGCGGCCACGGCGCTGCGCTATGCCGCCGAGGTCTTTGCCGAGCGGTTCGATGCTTACTTGAGCCGCGTCATGCAGCGCAAGAAGGTCTCCTATGCCAAGGATTTCGTGCGTCGGATGTGGCAGGGCGCGCCGGTGAAAAGCGCCCTGCCATCACCGAACTCAACCCCGCGCCTGCCGCTCCCTTCCTGAGTCGCACCACCCCGTCCTGGCGGCCCGTCCGCGGTTGGCAACGAAAGTGCATCGAGACCCACGGGGCAACCAGACCCGGAAAAAAGCGCCCCGCAACCACCGCCAAAAGCGGTATATTCGAATCGTCACGGCAAGTTACCGCTCCTTCGCAAGAGACGCCGCACCTGATGACCCGCCCCGCGCTTACCTATTGGGATTACGTCAAGCTCGACGCAATCCACAACCTGCAATCCGAACGCCAGACCGAATGCTACGATGAGGTGATGTTCATCGCCGTCCACCAGCACTTCGAGTTCTGGTTTGCGCAAGTCATCCGGGACCTTCGGGAAATCATCCGGCAGCTCACGGGCGCGCCGCCCGAAGTCGCTTCGGCAGCGGCGCTCCTGCACCGCTGCAACCTTGAGTTTGGGCTGGCAACGCAGGGCTTCGACGTCATGAAGACACTGACCCGTGAAAGTTTTCTCGCCTTTCGGGGCGCGCTCCAGCACACGTCCGGTTTGCAAAGCGTGCAACTGACGGTGATCGAACTCCTCGTCGGGCGCGAGGCCGGAGAGTTATACCATCACCGCATTGACGGCCCCGGCATGCGTGATTTTCTGGCCCGCTACGGTGGCCCCGACGGGTTACTGTCTGCCGTCCTGGCGGAAGTGCGCCAAACCGGAAACCTGCGCCAGGCTTACGACCGGGTGGCGGCGGTGGCTCAACCGGCCGAACTGGCCGCGCTGCAACGGGAACTCGTGACCCTCGACCGGCAGTTGGCCGATTGGCGGCGGCGGCATGCCGAAACCGCCGCCAAGGTTCTGGGGCGCGACTTCAGCGAATCGGCCGGCACCGTTGGCAACACCCACTCGTGCCGTGACAACCTGGAGATTGGAAAACAGCATACTCGGCGCTACTTTGCCGATCTCGATGATCAGTTCACCGCGCTGGCTCAGGAGACCTCCGCATGATCACAACTCGCATTGCCACTGACCAGGCCCCGGCAGCCATTGGCCCCTATGCCCAAGCCGTGCAAGTTGGGCAGTTCGTTTTCACGTCGGGGCAAATCCCCCTCGACCCGGCCACGATGACCATCGTAGGGGACGACGCGGCGGCCCAAACCCGCCAGGTCCTCGATAACTTGGCGGCCGTCTTGCGGGCGGCGGGAAGTGACCTGGCGCATGTGGTCAAGACCACCGTGTTCCTCAAGGACATGAACGACTTCCAGGCGATGAACGACGTTTATGCCACGTTTTTCCCCAGCGCGCCGCCGGCTCGCTCGACCGTCGAGGTGGCGCGACTGCCAAAGGATGTGCGTGTGGAAATCGAGTGCATCGCCGTGATTCCGGCGTGAGTGGCAAGCGCAACCGTCGGTAACGCGCCGCGTCAGTAACTTGTTTACAGGCGGACGGCATCAGTATAGTGTTGCCCCGGCCAGCGTCACATCCCCCCACCATGGCGAGGCAAGCGTGGAAAAAAAGATTCTCATTTTGACCTCAGACACCGGCGGAGGTCACACCAGCGCTGCCCGCGCGCTGGAAGCCGGACTGACTAAAGTTGCTGAAGGTGTCAAGTTTCTCGTCCACACGGCCCATGCCCTTGAAGAGTGCAGCGCCGTGACCCGGATGGGCGGCAATCTCTACAACTTTCTGCTCCGCTCACACCAGAAGTACGTCAAGCACTATCACCGCTTCATCAACCGCTACCATCCTGAGCGGTGGGTGCTGATTGAACGGTACGCGAAGCCCTACCTCGAGCGCCTCTTTGAAAAGCATTGCCCGAACCTGATCGTCTCGGTGCATCCGATGTTGCAGTACCCGATTGCACGGCTGCTGCACGACCTCAACCTGAGCGGCAAGATTCCATTCGTCACCGTCGTGACCGACCCCTGTGGCAATTCGTGGCGGGGGTGGAGTGACGACTTCGTGGACCTCTACATCGTCGCTCACGAGCGCGCCAAGGCCGAACTGCTGGAATATGGCGTGGCGGAAGACCGGATTCGCGTCATCGGCATGCCGATTCACCCGAAGTTTCAGGAAGCCAATGCCCTTGACCCGAAGCTGCTGCGCAAGGAACTCGGACTCGACCCAGACAAGTTCACCGTCTTTGTCAATGCCGGCTGGATTGGCGGCGGGAACATCCCGCGCATCTATCGCTCGTTGGTCACGGCCGACCTCGACTTGCAGGTGGTGTTTTTGACGGGCAAAAACGCCCGCCTGGCCGATGAAGCCCAGGCGCTGGCGCGGCAGGCGCGCTTTCCCGTCAAGGTCCTCGGCTTTTCCAATCACATGGAGCGGCTGATGCGCGCTTCGGACGTGATGGTTTCCAAGCTCGGCGGCTTGACGACCTTTGAAGCGCTTGCCACGCGGCTCCCCATCATTGCCGATGCGGTGACGCCGCCGATGCCCCAGGAAGCCGGCACCGGCGCGCTGCTCGAAGAAAACAACGCCGGGTTGATGCTGCGCCGGGCCGAAGACATCGTGCCGACGCTGCGGCGCCTGCTCGACACGCCAAGCCGGCTGAAAGCCATGCGGGAAGCGGCGGCGGCGCTGGGCGTCCCAGATGCGACCCAGCGCATCGTGAATGAAATTTCAGCCCTCGTCCCCGCTCAGTCCTGAACCCCAAACGAACGGCTCACCATGTCGAAACTGCTCGAAGGCAAGGTGGCACTCGTCACGGGCGGCTCCCGCGGCATCGGCCGCGGCATCTGTGAAGTGTTTGCCCGCGAAGGCTGCGACATTGCCCTGAACTATCACACCAACGATGCGGCGGCCGAAGAAACCGCCGCGGTCATCCGCGCTCACGGACGGCGGGTTGTGACCTACCGGGCCTCGGTCGCCAACCGCCCGGCGATGAAGCAGGTCGTCCAGGCTGCCCTGGCGGACTTCGAGCGCATTGACATTCTCATCAACAATGCCGCCGTGAATCGTCCCGACCTGTTTCTGACCATGAGCGACAAAGCCTGGGATGAAGTCATGGGGGTCAACCTGCATGGGTTGTTCAACGTCACCAAACCGGTGTTCAAGCACATGGTGCGCCGCCGGTACGGGCGCATTTTGAACATCGGCTCCATCGGCGGCATCCGCACCGTGCCGACCAGCGTTCACTACGCCACGGCCAAGGCGGCGGTGGTCGGTTTCACGAAAATGCTGGCCCGCGAGGGCGCGGCCTTCGGCGTGTTGGTCAACGCCATTGCCGCCGGCATCTTCGACACTGACTTGGGCCATACGTTGCCGGAACGTTTTCGGGAAATCTACGAGATGTGGTGTTCGGTGGGGCGGCTGGGCAAGCCCCAAGAGCTTGGCGAACTGGCGGCCTTTCTCGTTTCCGACCGCAATGCCTACATGAACGGCGAAGTCATCATTCTCGACGGTGGGACGGTCACGTGACGCTGGAGGTCGCGCGGCGGCACCTGCTGGCGTGGTTTGACGGCCACCGGCGCAGTCTGCCCTGGCGCGCGACGACGGATGCCTATCGGTTGTGGGTAGCCGAAACGCTGGCCCAGCAAACCCAGGCCGCGCGGGCGGCCGAGTATTACCTGCGGTTTATTGCGCGCTTTCCGACGGTTCAGGCGCTGGCGGCGGCGGAGCTTGCGGAGGTGCTCAAGCACTGGGAAGGCCTGGGGTATTACCGGCGCGCCCAACGGCTCCACGCGGCCGCCAGACACATCTGCGCCCACGGGCAGGGAAGGCTGCCACGGTCGGCGGCCGAGTGGCGACGGTTGCCGGGCGTCGGGGACTACACCGCGGCGGCCGTGGCTTCGGTGGCCTTCGGCGAAGCGGTCCCCGCGATTGACGGCAATGTGCGCCGGGTGCTGGCGCGATACCGCGCCGCGGACATTGGCGCCAGCCTTGCCCGGCAGTCATCGGTCGTTCAGGCCACGGCGCAGGCGCTGGTTGACGGCGCGCGTCCGGGCGACATCAACCAGGCGCTCATGGAGCTGGGCGCGCTGGTGTGTCGGCCGCGCGCGCCCAAGTGCGCCGTCTGCCCGCTGGCCGTGGATTGCGCGGCCCGACGCCAGGGTGTGACAACGGACTACCCGCTCAAACCGCCGCGCAAGGCGCGACCGATCCGCCCCTTCGCCTGTTTGCTCGTGATGTGGCAGGGGCGCCGCTTGGTCGTCCGGCGCGATGAGACGGAGCTGCTCAGTGGGCTGTGGGAGTTCCCCACCATCCCCTGCCGGGATGGCGAGGACTACCAGGCCGCGGCCGCCCGCGGACTGCATGCCCTGGGCTTGGTTGGGCCGCCGCCCGTGGCCGGCCCAGTGGTGACGCACGACTTCACCCACTTTCGCCAGGCGCTTCAGGTGTTTTTCGTCGAGGTGGACGCGCCCGGTGACCTGCCGCAGACGGCAACCTGCTGGGCGACGCCGGAGATGCTCGCCGCCCTGCCGTTGACCCGGCTCGCCCGGCGTTTGGCCGACTGGACGGCGCCGGCCGCGGCCCCACGTCGTGACCTCGGCTCATAAAATCTTCGTCAGCCGGTTGAGCGTGTCCTGGAAATCGGCTTTTTCGCTGGTTGGCTGGCGCAGGAATTGGTTGACCGCGTCAATTTTCGAGATGGCGTAATCCGTTCGTTTGTCCTTGCCGCTCTTGTACGCGCCGATCAGGATGAGGTCTTTCTGCGACTCGTAGGCGTCCAGAATGTCCCGCAACTTCATCGCCTTGGCGGTGTGGTCTTTGTCGGCGACGGCCGTCATGACGCGGGAAACGGATTGGCGCACGTCAATGGCCGGATAGTGTCCGCCGGCCGCCAGCGCCCGCGAAAGCACGATGTGACCGTCGAGAATCGAGCGGGTTTCATCGGCAATCGGCTCGGTCATGTCGTCGCCTTCGACCAGCACGGTGTAAAACGCGGTGATCGAACCCCGCTGCGAGTTGCCCGTCCGTTCAAGCAGCTTTGGCAGCTCACTGAACACGGACGGCGGAAACCCGGCCCGGGCCGGCGGCTCGCCGGTCGCCAGACCGACCTCACGCAGGGCGCGGGCAAAGCGCGTGACGGAGTCCATCATCAGCAGCACTTTCTTGCCTTGATCGCGGAAGTATTCGGCAATGGCCGTTGCCACATGGGCTGCCTTGAGCCGCACCAGAGAAGGCTCATTGGACGTGGCCACGACGATGACCGACCGCTTGAGACCTTCCGGGCCAAGGTCGTGTTCGAGGAAGTCACGCACTTCGCGCCCGCGTTCGCCGATGAGCGCGATGACGTTGACTTCGGCCTCGGTGTTGCGGGCCAGCATGCCCAGCAAGGTGGACTTGCCGACGCCGGCGGCGGCAAACACGCCCACGCGCTGCCCTTCGCCGACCGTCAACGTCGCGTCAATGGCGCGCACGCCGGTCACGAACCGTTTGGTGACGCGCTGGCGTTTCATCGGGTCGGGCGGCCGCGCCGTGACGGCGACTTCGACCGCGTTCTGGATCGGCCCTTTGCCGTCCATCGGCTCGCCCAGGCCATCCAGGACGCGCCCCAGCAGCGCCTCCCCGACCCGCACCTTGAGCGAGCCGCCGGTCGAAATCACTTCCGCGCCCATGGTGACATCCTGCAACTCGCCCAGCGGCATGAGGATGATTTCCGAGCCGCGGAAACCGACGACTTCGGCCTTGAGGTCGTGGGCGCGGTGCGGCGACCGAATCAAGCAGAGTTCCTCGATGCGCGCACCCGGCACCGAGGCGCGGACCAACAACCCAACGAGTTCCGTGACCCGTCCACGTACTTCGACTGACGGCAGCCAGTCGAGCGCCTTGACGTAAGGTGACAAATCCAACTGCGCTGCTCCTGACATACTGATCGCTGAAACCTCCGGGCGACTTACTGTTTCCAAGATGGCGTCGAAGTCTGGCGCTTTGACCGGTGCTGCTTTCCCGTCGGCCTCGCCTGGCCGCAAAGGCTTTTTGTCTTGTGTGAAAGCCGCCGGGATGCGCTATTGTGCGCCACCAAACGAATACTATTCCAGCTCAAGGAAGCTCACACCATGTCGGCTGCCGTTGCGGATGCCTCTGAAGGGGCTATGTCAAGGAAGCAGTTTTTCGGCCACCCGATTGGCCTGATGACGCTGTTTTTCACCGAACTCTGGGAACGCTTCAGTTATTACGGCATGCGCGCCCTGCTCGTCCTGTACATGACGGCCAGTCATGAAAACGGCGGGCTGGGTTACTCCAACGCGCGCGCAGCGTTGGTTTATGGAACCTACACCTCGGCGGTGTACCTGTTGGCCATGCCCGGCGGCTGGGCCGCGGATCGGTTGCTAGGGCTGAAGTACGCCGTTTTCATCGGCGGCATCATCATCGCAGCCGGCCACTTCACCATGGCCTTCGAGTCGGAAACGGCCTTTTACACGGGTCTCGTCCTGATCGTGCTGGGCACGGGACTGCTCAAGCCGAACATCAGCGCCATCGTCGGTCGGCTGTACAAGCCGGATGACCAACGCCGGGACGCGGGCTTCTCGATTTTCTACATGGGCATCAACATCGGGGCCTTTCTCGCGCCGCTGGCCTGTGGCTTTTTGGCGCAGTCTGACACCTGGAAGGCAACCATCGCCGGTTGGGGCTTCCAGCCGAGCGCAAGCTGGCACTGGGGCTTTGCCGCCGCCGGCGTCGGCATGACGCTCGGACTGGTGCAGTACATCGTCGGGTTCAAGTACCTGGAAGGCGTCGGCGAGCGGCCGCCGCGTGACGACGGCGGACAAACGCCCGCGTGGCAGGGACTGGCAGCCTACCTAGGCGTGGCCATTGCTCTCTTTGCCGTCGTGGCCGGCCTCCAGCAACTGTATGGCGTCGTCGTCGCCCAGCTCGGCTCTGGGGCCGGCTACGGCTACATCGCGTTGGTGTTTGCCGGCATCATTGCCCTGGTGTGGTTTTCTTTCCTGCGCACACTGGCCGAAGACGAACTCAAACGCATGCTGGCCATTGTGTACTTCTTCCTGGCCTCGATTGTCTTCTGGGCGCTCTTCGAGCAGGCCGGGTCGAGCCTCAACCTCTACGCCGACCGACTGACGGACTGCCGCATCTTTGGCTTCGAGTTTCCGTCGAGCTACTTCCAATCGCTCAACGCCCTGTTCATCATTTTCCTCGCACCGGTCTTTGCCTGGCTCTGGGTTCAGTGGGGCGACCGGCAGCCATCCAGTCCGGCGAAATTTTCGGTCGGCATTTTGCTGGTCGGCGTCGGTTTCGTCGTGGCGGCGGTCGGGGTGGCGTTTCTGGGTGGGGGGCGGCTGAGTCCGTGGTGGCTCGTCGCCGTGTACCTCATCCACACGTTGGGCGAACTGTGCTTGAGTCCGGTCGGCCTGAGCACCATGACCAAACTCGCCCCGGAACGACTCAGCGGCCTGGTCATGGGAATCTGGTTTCTCGGACCGACCTTTGGCAACTACATCGGCGGCCTCATTGCCGGTCATTTCGACGAAACCCGCCCGGAAAGCGTCGGCGCGTTGTTTTACCAAGTGGCTGCGACCGGGATTGTCGTTTCGGTCGTGGCGTTTGTCCTCACACCGTTCATTCGCCGACTCATGGGTAATGTGCGTTGACCCGGCCTACGCCGTCGGCCGTGGCTTTCGACCGCACCGGATGGCAAGGAACTTGAACTGGTAGGTTTTGCGCATGAGCGTTGAGGCAAGGGCTTCGTTCGCAACACGTCGCCCGGTTGTGGCGCGCGTCCTGCGCGGGCTGCTGATCCTGTTCGCGTTGGCGGTGGTCGGCTATGTGGGCGCCGGCGCTTACTTCTACACGCGCCAACAGGGGATGGTCTTTCGCGCCGTGGCCCGCGAAGGGCGCGCGCGCCAGCGACTCGCGCCGCCGGTGGGCGCCACCTACGTGTCATTTCCGGCCGCAGGCGGCGAAACCATCACGGCGCTGTTCGGCCCGGCCCTGGACGCGGCCGGCGCAGCCGTCCTCCCAGACGCCGCCCGGCGTCCGACGCTGTTGTTTTTTTACGGCGTCGGCGAATATCTCAACTATCCGTTTCTGCGCCAGCAGATTGAGGTCTTTCGGCGGGCCGGTTTCAACGTCTTCGTGCCGGAATACATCGGGCTTGGCCTGAGCGGTGGCGAGCCGAGCGAAAACGGGCTGTATGAAACGGCCACGGCCGCCTATGCGCACCTGAAGCAGCGGCCGGATGTTGACCCCACACGCCTGTTCATCGCCGGGCACTCGCTGGGCGGGGCCCCGGCCATTGACCTGGCTGCGCGCGTCGAGTCGGCCGGCCTCATCACACTGGCGACGTTTACGACACTACCCGACATTGCCGCCGCGCGTTATCCGATGTTTCCGGCGCACTTCCTGACCCGGATTCGCTGTCCGAACATTGAAAAAATCGGGCGCGTTCGGGTTCCGGTGCTCATTCTCCACGCCGAAAACGACACGACCGTGCCACTGGCCATGGCCGAGGCGCTGGCGCGCTCCGCCTTTGACGGGGGCAACCGGCAGGTGATGCAGCTCACCCTGCCGGGCGGCAACCACGACACGACCTTTGCGCTGCCCGGTGGCGACGCCATCCGCGCCATGCAGGCCTTTGCCGGAGTGCCGCCGCTGCGCAAGTCCTCATCAGCCGCCGCTCAGGCCGACGGTGGCGGGGCTGCGTCTCCCTCGGCGGCCGTACGAAGCATGGCCGTTGGCGCGACGACGGCGGCGACGATGAACAAACAGTAGCCGATGGCCATGAGCACGGCACCGCGACTACCATACTGCCCACGGGAGAGAAAAAACGTCCAGAAGGTCGCCAGGGCGACTTCCACGACCGGCAGCAGCAGGAGGCGACGGTTGGCTACCGGGTCCAGCCCGATGAGGAAGTAGGCGGCGGCGACGACACACAGCGCAAGGCCATACTGCTGCGTCATGGCGGGGTCGCGGATTTCCCAGCTATAAAAACTTGCCGCGGCATCCTGGAAAAAAAGCGCCATCAGCCCATTGGCCAGCTCGACCCCGGCCAGGATGAAAAAAACTGCTTGAAGCCAGTAGCGGGCGTAGGTCGCCGACTTTGAAAGCGGTGGAGTGTTCGCTCGTTCCATGATTTCAAGCTACATTTCACCTTGACCGACGACAACGCCCCTTGCCGTCAGGTTAGTTTCTGTCGTTTTGCCAAACTGGAGTGATGCCCATGACCGAATCCCATGCCATCGAGTCTCACCAGCACGAAACCCGGCGCTTTCCGCCACCGTCCGATTTTGCCTCACGAGCGAATGTCACCCCGGAACTTGCCGCCCAGCTTTACGCCGAAGCCGAGGCGGATGTCGAGGCGTTCTGGGCCAAACAGGCGGCAACGCTGGACTGGATGACGCCCTGGACGCAAGTGCTCGACTGGAACCCACCCCACGCCAAATGGTTTGTCGGGGGAAAGCTCAACATTGCCGCCAACTGTCTGGACCGGCACTTGACGACCTGGCGCCGCACCAAGGCCGCCATCATCTGGGAAGGCGAGCCGGGCGACACCCGCACGTTGACCTACTGGGAACTCCACCGCGAAGTGTGCCGCTTTGCCAATGTGTTGAAAAAGTTCGGCATCCGGGCCGGCGACCGCGTGGCAATCTACATGCCGATGACGCCGGAAATTGCCATCGCCCTGCTGGCCTGCGCCCGGATTGGCGCGACGCATTCGGTGGTCTTCGGGGGATTCTCGGCCGAGGCGCTGCGCGACCGTATCAACGATGCCGGTTGCAAGCTCGTCGTCACGGCGGACGGCGCGTGGCGGCGCGGCACCGAAGTCCGGCTCAAACCCGCCGTGGATGCGGCGCTCGAACAGGCCCCGACGGTGCAAACCTGCATCGTCTTACGACGGACTGGCGCGAAGGTGGACATGCAGCCAGGCCGTGATCACTGGTGGCATGAAATGCTTGAAACGGTGAGCGATGACTGTCCGCCCGAGGCACTCGATGCGGAGCATCCGCTGTTTATCCTTTACACCAGCGGCACGACCGGCAAGCCGAAGGGGATTCTCCACACCACCGGCGGCTATCTGACGCAAGTCGCGGCAACGGCGAAGTGGGTGCTCGACCTCAAGGACGACGACGTGTATTGGTGTACGGCCGATGTCGGCTGGGTCACGGGACACAGCTACGTCGTCTATGGGCCGCTGGCCAACGGGGCAACGGTGATGATGTACGAGGGCGCGCCCAACCACCCAGAGCCGGATCGGTTCTGGCGCATCGTGGATCGCCACGGCGTGACGATGCTCTACACCGCGCCGACGGCCATCCGGGCCTTCATCCGGTGGGGCGAGCAGTGGGTTTTGAAACACCGTCTGGACAGCCTGCGTTTACTCGGTACGGTCGGCGAACCCATCAACCCGGAGGCGTGGATGTGGTATCGCCAGGTCGTTGGGAAAGGACGCTGCCCGATTGTGGATACCTGGTGGCAAACCGAAACCGGCGGCATGATGATTGCCCCGCTGCCGGGCGCGACGACCACCATGCCTGGCACGGCAACGCGGCCGTTGCCCGGCATTGGCGTGGAGATTCGCACCAAAGACGGCCAGCCAGTTGGAGCCAACGAAGGCGGCTACTTGGTGCTGACCCGTCCGTGGCCGGCCATGCTGCGCACCATCTGGGGCGATGATGACCGCTACCGGCGGCAGTACTGGAGCGAAATTGAAGGCGTGTATTTCGCCGGGGATGGCGCACGCCGCGACGAGCAGGGCAACTACTGGATCATGGGGCGCGTGGACGATGTCATCAACGTCAGCGGACACCGGCTGGGCACGGCCGAAATCGAAAGTGCCCTGGTGTCGCACGAAGCCGTGGCCGAAGCCGCCGTCGTCGGGCGACCGGACGAGCTGAAGGGATCGGCCATCGTGGCCTTTGTCACCCTGGAAAGCGGACGTTCGGGAGATGATGCGTTGCGGGCCGCGCTGCGCGAGCATGTGGCCAGGGAAATCGGGGCGCTGGCCAAGCCGGATGACATCCGTTTCACGGATGCGCTCCCGAAAACCCGCTCCGGCAAGATCATGCGCCGACTGCTGCGCGAGATTGCCGCCAGCGGCAATGTCGTCGGTGATGTGACGACGCTCGAAGATTTTTCGGTGCTGGAAAAACTCCGCGCCGATGAAGCATGAGGTGATGGCGTGATACGTAGCGGACAACGAAGCTGGTTGGGATGGCTCCTCAGCCTGGGTTTGGTGTGGTTTGGGAGCGTGACGGAAGCCACGGCGCAGGCGGTCCCCCAGCCGCACGTCAAGGCTGAACTCATTGCCGAAACGACGGCCATTCGGCCCGGAACCCCCGTCTGGGTTGCGATTCGCCTTGAACTCGAAGAGCACTGGCACACCTACTGGCGCAATCCGGGCGATTCCGGCCAGCCGACCTCGGTCAAGTGGACGCTCCCGCCTGGTTTTACGGCGGATGACATCCAGTGGCCGATCCCCAAGCGCATCGAAGTCAGCGGACTGGTCGGCTACGGCTACGAAACCGAAGCGCTGCATCTGGTTCGGATCACGCCACCGGCCGACCTGCCGGTTGGCAAGCCGGTGACGCTGGCAGGCAAAGTCAAATGGCTGGTGTGCAAGGAAGAATGTATTCCTGGCGAGGCTGAATTGAAGCTTGTCTTGCCTGTGACCGGCGACGTTCCCCCGCCTTCGACCTGGACCGAGGCGTTTTCCCGCGCCCGCGCCCAACTGCCGCTGGCAACGTCCGAATGGAAGCTGGGGGCCACGGTGGAAGGCGATGCGGTCGTGCTCTTGCTGAGTCCACCGACCCCTACCGAGGAACTGACGGAAGCCTCCTTTTTCCCCTTTGAGGAACTCGTCATCGAGGGGGCCGAACCGCAGAAGCTGACGCGCGTCAAAGGGGGCTATGTTCTGCGGATGACGCGCTCGAAAGTTGCCGAAAACCCGCCAACCCGGTTGGCCGGCGTGGTCGTGACCCCACAGGGCTGGCGCGGCGCGGGCACCGAACCGGGCCTGACGGTGGACGTTCCGGTAGAACCACCAACGGCCTTTGGCGACGCCCTCACGCCCACGGCCGGAACGACGGCGTCCAAGCCGTCCGGCGGCCAACCGCTTGGATGGATGGGCTTGTGGCTCACGCTTGGCGGCGCCTTTCTAGGTGGGCTGATTTTGAATCTCATGCCCTGTGTCCTGCCGGTCCTGTCCATCAAGGTGCTGGGCTTCGTTGAGCAGTCCAGGGCCGGCCGCGGGCAGGCCTGGCAGCACGGGCTCGTGTTCACGGCCGGGGTCGTCCTGTCGTTCTGGGCGTTGGCCGGGGTGTTGCTCGCCCTGCGCGCCGGCGGGCAGCAGTTGGGGTGGGGCTTTCAGTTGCAGGAGCCGGCCTTTGTGGCCTTCCTCGTGGCCGTGTTGTTTGTTTTCGGGCTGGTTTTATTCGGCGTTTTTGAAGTCGGCGTCGGACTGACCACGGTTGGCGGAACCGCCATGAACCGCGCCGGGTTGGCCGGGTCATTCTTCACCGGGGTATTGGCGACGGTCGTGGCCACGCCCTGTACGGCCCCGTTCATGGGCTCGGCGCTAGGGGTGGCGTTGGCACAACCGACCGCTATTGCGCTGTTGATTTTCACGGCCCTGGCCATCGGCATGGCCGCGCCCTACTTGGTGTTGGCCGCCGCGCCACAGCTTTTGCGCTTCGTGCCGAAGCCCGGCCCCTGGATGGAGAGCTTCAAGCAGTTCATGGGCTTCTTGCTCATGGGGTCGGTCGTCTGGCTGCTGTGGGTGTTGGGGCTGGAAGTCGGCGTGGATGGTTTGGCCCTGATGCTGGGCGTGATCGTTCTGATTGGACTGGGCGGCTGGATTTGGGGACGCTGGGGCAGCTACACCTACCCTGCCCTGACGCGCCGAATCGCCTTGGCGACGGCCGGCATCATCATCGTGGGTAGCAGTGTCTGGGGCGTTAGCGCGATCCATCAGCTTCCGCCGGTCGCCAGCGCCGCCGCCACCCAGCCGGAAGCAAAGTCGGGCAGCATTCGCTGGGAGCCATTTTCTCCGGCGCGGGTGACCGAGTTGCGGCGCGCCGGCAAGCCGGTCTTCGTGGACTTCACCGCTGCCTGGTGCCTCAGTTGCAAGGCCAATGAACGGGTTGCGCTCGAAACCGCCGAAGTGCGCGCCGAAATCGAACGGCGCGGGATTGTCATGGTCAAGGCTGACTGGACCAACCGCGACGAAAACATTACCCGCGCCCTGGCTGATTTTGGACGCAGTGGCGTGCCGCTCTACGTCTTCTATCCGCCCAACGGCAACGAGCCCAAAGTGCTCCCGGAAGTGCTGACGCCGGGCATTGTGCTGGAGGCTTTTCGGGAGACCTCCTAGGCGGGACGGTCGGCGCGTGGGTGTCCTGCCAAGGCGTCAAACGGGCCGCCGTCATCCGCGAACAAGCGCACGGGGTCGGCCACCGGCAAGGGGGTCGTGGTGACGAAGCCCTCGGCCGCGGAAACGCCGATCAGGCTGCCACGGTAGATGTCGGCCGCCCGGCGCTGCCGCAGAAAGTCGGCCGTCGAGAGATAGGTTTGCGGCCCTGGCCGGCCCGGCTGGTGAAGCTGTGAGGCATAAGCGCCGATAACGTCATACTTCGCCGCAAACTGCGCGCTGATGTCCACCAGAAAGCTCGGCACGATGGCCGGATTGAGCGGCGGCAAAAAATGAATCAAGGCCCGCGCCTGCCAGCGGGACAGACCGCTTTCGGCGTCATAGTTGGCCAGACGCGCATGATGGACCGCTGCCGCCACCAGGTGGGCCAGGCATTGGTGATCGGGGTGTTCTTCGGCCGGGTGGTGGGTGAAGACAAGGGTGGGGCGCGCTTGCCGGATGACGCGCACCAAGGCGCGGCGCGCCTGGTCGTCATGGCTGAAGTGGCCGTCGGGCCAGCCCAAGTTGACTCGAAATACCACGTCGAGCTGCGTTGCCGCGGCGGCAGCTTCGGCGGCCCGTTGCTGTGGCGTGCCGCGCGTCGCCAACTCGGCCCGGCTTGCGTCCACCAACCCGACACGATAGCCGCCGGCCGCAAGCTTGAGTAACGTGCCGGCCATCGCCAGCTCGATGTCGTCGGGATGCGCCCCAATCGCCAGGACGTCAACGGCGGACACCGTGTCCGCGACCTTCGAGGCTAGGCCAGGCGAGTCCGTCATCACTCCTCGGCTGGCTTGAAGTCCATGGAGATGGAGTTGATACAGTACCGCAGCCCGGTGGTTTCGCGTGGGCCGTCCTCAAAGACATGCCCAAGGTGTGAGCCGCACTGGGCGCACATGACTTCAACGCGCCGCATCCCGTGGCTGAGGTCTATCTCAGTGACGATGGCGTCGGAGCTGACCGGATTCCAGAAACTGGGCCAGCCCGATCCCGACTCGTACTTGGTGTCGGAGCTGAAGAGCGGCGCGCCGCACGCTACGCAGTGATAGGTTCCAGTCCGTTTTTCGCGGTAGAGCTTACCGGTAAAGGCGCGCTCCGTGCCTTTCAGACGGGTGACATAGTACTGCTCCGGCGTAAGCTGGGTTTGCCATTCGGCGTCGCTTTTCTGAATCGGAAACTGAGGCATACAAGTCATGAATCAACGCTTTCTGAGAAATTTTGTTCGCGTGACTGGATGGTGAGGCTTGTCAACCCGAATGGCATCTTTCATGTTCCCGTTCGCGCGCTCAAGCCAGCGCGACAGATCTTTTCCGGGAGGCGATGGCATGCTGCGAACCCGATGGCTCATCACCCTCTGGCTGGTCTGGGTCTTGGCCGGCCTGGCGACCACGCCGGCGCAGGACGTTGGGCCGCCAGTCGAAACCGGGGATTTTCGACCGAGTGAGTTGGTTGAGATCATCCGGCTCGACCCAACCATCAAGCTCGATATTCGTTACGCCACGGAAAACAACTTCGTTGGACGCCCAGTCTATACTGAAGCGCGGGCTTTTTTGCAGCGCCCGGCGGCTGAGGCGTTGGCGCAGGCGCATCGGTGGTTGCAGACCCACGGCTATGGCCTCGTGGTGTTTGATGGCTATCGGCCGTGGCGCGTCACGAAACTGTTCTGGGACTTGACGCCACCGGACAAGCGTGACTATGTAGCTGACCCGGCGAAGGGATCGCTGCACAACCGCGGTTGTGCCGTGGATGTCTCGCTCTACGACCTCAAAACCGGCGAACTCGTGACCATGCCGAGCGACTATGACGAGATGAGCGAGCGGGCGCACCCCGACTACGCGGGCGGCACGGAAGAACAACGCCGCTTGCGCGACCTGCTGCGCGCGGCAATGGAGCGTTTCGATTTCAAGGTGTACCGCTACGAGTGGTGGCACTTCGACTACAAGGACTGGCGGAAGTACCGCGTACAAGACATTCCCTTTGCCGAGATTCCGGTCGTCGAACTGCCGTCGCCCGACCCACCTTCACCCGCTTCTTTTCGGCCATGACCCCACTCAGTCCCGGCACCGTACTTCAACAGCGCTACACCGTCGTGAAGCTCCTCGGCAAGGGGGGAATGGGGGCGGTGTACCAGGCCACCGACAAGAAGTTTGGGAGTACGGTTGCCCTCAAGCAGATGATTGTCGCCGGCGAGGCGCTGGTCGCGGCGTTTGAGCGCGAAGCCATCTTGCTGAACGGTCTCCGGCACGCCGCGCTTCCAGTCGTTTTTGACCACTTTGCCGAGAGCGATGGGCAGTTCCTGGTCATGCAGTTCATCCCCGGCAAGGATTTGGCCGAACTACTGACGGCGCAGGGTGGACCTTTCGCGCTGGGGCAGGTCGCCAAGTGGGCCGACCAGTTGCTCGATGCCCTGGAATACCTGCACGGCCGCACCCCACCCATCATCCACCGCGACATCAAGCCACAAAACGTCAAGCTGACGCCCGAAGGCAGCATCGTTTTGCTGGATTTCGGCCTTGCCAAGGGTGATTTGTCCGGCGGCGGCGGCGAGCAGCGGAGTCTGGTGGGCTACACGCCGATTTTCGCCTCGCTGGAACAAATGCGGGGTCTGGCCACTGACCCACGCAGCGATCTCTATTCAGCTGCGGCGACGATTTACAGCCTTCTGACGGGGCAGCCTCCGGTAGATGCGCTGGCGCGGGCGGACATGCTGCTGGCGAGCAAGCCCGATCCCCTGCGGCTGGCTTGCGACCTCAATCCCCAGGTGCCACGCGCCGTAGCCGACATCGTGCAGCGCGCCATGGCGGTTTCACGCGAAGATCGGTTGCCTTCGGCCAAGGAGATGCGACGGCAACTCAAGGCAGCTTTCCGGGCCGTTCGGTCGGCAACTGATGAGCTTGACGCCACGGTTGTTCAGCCGCGCGTTGCGCCACCGCCGGCCCAGCCCATGCCGGCGTCGCCCAGTGGCCCGGTGTCGCCTGCCCCGGCTTCGAGTCGGTTCTGTGTCGCCTGTGGCGCGGCTTTGTCTGAGTCAGCAAAGTTCTGCATGAAGTGTGGGAAGCCAAATTCAGGCGTTCCGTCCTCACCAGTGCCACCACTGCGAACCGCGCCAATGCCCCCACCTCCGGTCGGGGCAATTGCCGGCGCACCTGGCCCGTCGGCGTCTCCTCTACCCACTGGCGCGTCCCTGGCGGGATCGCTCGCGGCCAGTGAGATTGTCCTGCTGTTTGGAGATTATTTTGCCCCACCGGCCGCCCTGCCCGACCCATGGACGAAGCTCCTGCACGTTCCGCTCCGGGTCAGCGCCGCGATTCTGGCCCAGGCTCTGTGGGCAGCGGCCTTTCTGGAGTGTGAGCGCCAGGGGGCGATCACACTCCAGCCAGTGAGTAACCCAGGTGGCGCGGCAGAGATGACCTATACGCTCAAGTCGCCGACGGTTGGGATGGCACCCTACAGCCTGGAAGCCAACATCGTCGAAATGGCGCAGCTTCGGTTGGGGCCGGGGCTTTCGGTCGCGGGGGCGGTGGCCGACATCGTGCGTTTTGATTCGCGCAACGCCTGGCGACATTCGGTCGGCATGGTCAAGTTGGGGCTGACACGCCGCAACTTACTGGCCATGACCGCCGCCAGTCTGCCCACGCCGTTCCCCATTGGACGTTTCGCGCTGACGCCCCACGTCATCGAACTTGCCCGGCGCAGCTCGCCAGAACCCGTCCAGCGCCTGCTCACGACAGCGCAGGGGCAGTCGGCGCGGTGGACGCTCCTGATTCAATCCATCAATGCCGGGCTTCAGCGCCGCACCAACCCAATGTTGACGCAGGTGCCAGAACTCGACCAGGACACTTGAACGAAGCGACCAGAGCGCCAGCCGCTGCGTCAAGTTCATGCGGCTTCATGCGGCCGATTTCAGTTTCCTGACACATGGCCGTCACATAACTCCCCTATACGAAAGCCCCGACATAAGGAATCACGCCTTACGTCCTGAATCGTCAAGGTTTACTCGCGCGGTTCAGCTTCTCGGCCGTGGTGTAGCCACCGCCACGCCGGATGTGTTGCCAGCCGATTCCGTATGGAAGGGGACTCAATGTCAAACGCAACCACGCTTAGTATCGTCAAGCCGGGAGAGGCTTTCAATCACGGATTGCGCACCGGCATTTCACTCCACTGCCACACCAAATTCTCGCGCGAAGTCCTCGACTTCATTCCCCACTACGCCGCGAACATTCCACTCATCGCCCAGCTTTTCGCCCGCCTGTGCCGGCGCTACGAGGCCGAGCATGGCCGTCCGCTGGACTTCACGAAAGCCTGGTGGACGCCCCCGGTGACGCCGCGCGTGCTGCACGATGCCGAAGTGCAGCACCTGGAAGCTACCTTGGGCGTGCGCGGGATCGTCTCCATCACCGACCACGACGAAATCGAAGCCTGCTGCGGGCTGCGCGCCACCGGCGAAGAGGTGCCCATTTCAACCGAATGGACTGTGCCGTTTGGCGTGGCCTACTTTCACATTGGCGTCCACAATCTCCCACCCGACCATGCGCGCGCCATTGCCAATGAGTTGTTTGCGTTCACCGAAGACCCGGCCGCACGCGACAAACCGGAGGTTCTTGAAGAGTTGTTTTCGATGCTCAATGCGCTTCCAGGCGTGTTGGTCGTTTTGAACCACCCCATCTGGGACATTGAAAACATCGGGCAGTCGAAGCACATGGCGGCGCTCGCGGCCTTTCTCGACCGCTACAAGCGGTGGCTGCACGCCCTGGAAATCAACGGCTTTCGGTCGTGGCGCGAAAACCTCGACGTGGCCCGCCTGGCCCGCGACCTCGACCTGCCCCTGGTGTCGGGCGGCGACCGCCACGGCTTGTCTCCAAATACCGTTGTGAACCTGACGGACGCCACGACGTTTGAGGAGATGGTCGAGGAAGTGCGCGTGGCCCGTCGGAGTCACGTCGTGGTGCTGCCGGAATACCAGGAGAACATGATGTTGCGTATCTTTGAAGCGGCGGCGCAAATCCTCGACCATTACCCGGATCATCCGGCCGGCCAGCGCCACTGGACGGAACGACTGTTCTTTTTGGATGAACGAGGCTGTCCCCGCTCGCTCCACGAAGGCTGGGCCAATCACAGTCCGGTATGGGCGCGCGTGGCGACTTGGGTGTTCCGGCAACTCGGACGCCGTCACTGGCGTCCAGCTTTGGAGAAGGTGCTCCCCAAACCCCAGCTTGAGTTGTTGAGTGAACAATGACGATTTGGTCAGCCTCCGCAGTACAAGCAGCGAACTGTGCCGGGGTGGCGCTGGCGCGCCAAGCCGTGCCGCCCTCACCGGCCGACACGGTGCGCGTGGCGCTTTTCCCCGACTCCTACCATGAAGCCAATGGCGTTGCGCGCACGTTCCGAACCCTGACGGATGTGGCGCGGCGGCGGCAGCTTCCACTGCTGATCGTCCGGTGCGGTAGCGCCGGCGCTGGACAACCGCCGGTTGCCGGCCCGCAATGTGACGGCTCCATCACGGCCGTTGAACTCCAGCGTGGCGGCTGGTCGTTCCCGCTGGATGCGGATTTGAACTTCGACCTGTGGCTCTGGCGCTATGCCCGCGAAGTCCGCGAGCAGGTCCGAGCGTTTCGTCCGCAGGTCATCCATGTGACCGGACCGAGTGACATTGGCCAACTGGGCGTTTATGTGGCGAAGTCGCTCCATCTCCCACTGGTGATGTCGTGGCACACGAACCTGCACGAATACGCCGGGCAGCGTTGGTCACGGTTGCTTGATTACGCTTTTGTTTCACCCTTGGTGCGGGAGCGAACCAGCCTCTGGGCTGAAACCCAATCGCTCTGGGCCACAATGAAGTTTTATGAATACGCCGATGTTTGTCTGGCGCCAAACCCCGAACTGGTCAAACTCGTGGCGCGGATGACCGGCAAGCCGACGTACCTGATGCAGCGCGGCATTGACCCCGAAGCGTTTCATCCGGCTTACCGGACTCGTCCCCTGGACGCGCCGGTTGTCCGCATCGGTTTTGTCGGCCGCCTCAGCACGGAAAAGAATGTCCGCTTCCTAGCCGAACTAGAACGGCGGCTGCTTTCCCAGGGCTTAACCCACATCGAGTTTCGCATCGTCGGCGCTGGAAGCGAGCGCGACTGGCTGGCGGCCAACCTCCAGACCGCGACTTTCGCGGGCGTCCAGCGTGGTGTGGCATTGGCCTGTGAGTATGCCGATTTTGATATTTTCGTTTTTCCCTCCCGGACGGATACGTACGGCAACGTCGTGCTCGAAGCCGCCGCGTCGGGCGTTCCCTGTGTCGTGACGGGGGATGGCGGGCCGAAGTTTCTGGTCGATCATGGGCAATCTGGATGGGTGGCCTCGGATGACGATGCGTTCGTGGCCGCCGTGGCCGACCTAGTGCGTTGGCCGGAGCATCGCCACCGGATGCGTGCGGCTGCACGGGCACAGGCTTCACGCGCCTCCTGGGAGGCGGTCTTGGATGAAGTCTGTCTCGCCTATGGGGTCGCTTGTGGAATGACATCGGCCGTGGTGGCAAAAAGTCAGCTCATTTGATTAAAAGTCCAATCCAAGGCCGGAAAAATTCTGGCTTTCTTTCGCCTTTTTTACGGCAACGTAACACCGGCATGGCATCTCTTGCGAAAGACCAAATGGCCGGCTGATTTACCCGCGGCTGCGTCCCGGCCAAAACTGCCTGATTGATACGGTGGTTGCTATGGTTGCTGTGAAGTGTGGAAACAATCTGATTTGGCGCGGCTGGCTGTGGCTGCCGGCACTCCTGAGTCTGGCGGCCGTGTCCCTGTCGGCGCCTGCCATGTCCCCGATGGCGCAGGATCGGGTGCTGTCAGATAGCGAAATCGTCTCGACCTTACGGGCGCTCCGTAGCGAGATGCTGGACCTGTTGGCGCAGGTCGCCGGCAAGGGGGCAACGATGACCCGTCCGAGTCGGCGGACGATGGACTTTGAGTCGTACCGTCGAACCTTCGAATCCTACAGCACCAAGATAGACGACAGCTATCGTCGCCTGGCAGCTTGTTATGCCCAGATTGACCGGATTTATCGAACCAACCCCAACTCGCCGCTCTACAAACAAATGGTGCAGACCTACCTGGATGCCAAGGGGGTTTTCGACAACCTCAAATCCACATTCGGCGCGCTCGAACCCCCAGAGCAAACCGTCACCGAAGCGGTGATTTCAAACGACCGCCGCCTCAATGAGCGCGTTTCCACATCGGTTCGCACCGCCGCTGCCCCGCCCGCGCCAGCCCAGGCCGCCAAAGAGATCATCGAAGCCGATGATTCACGCTTCATCGGGACGTTCGACGCAGTCGAAATGTTTTTGCTCGTGCGCGGCGACAGCGCCTGCTATGTGCTGTTTGGCTGGAAGGATGTGGTGGATGATGAAAATGGCCGGTCAACCGAAGAGTACCACTTATCCGTCGTCCGGTCTGAGACGTTTCCATTGACGCCAGTGATTCGGACGATGACCCCAGACCAGCACCTGGAGAATGCGCTGAAACTCAAGATAGCCGTGGTCGAGGCGCAAGGCGAAGTCCTGACCGACCTCAAGCAGTTTTTCGTGCGTACCAAATCGTACACTCGCGCCAACTAACCCAGCTTGATTTCGCGCCTGCCCTTCCACGCTGTTTTTTTCAACCTGTGTGTTCCAGGCACCTCGCTTCTCGCCCCAGACCTATCTGTTGGGGCGTCCCACAGGGCTATGTACGTGATAAAACAGGCAGGCTATACTTAGTCTTGCTTGATTAGGGAAAATTAATGTAGAGCCTGAAGATAAATTCAGCGATTTCTAATCTTTTTAGGGCCGGCGCGCACGTAGCGACATTGTGCTGGCTTGGCTGACCTTCAGGTTGTGAAGCTGGGGAAACCCTAGAGCGTCGAAAGGAGTACAGGATGCATCATCTGCTTTCTTTATTCAGGCATCGGCTGGCAGTGCAGGTGTGGGCGTTGTGGGTCGCGGTCGTGTCCACCTGGGTCGGGTTCGGGGCGGACAGGGCCTGGAGCCGCCCAGCTCCCCAGGGACAAATCATGGCGGACAGCGAAATTGTTTCGACCTTACGGGGGTTGCGCAGCGAGATGCTAGACCTGCTCGCCCAGGTGGCCGGCAAGGGGGCAACGGCGGGACGCTTGAGCCGCCGAACGATGGACTATGAAAACTATCGTCGGACATTCGAGGCCTACAATGGCAAGATCGAGGACTGTTATCGGCGCTTGGCGAGCTGCTACGCCCAGATTGATCGGGTGTATCGCACCAACCCCAACTCACCACTGTACAAATCTATGGTTCAGGCCTACCTCGATGCCAAAGGCGTGTTTGACAACCTCAAGTCAACCTTTAGCGCGGTGGAGCAGCCAGACGCCTTGCGCACCGAAGCGGTGGCTTCGACCGACCGGCGCCTGAACGAGCGGATTGCAACTTCGGCGCGGTCAGCCGCGCTCCCGCCGGCCCCGGCCGAAGCGGCAAAGGACATCATCGAGTCAGATGACTCCCGGTTCATCGGAACGTTTGATTCCGTTGAGATGTTCCTGCTCGTCAAAGGGGAGATGGCTTGCTACGTCATGTTTGGCTGGAAGGAAGTCGTGACCGATGATGAAGGCAAACCCAGTGAGCAGTTTCACCTTTCCGTTGTGCGTTCTGAAATGTTTCCCTTCACGTCGGCTGTTCGCTCCCTGACTCCGCCACAACATCTGGAAAATGCGCTGAAGCTCAAGATTGCAGCCGTTGATGCGCAGGGCGAGGTGTTGAGTGATCTGAATGAGTTCTTCGCGCGGACGAAGTCATACACCAAAATAAACTGAGTTACTGTGGCCGCGGGCGGCGACTGCGGCCGGTGAAGAATGGTAAGGCTCTCTGCACAGAGCCTTACCGTTTTCTATTTTGACTCCTATTTTGACGCGCCGGTGCGGTGCGTCAGAAGCAGGCAGAAACCAGTTTACAAGGTTGTCAATTTCGTGTTTCACTATGTGGCCGCCGATGATTACAGCCCAACTTACTGTTTTTTCATAGTAAGTCGCTTGATTTTCAGGTGAGATTGTGGGTTTGACTCCAAATCTTTCGAGGCTGCCTCCATGACGCACACTGTAAAGCCCTGCGCCGTCTGGCTGCGGATTCGCTTGCTCCGGTCTGTTATAGGAATATACGCTCTGGCCTGCTTACTGGCTACGTTGCCCTGCTTAGGCCTGTGGAGCGCACCAGTTCATGCCCAGTCTGGGGCTGTGCTTTCTGAGGCTGATCTGCTGGCTGTGCTGCAAAAATTCAAAGCAGAGATTGAAGAGATGCAAAAGCAGCTTGCGGCCTCGCCGCTCAACCAGTCGGTCAACCGTCGTGCGCTGCGTTATGACGAATACAGCACGTTACACGCAAGTTGGAGCGCGCGCCTTCAGGAGCGTTACGCCGTGCTGAATGGCTACTATGAGCAGGTCAACCGCATCTACCGAGCCAACCCCAATTCACGGCTTTACCTCGATGTGCGCAAAGCGTATGTGGATGCCAAAGCGTCCTTTGACGCACTGAACAGCGCCTTTGCGCAATGCGCCAAGCCCGAAGATACTCGCACCCCAACCATTGTTGTTACCGATGGCCGCCTCAATACCCACTTGACCAAGACGGTATCCACCGTCAAAACCGAAACCAACCCGGCGGTGGACATCAGTCGGGCGGATGAGCTGCGTTATATCGGGAAGTTCGACGCCGTTGAGCTCTACCTGCTGACACTCAATGGCATGGCGTGTTACGTCATGTACGGACTCCATGAACGCAAGGTGGATGACACTGGTCAAGTCATTGATGAGGTTGATTCACGGGTTGTTTTCTCGCAATCCTTCAAGGCTGAAACCGTTCAAAGTTTTACACCACAGGATCACCTTGATTATGTCCTCAAGCTTGATCTGACACCTGTCCAGGCTCAGATTGAAACCTGGCGCTTCATTACCGAGTCGCTGGCGCGCGCGAAAAGCTACGCCCGGGGAGACTGACGCCCAGCAACCGCCTTTGCCGAAGGAGCTACATATCTGGGCTACATATCTGGTCGAAGTCTCGGTGTGGTGGGTGCTAGCCCAGGGCGTCACCGCCCATGGGTGGTTTTGATGGTGCCGGGGGCGACTCATGGTTAGCTCTTGTGGTTAGCTCTTGCGCTTGTGTCTCCCGACCCGAAGCGTTACATTTGCCGAGTACTTGAGTTCTAAGTCCTCGATTCGGTTTCCTTGTCACATCCTCGCCCAAGTTCTATCGCCACGATTGGTTCGGCGCCAGTCCTGGAGCGTCTCACCAAGGTTTTACGCGGCGCCGGCTTTCTGGTCGGCCCACTTCCAGCCCAGTCGCCAACTTGGTGGGCGACCACAGACGCCGTTCTTCTGGATGCTCAATCCCCGTCCTGCAATCCTACGCTGGATTGGTGGAAGGTGGCCCGCGAACGTCACATCCCCGTCCTCGTGTATGCTGAAAGTCTCGTGGATCGCCGTCTGGCAGGTTGGCTCGAGGCTGGTGTCTGGGATTGCTTCGATGAGCAGACACCTGTGGCGCTCGTCGTCCATCGTGTCCAGCAGGCCATCCAATCCAGCAAACGGTCATCTGCTGTTGGCTTGCGGTTAGCCTTTGTCGCCGGGCTTGCGGCGTCCTCGCCAGCGCGCCTGGCCGTGATGGAACGTTTGGAAGGACGGTTCGTCTTCCGAGTCATCAACCGTACCTTTGCGGCCGATTTTGGTCGGCTGCCGGAGCAGTTGACGGACATTCCACTTGACGAGCTTGGATTGTCCGAAGGGCAGATGGCTGACCTCTCGGTTTGGCAGCGGTGGTGCAGCGAGGCGCTCCGGCTGGGGCGCGGCGTATCCTTTGTTCATCAGTCGCTACGTTCCGCGCGGTGGTTCTCAGCGACGTTTGAGCCACTGCGGCAGTACGGGGTCGCGGCAGACGCGGTGTCTATCTACGTCGAAGACATCAGTGACCAGCAAGCGGCCAAGCTCCGCTCGGTCGAGAGCGAAGAGCGGTTCTATCGGGTTTTTCAAGTCATTCCGGTTGCCACTTCGATTCAGACGATACCCGATGGTCGTTACCTGGATGTCAATGCCGCCTTTACCAAGTTATTCGGATACACCCGCACGGAATGCATCGGTCGCACGGCGCTCGAGTTAGGACTATGGGCAAAGACAGAGCAGCGCGAGCAGTATTACCAACAACTCGACGCGCAAGGGCAGGTCATTGACTTTGAAGGCAGCTATCGAGCACGCGACGGCCGGGTCGGGCAGGCTGTCCTGTCAGCCGTGACGCTGGTGATTGGCGATGTGCCGTGCCAATTGGCACTCATTCAGGATGTGACTGAGGCAAAGCAACTTACTGAGCGCCTACGCCAGCGTGAGGAATGGTTCTATGCCATCCTCAATGCGGCTCTGGACGGTATTGTGGTTGAAGATGATCAACGGATTGTCTATGCCAACCAGGCGGTTGCGCGGCTGTATGGCGTCGAGAGCCCCGAGCTACTGGTCGGGCAGGATTTTTCGGTCATGTGCGCGCCTCATGAAGAAGGCCGGTTGCGCAGCTATACCCAGCGTCGGATGCGTGGCGAGCCAGCGCCGCCAACCTATGAGTTTACGGCCCAGCGCGTGGATGGAACGACATTTGAACTGGAAAATTCCGTCTCTGAGTTTTTTTCAGGCGGCAAAAAATATCTGATCGCCGTCATGCGCGATGTGGAAGAACGCAAGCGCCTCCAGGCGACGCTCCAGCAGGCGCAAAAAATGGAAGCGGTGGGACGCCTGGCAGGTGGGGTCGCCCATGACTTCAACAACTTGCTCAACAGCATTCTCGGTTTCTCAAAGCTGGCCAAGCGCAAGCTGGAGTCAGTCCCCGACCCGACGCTGGATGAATACTTCGATGCCATCGAAACAGCCGCCGAACGTGCTGCCCACCTCGTATCCAAACTGTTGGCGTTTGGCCGGCAGAAAGAAGCCTCGCGCCAACCCATTGATCTAACCACCGTGGTACAGGACAGCTTGTACCTCGTGCAGGGACTGCTCCCACCAAACATCAAAGTCAAAACCACTTTGGCAACCGACCTCCCAGCTTTCGAGGGCGATCCCGATCAGGTTCAGCAAATCATCATCAACCTGTGCCTCAATGCGCGGGATGCAATGCCGGACGGCGGCACGATCACGCTCGGCACGCGGTCTGAGACCTTCCCAATCAAACAAGGGGGACGAACTCTGAGCGGACAGCTCGGCGGACGCTGTGTCTGCCTCACCGTGGACGACACTGGCGTTGGCATGGATGATCTGACGCGCCAGCACATTTTTGATCCATTCTTCACAACCAAAGATTTGGGTGATGGTGCGGGACTTGGCTTATCGGTCGTGCACGGCATTGTCACGGCCCACGGCGGAACGATTGTGGCTGAGAGCGCGCCTGGGCAGGGAACGCGCTTCGAGGTTCGCTTCCCGGCGCTGCGGGTGAACGCGACCGGTGAGTATCCCTCGTTTGAAAGCCCCTACCCCACGCCAGGCAACGGTTTGAGCGTGCTCAAGCGTTCACCGTCGGCTTCCGACCTCATTCTGGTAGTTGAAGATGACACGATGATCGCCCAACTGTTTACCGAAATCCTGCATGAGTCCGGCCACGATGTCGTCGTGGCGACGGATGGACAGCAGGGCGTCAAGCTGTTTGCCGAGAAACCAGATGCCTTCAAACTGGTCATTCTGGATGCCATGCTGCCTCAGCTCGATGGCCTTGGATGTTTGCAAGCCATCCGTCAATACAAACCAGATATGCCGGTGCTTGTGGCCAGTGGTTACGGTGAAGAAGCCGCCGCCGGAGAGCTATCCGCGCAGGCGACCGTGTTTCTCCAAAAGCCCTTCACGCCGGAAGTCCTGGTGGCGGCGGTCGGTCGGGCGCTGGGTCGGTCGGCAATGTCCTGATGGCGCGCCAGGCACATCCGTGGGTGGCGTCCGGCGGACGCAATTGCTTCTCCACCTACCAGCGCGTGATAATCCATACAGCCGAGACCCTGTTTTCAGCCTAACGTCTGACGGTTGATTGAGTCATACCCTGCGAGGTTGCCACCCATGAGCCAAGACATCCCTTCTCGTCTTTCTCCTTACCGGAGTTCAGCGGACATACCGGAGGGACGCAAGCTGTCGCGGAACTTCTACGCCGGTCGGGTGACGTCCCCGCCGGTCATGAACACGACGCCGCCGGCTCCGGCGGGCGGATTTGGTCGTCAAATTCCACGCGGGCGGAAACTTTCAGCCGGTTTTTACGCCACCCGCCGCACGTCAGCGTTTCAGCCGGAACAATACACCCGGCCCGTGCCACGCCGCAGCCCGCGGATCACGGGGCGCCCAACGACGGATTGGTACGATCCGCGCTAACGCTCACGATCCGCGCTAACGCCACGCCTCAAAGTCTGGCGGCTCAGCGACCGACAACCCGGCTAGCTGGCGGCGGATGCGCTCCGCATCCTCAGGCGTGTCCACGCCGGGCGATGGGTGCGCCGTTTCGGCGACGCGAATGCGCATCCCATGGGTCAGCGCGCGCAGTTGCTCCAACCCTTCGGCCAGTTCGAGTGGCGCCGGCGGAAGTTGGGTGAAGCGGAGCAGGGCCTCACGCCGGTAAGCATACAGCCCGGTGTGCTTTCGCCACAGCGACCGAGCCGCGTCGGGCCGGCGGGGATACGGAATCGGCGACCGCGAAAAATACAGCGCATAGCCGGCTGCGTCGCAGACCACCTTGACAACGTTTGGGTTCTCCGCTTCGGCCGGATCGAGGGCTTCGCAGGTCGTGGCGATTGCGGCGCTCGAATCCGTCTGGAGCAGCCTGAGCGCCGCCGTAATGGTTTCTGGCGCAATGAGCGGTTCATCGCCCTGGACGTTCACGATGATGTCGGCGTCGAGCGTCGCGGCGACTTCGGCGACGCGATCCGTGCCGCTCGCGTGGTCGGCCCGCGTCATCCGCGCTTCTCCGCCGAAGGCCGCGACAGCCGCCGCGATACGTTGGTCGTCCGTGGCGACAATGATCCGTTCGATAGCCGGCGTTTGTCGCACTCGCGCATGGACGCGCTGAATCATCGGCTGGCCACCCAAGTCAATCAGTGGCTTGCCCGGCAAGCGGGTGGCGCCGTACCGGGCCGGAATGACCGCAATGACGGATGGCATTGGCGCACCTCCACCAGATACCCAGCTAAACCTTTTCCGGCGCCGTCGTTCCGAGGATGCCCGTCGGACGCGCCAGCAACACCGTGACCAGAATGGCAAACGCGACGGCATCCTTGTAGGGGTTGAGCGCCGCCGGCAGGTAGCCTGTCGCCAGGGTTTCGGCCAACCCGATGATGATGCCTCCCAGAACGGCTCCCGTGACATTGCCAATCCCACCCAAAACGGCCGCAATGAACGCCTTGAGACCGGTCGTGACGCCAATCAAGGGATCGAATTTCGGGTAGCGCAGCGCGACCAGAACACCAGCCGCCGCGGCCAGGGCCGACCCCAAGGCAAAGGTCAACGCAATGATCCGGTCGGTGTCAATGCCCATGAGCTTGGCCGTGTCCAGGTCATGCGCCACGGCGCGCATGGCGCGGCCAAAGGCGCTCCGGTGGACGAGCTGGTGAAGCCCGATGGTGAGCAGGAGAGACGCGCCCAGAATCATGAGATCAGGCGTGGTGACGGTGGCTGCGCCATAAACCTGGAACTGTCGCGCCGGAAGCACCTGGGGAAAAAACTTGGGATTGGCCCCGAAGACGATCTGGCCCAGGTTTTCCAGAAAAAGCGAAACCCCAATCGCGGTGATGAGGGCGGTCAAACGCGAAGCGCGGCGGACGGGACGATAAGCCAGCCGCTCGATGGCCAGTCCGACGACGGCGCAGGTCGCCATGGCGGCCAGCAAAAGCCCTGCCGCCCGAATGAACGATGGATTCGCCTCTGAAAAGCCGAACCGCAACGCCACGTAATAACCAGCAAACGTGCCCAGCATGTACACGTCGCCATGGGCAAAGTTGATCAGGCGCAACACGCCATAGACCATCGTGTAGCCGAGCGCAATGAGCGCATAGATGCCGCCTAGCGCCAGACCATTGATGAGTTGTTGGATCAGGGTTTCCATACGGCAAAGCCAGTTTGTTTCAGACCGGTGAATCGCTTCAATACACGGTGCGCCCGGCAAGCGTCAAACGAACGCTCGTGACCTGCCCACCCTACGCTGAGGAGTTGCCCATCGTGGCCTGCACGCTTGAAACACTGGTTTTTGAAAACACGTACGTGACGCTACCGGAAGACTACTACTGCCGCGTCAGTCCGACGCCATTGCGCGGCGCGCGCCTGGTTGCGTTCAACGCCGCCGCCGGCGACCTGCTCGACCTCGACCCAAGCGAGGCCGAGCGTCCCGACTTCGTCAGCTACTTCAACGGTGAAAAGCAGCTTCCCAGGGCTGAACCCATTGCCACACTCTATGCCGGACACCAGTTCGGCGTCTATGTGCCGCAGCTCGGCGACGGGCGCGCCCTACTGCTGGGCGAGGTCCGCAACGCCCGTGGCGAGAAGTGGGACGTGCAGCTCAAAGGCAGCGGCCGCACGCCCTATTCGCGCATGGGCGATGGCCGCGCCGTCCTCCGTTCCACCATTCGGGAATACCTGTGCAGCGAAGCCATGCATGGGCTTGGCGTCCCGACGACGCGCGCGCTGTGCGTTATCGGCAGCGACGAACCGGTGTACCGGGAAACCATCGAGCGCGGCGCGTTGCTGGTGCGCCTTGCGCCAACCCACGTGCGGTTTGGCTCATTCGAGGTATTTTTCTATCGCCGCCGCCCGGCCGATGTGGAACGGCTGGCCAGTTATGTCATAGGTCAACATTTCACCGACTTGCAGGCACTGGACCGAGACGCGCAGCTTGCCGCGTTTTTGCAGGAAGTGACGGCGCGGACGGCGCGGCTGGTTGCGCAGTGGCAGGCGCTAGGCTTCGCCCATGGGGTGCTCAATACCGACAACATGTCCATTCTGGGCCTGACGCTGGACTACGGCCCCTTTGGGTTTTTGGACGACTATGACCCGCAGTTCATTTGCAACCACTCGGATGTCACCGGCCGCTATGCCTTTGACCAGCAGCCGGGCATCGCCCTGTGGAATCTGCGCTGCCTGGCCCAGACGTTCGCGCCCTTGCTCCCCCGCGAGCGGTTGATGGCGGTGCTGGAGACCTTCCGCGAGCTGTTTTTCGACGAATATGAACGGCTCATGTTCGCCAAGCTGGGGCTGGCGCACCCCGCAGCCGAAGACACCGAACTGCTCGCCGACTGGCTGGAACTACTGGCGCGCAACCGCGCTGACTACACGATTGCGTTTCGGCGTTTGTCGGAAACCGTTCCCGAAGCGCCAGAGCATCCGGCCAATGCGCGCCTGCAAGACGCTTTCGTGGATCGGGACGCCGTGGCGGCCTGGCTGGCGCGGTATGGCGCGCGCCTGGCAAAGGACGGCCTGCCGACGGCCGAACGCCAGGCACGCATGCGGCAGGTCAATCCGAAGTACATTCTGCGCAACTACCTGGCGCAAGTCGCCATCGAGCGTGCGCAGGACGGGGACTTCACCGAAATCGAGCGGTTGCTGGCGGTTTTGCGTCGTCCATACGATGAGCAGCCCGAATGGGCGCGCTACGCCGAGCCGCCGCCGGCGTGGGGCAAGCGGCTCGAGGTCAGTTGTTCGTCTTGAGTTCCAACTGTTGGTATCCGGCAAGTGTAGATTGTGAACCGGGTCTAGACATTTATTCTCGAGTGGAAAAGAATCCCCTACGAGCAAGTTTCAAGCAGCCGCCGCGCACTGTGTCGTGCAGAGGAGCCTGTCCACATGCTGACTTACGCCGCCGTGTTTGTAACGGCCCTGGTGACGGCATTTGTTCTGACGCCACTTATTCGTAACTGGGCGCGAGGCTGGGAACCGCTGGTGGACACGCCATCGGCTGCTCGACATGTTCACAAAGTTCCCATCCCGCGCGTTGGCGGAATTGCCATCTTCGCGGCCTTTCTGTTTGGCACGCTCGTCGCGCTGTTGTTTGAGCTTGGAAGCCAAATCAGGGAAACGACGGCGTTGTCCGTTCAGTTTCTTCTGCCGTGCATCATGATGTTCGCACTGGGGCTGGTGGATGATATTCGCCGCTTGCGGGCCGGTCTCAAGTTCCTGATCGAGGTAGTCATTGCGGTCTGGTTTCACTTTTCGGTGCAGGGGATTACCACGCTGCCCAATCCGCTGACAGGTGGGGTGATCGAGCTTGGCGTTTTTGGACTGCCGATTACGGTGCTTTGGTTGGTGGGTATCAGCAACGCCTTCAACTTGATTGACGGCGTGGATGGCCTGTCGGCTGGCGCGGCGCTCTTCTCGACCTTGACGCTGGCGTACGTCGCCGCCGCCAACGGCAATGTGCCACTCGCCATCCTCCTGTGCGCGCTGGCCGGCGGCACGGCGGGTTTCCTGAAATACAACTTCAATCCGGCGACGATTTTCATGGGCGATTGTGGCAGCCTGTTCATTGGCTTTACCCTGGCGGGGCTGGCGCTGCTGCACGCCCAAAAGTCGGCCACCATCGTCACCGTGACCATTCCACTCCTGGCCTTTGGGCTACCGATCATGGAGACGGCGCTTTCGATTGGACGACGCTTTTTGGCCGGCAAGCCAATTTTTGAGGCCGACCGCCGCCATATGCATCACCAACTACTGGCACGGGGGTATTCCCATCGCACAACGACCATTCTGCTCTATGGCCTGTCGGCCTTTTTCGCGCTGGTCAGCCTCCTGGCTTACAACTCGCCCAATCGGCTGCTGGGGTTGATTTTGCTTACCCTGGGCATCGTCGTTTGGATCGCGGTGCAACACTTTGGCTACCATGAGTTTGGTGAGATCGGGCGGGTGATTCAGCGGTCGCTCAACCAGCGCGTCATCATCGCCAACAACATTCGGGTGCACGAGTTGATTGAGGCGCTGACGCGCTCGGAAAGTTTTGACGAGTTTTACACGCATCTTAGTGAGTGCTTCGAGGCGACCGACTTTGCGCGGGTGGAACTGCACCTGCCGCTTGATTATGTGTGGCACGTCCAAGCGCATGACGGTTTCCGGTTCGCCCGGCGCGGCAACTTGGTGATTGCCACCTGGTCGGCGGATACGGCGGTTGACGATGTCCGTTCGCTGGCGCGGCTGGTCGTGCCGCTCAACTTCAGCAGCGGGTCTCATGGCAGCCTCGAACTGCATCGCTGTCCAGACCAGCCCCTGCTCTTTGATGTCAATCTGCTCTTCGGCAAGCTGCGAACCGTCATCGAGCAAACCGTTTGCCGCCTGGCGTCCGACACCCCCGAACCCATGGGGCTTCGGGATAGATTCTCTGATTCGGGAAGCACGTTACTTCCCAAAATAACATCTCCGTGACAACCCATTCATGGCCGCGGGCTGCCGGCCTGCTACTGCACCCAACGTCACTTCCCGGACCGGATGGCATTGGCGTTCTGGATGGATACGTTGAGGGATTTCTCGATTTTCTGGTCGCGGCCGGGCAGACCTACTGGCAAATCCTGCCGCTTGTCCCGACCGGTTATGGCGACTCGCCCTACGCCGGGTTGTCGGCCTTTGCCGGCAATCCACTCCTGATTGCTGCCGAGACCTTGGTCGAGCTGGGGCTGGTGGCGCGCGAGCGCCTGCGTGATCGTCCGCCGTTTCCCGCCGACCGGGTGGATTACGGCGCGGTCATTGCCTGGAAGCAGGCCCTGTTGGGTGAAGCGTTCGAGCGATTCGCAACATCCGCCCCGGCGACATGGCAGGCGGATTTTGAGGTCTTTTGCCGAACCGAAGCCGGTTGGCTCACCGACTATGCGCAGTTTCGCGCCATCAAGGATGCCCACGGCGGCCGCCCCTGGCATGAATGGCCGCCCGCGTTGCGTGACCGTCAGCCAGACGCACTAGCGTCTGTGACCCGCGAGTTGGGCGCGGCGATGGCGGCGCATCAGTTTCAGCAGTGGCTTTTTTTCAGGCAGTGGCAGCGGGTGCGCGAGTCGTGTCACCGCCGTGGCGTCCGCGTCATTGGCGACGCGCCGATCTTCGTTGCCTACGATTCAGCCGATGTCTGGGCCCATCGCGCTTTGTTCAAGCTCGACGCGCAGGGGCATCCAACCCATGTCGCCGGCGTGCCGCCAGACTATTTCAGCGCGACCGGACAACTCTGGGGCAACCCACTGTATGACTGGCGGCAGATGGCCGCGACCGGCTTTGCCTGGTGGCTGGCGCGCATGCGTCACCTGTTTCGACTCGTGGATGTCGTGCGGCTGGACCACTTCCGTGGGTTTGCGGCCTGCTGGACGATTCCGGCCAGCGCGCCGACGGCGGCCACCGGTCGGTGGGTCAAGACCCCCGGACGCAAGCTTTTTACGGCGCTCAACCGCGCTTTCGGCAGCTTGCCCATCATCGCGGAAGACCTGGGCGTGATCACCCCAGACGTGGTTGCCCTACGCGACGCCTTTGGCTTTCCCGGCATGCGCGTGTTGCAGTTTGCCTTTGGTGGCGATCCCACCAACCAGGACCTCCCACACAACTACGTCCCCAACGCGGTGGTGTACACCGGGACGCACGACAACGATACGACGGTGGGTTGGTATGCCAGTCGCCCAGGGGTCGGCTCAACCCGCGAGGCAGACGCGATTGAGCGGGAACGCGCCTTCTGCCGCGCTTACCTCAACAGCGACGGGAAGGAAATCCACTGGGACTTCATCCGCGCTGCTTACGCCAGCGTGGCCCACACGGCGATTGTTCCCATGCAGGACGTGCTGGGCCTGGGGAGCGAGGGACGGATGAACCTGCCGGCCAGCGAGCGCGGCAACTGGTCTTGGCGCTGTCACCGGCAGGACTTCGCATCGGCCGCCGCCGCGCGCTTGCGCGAGTTGGCGCACCTGTACGGCCGGCTGCCCGGCTAAACAGTCGCCGTCCCCGGGCGCGTCAGGCGGAACGCCTCCATAGCTGAAAAAAGCGAAACATTGGCTGCCAGTGCGCTATTGTGGCTATATATCCGACTGTCATCCGTCGTCGGTTGGCAGCTTCGACGTGAGGTACAGGATATGTCCATTCGCATCGTCGTGATTAGCGACACCCACGGCAACCATGACTTTGACGTGCCAGAGGGCGATATTCTCATCCACGCCGGCGACTTCACCCGGCGCGGCACGCTCGATGAGCTACGTCTGTTTGATGCTTTTCTGCACCGGCAGCCACATCCGCACAAGTTCGTCGTCGCCGGAAATCATGATCACTGCGCGCAGGAAAATGGAGCCGCTCCCGAAACGCTGCTCAAGCATGCTGTCCACTTGGTTGATGCGTCCGCCGTTGCCTGCGGACTCAAAATCTACGGGAGTCCCTGGCAACCCTGGTTCATGAATGGCGCCTTCAATCTGTGGAAGAAAGCAGCCCTGCGCGAAAAGTGGGACTTGATTCCTGAAGATACAGATGTGCTGATTACGCACACCCCGCCCTACGACATTCTCGACCGGACCCAGTTTGGGTGGCGCGTTGGCTGTGGGGAGTTGCGCGCGGTGGTTGACCGGATTGCGCCCCGCCTGCATGTGTTTGGTCATATCCACGAAGCCTATGGGCGGATGCGCCAGGGCGCGACGGAGTTTGTCAACGCGGCCCTGTGCAGCCTGCGCTACCGCATCGTCAACCGGCCGGTGGTCGTTGATCTCGACGTTTGAAGGCAAAAAACGGCAGCAGTGAGCGCGCCATGACGCAGCGGGTGGCCATTCTTGGTGGTGGGCAGTTAGCGCGGATGTCGGCCTATGCCGCCTACCGGCTGGGCGGTGAGGTTGGCATTGTCGCGCGTCCCACCGATGACAGTCCGGCACGGTTGGTCGCGTCCGAGCAGTTCGTGGGGGATTGGTCCGCGCCCGCGCTGCTGGATGCCGTCGCTGACTATGCAGATGTCGTGCTGCTTGAAAACGAGTTCATCGCGCCCGACATCTTGCGCCATCTCGAAGCCACCGGCAAAACCCGCGTCATTCCCTCGGCGCAGACCATTGCGCTGGTTCAGGACAAGTTTTCGCAAAAAACCGCGCTGGCGCAGGCCGGACTGCCCGTGCCGCGCTTTGCCGCGGTGGCCTCGCCAGAGGAAGTGCTGGCCGTGAGCCGTCAGTTCGGGTTGCCCCTGGTGCTCAAGTGTCGCACGAATGGCTACGACGGCTACGGCAACGAGCTAATCCGCGGCGCGGCCGACATTGCCCCGGCTTTTGAGAAGCTACTCCGGCGCGGCAGTCCGTTGATGGTTGAGGAATTCGTGCCCTTCACCAAGGAGTTGGCCGTGATGGCCGCGCGCAATCAGCGCGGCGAAGAAGTGATTTACCCGGTCGTGGAAACCATCCAGCACGCACAGGTGTGCCACACAGTACTCGCTCCGGCGAGCGTTTCCGAAGCGACAGCCAGGAGCGTCGCGGCGCTGGCGCGGCAGGTGCTTGAAGCCATTGCAGGCGTGGGGGTCTTTGGCATCGAGCTGTTTCTGCTCAATGACGGCGAGGTGCTCATCAATGAAATTGCCCCGCGTCCGCACAACTCAGGCCACTACACCATCGAAGCCTGCGAGACCTCGCAGTTTGAAAACCACATTCGGGCCGGATTGAACTTGCCGCTGGGATCACCGCGCATGCGTTCGCCCGTGGCGGTGATGGTCAACTTGTTGAGTGGCTTCGACGCCCCTGCGCAGCCGATCGGGCTGGAGTCCGCGCTGGCCGTGCCTGGCGTGACGGTACACTTCTACGGCAAGAAGCTGGCACGTCCAGGGCGCAAAATGGGACACGTCACGGCGCTGGGCGAGGACCTGGGGGAGACCCGTGAACGCGCACTGCGTGCCGCCCGCGCCATCGCCATTTGAGGGCGCGTCAGTTGAGTTTTCCGGCGGCTTGCCAGGCCAGTAGCCAGCCGGTCACTTCACCATAGTTGGCAACGCCCGATGACACGCCATTCGCCTGAAGGTAGGCGTGATTGAGGCGCATCGAGACCCGGGCCAGGCGGCCCGACGCATAGCGCGACCAGTAGCGTCCCTGCGCTCTCCAGTCCGTCCGCAAGCCGTCGCCAGCCAGCGCCGCCACGGCCTGGTAGCGGGCCGGCGCGCGGGCCAGGTCGCGCAAGGCATAGCGCGCCGCGCCGGCCCAGCCGCTGTATCGTATGTAGGGGTGCTCGGCCCGAAGGCACACGATGGTGGCAACGAAATTGGCTTCACTTTCAAAAGCAAATCCGCGCTGGTGCGCCATTTCGTGCGCCACGGTGAAAGGCAGGCTGCTGGCCGGTTGGTAGCGGTCGTAGTGCGGCTCGCCGGTGAAGGGAATGAATATGCCGGAGATACCGGCGCGCGCCATAAGCCCGGATGACCAGGGCGCTTTGGGTGGCGCAAACTGGATGTGCGCCAGGTGAGCCAGTTCCGGGCATCGGCGGAAACTGGCGTCGAGCAAGTCGGTCAGTTCGGCAAGCGACATTGGGAGGCGGCTGCCGTTTTCGGCATCCAGCGGCGGCGCGGCGGCGGCGAGTTCGGCATTGGCCTGCTCGACGCAGGTTCGCGCAAACTGCTCGAGCGCCACCGGGTCGGGCGGCGGGGGCGTCAGGCCGAAGGTGTTTGGGACGGCCGTTCGGGCGTAGTGATAGCCGAACAACAGCAGGAAGAGATGCGCGCCCAGTCCCAGGCAGATGATGGCAACCGGCACGCCGCGCCCAAGCAGGATGCCGAGCCGTGGACGTTGCCGCCGCCCATGCCAGGCTGCCCAGGCGCCCAGCCCAAGGCTGCCCGCCAACAGCATCCCCAGCACCGCCTCGGCCAGCGAGAACGGAACGAGCCGGCCGGGCAGCGCCACCCAGGCCGCGAGTGCCGGATACACCCACCCGGCATAGACGGTTTCGACCAGACGCGGGGCATGGTCGGCGAGGACGCGCAGACCATAGGCGCTGCCGCTCACCAGCCCAGCAAGCAGCCACAGGCTCCACGTTGTGGCCGATAGCCGTCGCAGCAAGGAAGTCTAGGTCGTCGTGTCGGAATCTGAATCAGCGGTGCCGTCGGCTTTTTTGCGCGAACGCGACGCCTTGCGCGGCGTCGTTCCGCTGCTCGCCGCACGCCGTCCAGCCGCGGCCGCGGTCGGGGCGGCCGCCGCTGGCAGTCGCTCGGAGATTTCTTCGAGCCGCTCGCTCAAGTGTTCGAGTTGACCGGCAATTTCGTCGAGTTGACGACTGAGTTTTTTGTAATCGTCGCGCGTCAGGATGTTCATCGTCCGCAGGCTCGCGCCGACCAGTTCCTGAACGCGATTGGCGAGGTTCATCGGCTGTTCGAGCGCGGTCGCCAGGGCCGCCGCAAACTGTGGGTTGTGGACGAGCTGCTCCCACCGCTCGGTCGCCTGCTCGACAACATTCTCAAAAATGGTAGGCGCTGAGTCTTTGCGTTTGTCCTTGAGTTTTTCTTCTCTGGGCTTTTCTTCTTTGTATTTGTGCTTGCTCACGGCAGGGACCTCGGGGCTGTGGATTCAAGTGGTGGATTCAAGACGGTGGATGTGGCGCGCAACATAGCATGGCTCGGATGGCCAATGGCGAGGCGTCGCTTGGACCGAGCAACCCTCGCGTTCAGCCTACGCTTTTGTAAGTGGAAACTGGGTCGGAAGGGCGGGTTGCGCCACCAGCTCGCGGTTGGCAACTTTGACGCCCCGCAGGTGGCGCCGAATCGTTCCACGATAGACCGCGCCGCACCGGCGGCAGCGATAATAGGTTTCGCCAGCGCCCAACTGCGCGCGCAGGTTGTCGGGTGGCGTCAACCATTCGCGCAGGTGCCCATTGCACAGGCTTTCCTTGCCTTTGTCGTCCACCTTCTTGACCGTGCAGTTGTGTTGAATGTCAGGGTTCTGCAACTTCAGGATTTCCATCGCCGTTCCCTCGTGAGTTAGGGTAAAGTCGCGGTTGCACTCTTGACTGGAACACTTCGGCCACACTGTACGCGATGACACGCTGGCCGTGAGTTGACCTGGATGATGGTGGGGGGAACGTGCGTCTTCCGTTTGAACCAGCTTCATTTCCCGACGTTCTGGAAACTTTGCTTCAGTACGATCTCACGCCAGCCATCATTTTCCTCCCCAGTCGCCGGGGATGCGATGAGGCGGTGGATAGCTTCCGCCGGATGCGCCTGCCAGATTTGTCCAGCGACCAGCAGCGGCGCATTGCGAGTATCGTTGCGGAGTATCCTGATGAGGCGGGTTACGTCGAACAGCATCGGCAGTTTTCATTGCTCTTGCGCAAAGGTATTGCCGCCCACCATGCCGGACAGTTGCCGGCGTGGAAGCATGTGGTTGAGCGGGCCATGTCGGCCGGTGCGCTGCGCGCGGTCTTTGCGACCTCGACGCTCGCGGCCGGTATTGATATGCCGGCGCGGTCGGTCGTGATTACGGCTTCGAGTCAACGCTCAGATGACGGTCATCGTGACATCAAGGCCTTTGAGTTGGCCCAAATGACAGGTCGCGCCGGTCGCCGCGGCCGTGACCGGGTCGGCTTTGCCGTTTTCGTGCCGGGCCCGTTTCAGGATATGCACGTTGTGGCGGAAAAGCTGCTCAGCCCGCCAGAACCGGTCGAAAGCGCCTTTGACGCCAACTACACCATGGCGCTCAACCTCCTTCAGCAGATGTCGCCGCAGGCAGCACGAAGCTTGATCGAACGCAGCTTTCGGCACTTTCAAAACCGTAAGCTGGCCGACCGCCTGCGTCCCCGCCTCGATGAACTCAAAGCCATTTGCGCCGCCGATGCGGAAGTATGTCCGGCTGGTGATCGCGCGCGAACCTTTGCCGCCTATCGCCCGGTTTCGCGTGAGGTGGCTGCCGCGCGCAAACAGCTTCGCCGCTGGCAGAGCGCCAAGCGCCACCTTGACCTGGACGACCCGGCCATCCGCGCCGATTATGCCGCTGCCGTGGCCACCGTTGAGCGGCTCGAAGCCGAAGCCGCCAACTTCGCGTGCTTCACCTGCCCACACGTAACGAACTGCGGACCCCGCGCGGCCGAGCTAGAGGAAACGCAGCGGTCCTATGAGCAACTGGCCCAACGATTCTCCGAGATTGAGAATGGACTGTGGTGGCGTTTCCAAAACTGCGTCGCCGTGCTGCAACACTACGGCTACCTTGACCAGGACTGGCGTCCCACGGCCGATGGGCGGTGGGCGGCGCAGTTGCGCGTGGACAACACTGTCTTTATTGGTGAATTGATCCGCGCTTCTATCTTTGATGTTGAGAGTCCACGTCACCTTGCCGCCCTGTGTGGGGCTATTGCCGCTGAGGACCGGGAGTTTCCGCTTCATGGTGACAGCCGGGCTGAGTACCTCCGTCCGCTCAAGAAAGTGCGCGGCATTGCCTATGCGATTGCCGATGTGCAAGCGCGTTACGCCAACTACTGCGCGATGACCATTGACTATGACGCCGGCCGCTTGCTGTGGACGTGGGCGGATGGGCAATGTGCGTGGGAAACCCTGCTCTCTCTGACGGAAGCGGTCGAAGGCGACATTGCGCGGCTCCTGCTGCGCACCTCCGATCTGTTAGGGCAGTTAGCGGGACTGTCGGCCTCCCATCCGAAGCTGGCCGAACAAGCGCGGGCCGCGATTTATGCCATCCGCCGTCCACCAGTTGAAGATTGACATGGCGGCGACGCAGCAGGCGCCTCGCCGGCGCGAGGCTCAGAAACTCGATGTCGGATGCGGGACGCGCAAGCAGCCGGGCGCGATTGGATTGGACCGCATCGCCTTGCCTGGGGTGGATGTCGTCCATGACCTCGATGTCCGTCCTTACCCATTTCCGGCAGACACCTTCGACGAAATTTACGCGCGGCATGTCATCGAGCATGTCGCGTCGGTGCCCGATTTTCTGTCCGAACTCCACCGGATTGCCGCGCCGGGGGCGCGGCTCCACATCGTGACCCCGCATTACTCGTCGCTTGGTTCCTGGAGTGACCCCACCCATCGGTGGCACTTCAGCACCTACAGCTTCGACTACTTTGCCGCTGACCATCCAGCCGCGCACTACGCCGGCGGTGGCTTTCGGATTCACCGCGTCGAGGTGACATTCCTGCGGCTCTGGCGGCTCCTTGGCGTGGCGTGCCTGGTCAATGCCATCAATCGGCATCCGCGCTGGCGGATATTTCGTAAAGTCTGGGAAGAGTACCTGAGTTTTGTCATTCGCGCCCGCGACATCCAGGTGACGCTCGAAGCCGTCAAAGCTGGACGCGGCCTGGAAGATACGCTGTAGTTTGGCCGCCTTTTCCAGTCCTGGCTTGCGTCACGACGGCTGAACCGTATAGCCTGCGAGTGGTGTAACGGGTCGGCCCGATGGGCCGGGAAGTCCCAGGTGGCGCGCGCCAGAGGCCGGGCGCTCGCCGATCAAGCGGAAGGTAGTTTGCAAAGGTAACCGGTATGAAGCTTTGGCAGTTTTTGGGGGCCTGGTGGGTTGGTTTGACGCTCCTGACCGGCATGGCAATCGCGCAGGAAACGTCACTGCCACCGGCGCCACCCCGCGACCTGGTATTTCCAAAACTTGACCTGCCCGGCGATGAGCCACCACCGGAGTGGGTGCGTGGCCTGACGGAACGGGCTGAAAACTACTTCGTCCTGGGCGCGCGGGCCTTTGACGCGAATCGCTCAGAATCAGCGCGGGAATACTTCAATCTGGCCGTGGATGTCCTGCTTGAATCCCAGACCGGCGCGCGGGCGCATCCGGCGCTCAACGCCTATTACCGCCAGTTGATCGAGCGGATTCGTTACTACGATTTGCAAATGCAGCAGACCGAGGTGGGTTGGGGCGAGCAGCGCTTCACGCCTTCACCGCTTGACCTGCTGCGCGATGTGGTGGTCGCGGACGCCGACATTGCCGAGGTTGAAGTGCGCGGCGAGCTGGACTTCACCGCCGTTGCGGCAACGCCCGAAGTGCGGCGGTTTCTGGCCTACTTCACCCGCGGCGGCGGCCGCGCCACCATTGCCAATGGGTTGCGGCGCAGCGGCCGCTACCTTGACATCGCGCGCCGAATCTTTGCTGAGGAAGGCGTCCCGCAGGACCTGGTCTGGCTGGCGCAGGCGGAATCCGGTTGGAGTCCGGGAGCGCTTTCGCCGGCGGCCGCCTACGGCATTTGGCAGTTCATTCCCTCGACGGGCGCGCGTTTCGGCCTGACGCAAAACGCCTGGATTGACGAGCGGGGGGGGATCGAGCAGCCGACCCGCGCGGCCGCCCGCTACCTCAAGTGGCTCAACCGGCGCTTCAATGGTGACTGGCTGCTGGCGATGGCGGCATACAACTGTGGGGAAGGAAATGTTGAGCGAGCGTTGGCGCGCAGCCGCTACCAGGATTTTTGGTCGCTCCAGCGACAGGGCTTGCTCCCGCGCGAGACGCAAAACTACGTGCCCATCATTCTTTCGATGATCCTGATCGCCAAGCATCCCGAACTCTACGGCTTTCACAATATCCCACGTGAGGCCCCGCTCCGCTACGATGTCTTGCCGATCACGGCTGCTGTGGACCTGCGCGCCGTGGCCTCTCAAGCCGGTGTGACGCCGGAAGTCCTGCGCAGCTATAACCCGGAACTACTTACCTACACCGTCCCGGCGAACTACCGCCTGCGCGTGCCGCCAGGGCTGCGGTCAGGCGTGCAGACGGCGCTCGTGGCGCTACAGGCCACGCCACAGTCGAAGGGAACCGTCCAAACCCGCCTGGCCCGCCGGAAGCGTCCCTAGCCCGGTCTCGATGACGTGGCTCATCCCCGATGTTTTTCCAGCGTCCCTTCCACCCGGAGCTGGGGCCTGGGTGGGCCTGGTGACAGCGGATGGCCGGCTGCAAAGTCGGACCATTGGGCTGCCGGATGCTTCCCAAGTTCGGTTTCAGCTAGGTTCCATCGCCAAGCTCGTGACTGCGCTGACGGTGGACGTTCTGCGGTGCCAGGGCCAGTTGACGCTCGCCGACCGCATCCTTCCGTCCGGCCCGGTCACGCTCCGCCACTTGCTAACCCACACGGCCGGACTCCCGGATACCCTCCAGTCGGGGAGCTTGGACGTTGCGCCGTCCGTGGACGCTTGCCTTTTCCCGCCAGACCGGGTGTTTTCCTATACCAACCTTGGTTTTGCCCTCCTTGGCGCGTGGCTTGAGCAGCAGACCGGTGAACCGTTGGCCGACCTAGTTTGGCGTCTCGTTTTTGCGCCGTATGGCATGTCTCAGGCCCGCTTTGATCGAAGTCCATGGGCCGCGGCCGGGGGACTGACGGCAACGGGACAGGACGTTGCCCAGTTGCTCGGCGGTCTCCTGCGGTCGCCAGCCCAGCTCGCGGCGCTTCTGGCAACGACGGTCAACGTGCCAAGCCGTCCCGGACTCGCGGCCGGGCTGGGTTGTTTTCGGCGCCAGCGCGGGGAGGTGCGACTGGTTGAGCATGAAGGGTTCATTGACGACAGCGCAGGCGTGGTGTGTCTCGTGCCGGAACAAGGCTGGGGCTATGCCGTCCTGACCAAAAGCTGGCCGCATCGGCTGCGCCACACGCTCGACCGGCTCGAAGCCGCCTGGTTTGGTCAACGCCCGGCCACGGAAACCAGGCTGACGCGCCTGCCGCGCGAGGACCACGAACGCTACGTTGGTGAGTACGTCAACGGCCCGCGGCGGCTGCGGATCGCGAGTCGGGGCGACACGCTCTACCTGGAGCGCCAGGGGACGGCGTTGCCGCTGGTGCGGGCGGCACCGGACCGCCTGGCCGTGGCCGTGCCGCTACCAAACAAGCCTTCCGATGTGACCGTGCTGCTGGATGACGATGGGCGCGCTTTTGGCCTGTATCCGTTTGGTTCGCTGCGCGCCCTGGGGCGGTTACTCGGTTGACGCCGCCGACTGGTGGTTGAGCGCGTTGTGCAGGGCATGCCAGGGCAGGCTGGCGCATTTGACGCGCACCGGATAGTGGCTGACGTTTTCAAACATGGTCAGCTTGCCAAGGTGATGCGCTTCGCGCTGCGGATCGAGTTCGCCTTTGACCAGCCGGTGAAACTCATCGAAAAGTTGTTCGGCTTCCGCCCGTTTTTTTCCTTTCAGACTGGTCGTCATCATCGAGGCCGACGCCATGCAGATGGCGCACCCGCTGCCTTGAAAGGCGACATCTTCGAGCGTGTCATCCGCGCCAACATTGACGTAAACCGTCACCCGGTCGCCGCACAGTGGGTTTGCTCCTTCGCATAAGTAGTGCGCATTCTCGATGGGCCGGAAATTCTTCGGATGCTTGCTCAGATAGATGATCTGTTCGCCGTAGAGACTGGTGTTGCTCATGGTTCGTTGGGTTGTCTTACAGGGCAAAGACGGCAATGGTTTTTTCGATGGCCACGCCGAGCGCTTCAACCTCCGACGGCAGGTTGTAGAACGCGAACGAGGCCCGCGCCGTGGCCGGCACGCCATAGCGCGCCATGACCGGCTGGGCGCAGTGATGCCCGGCGCGAATGGCAATGCCTTCCTGGTCCAGCAGGGTGCCGATGTCGTGGGGGTGGATGCCGTCCACCGTGAACGACACGATGGCTGCCTTCCGCTGCGCTGTCCCGATGATGCGCACGCCGGGAATGGACGACAGTCGCGCCGTGGCTTGTTCGAGCAGTTGATGCTCATAGGTGGCGATGGCTTCGAGTCCGATGCCGCGCAGGTAGTCAAGTGCTGCGCCAAGACCAATCACTTCGGCAATGGCCGGTGTGCCGGCCTCGAACTTGTGAGGAAGTGGCGCATAGGTCGTCTTTTCAAATGTGACCGTCTCGATCATGTCGCCGCCACCCAGAAATGGGTTCATTCGTTCGAGGAGTTCCACCTTGCCATAGAGCACGCCAATGCCGGTTGGACCACAGGCCTTGTGGCCCGAAAAGACATAGAAATCACAATCCAGCGCCTGCACATCCACGGGCATGTGCGGGGCCGCCTGTGCGCCGTCCACTAGAACCGGAACGCCGTGGGCATGGGCCAGCCGGATGATGTCTTCTACCGGATGGATTGTACCGAGCGCGTTGGAGATGTGACCGATCGCCACCAACTTGGTTCGTTCGGTCAGCATCTGCTCGTAGGCTTCCAAAATCAGTTCGCCCCGGTCGTCCACCGGGATGACGCGCAGATGTGCTCCCTTTTCCTCACACAGCATCTGCCACGGAACGATGTTAGCGTGGTGTTCAGTGGCGGAAATGATGATTTCGTCGCCCGCGCCGATGAACTTGCGTCCATAGCCGTGCGCCACCAAGTTGATGCCCTCGGTTGTGCCTTTGGTGAAGATAATCTGGCGCGTTTCCGGCGCATTGAGAAACTGCGCCACGGTGCGGCGCGTTCCTTCATAAGCCTGAGTCGCTTTGGCGGACAACAGGTGAATGCTGCGCCGGACGGTCGAGTATTCTTCCGCATAAAACTGATTCATGCGGTCAATCACGACCTGTGGCTTTTGGCTGGTTGCCGCACTGTCGAGATAGACCAGCGGATGGCCGTTGATGGTGCGCCGAAGGGTTGGAAAGTCCGACCTCAGCGCGACCGCATCGAGCGTCGCAGGCGTGGCTAAAACCGCTTGAGCTGTCATTGGGCAAGACCTCCGTGGGGCGGCTGGGATGGTTCAACCCGTGCCGCAAGGGCGCCATCGAGCCGAACCTTGAGCGAGGGGACGGGAAGTTTTTCACTGACTTCACGGGCAAACCCAAACATCAGGAGCCGCCGGGCCTCAGCCGGGGTCAATCCGCGGCTGAGTAGGTAAAATAGTTCATCTTGATTGAGTTGCCCGACCGTGGCGCCGTGTCCGCACTTGACATCATCGGCAAAAATTTCAAGCTGTGGCTTGGTGTCAGCGCGCGCCGTGGTGGAGAGCAACAGGTTCTTGTTGGTCGTCACCGCGTTGGTGCGCTGCGCCCCCTGGCGAACGAGCACCCGCCCGTCAAAGACGCCGTGGGCCTGGCCGTCAAACACGCCTTTGTAGAGAACCTCGCTTACACAGTCTGGCACCGCGTGGTCAACGACAATGTGCGTATCGGCCAGTTGGCGGCCGGCAATGGCCTGTAGGCCGTAGAGTCGGCACTCCCCGCCTTCATCGGTGAAGGTGGCGTAAATATCCTGCCGGGAAAGAATGCCGCCCAGGGCATGGGCGTGGCTGCTGAAGGCCGCGCCGCGTCCGATGGTCGCCCGCAGTGCTGCCACGTGGTAAGCCTGCGATCCTTCGGTCTGAAGCTTGATATGGGTCAGGTTCGCGCCCTGCCCAAGGTGAACATCCGTCACGGCGTTGGTCAGGTAGGGGTGTTCCCCGAACCGGCCTTCCTCGTCACACAGCACGGTGTGGAGTTCGACCACCGTAGCGATGGCAGCTTCGTCGAGTTCAATCAGGACGCGCGGGTGCGTCATGGCGTAGCCGCGGGTCGGGGCCGTGACGAAAAACAGGCCAATCGGTGGCGCAACGGCTTTGCCCCGCGGGATGCGAACCAGGACGCCTTCACGCGAAAAGGCTATGTTCAGAGCGCGGAAAGGCGAATCTTCCACCGGTGCAAAGGAAGCCGTGGCATCCACCGGCTTGACCTCAATGCCGCCTGGCAGCGCGCTGACATCGGAGAGCGCCGGTTGAAAGCAGCCATTGACGAACACCAGCCGCGCCGCGGCTGATTCCTCGAAGAAAGGGATCGCCTGCCGTAAGGTGACGACCTCCAGTCCCTCCGCCGTCGCCAAGTGAAAGGCTTGTTTGGTCAGCGGGGCCAGGTTGGTATAGCGCCAGGCTTCCTCCTTGACGGTTGGGATACCCAGCCGCTCGAAGGCGGCAAAGGCTTCCGTCTGGAGGTCGCGGTCTGGTGACTGCTCGCGCTGTGGGGCGAGGGCGGCAAAGGCCGCCGCAAACGGATTGGGCGCGGTGTGGTTTGGCTGGCCCGCTGACCGGGCGGTTTCTGCTTTCATGACCGTCACGCTCCCACGCCGGCGGCCTTGGCTTCGACTTCTTCCCGAATCCAGTCATAGCCGCGCTGTTCGAGTTCGAGGGCCAAGTCCTTGCCGCCCGACTTGACGATGCGCCCGTTGAGCAGCACGTGGACGAAGTCCGGCTGGATGTAGTCAAGCAGCCGCTGATAGTGCGTCACGAGCAGAATGGCATTGTCAGCGGTGTGGAGCCGGTTGACGCCGTTCGCCACGATGCGCAGGGCGTCAATGTCCAGCCCGGAGTCGGTTTCGTCGAGCACGGCCAGTTTTGGTTCGAGAATTGCCATTTGGAGAATTTCGTTGCGCTTTTTTTCGCCGCCCGAAAAGCCCTCGTTGACCGAGCGGTCAATGAAGGATTTATCCATTTCGACAATTTTGATTTTTTCCTGGAGCAGGTCGTCGAACTCGAGCGGGTCAAGTTCTTCCTCGCCACGATGCTTGCGGAGTTGGTTATAGGCCGCGCGCAAAAACGTCGCGTTGCTGACGCCGGGAATCTCAATCGGGTACTGAAATGCCAGGAACACGCCTTCCCGCGCCCGCTCGTCGGGTTCAAGCTCAAGCAGATTCTTGCCAAAGTAGGTGACTTCGCCCTGCGTAACGGTGTAATCGGGATGACCGGCCAGAACTTTGGACAGGGTGCTTTTGCCTGAGCCGTTTGGTCCCATGATGGCGTGAATCTCGCCGGCGTTGACCGTGAGGTTGACGCCCCGTAGGATGGGGCGGTCTTCGATGACCGCATGGAGGTTTTTGATTTCCAGCATGGTGGGTTCCTTATCGTTTTCTGAATGACTGGGACTTGGTCCGGGTCGGGTGAGCGAAGCCGGGGCTTATCCGACTGAGTTCTCCAGCTTCATGCCGAGGAGGCGCTGGGCTTCGACGGCGAACTCCATCGGCAGCTCGCGGATGACTTCCTTGCAAAAGCCGCTGATGATCATCGAAATGGCGTCTTCCTGCGGAATGCCGCGCTGCATGAAGTAAAACACCTGTTCCTCGCTGATTTTTGAAGTCGTGGCTTCGTGCTCGATGTTGGCCGTGTTGTTTTGGACTTCGATGTAGGGGAAGGTATTGGCGCCGCAGTCGTGCCCGATGAGCATGGAGTCGCACTGCGTGTAGTTGCGGGCATGCTCCGCGCTCGCCATGATCTTGACCAGTCCGCGGTAGCTGTTGTTGGACTTGCCGGCTGAGATACCCTTCGACACGATGCGCGACCGGGTATTTTTGCCGATGTGGATCATCTTCGTGCCGGTATCCGCCTGCTGCCGGTGGTTGGTCAGCGCCACGGAGTAGAACTCGCCAACCGAGTTGTCGCCGATGAGTACGCAGCTTGGGTACTTCCAGGTGATGGCCGAGCCGGTTTCGACCTGTGTCCAGGAAATCTTCGAGTTGCGTCCCAGGCATTTGCCGCGCTTGGTGACGAAGTTGTAGATGCCGCCGCGGCCTTCCTCATCGCCGGCGTACCAGTTCTGGACGGTCGAATACTTGATGTCGGCGTCATCGAGCGCGATGAGTTCGACGACGGCCGCATGGAGCTGGTTTTTGTCGAACTTCGGCGCGGTGCAGCCTTCCAGGTAGGACACCGATGCGCCTTCCTCGCAAATGATGAGCGTGCGCTCAAACTGTCCTGATTCGGCGTTGTTGATGCGGAAGTAGCTCGACAGTTCCATGGGGCACCGGACACCCTTCGGCACGAAAACAAACGAGCCATCGCTGAAGACCGCCGAGTTGAGCGCCGCGAAGTAGTTGTCGGTAATCGGAACCACCGTGCCGAGGTACTTGCGCACGAGTTCCGGGTGCTCCTTCACGGCCTCGGAGAACGAACAGAAAATGACGCCATGCTCGCGCAGTTTTTCCTTGTAGGTCGTCGCCACCGAAACGCTGTCGAAGATGGCATCCACCGCGACATTGGCCAGGAGCTTTTGCTCATGCAGTGGAATACCAAGCTTCTCAAAGGTTTCGAGAAGCTCCGGGTCCACTTCGTCGAGGCTGTTGAGCTTTTTCTTTGGCTTGGGCGCGGAGTAGTAAATGATGTCTTGATAGTCAATCGGTGGGTACTTGACGTTTTGCCAGGTCGGTTCCGTCATCTTCAACCACTGCCGGTAAGCCTTGAGGCGGAACTCCAGCATGAAGTCGGGTTCTTCCTTCTTTGAAGAAATCAGGCGAATGGTGTCTTCATTCAAGCCACGCGGGGCGACATCCGACTCGATGTCGGTTGTAAATCCATATTTGTATTCCTGCGTGGCAAGGGCGGTGGCAATGGCGCTCATGACTCGGGTTCCTTCCTAAACATATCGGTTGAGACGCATCAACATGACCCACGGCGGGGTGGCGGCGGTTGCTCGCGGCTCGACTTCACGCTGACATCGCGGCCGTTGTCGGTCGGGCGGTGCGCTGAAGTTGGAGCAAGCGTTCGCCGACTTCGCACTCATGGTGGATGAGTTGGGCCAGGGTAATCCGGCTGAGGACTTGTTTGACGGTCTCATTGAGAATCTGTAGCACGGGACGGATGCCACAATCGGCGTTGTGGACGCAGACTTCCTGAATACCGGAGAAGTTTTTACAGTGCTCTTCCAGGTCAGCGTTTTCAAAAACGCCGATGACTTCACTGACCGTAATTTGGGTGGCTGGGCGGGCGAGCATGTACCCACCTTTGATACCGCGCGCCGACTTGACGATACCGGCATTGCTCAACAGCCAGAGGATTTTCCCGGCGTTGGCCGTCGAGATGCCTTCACGCTCGCCAATTTGCTTGAGCGTCAAGCCTTGTCCATCGGCTTGGCGCGCAAGCTGGATGAGGCAGCGGAGACCATATTCTTCTTGCGCCGTGATTCGCATCGGTGTGAAACTTACATCCTCGCTAGCGGGGCGCCCCCGGCTAAAATTCCATTGGTCTTACCTTACTGAATACTTTACTTTTTCGTCAACAATGTCTGCCTGGCTGCCGCCGAAGCCCGGCGGACTGGTTTGCGGGTGTGTGATCCAACGTGAAGCCGAAGTCTAAAGCCGTTGAACCTGAAGCACTTGAGCTGAAGCGGCGGGTGGGTGAGAACCTGGAGTTGCTACGCCGCCAGCGTGGGTTGAGTCTTGAGCGCCTGGCGGCGCGGGCGGGGGTGAGTCGGGCCATGCTCGGACAGATTGAAGCTGGCGACAGCGCCCCCACGATAGCCGTGCTCTGGAAGGTCGCCCGTGGATTGGGCGTTCGGTTTGCCGACTTGCTTGGCGATGAGCCGGGGCAGTCCGTTGTGGTGTTGCCCCAGGCGGCGGCCAAGGTGTTGCGTTCCCAGGACGGGCGGTTTGAGAGCCGCGCCTTGTTTCCGTTTGATCGGGAGCGGCGGGCGGAGTTTTACGAGCTGCGGTTGAAGGTGGGCTGCATCGAGGCGGCGGAGCCGCATGCCGAAGGCACGTACGAAAACTTGGTGGTGCAGAACGGATGTCTGTTGCTGACGGTTGGTGACGGGTCGCCCATTGAGTTACTGGCTGGCGATGCGGTCTATTTTCGGGCTGACGTACCGCACACCTATGCCAACCCAGGCAATACCGAGACGCTAATCTACTTGGTCATGACCTATGCCAGTCCACGCTTGTAGTGGGCGGTCTTTCTTGTAGGGCGGCAGCGTCATAATTCTCAAGGCAGGGTCTAACTCTTAACCAGCCCTTTTTTCTCAATCAGCACTTTTTCCGCTTGAAAAAAGCGGCTCTGTTGAAGCCTCGCACCGTCGTCATCGAAGTTGGTGAACGTCGTTGAAGGCTATGGTTCTTTATCTTGCGAAGCGGTTTGTCGGGAGCAGCGGAAAGCCCTGCCCTTCGCGTCGGGTGGGCCTGCGTGTTTGAGACTTGGCCTGAGGTAGTCAGTGAATAGTTATCTGTGTTGCGCTTTCAGTTACCGGCATTCCTGTCTAGTGTCCAGGGCTAGGTATGGGGTGAGAACTACAAACTGTAATCAACCTAACAAGCAATGCCTCAACGGAACTGCGAAGTCACTTTTTTCAGGCGGAAAAAAGAACACTGCTCACTGAAGACTGAACACTACTCACCGCTTCAATGGAAGCCGCTTTCTTTCAAGTGGAAAAAGCTCTCTCTGCTCACTCCTCGCCTCTATCTCTTCCCAGCTTCAATGGAGCCGCTTTCTTTCAAGTGGAAAAAGCTCTCTCTGCTCACTCCTCGCCTCTATCTCTTCCCAGCTTCAATGGAGCCGCTTTCTTTCAAGTGGAAAAAGCTCTCTCTGCTCACTCCTCGCCTCTATCTCTTCCCAGCTTCAATGGGGCCGCTTTTTTTCAAGCGGAAAAAGGTGGCCGCGCCGGACGGCTCGGTAGTGAGTCTGCCCGCGCTTCAATGGGGCCGCTTTTTTTCAAGCGGAAAAAGCTGGCGCTCGTACACGGCGGTGGAGCGGATAGAGCGAGCTTCAATGGGGCCGCTTTTTTTCAAGCGGAAAAAGCTGCTGCCGCGCGGCGTCAAACACCGCGTCAACCTCGCTTCAATGGGGCCGCTTTTTTTCAAGCGGAAAAAGGCGTCACCTACCGGCGCGTGGGTTGGTCACGCGCACGCTTCAATGGGGCCGCTTTTTTTCAAGCGGAAAAAGGTGGCCGCGCCGGACGGCTCGGTAGTGAGTCTGCCCGCGCTTCAATGGGGCCGCTTTTTTTCAAGCGGAAAAAGCACAGTCTGGCGGCGGATGGGGCGTTGAGATTCGCTGCTTCAATGGGGCCGCTTTTTTTCAAGCGGAAAAAGGCGTTCAATCACGGCGCGGTGGGCGTCGCGGCTGAGGCTTCAATGGGGCCGCTTTTTTTCAAGCGGAAAAAGCCACACCTCGCACGCGCCGACCAGGTCGCCCAGCCGGGCTTCAATGGGGCCGCTTTTTTTCAAGCGGAAAAAGGTGAGTGTGGTCATTTTTTGCCTCCTGTAGTGAATTTGCTTCAATGGGGCCGCTTTTTTTCAAGCGGAAAAAGACCCATGCATCGGGCACTTCGGGAATGTCCACGACACGCTTCAATGGGGCCGCTTTTTTTCAAGCGGAAAAAGAGAGACAGCCGCGGGTAGCTGCTCATTTTGTTTTCCGCTTCAATGGGGCCGCTTTTTTTCAAGCGGAAAAAGCTTCATGAGCGTGGACACTCAGGTGAGATCAGAGCGCTTCAATGGGGCCGCTTTTTTTCAAGCGAAAAAAGCTGGGTCCGCTTCCCGGCTTGGGACTTGAGTGCCGAAAGCTTCAATGGGGCCGCTTTTTTTCAAGCGGAAAAAGTTGATTGGGTTTCAACTCAAGCGGCTCGACTGAAAGCTTCAATGGGGCCGCTTTTTTTCAAGCGGAAAAAGCGGCGCCCGCCAGGCGAAACGCTTCGCCGACGTCCCGCTTCAATGGGGCCGCTTTTTTTCAAGCGGAAAAAGTGCTATATTCAAAGCAGAATGAATGAGAAAAAAAGGCTTCAATGGGGCCGCTTTTTTTCAAGCGGAAAAAGCCTGAAGGTCGGGGCTGGGGGCAAGGATGTCCTGCTGCTTCAATGGGGCCGCTTTTTTTCAAGCGGAAAAAGCGCGCCCGCCTGCGCCAATCGTCGTCAGCGTACCGGGCTTCAATGGGGCCGCTTTTTTTCAAGCGGAAAAAGGCGACGGACTACCAGGTGGTGTGTTTTGCCGCGCCAGCTTCAATGGGGCCGCTTTTTTTCAAGCGGAAAAAGGTCTCCGCGGGCAACCCCAACCGATGGTGAATGAGGTGGCTTCAATGGGGCCGCTTTTTTTCAAGCGGAAAAAGCTCGTGGAGAACAATATCCCGTTCTTCGAGCTGCGTGGCTTCAATGGGGCCGCTTTTTTTCAAGCGGAAAAAGTGAGCGCCATCTGAGGTTTTGGGAGGTGGGCGACGGCTTCAATGGGGCCGCTTTTTTTCAAGCGGAAAAAGCCGGCTGTCTGATAGAGGCTGCGCGCGGCTGGGTTGCTTCAATGGGGCCGCTTTTTTTCAAGCGGAAAAAGCCAATCCAAAGCCGCCTGGGCGACCCAACCCGGCCCGGCTTCAATGGGGCCGCTTTTTTTCAAGCGGAAAAAGAAAAGCTGGCTTCCCATTGTTGCGCCAGCTCTGACCGGCTTCAATGGGGCCGCTTTTTTTCAAGCGGAAAAAGCATCCTCCGCCTCGAGGAACTCTATACCGGCAAGGGCTTCAATGGGGCCGCTTTTTTTCAAGCGGAAAAAGGCGCCCAGCTCACCCAGACCCTTACCGCCGACAAATCGCTTCAATGGGGCCGCTTTTTTTCAAGCGGAAAAAGCTTTTCCCGCTCAGCCTCCGGCGCCGGTGGACGCCAGCTTCAATGGGGCCGCTTTTTTTCAAGCGGAAAAAGGTCGTTGCGGTAGCCATAGGGCGGCGGGGGCTGACCGCTTCAATGGGGCCGCTTTTTTTCAAGCGGAAAAAGGCCAACGTCGTCGTCGTCGCCGTCCAGGACCACCCACGCTTCAATGGGGCCGCTTTTTTTCAAGCGGAAAAAGCCGGAGCCCCCGCCGACTGGTTGAAACTCCGATCAGCTTCAATGGGGCCGCTTTTTTTCAAGCGGAAAAAGCAGGCTTTGGATGACGGCTGGGAGCAGGGCGGTGGGCTTCAATGGGGCCGCTTTTTTTCAAGCGGAAAAAGAAGCTGGGTAGCAATTGGGGCGGCGCTGTCTGATTGCTTCAATGGGGCCGCTTTTTTTCAAGCGGAAAAAGTGCCTGGCTTGCCGGATGAGATGAAAAAACTTCCGGGCTTCAATGGGGCCGCTTTTTTTCAAGCGGAAAAAGCTTCATTCCAATCGCCGCCGGACATAACCTAGCATCTGCTTCAATGGGGCCGCTTTTTTTCAAGCGGAAAAAGACTTCACGAAGAAAAAATAACGCTTGACAACCTGCGGCTTCAATGGGGCCGCTTTTTTTCAAGCGGAAAAAGCACAAATGAGCAGTAAGCCGACCGCCGTCCCAATGACGCTTCAATGGGGCCGCTTTTTTTCAAGCGGAAAAAGCTCGCCTGGAAGATGCGTTTCAAAACGGGTCATTTGCTTCAATGGGGCCGCTTTTTTTCAAGCGGAAAAAGGGACACCTTCACCACAAACTGCAATAAACGCTCTTCCGCTTCAATGGGGCCGCTTTTTTTCAAGCGGAAAAAGATCGTAACCGCCGGCGCATAACGCTCCTGCCCAGTGTGGCTTCAATGGGGCCGCTTTTTTTCAAGCGGAAAAAGATTGGGATGACTGTATCGGACGGCCCAATCGTACCGGGCTTCAATGGGGCCGCTTTTTTTCAAGCGGAAAAAGTGACCCGTAAGGGGGGACCCCGCTACCATCCCATGGGGGCTTCAATGGGGCCGCTTTTTTTCAAGCGGAAAAAGGGCGCGCAAATCAAACGTCAATACCAGTATCTGAAGCTTCAATGGGGCCGCTTTTTTTCAAGCGGAAAAAGCTAGTGGAGTGGACGCTGGGGATGCGCGACCTAATCGCTTCAATGGGGCCGCTTTTTTTCAAGCGGAAAAAGTAGCTTACCGTCGGCGATGAGCTCGTCAGGGGGGAGCTTCAATGGGGCCGCTTTTTTTCAAGCGGAAAAAGGCCAAGCGGCTCGGTAGGTAGAATATCAGCTTGAAGGGGCTTCAATGGGGCCGCTTTTTTTCAAGCGGAAAAAGCCGGCAGGGGATCGTAACCCGCCGCCAGGTCATGGAAGCTTCAATGGGGCCGCTTTTTTTCAAGCGGAAAAAGGGCCTCAAGGACTTGAGCCAACTCATCAACAGCCCGCTTCAATGGGGCCGCTTTTTTTCAAGCGGAAAAAGCTGGATACGACGCCGCGCGCGTGGGCGAGCGGCACTGCTTCAATGGGGCCGCTTTTTTTCAAGCGGAAAAAGATGAGCGGCTGGCCAAGCAGGTTGGACTTTCATTTTTGCTTCAATGGGGCCGCTTTTTTTCAAGCGGAAAAAGCGCCCTCTGCCACCTCCTTGCCACGCATGAGAATTTTGCTTCAATGGGGCCGCTTTTTTTCAAGCGGAAAAAGCCGTCTGCCAGACACCGCCGCCAAGCGGAAGGCATGTGCTTCAATGGGGCCGCTTTTTTTCAAGCGGAAAAAGCTCACCTATGGCGGTGGTCTCACGGCGGCCAAGACGGCTTCAATGGGGCCGCTTTTTTTCAAGCGGAAAAAGTTGATCTTTGGCAAGGGCTTTCACCAGCCCGGCCTGCTTCAATGGGGCCGCTTTTTTTCAAGCGGAAAAAGCCACCCCATCACCTGGCTTATAGTCGTCTGACTGGCGACGCTTCAATGGGGCCGCTTTTTTTCAAGCGGAAAAAGCCAGAAACATCCTCTCCGACGAAGCCATCACCAGGGCTTCAATGGGGCCGCTTTTTTTCAAGCGGAAAAAGCTTTCTGGCCTACTACACCCAGGATGAAGCACAGATCGCTTCAATGGGGCCGCTTTTTTTCAAGCGGAAAAAGTCGCCACCGATGGACACCGCCTGTCCATCATGGAGTAGCTTCAATGGGGCCGCTTTTTTTCAAGCGGAAAAAGGGGCGGCGCAGGTCCAGGCGCTTGCGGCCCACAAGGCGCTTCAATGGGGCCGCTTTTTTTCAAGCGGAAAAAGCCCCCAGTAGGGAATCCCGGCCAGGTGCTCATGGGCGCTTCAATGGGGCCGCTTTTTTTCAAGCGGAAAAAGCGAATGTGACGGTGCGGCGCCGGGAACGCATCACCTGGCTTCAATGGGGCCGCTTTTTTTCAAGCGGAAAAAGAAGCCGAGTGGTTGGTCATCAGCGTGTTTATCAGGAAGCTTCAATGGGGCCGCTTTTTTTCAAGCGGAAAAAGCTTGGCAAGGAAAAAAAAACGGAACAGTATAACAGAGCTTCAATGGGGCCGCTTTTTTTCAAGCGGAAAAAGACCTTTAGAGTAAATTGAATTGTGTAGTAATTATAAGCTTCAATGGGGCCGCTTTTTTTCAAGCGGAAAAAGGCGGATAGCACTTTCTGGCACCAGCACACTCACCAGCTTCAATGGGGCCGCTTTTTTTCAAGCGGAAAAAGCTCCTTAGCCGCAACGTTGAAACCCATACCCGTTTAGCTTCAATGGGGCCGCTTTTTTTCAAGCGGAAAAAGGTCTGGTGCCGACGCCGATTCGCCGTGACCTGACCGCTTCAATGGGGCCGCTTTTTTTCAAGCGGAAAAAGATGACAGAGGGGAGCCGGCCGCCGCCATCACCCCACTGCTTCAATGGGGCCGCTTTTTTTCAAGCGGAAAAAGCTTTCTGGACGCCATCGCGGACGGACCGGTGAAAATGCTTCAATGGGGCCGCTTTTTTTCAAGCGGAAAAAGCACCAGCCCCGGCACCGAGGCCAGCTCACTGCCAGAGCTTCAATGGGGCCGCTTTTTTTCAAGCGGAAAAAGGAAACTGATCCTGTCGGCGGCAACGTCGGAATACGGTGCTTCAATGGGGCCGCTTTTTTTCAAGCGGAAAAAGCCAGTCACCGACCACCGGTAGGTCGCCAGCCTGACCGCTTCAATGGGGCCGCTTTTTTTCAAGCGGAAAAAGGACCAAGGGTGTCACGCTCCTCCATCCACAGCAACCGCTTCAATGGGGCCGCTTTTTTTCAAGCGGAAAAAGGGTTCCAGAGTCCGTAGCCAAGCGGCGTCCGTCTAAGCTTCAATGGGGCCGCTTTTTTTCAAGCGGAAAAAGCTCAGGCCGGGGAGCTGTCCCTGGTCGAGCTGCTCAAGGCTTCAATGGGGCCGCTTTTTTTCAAGCGGAAAAAGTGGAATTGGCTAGCTCCAACTGACTCCGCCGAAAGACGCTTCAATGGGGCCGCTTTTTTTCAAGCGGAAAAAGTCGCCAAGGCGTTCCACCTGGTCAGCCCCCGCGCCGCTTCAATGGGGCCGCTTTTTTTCAAGCGGAAAAAGTTGCCAACCTCATCCAAACCATGGGCGTCCAACCCCGCTTCAATGGGGCCGCTTTTTTTCAAGCGGAAAAAGCCTCCAACCGCCGCAGAAGGCGATGGATGTAGCGATACGGCTTCAATGGGGCCGCTTTTTTTCAAGCGGAAAAAGAATAGGCCCGGTGGGCATGCGTCTCCAGGTAATTTGCTTCAATGGGGCCGCTTTTTTTCAAGCGGAAAAAGTCCGTTCGCCCAACGTCCGTGTTTTCAAGTAGCTGCAGACCGTTTTGCGAGCGGTTGCAAAACCATGCCCAAAACAAGTCCGATACGTCAAGCCAGTTTTTGTAACAGGCTGATTCATAAAAGCTTCATGCCTGCGAGCGGCTCCCGGCAAAAGACGCATCACCCCACCGCTCGCACCCCTTCCAACCCCGAACCACTACACAACAACGGTGATCCGCTCGCTCGAGTTCGGTGCAAGTGGCTTGCCCAGCGCCTCAATACAAGCCTTGCCGCGCCCGTCCGCCGGGCCAATATCGACCACCATCACGCGGTCTTCACGCTGATTCATCACTTCCGTCAGAGCCATGATCATCAGCATTCGCTCACTCGGTGACAGATCACAGCAAAAAACCGAATACTGAACCGCATCGCCAAAGCCGCGCATAATACGGTACACCTGACGCCATCGCTTTTGATTGGCAATGTCATAGCAAACAACATAGCGGTTACGCATAAACCCTCTTTCCGACTCGCCAAGTCTAGCCTTCCACGATGAGAAATCCGTGAAGTTGTTCTCTCGTTCGGGCTTGGCAGGTCCAACCGACCAAGACCTTTTCCAGCCTCCGCCGCCAACCCAACGACCTGCCGCGTCCTGTCTTCCATGCCTGAAAAAAAGCTGAGCTAAACCCCGTCAGCGCGTAACAAACGGAATGTAGCGTGGAATTTCCCCGGTAAGCGTTCGGGCCAAAAGCCGTGCCTGAATTTCAAATACCCGGCGATAACTCACTTGATAACCAAAGACCGGATGTGTCACCAGTTGGTCAAGCCGCCGCTCAAAAGCCTCAATGAACACCTTTCGCGCGCGTGGAAGAAGCGCCACAGCTTCACCCCGCTGGAGGAAGTCATCCGGGCCAATCTCGCCGTTGTTGATAACGGTGATAACGACTGAGTCCGCCACCAAGGGACGAAACTCTTCCATCAAATCCAGCGCGAGCGCCGGGCGTCCATAACGTGGTTGATGATAAAAGCCAAGGTAGGGGTCAAACCCAACCCCCAACACGGCCACCACCATTTCCTTGACCAACAAACTGTAGCCAAATGAAAGCAGGGCGTTGATGGGGTCTTTGGGCGGACGACGGTTGCGGCCCGTGAAGTCAAATGGCGGCGCGTCATCCGGCGGCAACTTGAACATCGTCGAAAAATACCGGAAGTACTCGCGCGCGGCGCTGCCTTCCACCCCCAATAGCTCCGCCAAGCTGGTGCCCCGCTCGACGAGGTCGCGCAACGCCACCAACTGGGAAAGCGCTTCCGGGGGCAGGCGGCGTCCATTCCGCCGAAGCAGCAAACGGCTGTTGCGAATTTTTCCTCCAACCAACGCCTTGGCCAGCTTCAAGCAAAACGCTGGGTCCGCGGCAGCTTGAAACTGACGGCAGCGTAACTCGATGTTTTTGTGAGGCGGTGGAGCGGTCACCGCCTGAAGCCATCCACCGTAACTCAGGTGCAGAATGGGAATCTCCTGGCTGGCCAACGCGCGCAGCGCCTGGGCGGAAAGCTGAACGTTGCCAAAGATATTGAGCTGACTGACCTCAAACAAACGCACGGCGTCCACCGCTTGTCCCTTGTCGCGGATCTCAAGCGTGGCACCCCTCAGCCCAAGTGTGTAACCTTGCCCCTGGACATACACCGCCTTGTTGTCGTCCCGTGCCGGAAACAAGCGCCGGATTTCACGCCGCGCAGGCGCTACGTCAGGCGCAACCGACCCCGCCTTGTCCGACCCATGAGCCGTCTCTGCCGTCGGTCGGCTACCAGTTACCTGCTGAACGTGGTTGAGCTCGTCCGGCAAACAAATGCCAACCAGTGAACAGCGCGGGCACTTGTTTGAGTTGACCAACGGCGGCGGCAAGCTGCCGGCTACCGCCAACGCGCGCGCGTCGGCCAAAAGCTGCTTCGTCCGCGTGACCAGCGCCGGTGTAAACTCAACCCGGACGCGCGTTTTGTCACCCACGTAATAAATGACGCCATAGTTGGAGACGTAACCGTTGGCGCGCAGCAAGAGACCCTGCAAGCAAACCTGGATGCGTTCCGGTTCCCACGCTCCCTCCGGCAAGTCCGGCGCGCTGCCTTTTTTATAGTCCACCGGCACAAGCTGCCCATCGTCACTTTCAAGCACGTCAATGACGGCAACCGCGCCGAGTTCTTCCGAACCAATTTCGACCGACCGCGCATGAATCGCCACTTCAGCCGTGACGGCTTCAGCCCGAGGTACGCGCCCGGCTGCCTGGTCAACCCGGCGGTGAACGTAGCGCCCCTGAAGCACATCCAGGTTGGTTGCCCATTCGCGCTGAACATACTCCAGGTAAAATAGACGCGGGCAATAGACATATTCGTTGAGCATGCGCGCCGGGATGAGTTCAGGTGTCGTTGCCAAAGCATCCATAGCCAGGACCTCCAAAACCAATCGGATGGCTCACACAACCTTGCGGGCCGGTGTGAAGTTGGGTGTTTTCTTGACCAGAATCCGTTGGACGCGGTAAGCCGCCACCACGCCCATCTGACGCAGCCGCCGTCGGTCAGCTTCGGCAATTGGGTCGTCCTGCAACGGCGCCAGAGCCAGTAACGACGGAATAAGGTCGGCCGGGACAAAGGGCGTCCAGATGGGCCACGTCCAGCGGGTTTCGTCCTTGCCGAAGCCGCTAAAGCCAAGCGTTTTGAGCGCGCCGCCAACGGGCCAGGTCGGAAACCACCCCAGCGCCTCTAGTGCCAGCCGATTCGCGCCGAGCATCCCACCCCGCTTGCGGCGATTGGGGTCCCCAGATGGCTTGTTCCATTGGTAGGCATGGCGGCGATCTTCCGACGGGTCAAGGTGCAGCGATTGATTCTCAAGTGGGTCGGCATAATCCCACGGCTTGAAAAGCGTTCGGCGCAGGTGGTCGCGCTGGGTGTTCTTCAAAATAGAAACGATGTTGCCAAGGTGATAATCCCGGCGCGTGGTTTGAAGTTGACTGGTCGCCTCGTCTGACGCGAGGTTGCTTCCAATCGCCGCCAGGAAATCCACTTCCTGCCGCTGAAACCGTGTCGCCGCACGGCGAACAGACACAAATTTTTCCTTCTGCGCTTCGTAGAGCTTCGCCGGATGGGCCGCCAGTGCCTTGACCAACGCGCGGTCAAGCCCATCAAGCAAGCCCTGTTGGTCAAGCACTGCCGAGCTGCGGAGCTTGGCAACCCACCCGCCATCGTCGGTTGTCCAGGCCAGTTCGATGTCGGACGTTTCTGCCTGATGGCGCAGCACGTTGACCAGCCCCAGCGCCGCCAGAAACCCAAGTGGCGTCATGCCATCGAGTCCGCGTAAAACCAGCTCGCGCAATCCCTGCGTCATGTGTCACCTCCGGTCGCATAGAACGTTTGTGGTTGGGAAGTCAGCCCGGCCTCTTCATCAGCGCTGGCCTGCTGGTCGGCCAAACGGAGCACCGCCTCCAAATAGGCCGCGCCCCACCAGCCATAGCGGCGTTGCATGCGCCAGAAGCGCGCACCGATGCCTGAGTCCAGTCGGTGCGGCGCCCGGTCTGCCCGCTGCCGCCCCGTGAGCCGGACGGCATAGGTCTGGTCAAGTAGCGTGGCCGTGAAATCAATATCGGTCGCCTCCAAATCCACGACCACCGGCGCAAAGGGACGGCCGCGGCCATGGTGCGTCCCGACCAAGTACAGCACGAGGTCACGTTCTTCGGCGTTGAAGGGGAGCGCCGGCTGGGCCGCTTCCAGCATCGTCACCGACAGCATCTCATGCCGAAAGCCCGAAGGCAGACCAGCCCGCTCCCGTGCTTGCTGCCGTTCATAAGGTGTCAGCGGAAACCCGTCAGATTTAGCCAACAACCTCTGCGGGGAGGCATCCAGAAGCCAGACTTCAGTGCAATCGGCCCGGCGCAGCAACGCCTGAAACCGTTCATCCGCCTTGCCCCAGTCATGTCCTTCCGCTGCCGCTAACAGAACGTCTTGCCGAATCGTCAGAGGCAACGCCTGAATCGTCCGCCGGATTTCCTCCCGGACATCCCGACTGTGGTCGGCCAGCGTCACCGGCTCGGCACAAGTGACGTAGGACCGTTCATCCTCACCCTCATCTATCAGCGGGGTTGCCCAGTCCACAGCCGCGCCCAACCGCTTGCGCGTCACCAAAACGTAGCCGCGCCGGTCAGGATAAGGTTCGCGCAGGAGTCCAAGCTCGGGAGTTGCCAACCGGCGCAGGTTGTCTATCAACCGCGCAAACTGCTCGCGCTCGGAGTGTTGCTCAACCTCATCGGCAAGCTCGCGCAGGGCCGCACGCCAGTCATCCAGGTTGAGCGTTGCTTCGGGGTCGGCCATGTGCTCAAACAGCGCTTTCAGGGTTGGTGTCTCAAGGCGGCCGTCGAAAAGGGCCGGATGCAGTCGCACAACAGCCCGGTCGCGGGCCGGACGGGCCGCTTCCTCGGCAACATCGGGCAAGGCGCCCGGCGGCAGATGGCCCAGCGCTTCCCAACCACCGACTTCAACGGGCAAAACAACGGTGTCGCCCGGCTGTATGTCATCTACGGCAACAAGCCGGCGATGCTCCTCCAGTCCGCGCCAGAGCAAGCCACGCCGTTCCGGTAGAAGGCTTTTGGGCCGGTCGTCAGCCGCTTCGCCAACCCCCAACAGGTCGCTGACATCGTCCTTCTTCCGATCCTCTCCAGTCAGCCACCGCCGCAAGCGCGACATCGGGACGGTCATGCATTCGGCGGCCGTCGGCGGAAGCAAGCTCACGACTTCACCCCAAGCTTCGGGCGAAAAGGCGCTGAGATCGGCGCGCCAGCAAACTTGCGCATCCGGTTCACCGGGCTGCGAGCCGTGAAGAAAGAGCGCAACCTGCGGGTCAAGCGATGGCCGCGGACTGGTCTGAACCAGCACGTCGAGGTATGCCGGAAGCAACGCGGCCGCGTCACGTCGCGCTGACGGGCCCAGGCAAGCCGCCGGCAGCCGGCCGTTTGCTCCATGAGCCGCCAAGAGGCCGTCAAAAGCCTCAATGCCGAAATCCACAACATTGTTGACAGCAACCTGTTGCAGCCACGCCCACGTCTGACCGAGAGCCTCGCCGTAAATCGGATCAGCCTGCTTGGCTTCGAGCGATTTTTCATCCATGAGGATGACCGCCTGGGCCTGAATCGGGCGTCCGCGCCGGTTGAGACGCCCCATGCGCTGGCGGAGCGCGTCAAGCGCCGCGCACTCGGTGATGAGCACGTCAACGTCGTAGTCCGCGCCGACTTCAAGGCACTGGGTTGAAACCACGATGCTCAACTCGGCGCTGTGGTCGGGACGGTCGGACCCAATGCGTGCGCTGAGTCGCGCCTGCTGGGCGTCGCGGTCAATCGGCCGCATCGCCCCAATGACGAGTTCCACGCTGGCGTTCGGGAATGCCTTGTGCAGCGCCTCGTGAACGGCCTTCGCCGTGGCTACGCGATTGACCATGACCCCAATGGCGCATCCACCTGGAGCACCCTCGCCAAAGAGCGGAAACTGCGCGTCCGGGCAAGCGCCGGTCCTGATCTGGTCGGCCAGTGTCTGAACCTCAGTGACGATGGCCTTCACGATGTCCGGCACGCGCACCAGTCGCGCCGGCTTGGTCGCCTTGAGTATCTGCTTCAGCCGCGGCGTAGCGCGGTCTTCCGAGTCGAGTTGAAAGCTCTGGGCAGCGCCTACCACTGGAGTGGCGGTCATCGAAACCACCACCAGCGGCCGCACGCCGATGTCCCGTTCCGCCCACTGCGCTGGGTCAAGATAATCGCGGACAGCCTGCAAGGTTTGGAGAAACGGACGGCTGATGTGAGCTTCGTCGAGCAGTACGAGACTGTCATAGGCAGCCAGTCCAGCTTGAATCGGCGCCGCCCCGGCCGAGACACCGTAGCCGCGAAACAACAGCCGTGACCCAAACTGGTCAACAGTCGTGCAGACGATGAGCGGTTGGGTCGCCGACCGCGCCCACCGGTTGTCACGGTACAGACCGCCGCGTAGTTCAAGCACGTCGAGCGGTGGCGCACTTTCCGGCCGCAGCGTTGAAATCGCGCGCAATGCAGCCGCCACCCTGGCCAGGGTTGGATAACGCTGTGGGGACTGTTCGGCCGCGAGAAGGCTTTGCGCCAAGCGCAGCGCGCGCCGGTAAGCCTCATCCACGATGACGCGCCGGTTGACGCAAAAAAAGAAGCGCCGTGGGGCGGTGCGCTTGTTCGGTTCACAGTCTGCTTGACAGGCCAGGGCAAACACCCCGATGTCGAGCGTTGCCGTCTTGCCGCTACCAGTCGGCAAATCAATAACCTCAGGCCAGTTCCCGGCCACGACTTGCGCTGCCAGCCGACGCTGCCAAGGGTAGGGAGCGGTCGCATGAACTTCACGGAAAAAAGCTTCAAAGTCATCTATCGTAACGCGCGTCATAGAACTAACTCCGTGGATGACGAGGCTTGAGCGGTTTGAACAGCCCGTAGCCAAAAAAGCGTCCGGCGCCGAGCAAGACGGGGCCGACAACTGGCTCGGCAAATTGCAGAAACACGTGAAGCTGGGGCTTGGGCGCCGTCGCGCCCTTGACCAGATAGGGCGGAAAGCCGCCACCGAACTTGGCCTGCGCCGGGCGCGGCAAGGTCTGTCCGCGCAGTGGACGTTCCTTGGCAACGGCGCGCGGCGCGCCCACATGCCAGCTCGTCGGGTCGAAATCAATCACGACCGGTTCCGGCAATCCGGCACGGCGACAGGCGGTAAACAGCAGTTGACCGACTTCGGCTTCCCAAGCGGCCCGCTCCAGTAACCGGTTGGCTTTGGGGAAGCGGTCAAGGACGACCGGCGTCACGCTGGCCCAGCAGATCGCTCCCTCTGGAAAGGCCGTCCAGGTTTCCGGGCGGAGTGTGGCGCGGGTGTCATCCCAGGCACGCTTGCGGAGGACCCAAACGCCGAGCCGTCCGAGCTTGAGCTGGATGGCGGCCGGTTGTCCCCGCGCGTCGAGGATGGACGGGCGCAGGATGGCACCCCGTTTGGGACGGGGGATGTCCGGCGGAAAGGCCAGCGCGACGCCGAGCAGCCGACCGTCGGCATGTTCGTAGCCGACAAAGGGCAGTGGCAGGAATGCCAGGTGTCCACGCCCATCGGCCAGTGGTTGGCCGTCAGCCTCGTGACCGCTGAGCCACGCCGGAGGCGGTTGCTGCGGAGAGCCTCGCATCAAGGTCGCCCGCAGGGCTTGCGTCACCTGAAGCGCAGCTTCAACCGGCAGGCTAGGGCCATCGGTCTGGGCCAACACAAACAAGTCCTGATCAAAGGCCGTCGCCTTCAAGGCCGTCATTGCCGCTCTGGGGTTATCCCGCTGCGGCCGATAGCCGGTTGCCAACCCGATGGTCGGATGGCGTCCCGCTGCAAAAGCTTCACGCAAGCGTTCCAGCGAAGAAGCCTCATGCAGCCGGCGCAGTTGATGGTCGGCCAACCAGTCCTCGGTGTCCGTTTCAGGCAACCAACACACAAAGCCGGCTTCAGGCGTGGGGGGCGCGTCAGCCACCCACATCTGGACAAGCGAAGCAGAATGTCCCAAGCGCGTGACCTTGGCACAAAGCTGCGCCAGCGCCGGCCGGTGGGCTTCTGCGCCGGGAGCGTCGGGCCAGTGCAGGTAACACGGCGCATCGCCGACCCATACGGTTGGGAAGGTGCGTGGTTGTTTGCTTCGGGTGAGGGGAGCCGATTGCAGTTGGCCCGTGCCTTCAGGCCGGTCATTGACTGGGACATAGACGGTCGTTGTGCGCCGCCGGCTGCCACCCGTTGCCGGCAACCAAAGCGCCGGGTCGGGAAGTGAAGCCAACCACACCAACGCCTCGCCTTCAGCCGGGTTCGCCCCGGTTTCAAAAAAGGTGGCCGCCAGCGCCAGCCAGACGCGCGCTGGATGCGGCGGCCACTCAGGCGCGTTGCGCGTCGCCGGATCGGTGGCGCGCGCGTAGCCGGTCAGGTACCGCCAGGCAAGCGTCAACATTGTCATTCGTCTCCTTCATTGGTCTTGCTTTTCGCCAAGTGTTGGCTCTTGACCACCAGCTTCACGAGGTCGTCGGACGGGGTGAGCCGGAGTGGTTGGTCAAGCCACGGAAGCCCAAGCTTCTTGGCCTCTGTGACGGCTGCGTTGAACAGGTCAACGGCTGCCTCGGCGCTCAGGGACAGGTCAGCCTCGATGTGGCCCGGCTTGCCGAGGATTTCCCAGCGCAGCGGTTCGGTTGGCCAGAGCAGGCAGCGGGAACGCAGGTCAAGACCGGCTTCGGCCGCGAGGACTGCCGCGCATAAGCCCAGGGCAGCCAAGACCGTCTGGGCCGCGGCGTCCACGTGGTCGTCGTGCCGGCCGTTGAGTGGAAAACGCAAACGCCGCAGCGCCGGCAGTGACAAGACAATGGTCTGCTCGGCAACCTCAATCGTGACGCCGCCACCGAGGTAAGCGCCGTCCCGATCGCGCTTGGAAATGGATGGCGTAACGTTGCCATGGTTGGCCTCCGACGGTCGCCCGTCTTCTCCGAGTTTTGCCGGGCCCTTTTCTTCCTTGCCGGTCTTTGACTTGTTCGTTTTGATGACGGCTTTTTCGGGGGTGAGCGTCCAGCCGAACGGGGCATCCTCCGGTGTTTTGTACAGCGGGCCGGCCTTGAGCTGGATGCCCAGCGGATCGATCCGGCTGCTGGTCTTGGCGCCCAGGACGGCATTGATCCCGATGATTTCGCTGACCAGAGCGCGCTCGACCTTGGCCCCCAGCCCGCCTTTCGGGCCGGTCGAATCCCACATGCCAAACAGCAGCGCCGTCGGGCACAGCTCAAACAGCGGCGTGGCGTTCCTTGCCGAAGCTTCCCGCAGGCGTTTTCCGTAGGTGGATTCGTGCTTGGGGTTGGCCGAGCGAAACGCCTTTTGGCTTCCGTTTTCGTCAACGAGGCTATCGCGCAAGATGGCATCCACGATGCGGTGCGGCGCTTGGAGCGAGGACACCTTGCCAATCGGCTCAATCAAACGCAGGTTTTCCGCCAAGTCGGTGCCCGGGAAATAGCGTGTAAAGTCCACTTCGATGATCGGCAGTGTCAGCCGATTACGATCAACCGCCTGTTGCAGGGCATCCTCCATGCGATTGGCCTGCGACTGGACGGAATCCAGAAGGACACACCGCACCGGGTTGGCATCGTTGGGCAGTCGCCGTTCCTCGATGGCGTAGAGTCCACCCTCGTAGGTTGGGGGAAACACTTTCGTTCCCCTTCCGCCGGCCGGCTGGAGTTCGAGCCGGCAGCGAAAAGCCGTTGCGTTTTGGACGACTTGTTGGAGTTTTTCGAGTGACAGCGTCATGATGGTTACTCCTCGATGAAATTGGTTTCTTGCCAACCGACCGGGTGTGCGCAGGTAGTGGGCCGTGTCGGCATCGGTAGCAGACTACGCCACTTCGGACGCCATTGCCGGGCTCGCAAGCTTGCGGCGGAAAGGAATGAATGTTCTGTCCGCCAGGGCCACGCCTACCGGTCATGTGTCACAGGCATTCCTGCCTGTGGCGTGCCGTGTCGGCATCAGTAGCAGGCTACGCCACTTCAGACGCCATTGCCGGGCTTGCAAGCTTGCGGCAGAAAGGAATGAATGTTCTGTCCGCCAGGGCCACGCCTACCGGTCATGTGTCACAGGCATTCCTGCCTGTGGCGTGCCGAACCGCGCTTTGTGGCTTTCTAGGCGGTCAGGCGCAGTGCCGCTCAAGAGGCAGTTTTGATGCGTTGGTGGATGCCGGCCGCGGGATGACCAGCGAAGCCATCGCGTCTAGGGGCGTTCCAGCGCAGCGGCCGAAAGTGTCGTCGCGCTGACAAGCGTCCCGCGACAGCGCGGAGACCCACACCGGCAGGGATAATCGCGTCGCCAGGTTTCCAGGTCGCCGTCCGCGACTTGCAGGTGGTAGTCCATCGTCAGTTCCGCGCCCGGCTGGATGTCGGTGATGGCTTCGATGAAGATACGCCCATCGGCTTCCTGGACGCTTTCACAGTTTGGTTCGCAGGCGTGATTGATGTAGCGCGCGAGATTGCCAAAGCGCCCGCCATCCAAAAGTGTGTGCTCGTCAATCGTGAAAAGGAACGTGTGGGTCGTCTGCGCCAGCTTGCGCGCATACCGGCGATCAGCCTCTTCCCGGCTAATCCGCTCGCCTTTGTACTCGATGATGCGCGCGCGGGCCGGAATGCGCGTCAGCGCAAAGACACCCCAGCCATGAATGACTGACCGGCGCACTTCACAGAGGTGATGACGTTGCATGGCGCGACCCAACCCAGGCCCGAAGTCGCTGGGGGTGACTGCTGTCCGCGGACCCTCACGCCATCGGGACAGTCGAGGCCCCGCTTGGCTGCCAGCTAATCCGAAACCGACATTCTGGCGCGCCCTCGCGGCGACAACTGGTGACGGTAACGTCAGGATTGATGCCCCCACAGAGTTCGACGGCGCGGGTAAAGTAGCCAATGCCGGATTGGCAATACTGCGATGGCGGCGGCGTATCGTAAGCGAGGCAAACCGTCCCAGAGCGACGCGGTCCAGTTCGACTTTCCGGCTCATAGCGCGCGCTGCCAAAGGTCTGGAATGTTGGCGACACAACGGCTGAAAGCTGGAGAAAGCCGTCCACGTCGCGGTGAACGAGGCTTTCGTATGTGCCGCCAATGTTGAGTTCAGCCGAGAATGCGCCTAACGCTTCGAGGATGTTGGGCGTCATCTCGCCAAGGGCCGATGCAATGGCCGCGTCAAGCCGAACGAGGAGTCCGAGTTCATACCATTCGCCAACGAAAACCGTTTTGGTGAGTGTTGCGCGGTCACTCTCCGGGAGGTCCTGCAAGATGCGCTTGAGCGTTGCGATGCCATGTTTCATCTGCACGTAGAGCAAGCGTGACTTGATGAGGCTGCCCTGAACTTTCCAGTGGGTGATCGTGGAAAGCTGGGCCGCCCGCTCATCATTCGTAATGGTGCGGCAGCAGATTGGGCGTGACATTGTATCCATGGAAAAACTCCACTGATTCGGGGCGGCCGTTGGGCGCACTGCCTAAAGCTGCGGAACAGGGAAACCGGGGGCGCAGGCTGTTCCGGGTCGGCGCTTGGGCTAACGGTTCATAGACTTTCTCCCCAAGCATTGTCAAAGCGCGTGCAGGTCTTGATGAATGCCAAGTCAACGGTTCCGGTCGGACCATTGCGCTGCTTGGCAACGATGAGTTCCGCCCGCCCGGCATTGTCTTCGGTCGGGTTGTACATTTCTTCGCGGAAAATGAAGGCAACCACGTCGGCGTCTTGCTCGATGCTGCCGCTTTCGCGCAAGTCGGACAGGAGCGGGCGATGGTCGGCGCGTGTTTCAGAGGCGCGGCTCAGTTGTGAGAGCGCGATCAGCGGCACATCAAGCTCTTTGGCGAGGCCCTTGAGGTCGCGCGAAATTTGTGAAACCTCCGTCTGCCGATTCTCGGCGCGTCCGCGACCACGGACGAGCTGGAGATAGTCCACAATCAGCAGGTCTAACCGCTTGTGTTGGGCTTTGAGCCGCCGGGCCTTGGCGCGCATTTCCGCCACGGAGATGCCAGGCGTGTCGTCAATGAAAATCTGCGCGGTGGTCATGACTTCGAGGGCTTCGGCGAGCTTTTTCCATTCATCACGGTTGAGGTAGCCACTGCGCAGGCGTTGTGAATCCACGCGGCTCTGGGCGCAGAGCAGACGCATGACCAACGATTCCTTTGACATTTCGAGCGAAAAAATGCCAACGCACTTGCCATCCTCAACGGCAGCATGTTGGGCAATGTTGAGACAAAAGGCCGTCTTGCCGGCCGACGGCCGCGCCGCAACGATGATGAGGTCGGACGACTGCAAGCCATTGGTCAACCGGTCGAAGTCGGTGAAGCCGGTTGCCAGTCCCGTCAGCCGTCCACTGTTTTCCTGAGCGGTTTCGACGCGGTGAAGCTGGGTTCGGGCGACGTCCGCAACCGGCACAAAGCCGCCACGAATACGGGCTTCTCCGACTTCAAAGATACGGCGTTCGAGTTCTTCGATGATGGTCTGGGCGTCTTTGTCTCCGCGCCGGCAGGCGTCAATGCCGTCCCGGCAAACTTCCAGCGCCTGCCGCAGCATGGACTTGTCTTTGACCGTTCTGGCATAGGCTTCGAGGTTGGCCGGGTTGGCGTACCCGTCGAGCAGAGCCGACAGCGCCGTAACCCCGCCGACACTGTCGAGTTGGTCGCGCTGGCGCAGCCCGGTCGCCAGGGTGGTCGGGTCAATCGGCTGACCCTGCTCGAACAACACCCGCATGACATCAAAAATCTGCTGGTGACTCGGACGGAAGAAGTCCTCTGGCTTGAGCAGTTCGAGCGCCTCAGAACAGGCCCCGTTGTCGAGCAGAATGGATGCCAAAATACTGCGTTCCGCATCCAGGTCGTGTGGAAGCGGATAGTCTGAACCGGTGGAGTCATTCTTGCTCGAACGTGCGGGCATGCGTGTGAGATACGGCGGACACTGAACGGTGCGCCAGGACAAAGGCCAGACAGCGTGCCCAGCCCGATTGGAACGTGGGTTTGCCCATCGCGCCGTAACCCTCGCTCGTTCAGGGACGGAGATGGCGGGCGCGGTTTTCCACCCAGCGAGCTGTCGCGGTTGCTCGATGCTCACCGTCAACCTAGAGTAGCCAACAAGCTAGAGTAGCCAACAAGAAACGTCAATCAGCCTTCAAGCGTCAGCCTTCAAGGTTGAACGCAAACCGGCCCCCGACCAGAGGCGGCCACGGCGCTCGGTTTGCCATTGGCCGCCTCAGATGGCGACGACTTCCAGCAAACATTGACCCAGTGCCGTCACATCCCTTATCCATGGTTGGCCAGCGATTCGTTCACGCTGGCGGCTGGGTACACCCCGCGATTCCTCGTCCCCACCGCAAAGACCTATGGCTCACCATTGTCGTTACGATTTTCCCCCTGAGAAGTGCTTCGACATGGGGTGTGAGCACTTCTACACACAAGTCCAGGCGCGCTTTGAAACGGTGACGGACTTGCTTCTCCAACTACCGCCGGCCGAGGCTGAACTCCACGCTCAGCTAAGCCAGGAACTGGAGACCTGTTTGCGAATGATCCGTGATTTTCACATCGTGTTCCCGGAATGCAGCGTTTTGGATTGTCTCGCAAGTGGTTCTTCTGTGCCGCATCTCAGGGAAGGACACTGATTCATGATTACAGTTGTGATTGTCTACCATAGTGGTTATGGCCACACCGCTGCCCAGGCTGAAGCGGTTCTCAAGGGCGTCCAAAGCGTGCCGGAGGTTTCGGCTCAACTCATTCGGGTCGAGGACATCGAAGCGCACTGGGCAACGCTGGATGGCGCGGACGCCATTGTGTTCGGCTCGCCGACGTACATGGGGAGCGTTTCTGGGCCGTTCAAGTCGTTCATGGACGCATCGTCGCGGCGCTGGCTCCAGCAGGCGTGGAAAGACAAGATTGCGGCGGGGTTCACCAACTCCGGCAGTCTCAGCGGCGACAAACTCAATACGCTCATTCAGTTGGCCGTATTCGCCGCGCAGCACGGCATGGTGTGGGTTGGGCAGGCGGAACTCCCCGGTGGGCGCGCTGACGAAGCCATCAACCGCATCGGGAGCATGCTGGGCGCGGCGGCGCAGTCCGACCACGGCAGCGGGCGTCCGGCGGAGGGCGACTTGGCTACGGCTGAAAAGTTTGGCGCTCGGGTGGCGCTGGCAGCCCACCGCTGGAAACGGGGCGCGCTGGCTTGACCGCGCGGGCTGGTTCGCATCAAGCAAGTCTCCCAAGCGCAGCCCGAGCGCTTGGCACGGGCGTAAGGAGCAACAGGAATGGTTGAATCTCGACGCAACTTTCTGAAGGCGACGGCGCTGACCACTGCTGGCATGACCGTGGGTGGCGTCTTTGACGGGCTGGCTTCCCCGGCGGATGACAAGCTGGTGAAAGCCAGTCGGCTAACCGACGCCGATGGGCAGTATGCCTTGCCACCGCTTCCTTATGACGACAAGGCGCTCGAGCCGGTGATTGATGAAGCGACGGTGCGCTTGCATCATGACGTGCACCACAAAGCCTACGTGGATGGCGCAAACAAAGCGTTGAAGCAGCTTGCCACGGCCCGCGCCGAGGGGGACTTCAATCTGGTCAAGCACTGGTCGCGTGAGCTGGCCTTTCACGGCTCAGGGCACGTGCTGCACACGCTCTACTGGACGAGCTTGACGCCGACCGCCAGTGGCGAGCCAAAAGGCGACTTGGGCAAAGCCATTGCCCAGGACTTTGGCGACCTGGCCAAACTCAAGAACCATTTGACGAAGGCCACGGTGGCTGTCGAAGCGTCCGGCTGGGGCGTCCTGGCCTACAACGTGCTGGAGCGCCGCCTGATGGTGCTGCAAGTCGAAAAACATCAAGACCTGACGGTGTGGGGCGCAGTTCCACTGCTCGTGATTGATGTTTGGGAACATGCTTACTACTTGAAGTATCAGAGCAAGCGGGCCGATTACGTTGCGGCCATCTGGGATATTCTGGATTGGACGGCGGCCGGGCTGCGGTTTGAAGCTGCCCGGACCGTCGCCCACGCTCAACCAGGCTAGCCGCGCCAGGTAGTGTCATCCGGCGTCATCGGGCGTCAATCTTTTCGAGCGCGCCGCCAAACGCAAACTGCCGGACGGTCTCGCTCTGAAGGAAACGGTGTGGAAAGCCCAGCTCGATCGCGCTGGCCTCGGTCAGCCGGGCGAGGTGTTCGCTGCTCAGGCTGAAATCCAGGCAGGCCAGATTGTCCTTGAGTTGGGGGAGCGTGCGCGCGCCCAGAATCGGGATGATGGGCTGGGGGCGCTGGCGCAGCCAGTTGAGTGCCACCTGCGCCGGAGACCGCCCAATGTCTTCGGCAATCGTCATGACGAGTTGGGCTAGCTCGCGGTCGCGGTCCTTCGTGGCCTTGAGTCGCCCCGGCGGGGGATCACTTTCTTTCACTGTGTTGTACTTGCCGGTCAGCACCCCGCCGCCCAGCGGACTCCACGCCGTGACGCCAATCCCAAAGTGCGCCGCCATGGGAAGCAGGTCACGCTCCGGCGTTCGTTCGCGCAGCGAGTATTCAATTTGCAGGCCCACAAACGGCGTCCAACCGCGCAGCGTCGCCAACGTATTGGCGGAGGCCACAATCCAGGCCGGGGTGTCGGAAATCCCGGCGTACAGCAGCTTGCCCTGCCGCACCAAGTCGTCAAACCCACGCATGACCTCTTCGATGGGCGTGGTGAAATCCCAGGCATGCAGCCACAACAAATCAATGTAGTCGGTCTGGAGACGCCGCAGGCTGGCTTCGACGGCCTGCATCAGGTTCTTGCGGTGATTGCCTGAAGCATTGACCTCCCCTCGCCCACTGGTGTCAAGGCTGTATTTCGTGGCAATGACCCAGCGGTCGCGGTCACCCTGGATGAATTCGCCCAGAAACGTTTCACTTTCGCCCTTGGTGTAGAAATTGGCCGTGTCAATGAAGTTGCCACCGACTTCGGCATAGGCGTCGAACATGGCTCGACTTTCCGCCTTGGAGGCCCCGGTTCCCCAGGCTTCGCCAAAGGTCATCGCGCCCAAGCAGAGTTCGGAAACGCGCAGTCCGCTTGCGCCAAGCAGTTTGTATCGCATGCTGAAAAGTCCTCGGTCTCAAACATTCGTTGCGCGCACACTTGGTAGTCCATGCGTCGTTTTGGCTTCATAGACGAAACCGGGCGCGTGATGAAATGACGTTTTGCCGAAAAAGGCGGCCGGATAAACCCGCGTCACGTTGTAGATTCATTCATGAAACCTGTCTGCTTCGGCGCTGCATCTGCGGCGGTCACGGCGGACCTTCCCCAGGGAGATGCCTTATGCCTACCGATTATACTGTTCGTAAGGTTTTGATAGCGACTGATGGGTCGCCGGCGAGTTTTGCGGCGATCTCGGACTTGGTTCACGCCGGTTTGCCGTCAGAAGGCGAAGCAGTCGTTCTTTCAGTGGCTGATCGCGTGCCGCTTTTCCCACCCCGGACGCCTGAAGAAATCCTCTACTTGGAAGACGCGCGGTTGGCCGTGCCGCGCCACTGGGCGCGGAGCGCGGCCGACATTCTCCGGCGACGCTTCCCGCACTGGGTCGTGCGCGAGGAAACCCGCGCTGGCGCGCCGGCGCGGGAAATTCTCAACTTTGCTGACGAATGGTCGCCGGACTTGATCGTGCTCGGCTCGCATGGGCGTTCGACGCTGGGACGCCTGTTTTTCGGCAGCGTTTCACGCAAGGTCATGCTCGAAGCCAAATCCGCCGTGCGGATTGGCCGGCGCCTGGAGCGCCCCGACGATGCCCCGTTGCGAATCCTTGTGGGCTTGGATGAGACGCCGGCCTCCGAGGTCGTCATGGCCGCGCTTGCCGCGCGTCATTTCTCGCCCGATACGCAGGTCAAACTGACGACGGCCACGGGTGTCTTCGAGTATTTCAGTAGCGATATTCTCGGCAGCAGCGTCGCGGTCGTGCCCTCGAATACCGTTGACGAGTTGCGCCGGGCCGCAGCCGAGACGGCCACGGCGGTACAGGAAAAGCTCCTCGCTGCGTATCCAGACCTGAAGGTTGAGCTGTCGCGTGAGGTGATTGAAGGCGATCCGAAGGGGGTCTTGCTGGACATTGCCGAGAAGTGGCCGGCTGACGCCATTTTGCTGGGCACACGTGACCTCTCCGGCGCGGAACGTTTCTTCATTGGAAGCGTCTCTTCGGCAATTGTGGCGCATGCGCCCTGTACGGTTGAAATCATTCGCCGGCGCGCAACGGAAGCCAGTGCCGATTGAGCTGAACACGCGAGGCAAACATAAAGAGGCAACCAAAAAAAGAGGCGACCAAAATTAGCGCTCACCTGCACTAGGGGTTGTCAGCCTATGCAAGTTTCACGCATCATGCGCCAGCCCCCAGGCTCTTGCTGCGCTAGGTTTTCCGATGTCGAACCTGCGCGCGCGTTGAGCTGGAAGGAAGGAGAGTGTGAGCTTGATCATTGCGCAACGGAAAGTCCTCTTGCTCAATGCCTCATATGAACCGCTCGGTTTAGTCTCATTGCCACGCGCCCTGCGCATGGTGTGGCAGCGGACGGCCGAGGTCCTGGAAAAGGATGGCGACCGGGTTCTGCGAACCGTACGTTTTGCGTTCGCGTGCCCTTCGGTCGTGCGGTTGCATGAGTATGTCAACGTCCGCAAGCGGCGGCGCTCATCAGGTGGGTTGCGGACGAAAGTGCTCATCCGCGACCGGTATCGGTGTCAGTACTGTAACAAGCGCGGCACGGCGACTGACTTGACGCTTGACCACATCGTGCCACGGTCACGGGGCGGGCAGTCGGTGGCCGAAAATCTCTGCGCTTGCTGTCATGAGTGCAACCAGCGCAAGGGCGACCGGACGCCTGACGAGGCGCGCATGCCGTTGCTGTCGAACCCAGCCGCGCTCTGGCATGACCTGGATTTGACGGCGCTCCATCACGCGGCGGCATCGCGTCCAGAATGGCGGAAGTACCTTTACCTCGATGATGCGGCGGCGGCCTGACGGCGCGCGTCGGACGTATCCGATGCGCGCCGTTTCGTTTGTGCCCATCTAACGGTGGTTGTCATGGCGTTTTTGCGTTCGTTTGCCTGCCTTCCACGGCGGGTTTGTCTTGGCGTCGCTCTCATGACCTTATGGGGACCCACCGAGGGCTCCGTGGGGCTGGCGCAGTCGTCCGCGCCGGTAGTTGCCCCTGATGAGCGTCCCGCGCGCCGGACGGCAGAGCTGACCCGGCGTTTGCAGCGCCGGCTCGCCTCTTTCAAGGGCAAGGTATTCTGCTTTGCCAAAAATCTCGACACCGGGGAAACCTTTGGCTACAACCCCGACGCCAAAGTGCGGACGGCCAGCACCATCAAGGTGCCCATCATGGTGGAGGTCTTTGCTCAGGTAGCGGAAGGCAAGCTGCAGTGGGATGAAAAGCTCACGGTCGTGCGCCGCCACGAGTATGAGGATGGCGGCATTCTGTTCGAGCTGACGCCGGGGATGCAAATTACCGTCCGCGACGCCATGCGGCTGATGATCGTCGTGAGCGACAACATTGCCACGAACATCCTGCTGGACCGCATCACGACCGATGCCGTCAATGCACGGCTCGCCCAGATGGGCTTTGACGCCACGCGCTCACTGCGCAAAATCGCCGGTGGCGGTGAGAGCACCTTTCGGGAAAGCAATCTGGAAGAAAACAAGAAATACGGCATTGGCGTTGCCACGTCGCGGGAGATGGTCAAGCTTCTGGAGGGGTTGGAGCGCGGGACGATTGTCAGCCCGGAAGCTTCGCGCGAAATGCTGGCCGTGATGAAACGCCAGCAATACCGGGACGGCATCGGTCGGCGGCTGCGTGGGGTCGAAGTCGCCAACAAGCCGGGCGCGCTCGACCATTTGCGCAGCGACATCGGCATCGTTTATACGAAGCAGGGACGCATTGCCATGGCGATTACCGTCGAGGATATTCCCGTCGTGGACTACTGTAGCGAAGCCGAAGGCCACCTGCTCATTGCCGACATCGTTGACTTGCTGCTGGACGGACTGACGCCGGCCCGAACCACGCTGCGTCCCGCCACGCGCCAGTGACATCTCATAACGTTTAGGAGTTTTTTCACCAACAATGAACCTTGACTTCACCGTACGGCACTTCACGCTGACGCCGGCCATCAAGAAGTTTGCCCGTGAGCAAACCAAGAAGATTGCCAAGCTGCTCGATGATCGTGACCACATTCGCCTCCACCTGACCATGGCGATTGAAAAGCATCGGAATCTGGCGGAACTCGTCCTGACGATGGGCGAGCAAGTTCTGACCGGCAAGGCCACAACCGACGACATGTACCAGTCGATTACCCAGGCCACCGAAAAGCTGGCCCGCCAGGTCGGGAAACTCAAGGAAAAGGTCGAGACGAAGCGCAAGACACGCGCCAGCGTCAAGACCGTGACGGCGGCTGCCGAAGACGCCCGTTCGGCGGCAGACGACTCGGCGGCCGATCCCAAAAAACCGCGCATCATCCAGACGCGGCGTTACGCCATCAAGCCCATGACGCCGGATGACGCCGTAACCAGCCTGTCACCCAAGGATCAGTTCGTGGTGTTTCGGAATGTCGAAACCGATCGCATCGGGGTGCTCTATCGCCGCCCGGATGGCAACTTTGGGCTGATCGAGCCCTGAACCACCAAGCCCGACGTGGATGGTCTCCACGTCGGGCAGTGATGTCTGGAAGTTTTCGCCGATAGGAAGCTTCGGTTCGGCCGATGTCCACTAGCGTGGCTGGGCGGAACTCGTGCGCAACAGGTTGCGCAGATACAGCTCACAGACCGGTTGCTGGCGGAAGTTGGTCCCCAGCAGTTGGCGCAACCGCTGGATGGCTTCGTACCGTGAGATACCGGTGTTGGCCTCATAACGTTGCCAAAAGTCCTCCCACCAGTCGGTCGGCTGCACCTTGACGCCATCATATTCGGTCACGCGCCCGGTTTCGCCGCCGGTGACGAGGCTGCCGGCGTATTCAGCCTGGGCGTAAATCCGCTCGATTTGCGCCTTGATCGCGGCGATGTCGGCTTCTGTGGCGACCCCGTTTGACGTGGCTTTGTAAAACTGTACCGTCACCCGCACCGGGAAGCGTTCGTCACGCTCGATGGCCAGGTTGTCAATCTCCGTGAACGGCCCTTCCAGGTCGCCGTGCCCGATGACGGCGTTCTCGATGTCACTCGCCCGATTTCTGGCGAAGCTTTCACTCTTCTTCGCCTCTAGCGCGGCCATTGGGGCTGGCGCGATCATCCGCCGGGGTTTCTGCTTGAGTGGCACTTGGATGAGCAGCACCATGTTGAGGCCGGCGTCATCCCGTGCCTTGCCCGGCGCGGTGGGCGTGGGAGATGTCTTGTCGCCGCCCTTGGCCACGAAGTCGCTTTCGCGTTCACCGGTGAGGCTGGCCCGCTGCCCGTTGGCATTGAAAAACAGCCGCTGGCCCCATACGGCGCCGGTTTCAAAGGCGTCGCGCGTGTTGTCAATGATGGTGGCGCTCGTGCCTTCGCGGGTGGCGAGGATGGTCAATACGGCCGGGTCGCCTTTCATGGATTGGTAGTTGAACACAACCGGGTTGAACGTCGCCTTGCCGCTTTTCGGGATGGGGAGGAAACAGGCCTGGGCGCTGACGAGCACCTTGGTGTCGCGGGGGGCCAGTAAACTGTGCTTCTCGCCTTTCCACGATGCCGGATTGGTCAGGTAGGAGCGCGGGTGCGCTAGGAAATCGTACAGTGAAACCCGCCGCAGCGGTTGCCCATGCTGATTGCCGACGAGCAACGTGAAGTCGCGGGGGTCGAGGTCACAGGTCAAGTCGCTGAAGTTTGGGTAACGGATGACCGGCATGCAGGTGACTTGAAATTGATTCGTGGCCGGATCGCGGAACCCGACTTGAATCGTCATGTCGCTGATGTTGGGGCCGACGGCCGAACCTTTGTAGCGTCCGGTGTCCTCCCACGTGATGTTGAGGATATCGAGTCCGTATTTCCTGGCCATGTCCTGGGCTGCCGAGTTGCTCACCATGCCGGCAGTTTCGGCGATGGCTCGTTGGTATTCGGCGGCTTCCTTGGGTGAAGGTTTTCGTTCCGGGCCGGGCGTGGGTTGGGTCGGTGGTTCGGGTGGTGCGGTCGTGGTCGGGTGGTCGGGCATGGTCGTGGCAGGGCTGATGGACGGTGTGTGGTGGCGGATGTAGCCGGCAACCGAAGCGGTGCCGATAACCAATCCGGCTAAACAGAGCGATAGGGTACGTGTCATGGGCAACCTCCGAAAGGGAGTTGTGATGTTCAGCTCCGTGGACGTGTCGCGTGACAAAAGGTTCCCGCTCACGAAAAATTGTTTTTGTCATCAGGGTCGGGCGCGGGGATGCCGACCCGGCACTGCCATTGCCGGTTGACGCGCCGGATGAGTTGAACGAGCATCCGCGCCGATGCAGCAAGAACGACTCATCGGCATGGCCTGTATCATCACGGCGGCGGCGCTCTGGAGCTTGGGCGGCGTCGGCATCAAGTCGGCCCAGACGGATGCCCTGGCCATTGCGGGTTTTCGGAGTTTCTTTGCCCTGTTTGTGTTGGGTGCAGTGATACTCGGTCAGCTCCGGCACGATGTGGCGCAGCTCCGTGGGACGCTTCAGCGGCGCTATGTGTGGTGGGGCGGCCTGAGCTACGCCCTGACCATGCTTTCCTTCACTTGGGCAAACAAATTGACAACTGCCGCCAATGCCATCTTGCTGCAATACACGGCGCCGGTGTTTGTGGCCCTGCTGGCGCGACCGTTGCTCGATGAGCCGATCACCCGCCGCGACCGCTGGGCGATTGGTGGCTGCTTCTTTGGGATGGCGTGGTTTTTCCTTGGCAAGCTCAGTCTTTCTGGTTTGCTCGGCAACCTTCTGGCGATTGCCGCCGGCGTTGGCTTTGCCGGTATTGCGGTGTGCCTGCGCGCCGATGCGCGGACGCAATCGCCGACCGGTGGCGCGCCGCCTTCCAGTCTGGTGCTGATTGCGCTGGGGAATGCGCTGGCCGCGTTGCTCTGCGCGCCGGCCATGGTCGCCGCTTGGCCAGCTTTGCCAGGGCCGACGCTGGGGCTGTTGGCCGGGTTGGGCATCTTGCAGATTGGGGTGGCCTATGTGTTTTTCGCCATGGGGGTAAGCCGTGTTTCGGCCCTGGAAAGCACCCTGCTGGCCATGCTGGAGCCGGTTCTCAACCCGATTTGGGTTGCCATGGCGACGGGCGAGCGGCCCGCGCCGACGGCGTTCATCGGTGGCGGCATCGTGATCGGCGTCATCATCTGGCGGCAGTTTGGAAAACAGGCGACGGCTTGACGCCCGGCAAGTGGGGCGTCGGTTGCCACGTCCTATCCGCTTGGCTGCCTCAGAACTCAATCCCGACTTGCGCCACCACCCGCCGGGTCGTGAAAGGGTGTTTGACCTCGCGCATTTCGGTCACAAGGTCGGCCATCTCGACGATGTCCGGCGGAGCGTCCCGTCCAGTAAGAATGACATGCATGTGCGCCGGACGGTTTCTAATGGTCTCGATCACCTCGTCGGTCGTGAGCCACCCGAAGGTAAAGGCGTAGGTGATTTCATCCAACGCCACGATGTCGTACTCCGGTGACAGAAGCTTTTCCTTGCAGACTTCCCAGGCCTGCCGGGCAGTCTGGCGGTCCTGTTCCGGGTTGTTGGTGTCCCAGGTAAAGCCATTGCCCAGCGGCAAAATCTCGAAACCAAGCTTCGCGGCGCTTTGGATTTCGCCATAGATGCCGAAGCGCGGGTCTTCGGTCGTCTTGATGAATTGCAGCATCACGACCTTGAAACCGTGGGCGACGGCGCGCATCAGCGTCCCCAGGGCAGCCGTGGTTTTTCCTTTGCCATTTCCGGTATTGACGATGACGAGCGGCGTACGCTTGCGCCGGGCGGCGCGCGCCGCGGGCGTCGGTGGTGTGGATTCGGTCATACAGTTGGATGTTCCGGGGGAGCAGTTTCAGGAAAAATCGGGGTCGGGCGGCCGTCGTCGTTCATGGCAACATAGATCACCTCGGCTTCCGTCACGCGCACGACGATGTTGGGTTCGCGCATCCGCTCAGCGTCCACCGTGACCCGTACCGTGATGGACGTGCGCCCGGTTTTCTCGACCTGAGCGTAAAAGCTGACGGTGTCGCCCACGTAAACCGGCGCGACAAACACGACTTCGCGCATGGCGACCGTCACATAGCGGTGAACGGCAACCCGCCGCGCTTCAATCGCGCCCGCGAGGTCAATGTAACTCAGGATGACGCCGCCGAAAATCGTTCCAAGCGCATTGGTGTCGCGCGGCAGCATGGTTGTCCGAATTGCCGGTGTGAGCGTGGGAGGTACGTCAGTCATGGGGAAGACGTTGCGTGACCAAATATGGGGAAGCCTGCCGCAAGCTAGGTCATGCGTTGAAACCACGTCAATGGTTCGTTAGGATGCGTACGCTATGCGCGTTCTCCGTATGCTGCTGGTAATCTGGCTGGTCGGCGGCGGTTTGAGCCTATGGCTGCCGGCCTTTGGCCAAGACCAGTACTTGGCCGATCTAACGAGTCCTGACCGCCGAACTCGGCGGCGCGCGGCGGCGGCGCTGGGCGACCGGCGCTTGCAGGCGGCCGTCCCGGCACTCCTGGCTACCCTCAAAGACGATCTCGACGTGCAGGTGCGGGCTGAGGCAGCACTTGCGCTTGGAAAAATCAAAGACCCGACAACGCTTCCACCGTTGATGCAGGCGTTGCGCGAACCCGAAGCCGACGTGCGCCGGGCCGTCTTGCGGGCGCTGTTGTTGTTTTACATCGAGGAAGACATCGAGTTCGTGTTTGCGCGGCGGCGGGGCTTTGACCGATTCAATCCTTTTTTGGAAACCGACGAGCCGACAATGGTCCCGGTCGGAACGGTTGTTGCGCCGGAGGTTTTGCAGGCGATTGCCGACACGATGCGAGACGACGCAAGCCTGGAGAACCGACGTTCGGCCGTCCGGGCGCTGGGTGTGTTGCGTGGCGAAACCATGGTCTCGGCGATGGTCGAGGCGCTTGGTGACCCGGCGCTGCGTGATGACATCTTTCGGGTGTTAGCCAAGTTTGGGCGTTCAGAATATGGCTTGCACGTGCTGCCTTACCTGGATGACGGTGACGCCAACATCCGCCAGCGGGCCATTGAAACGGTTGGGCGGTTGCGGACTCGTGAAGCCGTCACGCCGTTGATGGCGCGGTATCGCGCCGCCCGACCGGGGCGCGATGAGAGCCAGCAGACGCAACTGTTGATCGCCCTGGCCCGGATTGGCGACTCGGCGAGCGAGTCTGTCTTTACTGAAAACTTGGCTCACCCAAGCGCGACACGTCGCCGCTTTGCCGCCGAGGGCCTCGGTCGCTGCGGAGCGGTGGCGCAAGCCGACCGGATTTCAAACGACCGCCTGACCGAAAAAAATGAATCGGTGCGGTTGGCGCAGGCGTTTGCGCTGTACCGGCTGGGACGGGTGGACTTCTTGCTGGAAGTGGTCAATCAGCTTGATTCGCTACGTCACGGCGAACAGGCTGAGTCATACCTGCATGCACTGGCCAAAACAGCCGACTTGCATCCCTACCTGCGCCGCGCCGGGCCACGGGGAACGGAGCGGATGCTGCGCGCCCTGGGACAGGTCGGGACGCGCGATGACCTACCGGCGCTACAACCTCTGCTGCGTGACGGCGACCGGCGGATTGCCAACGCTGCCAACCGGGCCATCCGCCAGATCGAAGCGCGGGCCGGGGCGGCACGGGATTGATGCGCCCCATACTGATGCAAAGCCAGGTCTTGCGCCGGCGTGACCTGGAAATTCTAGCTCAGGGAGCCGCCGTCGCGCCGCCAAGATCGGAAGGCGGCGGCAGGATCAGCTCGACACGCCGGTTGGCCAGCCGCCCGCGTGGCGTCGTGTTCGGCTGGCGCGGACTGGCATTGCCCATGGCGAACGCCTGGACGCGCTCGGTTGGAATCCCCCGCGCCGTCAGGTAGCCCAGCACGAGCTGGCCGCGTTCGCGGCAAAAGTCCTGGCGGTACTGTTCTGTCCCGGTGTTGTCCGTGTAAGACTCAATCCGTACGGCCGCTTCGGTCAGCCGCAGAAACTCCACCAATCGGTCGAGCTTGGCCATGGCCGCCGGCGCCAGCGCCATGGGCTGATTGGGGGCGCTGATGAAATCGCCATCTGGAAGCACGAGCACCGACCCCCGCGCTTCAAATCGGGCGTCCACGAAGAGGCGGGCCAACTCCTCCCGCAGTGCCTTGATGCGGGCTTCGCGGGTGGCTGCCTGTGCCCGATCGAGTTCGGCGCGAAGTCGGCGAATCTCCTCGCGCAAGCTCGCCGTGTTGGCATCCCCCTGGGTTTTATCCGCCACCGTGCGGTTGTACTCATCCCGGAGGCGTTCCCGGTCGGCTTCGACTTCGCGGCGTAGTCGCCGTTCGTTTTCAAGCTGGGCCTGGAGTCCGGGAATCTGGTTGGCGCGATCCTGCAAGTCGGCGATGACATCGTCTTTTTCGGCCAGTTCCCGGCGACGACGCTCTGCCGCCAGGCGTCCGACGGCAATACGACGCGCCCGTTCAGCCAGACGAATTGCGGTGTCGGCGGTCTCCGCCGCTTCGTCGCGGCGGCCGCGGCGGTACAGGTCTTCGGCCGCCGCGAAGGCATCCCCGGCCGCAGCCATCAACTGTGGCGCAACGGTGTCGCCTTCGTAGTAACGCGCAATATCCCGCGCCCGCTGCGCCTGCAACAACTCCGGTGGATAGCGCGGGTCGCGGCCGGCCGCCGGTGGTTCAGGACTCACAATCTTGTTTTCCACATCGGCGTCGCCGGAAAAGTCAATCTCGTTGTTGGCAATGAAGACTTGTCCGGCAGACACTTCGGCGTTGGCAGCCACGACCAGGCGCGACGGTGACGTGACCAAGTAGTGCGGCTCGGCGGTGACAATCAGGCTGAAGTTGCGGTGGCGGGTCGTCGTGCTGATTTCCGAACCAAACCAGCCATCGAGCGTATCGCTTTGCCGCTTGCGATACTCGCCCAGATTGTCGCAAACCCCCTCCGGCGTGACGGCCCACATAACGTAGGTGGCTGCCATCGGCCCGACGGTCGCCGGGCGCGGCAGCCGCTTGAGCGTCAGGGAAATTTTCGTGATGCTGCTGCGTCGCTCAACGACGGCTTCGCCGCTCACGTTAGCCCCAAACCGCTGTGTCCCCACCATGGGGATGCGTACTTCCCGGTCAAACGGGTAGCGGATGGTCACCGTGCGAAAGGTGACATCGCTACGTGGCACCGGGGGGGATTGCTGGGCCGCCGCCGGATGCCAGGCGGCCAGGGACAGTCCGCCGCTCAGGCACAGCCCACAAATCACATGGCGAATCATCGAAAGCGTCATAACAGGCTTCACTCAGAGATGTATTCAGTTTGGGAAAAAACTTTCAGTCGCCGGTCACGTGGGCGCACTTCCACCGTGCGCCGTGCCGCCGCCGCCGGCCCGGTCGGGCGATAGACGGCAATATACTGGCCGCTGAGGTCATCTACGATGCGCTTGAAGCTGCGTTCTAGTTCGGTTTCGTCGCCGGGGAAAAACGCCTTGCCACCCGTCGCCGCGCAGAGTTGGTCGAGGGCGTCGCGGTCCACGTCGCCGAAGCGAAAGCGGTCGCCCATGCCTAACGCATACACGATGATGCCTCGCCGGCGGAGATTTGCCGCCACGCGCTCTGGTGGAAGCTGGCTGGCCGTGTCGCGTCCGTCGGTGAGCACGCAAATTGCCCGGCGAATGGCGCGGCGAGTGCCTCCGCTGCCGATGACGCGCCGCGCCGTCCGGCCTTCCAGCACCTCGCGGGCGGTAATGTCGAGCGCGTCATGGAGCGCCGTTCCCAGCCGTGGCGTGGCGTTGTCTTCATCGCGGAAGATTTGTTCGCGCTCGATCCGTCCCAGCGCGGTCTTGAGTGATTTCAGGTGGCTTGTCAGCCCGTTGGCTAGGTTGACTTCACCGCCAAAGGTCACCAGCGCGCCGTAATCTTTGCCGGGCCGGAAAAACGCATCGAAAAACACGTCCACGGCGCGCTTTTCCGCCGGGAGCAACGACGCCTGGCTGTCGCTGACATCAATCAGCACGGCCAGCATCAGCGGTAGGTCGTTGCTGGCGCGGAACAGGTCTATCGTCTGCGGTCGGCCATCTTCGTAAAGCTCGAAATCTTCAGCGCGGAGGCCCGAGACGAGCCGGCCGCGTTCGTCCACGACGCTAAAGACGACGCCCCGTGAATCGGCCACGATGGCAATCTCGTCACCGGGATCGGACAGCGGGGGGGTGGCCGTACGGGGTCGCCCGCCATCCTGGGCCAAATTCGTCCAGGGGAGAGCCAGGAGCAGGGGGAGCGCCAAAGCAAAAACTAACGAGCGTCCAAGCATACAGGCTTACATGATGACGCGCAGGTGACTCCACCCGCCCGTCAGGAGGTCTTCTTCCGAAAGGCCGTCTTCAGGACTCCCCGGCATGACAAAAACGGCATCGGCCAGAATTGTCTCAGGATTGACATACAGGATGCCGTTGACCAGGGAACGCAGCGTTTCTCGCTGCCAGTAGCGACGTTCGTCGGTGACGGCCTCACCGGGCGGGTATGGGACGCTCAGAAGCAGCAAAATGGTTGCCGCGACGTAGTCCTTGCGGTTCGAGAGCCGCCGCATCTGATCCACGGCGTCCCCCACTTCCTCATCTTCGGTCGCCGATTCGGCCGCCAACTCGGCCGACCATTCCTCGAACATCCGCTGCCCCGCCTCGCCGCTGACATATTCCCAGTAGGCGTGGGTCCAGTAGGGTTCTTGTTCGAGCAAGAGCGCGACGATGCGCTTGAGGTAACGCTGTTTGGCGGCTGCGTCTTGAAGATCGCCGTCGGGGTCCGCGACGACGGTAGCAAGCCGGCGTCGCAGCGTGTCTTCTCCAAAGGCGCGAATCACGAGCTGGACGCCAAAGAGGTAAACTTCCTCATCCTTGAGAAACAATCTGGCAAACCATGAACGCCGGGACACTGATTTTTCCTCGTCTGGTGGTGAATCAAAGCTAGGGCCATCACACCAACGCGCCGACGGCCAAACCGCATGTAGCATAGTTGGTACCGAAAAATCAGTGAAAGAATGGCGACGCCAGATGTGTCGGATATGTTTCGAGGCAAGCCCAGAAAGCAGCCGAACGGCTTTCCAGCTAACACGGTGTTTACTTGCGGCGATGCGCGTAACTGATTTTCAAAAAAAGACTTGACTGGGCGCAACACGGGCTGGACGAACGCGATAACTCAGTATGGAATGCCCTACGGCGGCTACCCGGCGTTTAGCCGTTATTGATTTTGCGCTTTTACGTTTGCTCCCGCGTTCTTTGAAAGGTCTGTTATGTCACGTATTGGTAATCCCTTCGCGGCTTTGATTTCCCGCCTCCAACGGGCGCGGGTTGAAGATCAATCCATTGCGCCACGGGCGCGTACACAATCCGCTACCCCGCAGCCGGTGGCGGATGAAACCACCAACCAGCGCCCGGCAGCTTTTCGTCCGGTTTCGCTCGATGCGGCGCACACCGCGCGGGTGGGATTCAACCAGGCCGACCGGCTGCGGGCGAATCTGTCGGCGATGTTTCGTCCGACTGCGGCCCCGGCTATGCCGGCAGCCGTGACGACGGCCGCCACAACGACTGCCGGCGCGACGCAAACGGTGACGGGTTCAGCCGCGCCTAACGCGGCCATCCGTGACTTTCAAGCGACCACCTCCTCCATTGCCATCAATGACGATCTGAAAACGACCGGTGTTCGGGTGGATGTCAACATCGCCCACAGCTACGCCAGCGATTTGGTGGTCAAGCTGCGTTCGCCGGAAGGGCGCGAAGTGGTTTTGCGCAACCGGGAAGGTGGGCGCGGCACCGGCACGGTGAGCTTCACGGCCAACCCGGCCGACTTCAACGGGGTCTCGACGAAAGGCAACTGGACGCTCGTGGTTGAAGACCGCGCCGGTGGGGACATCGGCACGCTGCGCAACTGGTCGCTGGCGCTGACCGGAACCCGTCCGGCAACCGAGCCACCGCCGGTCAATGGCGGACGGACGGTGACGCAAACGGCGACGCCCAACGCGGCCATCCGCGACTTACAGACCACGACCTCCACCATTGCCATCCAGGACGATCTCAAGGCAACGAATGTGCGCGTGGATGTCAACATCGCCCACACCTACGCCAGCGATCTCGTCGTGAAGCTGCGCTCGCCGCAGGGACAGGAAGTCACCCTGCGCAACCGGGAAGGCGGGCGCGGCAACGGCACGGTGAGCTTTACAGCCAACCCATCCGATTTCAACGGTATTGACGCGAAGGGCGAATGGACGCTGATTGTCGAAGACCGCGAACGCGCCGATGTCGGGACGCTCCGAAGCTGGTCGCTGTCGGTGACGGGAACGGAGCGGGCGCCTGTTCCACCTCGTCCGACCCCACCGCCGGACAACAGTCCGTTGCTTCTAGGCAATCCGTCGAATGCCACCACCGACGTTCGCAACGAAAACAACTACTTGGTTGTTCGTGACCAGTTTACGGCGTCCTACAGTCGGGCGGACGCCAAGCCGAACTGGGTTGCCTGGCATACCGATCAATCACATCTCGGACGCGAAGCGCGCGGCAAGTTTGATGAGAATAGTACCGATAACCAACTGCCCGAAGGTTGGCGACGTATCACGACCTTTGACTACACCGGCAGCGGCTACGACCGCGGCCACCACCTGCCGAGCGCCGACCGCACCGCTTCGCGCGAGGCCAACAATGGGACGTTCCTGATGACGAACGTTATTCCCCAAGCCCCGGATAATAACCAGGGGCCATGGGAGCGGATGGAGCGGTATGTCCGCGACCAGATTCGCCAAAACGACATGGAAGCCTATACCGTCATGGGCAGCTATGGCGAAATTGGACGAATCCCTGGACAAGGTGGCGACGCCAACATTGCCATTCCCGACCGGGTCTGGAAGGTGGTCATCCTGATCCCACGCGGCGACAACGACCTGGAACGTATCAACCGCGACACGCAGGTTATTGCCGTGGACATGCCCAATCGGCAGGGTATAAGGAACGAAAATTGGGAAAACTACCGCGTATCGGTTACTGACATCGAGCGCGCGACTGGCCACCAATTCTTCACGAACTTGCCGCCGGATGTGCAAGCGGCGCTCCGTGAGAAGGGAAGGTAGGCCACACAAATCAAGACACTTCAAGCCGCACCGTGGATTGCCTCCGCGGTGCGGCTTGGCACTTTTGAGGTGGAACAGACATTCCTGTCTGTTTTTGGTTCTTCGTGTAGGCGCGGGCAGAAATGCCTACGCCACATTCCAATAGCAAGTGGAACAGACATTCCTGTCTATTTTTGGTTCTTCGTATAGGCGCAGGCAGAAATGCCTACGCCACATTTCCAACAGCAGGTAGAACAGACATGCTTGTCTGTTTCTTCGGTGTCACATCACGGACGGTTGCGCCGAAGTGCGCTACCAACTGGCTTTCTTGACGCCTGGAATTTCACCAAGTAGCGCCAGTTCACGAAACTTGATGCGCGACAACCCAAACTTGCGCAGATAACCACGCGGGCGGCCGGTCAGGGCACAGCGATTGCGAACGCGCACAGGCGATGAGTTGCGGGGGAGGTCCTGGAGCTTGTATTGCGCTGCCTCCCGTTCCTCGTAGGTTGAGTTTGGGTTGCGGATGATTTCCTTCAACTTGGCGCGCTTCTCGGCGTACTTGGCAACGAGGCGCTTGATCTTTTCAGCTTTTGCAATCCGACTTTTCTTGGCCATGGGTACTCTCGTTACGTCATCGGTCGCCGTCTGACCAGCCAGCCGTCTTGGACAGCCAACCCATCACCGGCGGTTGTGCTTATGATTTGGCTGCTGGTTTTGATTTCGTCGCCGGTTTGGTAGCCGACGTCTCGGCCTTTTTCCCGTAGCGCCGGTTGAAACGATCCACTCGTCCGGCGGTGTCCACAAACTTTTGCTTCCCGGTAAAGAACGGGTGCGATGCCGCGGAAATATCAAGCAGCACCAGCGGGTATTCCTGCCCGTCAATGGTGATAGTCTTGTTGGTTTTGACGGTCGAGCGGACAATGTAGTTCACATCGGCCGATTCGTCCCGGAACACAACCGTGCGATAGTTTTCGGGGTGGATGCCTTTTTTCACGGTTCACCTTCCTGCCAGACTAACCGCTACAACTTCAACTGGACGGCGCGTCTGGACTCGAACAAACTAGCCTTCGATGCGCAGGGCAAAGGCCAAAGCGAAACGGTAATGATACACTGAAGTCGTTGTCTTCGCCAAGCGTAAATTCGTCAAACTGCCGGGTGATTGGCTTGCGGCAGGGTGTGAACTGGAGCAGTACGATGTCAATGCCACTGGATGATCGAGTCGTGGTTATTACCGGCGGCGCTGGCGGGTTGGGGCAATCCGTCACGCGCGCTTGTTTGTCGGCGGGCGCCAAGGTGGTTGTCGCGTATCGTGGTCAGCTTGAGCCATCGGGGTTGACGACCCGATTGGGCGCGGATAATGCGGAGCAGCTACAGTGGATCGCTGCCGATCTGACCGACGAAGCCAGCGTGACAGCGTTAGCGGAGAACACGCTGGCGCGGTATGGCCGGGTGGATGGCTGGCTCAATTTAGTCGGTGGCTATGCCGGCGGGGTTGCCGTGGCCGACTTGGCGCTGGCCGACTTTGAGGCAATGTTTACGCTCAACGTGCGAACGGCGTTTCTCGGCAGTCGGGCCGCGCTACGCGCCATGCTTCCGCGCCGGCAGGGCAGTATCGTCAATGTTTCATCGCTCGGCGCGCTGCGTGGGACGGCCGGTCATGCCGGCTATGCCCCATCCAAGGCAGCGGTTATCCGGCTCACCGAAACGCTGGCCGCCGAGGGGGCATCGGCGGGGATTCGCGCCAACGTCGTTTTGCCCGGCCTCATTGACACGCCGGCCAATCGCGCCGCGATGCCCGACGCGGATCGTTCCACCTGGGTATCGCCGGATGCCATCGCTGCCGTACTGGTTTTCTTGCTGTCTGATGCCGCGCGGGGCATCAGTGGGGCGAGTCTGCCGGTGGGCGGATAGGCTCAAGGTTCAGGGGCGAGGTCATATTCGACCGGAATCTCCGAGGCGATCAGATTCCAGACGTTGAATGACTTCATCATCGCCATGATGAGACTCATGTTGCCTTCGATCTTGTAGTCCGGCGAGGACAGCGCCCGCTGAACGGTAATTTCGCCCCGATTGAGCCGCGCGGCTTTTTCAAACGTCGTGGTTGTGCGTGACACGTAGTTGGCGCTGAAGGGTTCTTCCCGGAGCGCCTGCCACGGGGTGGGATGGTCTTCGTACTTCCATTCAAGCGCCTTGCCTTGTTTGAACGTCCATTGGGTGCGGCGGTCTTTACCGTCTGGGCCGTCGTAGATGCGAAAGACAAACGTTCCGTTGAGCTTTTTGCCTTCTGCCAGAAAGCGCGGGTCGGTTTCCATCCGCCGCGCCATTTCGTCAAGCCATGCTTTGGAATAGAACTGGATCATGGTGGTTCCTAAGAAAGGGTGAGGTAGGAGATGAGGTCCGGGGGAAGCCGGTACACAGTTGTTCACCTCAGCCGCTCTGGTCAAGTCTATTCAAGGGAGCCGGTTTCTACCCGTGGCTTGGGTTGGCTGCTTGTTTCAGGCTCGCGCCCACGCCGCCGACAGTATCTCGGCCTGCTCCAGCACGGTCGTTGTCGCCTTCTCCTGCTTGTCCGGGGGGTAGCCGTGCTTGCGCAGGATGCGCTTGACCAGCCTACGCAAGTTGGCCCGCACATCCTCGCGCAGTGTCCAGTCAATGGTAACGTTGTTGCGCACCGTTGCGACCAGTTCCTGCGCGATGGCGCGCAGCGTCTTGTCGCCGAGCACCTTCACCGCGCTGTCGTTGGTCTCCAGCGCGTCGTAGAAAGCAAGCTCGTCGTCAGACAGCCCGAGTTGTTCGCCGCGGGCGTCGGCCGCACGCATGTCCTTGGCAAGCTGGATCAGCTCCTCGATGACCTGCGCCGCTTCGATGGCGCGGTTCTGGTAGCGGCGGATGGTCTGTTCCAGCATCTCAGCGAAGGAGCGCGCCTGGACAAGGTTACGCTTGCCCCGTGTCTTGATCTCACCCTTGAGCAGCTTCTGCAACAGCTCCACAGCGAGGTTCTTTTGCGGCATACCGCGCACTTCGGCCAGAAACTCGTCGGACAGGATGGAAATGTCAGGCTTTTTCAGCCCGGCGGCAGCGAAGATGTCCACCACGCCTTCGGGAGCGACCGCCCGCGAGATGATTTGCCGCACGGCGCGGTCGAGTTCCTCCTCAGGGCGCGCCTCGCCGAGGGCGCGTTTAGCCAGCACGGCTTGCACGGCTTGGAAAAAGGCCAACTCGTCGCGGATGCGCAGGGCCTCATCGTGCGGCACGGCCAGCGCGAAGGCCTGCGACAGCTCGCGCACCGCCTTCACCAAGCGGTCTTTGCCGTTCTCCTGAGCCAGGACGTGCTCTTGCGCCGCCGGCAGTAGGGCCATGCGCTGCTGGGACGTGCCGTTCACCCAAAGCGAGCGGTTGAACCCGTGGAACAGCCCGCAGCAGACCTCGTACTTCTCTATCATCAGAGCTACCGCTTCGTTTTGGTCGAGCGCAGCTTTGCCGACGCCGCCGCTTTCAGTGTAGGTAGCCAGGGCTGCTTTCAGTTCGTGGGTTAGTCCCAGATAGTCCACCACCAGTCCACCCGGTTTGTCGCGAAAGACGCGGTTGACGCGGGCGATGGCCTGCATCAGCCCGTGGCCGCGCATGGGTTTGTCCAGGTACATGGTGTGCAGGCTGGGACAATCGAAGCCGGTGAGCCACATGTCGCGCACGATAACCACGTTGAGTGGGTCGTTCGGGTCACGGAAGCGGTTGGCCAGCGCCTCGCGCCGCGGCTTGTTGCGGATGTGTGGCTGCCACTCCAACGGGTCGGTCGCTGAGCCGGTCATGACGATCTTGATGTTGCCACGGGTGTCGTCTTCGTCATGCCACGCTGGCCGCCAGCGGACGATCTCCTCATAGAGCGCCACACAAATGCGCCGGCTCATGCAGACGATCATCGCCTTGCCTTCCATAACCTCAAGCCGCTGCTCGAAGTGCTCGATAATGTCCCGCGCCACGAGTTGCAGCCGCTTGTCGGTGCCGACCACGGCTTCGAGCTGAGCCCACTTGCTCTTGAGTTTCTCTTTGCGTTCGTCTTCCTCGCCTTCGGTTACTTCCTCGAAGTCGGGGTCAATCTTTGGCCGTTCGGCTTCGTCGAGGGCAAGCTTGGCCAGACGGCTTTCGTAGTAGATGGGCACGGTGGCGCCATCCTCGACGGCACGCTGGATGTCGTAGATGCTGATGTAGTCGCCGAAGACGGCTCGAGTGTTGGCATCGGCCTTTTCGACCGGGGTGCCGGTGAAGCCAATGAACGAGGCGTTGGGCAGCGCATCGCGCAGGTGGCGCGCGAAACCATCAATGAAATCGTACTGGCTGCGGTGCGCCTCGTCGGCGATGACCACGATGTTGCGGCGCTCAGAGAGCATAGGGTGTCGGTCACCCTTTTCTTCAGGGAAGAACTTGTGCATGGTGGTGAACACCACACCGCCGGCCTGTACGGCGAGCAGCTTGCGCAGGTGTGCGCGGCTTTCGGCCTGCACCGGCGGCTGGCGCAGCAAGTCCTGGCAGCGCGCGAAGGTGGCGAAGAGTTGGTCGTCGAGGTCGTTGCGGTCGGTGAGCACAACCAGGGTCGGGTTTTGCATCCGCGGCTCGCGGATGATGCGGCCGGCGTAGAAAGCCATCGTCAGGCTCTTGCCCGATCCTTGCGTGTGCCACACCACGCCTACGCGCCGGTCGCCGAGTGCGCCGCCAGGCTTGCGGCCTGCTTCATAGCCGGCGCTTTCCTCCTTCATCTGGCCAGCTTGCAACAGGGCAGCAGCGCGCAGCGTCTCGGCTATAGCCACCCGGACGGCATGGAATTGGTGGTAACCCGCTACCTTCTTGACGAGGCGTTTGCCGTCGTCCTCGAAGACGATGAAATCGCACAGCAGGTCCAGCAGGCGGCGCTTGTCCAACAGTCCTTCCACCACCACTTGCAGCTCTGGAAGATGCGCCCCGGCCAACACCTTGCCCGTGGTGGTCCGCCAGGGCTTGAACCACTCGCGCCCGGCGCCCAGCGCGCCCACCCGCGCTTCGACGCCGTCGGAGATGACCAGCACAGCGTTCGATGCAAAAAGCGAGGGTATCTCGGCCTGGTAGGTCTGCAATTGCTGAAAAGCAGCCCAGATGGTCGCTCGCTCGTCGGCTGGGTTCTTAAGCTCGATGACCACCAGCGGCAGCCCGTTGACGAAGAGCACCACGTCGGGACGGCGGCTATGTTTGTTTTCCACCACGCTGAACTGGTTGACGGCGAGCCAGTCGTTGTTGTCCGGCTCGTCGAAGTCCAGCGCCCGCACCTGAGCGCCGCGGATGGCGCCATCCGTCGCCCGGTATTCCACTGTCGCGCCGTTCACCAGCATGCGGTGCACAGCGCGATTGCGCTGGAGCAGATCCGCACCTTCGGGTTGGGTGAGCTTGCGATAAGCGTCTTCCAGCGCTTCGGAGGGCAGATCGGGGGTTCAGGCGCGCCAGCGCATCGCGCAGCCGCCGGCCTAGCACCATCTCGCCGTAGCTTTCCCTCTCCCGCTGGGAGAGAGGCAGGGTGAGGGTATCGCCGCCAGGCGATATGTCTGGCCCATAGGCCACCTGCCAGCCAATGGTTTTCAGTCAGTTCAAGGCGACGTTTTCTGACAGTGGATTCAGTCAGATGGGTCATGGTTTGTCTTTTTGTCGGGGCGACGCCTGTGTCGCCCTACGTGGGATTTTCCCGATCCAATTCCCATTGCATGGGGTTGCTGCCGATGTATTCTCGGATGCGGTTCAAGGACTCCTCATTGCGGATGATGTGTTCGTAATAATTCCGCTGCCAAACCGGCAATCCTGGGGTGCCGCGACGGGTGTTGATGCGTTTGGCGGTAACGGATTTGAATTGGCCGATGATGGCGCCGATGGATCCTGGTTCCGGCCCAGGCGGTGTTGCATCCATCGTGTCGGTAGTAGGGGCGACCCGACGGGTCGCCCCTACATCATCCACAATTCGAATAATCCCATGCACATGATTGGGCATGACCACGAATTCATTTTCGTCCAGACGCACGTATGGGCGTAATGCGGTGGTCTTAAACCATTCCTCGCACACGATTTGACCGTATTCATTCAACTGCATTTCCCCGCCCACCACTTCGCCAAACAAACACACCCGATCCCGCGCGACGATGGTGACAAAGTACGCGCCTGGCTGGGTGTAATCATACCCCTGTAGGCGAATGCTGCGTCGGTTGGGACGACCGGCCGGTCGCCCGTACAGATCGTCCGTCATAGCCCGCGCTCCTGCAAAAATCGCTCCGCATCTTCCACCCGCAGCTCGCCGGAAATGAGCTTCGGCAGCAATGCGTTGCGCAAGTCGGCAAGGGTGCGGGATTCGTGGATGCCGCCAACTATCCGTTCAACCAGCGGCTGAACCAGCTCGGTGAACGCTTTCGCTACTGGCTCCGGTGGCAACACAACCTCGTAGCGCGCCATCTCTGTCCAGCTTGTCCGCGGCATCTTCGTGCCTGTCGAGCCAGCGTTTGCGTACTCCACGAACGCAACGCTTGACACCTGGCCGAGAACAAACCCGAACCACTCTTTAGATCGAGGAGCTAACACAACTATGTCGGTAGAGCAGATGCCATCAATTGGCGCCACTCCGACTTTGTGGAAATAAGGCTTGTTGCCTCGTCCGTTCTGAAGCAGAACCGCATGCATCTCACGGATCAGGCGGTTGGAAAGCGGGAAACTTTCGTTCAACCGTTGCATGCCGTGGTTCAACGCAGCAACGTAGTTGGACACTTCCGTCACATCATCTAACGGAACGCCCGGCGCCTCCTCCAGTTCAAAGAGCAGTATTTGCAATCAAAGCTGTTTCAAAAAGAAATCTTTGTGCCTCTGACGGTAAATCTATAAACCTATCTTCGTAATGTCCTCTGAAGACCCAGTGTTGTACACCGAGGATACAACGTCATATTGCAGGTCTATCGGTATATCAAAAGTCAGAAACCGCCTAACCTCATCTAGCGTTAGGCTTCGTCTTTTTCCAACGGTTGCAACATTCGCTCCCGTAACTCCCGTATCTGCCGACGATGTTCCTCCACGTCCGGCAACACCGACTCCACTACCTCCTCCGCTTCCCGTCCCTCCAACAACTGTTGCAGAATTTTTCGTATAATTTCTGATTGTGACGGCATAAATCGCCTCCCGTAACTGATTCTCTACGTTGTCACTGAAGACTTGCACAATCTCACTTTGTAACTGCATTGCCTTCTCAAAGTCAATTAGAGAAGTACGCTTTATATTACCACCTGATTCTATTACATATTGCATAGAATCACGAACTAGCTCTTGTAATATCATTCCAATTGATCCAAGGTGGATTGCGTGCCTTCAATTTGCGAGGAAAGCACCGCCTCACGCCGCACGTAGGCGTAGAGGAATAAATCGGGGTCGGGCAAGAGCAGGGTCACGCTGTCGAGCCGGCCCAGCGCCAAAGTCGCGCGTTCCAGCAAGCGCTGGCGCTGGTCGGTCATTTCCAGTGGTGGTTGGGGCGGCAGCGGATCCGGGAGGAACGCCCGAACGGTTTCCCCGCCGGTCACGGTAGTCTGATAGGGTCCAGTCAAGCCGCGCTTCACGAGATGACCTCTATTCACCTTTCGTTAAATACCACCGCCAACTATTTAACGACATGGCAAATTCGTTTAATAAGTCAGGGTTTCAGTCGTATCCCAGCTCCTTCAGGTTTTTAGCAATGGCCGCATTGAGCCGTGCGGCTTCGGCTTGTTGTTCGCGCAGTTGCGCCACCAGGCGGACCATTTTTTCCTCGAACGGCTCGCCATCGTCTTCTTGGGCTTCGGCGCCGACGTAGCGGCCCGGGGTGAGCACGTGGCCGTGCTTGCGCACATCATCAATGGTGGCGGATTTGCAGAATCCGGGAATGTCGCGGTATTCCCGTAGGGGCGACCGGCCGGTCGCCCCTACGGCATGCGTTGCCCCGACGGTTCCACGCCAGGCGTGGTACGTGTTGGCGATGCGGGCGATGTCATCATCGGTCAGTTCGCGGTGGGTGCGGTCCACCATACGGCCCATCTTGCGGGCATCAATGAAGAGGATTTCGCCACGCCGGTCGCGTAGGGACGGTCGGCCGACCGCCCCTACGCCGGATTTGTTTCTGGACAGGAACCACAGGCAGGCTGGTATTTGGGTGGAATAGAAGAGCTGGCCCGGCAGCGCCACCATGCAGTCCACGAGGTCGGCCTCGACGAGGTTTTTGCGGATTTCACCCTCGCCCGACCGGTTCGATGACACCGAGCCGTTCGCCAGCACGAAGTCGGCCACGCCTGCGGGTGCCAGGTGGTGCACCATGTGCTGCACCCAGGCGAAGTTGGCGTTGCCCACCGGCGGCGCGCCGTACTGCCAGCGCTTGTCCTCGCGCAGCCATTCGCCGCCTCAGCGCCAAGGTCGCGCGCTCCAGCAAGCGCTGGTGCTGGTCGGTCATTTCCAACGGTAGTTGGGGCGGCAGGGAATGCGGGAGAAATGCCCGAATGGTTTCTCCACCGCGCACGCTGGTCTGATAGCGTCCTGTCAAGCCGTGCTTCGTGAGATTACCTCTATTCACTGCTTGTTAAATACTGACGCGCGCCATTGAGCAAAATGGTGGCTTCTGTTTAATAACGAGTTTAATAACGAGATAGTTTTAGCCAACCCCCAACTCCTCCAAGTTCTTGGCAAGCGCCGCATTGAGCCGCGCGGTTTCGGCGTGTTGTCTGGCGGGCCACGTCGCGAAATGCACGGGGCGTGCAAATAAATGCACGCGTGCATTCTTTTCCTGGCGCTGTGCATTGATGGTGTTCATTCGTGAATGACCACACGGTGCGCGGTCTGGTGCTGTAGCCACTTTGTAGGAATGCCTTAGTACATCTCTGCACCGCCTGGCCGCGTCGGGTTATTTGCACGCGTGCGATTATTTGCTTGTCAATCCATACCGTACGCCTTTCGTCGAACCTTCGATTCAGCCTAAGCGGCAACGGAATGAAGGCGCGATAGCCCGTGGACTGGTGGAGGTAGCGCCCTGCACGGCTGGCCTTGCTAGTAGTTGCGTTGTTCACGGCATGCATCTCGCCGCTTGATAAACGTTGCGTTTATCTTAGCTACTGCTCGGCTCTATAAATCAACGCTGTGATCAAAAAACCAGCTCCTCCAGATTCCTGGCAATCGCAGCATCGAGCCGTGCGGCTTCGGCTTGTTGTTCGCTTTACCAAGACGGTGTCTTCGGGCGTCTAACGTCTAAACTCACCTGCCACCAGGAACCCCTCAGCACCGGCAAAAACCTATCCCAAGGCCAGGGCAGTGCCCTGTGATGTTGGGTCAATCATCATTCCCAGAAGCCTCGGGGTCCTCAGTGACCAGCCCGCCAGGGATTCCTTACCGCAAACGTCAGATGCCTTCCAGAACTGGCAACATGACGCACTAGTTCAGCCCCGCTCGCTAACTGCAAAGCGAGCGATGGGGGTGCCGGCTGAAACGACCTGTCAGGGGCGTTCTTGCAGTTCTTTGAGAAGGGCACCGATTCCATCCGCCGCTTGATGGCTGATGTCCCTTCCAGGTTCCGGGCGATCATTCGTGACCAATGCAATACAGCGTTGCCTAATCGATTCAAGAAACGGATCGCCAATCGGATGGCCTAGAAACAAGTCAAAGGCATCATGGCAGCACGAATCCTCTGAAAGGACTTCTTCCAGAGCAATCTGAACATCCCGACGAGTAAAGCGCAAATGGGCCTTGTTAGTCCGCTGGTTAGACCAGAAGAAAAAGGTAAACGTTCCAACCACCACAAAGCCGATTAGATACCCCGTAGCCCTCATCACTTAACGCCATGCGCATCACCTACGATGAGCCGAGTGTAGCGCGGCGAAGCCGTCCGCGAGGAGTGCAGGTTAGTCGCTGTTTTGTTTTTGAGACAACCAATTTGCCAAATTCTGCTGCACTCGCTTCAGACGCTCCGGTGAGATTTCACCGATCGCGCCAAGAAGTATTTCCCCAGAAACAACGGCTAAACGCCCGACCCGAATCACACTCGCAACTTTCAGCCCGCTTGGTTCAAAATCTTGATCACCATCTTTTACAATCTCGTCGAACCCCGCAATGTATTGGCGTGTTTGCGAAGAAATCATGCAAATCAGCCAGTCATCATATTCCCCTGGAAGTTTTCCCAACAAAAGGGCGGGACGCAACTTGCTCTATTCAAGGTCAGTTTGCGGAAAACGAAAGAGAACGACTTGCCCCGCTTTTTTCATGTAAAAGTAACCCTTATATCTGACACACTGTACAAATCCTGCTCTTCCTCGATGTCTTGCATTGCCGCCGACAACGATAAAGAAGCCCAGTCCTGCTTTTCTTGCTGCTCGGCTTTCAGAATCAAATACTGAACAAAATTGAATAGTTCTTCCTGTAAGGAGGAGGGGAGTTTACGAGCATATTGGTATATTTTCTCGTCAAGTGTCATGGCTTTACTCTATCACCTATTATCATTCACTAATGCTACGCCACCTGTATTGATTTTACACCAATAGGCGGAGAGGTTTTGAGCTTACTTTGCAACGTTGCCCAACATAGATTAGGAGGAGAGCTATATCCACTGAGTCAAACGCTTCATTCGCTTCCACACCAGGCGTCGCCCCAACGACATAGGCCGCCCTGGAGCCTAAGCCTTTCCGACCCAACTGGCAACCCAGGAGCAGGTCGCTGCCTTGACCTGGAATCCGGCGCTTGCTGTGTGGTTGTTTCCCTATCGCAATGTCCTCCATCGGGACGAGCTGGCCCACTTGATTCGCTCAAAGGGTATCTTCAGACATCTTTTCCTCGCGCCTCGGCGCCGTGAGAGACAGCCGGCCATGGTTGAAATTCCCGGCAACCCCCGCCTCTGGCACATCAACGTTGACTTCGAGGCCGAACTTGCCGCCTTCGTCCAGGGACGCCGCTACGTCCCGACCGGCGCCTTTGCCGCCCGCAATCAGATGGTCGCCTACAATGTGCTGCGCTACGTTGCGCGCGCCGGAGACGCCTTGCTCGTCCCCAGCGCGTGGCTTGCGCCGCTGGCTGCCGAAGCCACCCGCGCCGGTGTCGTCCTCGTCCCGCTGGAAAACCCCGGCAACCGGTCGGGCTACGAGTTCACGCCCTGGGGATGGACGCCACAGGCGTTGCGCGTGGGAGAACGCACCGGCGCGCGGTTGTCGCCGCCAGCGCTGGAGGTCGTGGCGCGGGTCAACTCAAAGGTGTACAGCCACCGGCTCGAAGCCGAGCTGGGGGTCGCGGACACCCGCGCCCGCCTGGTCACGACTGACACTGAACTCGCCGCGCAAGTGGCGCGGGCTTGTCCCCAGGCCCAGGACAAGTGGGTTGTCAAACACCCCTACGGCGTGGCCGCCCGCGAGCGCATACTAGGACGTGGGCCGTCCCTGTCCCCAGCGGCGGCTGCCTGGTGCCGCCGGCGGTTCGCCGACGGAGATACCCTGCTGTTCGAGCCGTGGCAGCCGGCCACGCGGGAATACGGCCTGTGCGGATTCATTCACCCTGACGGAAGCGTTGCGTTGCTCGGCGTCAGTCGCCCGGTGGCCAACGGCGCCGGCACGCTGGTGGGCTACGAACTGACGTCTGAACCGCCCCCGTCCGCGCTGTGGACGGTCGGGCGTCAGGTCGGCTCTCGGTTGGCCGCCGATGGCTACCGCGGCCCCTGGGGCAGCGATGCCCTCGAACATGCCCACGGGTGGCGCTTGCTGCTCGAAATCAATGCCCGCTGGACAGTTGGATTTCTGGCGCTGGCCGCGCTGGCGCGGTCGCCGGAAGTCAGCCGCCGCTGGGTGCTCGAACCGCCACCAATTGGCTAAATTACCGTTCAGATGCGGCCGATTCCGGCAAAATACGGATGAACTGCAAAGAATTTTTTTGCGGCTCCGTAAATCGTTCTATAGCTTGGTTTCAGACTCACTTCCCCTCAGACCTTCCTCCCCCGCTTGAGCAACGGAAGGTGTGCGTCCCATCCGTGGGCTGCCTTCAGGCCAGTTCGATTGGCGATGGCCTGCCCTTGGAGTCACAAGAGCGTTTTCGGGTATGAAGTTTCTTTTCATTGCACTCGATGGGCAAGCTGACCTCGCCCTGACTGTCGCAGCGACGCGGGTTCGTGAACGGCACGGCGTCGACTTACACGTCGCCTTTCACATCGCGGCAGAACTTGACCGCGCCGAAGCGGTTGAAAAGCTGCGGGCCGATGCCGCCGACGCCGACCTCGTCTTTGTCGTCCACCAGTTCGACGACGAAAAGATTGCCCTCATTCGGGAACTTCTCCACCGCCACGCCGCCCGCTACCAAGCGGTCATTTGTGTGATGTGCGCCCCGTCGCTCATCCGGGAGACGCGCCTCGGCCGGTTCGTCCTGGCCAAGAAAGACGAAGGAGAAACGCCGTGGTACTCGCCGCTGCGCATGATCCGCGCCGTGAAGGATTCCTTCAAAAAGGCTGACGACCCGGATGCCGAACCCAAAGCCGCCCAACCACCCGGGCGGACGATGCTCACCATGCTCAAAAACGCCGGGAAGATTATGAAGTACATCCCCGGCACGGCGCAGGACATTCACGCCTACATGATGAGCATTCAGTATTGGCTCAACGCCTCGGCCGACAACCTGGAGCAATTTCTCCTCTTTCTGCTCACGCGCTACACCGACGCCTACCGCGGTCGGTTCAACCCGAAAGCCCCCGTTGAATACCCAGATGTGGGGCTATTTCACCCACGCGAAGGGCGGATTGTTGAGTCGCTCAAGGAACTCCGCGCCCATACGCCCTGGCACGCCAACGCTCCGACGATTGGCGTCTTGATGCTGCGGTCATACCTGTTGTCCGGCAATCGCGCCCACTACGCAGCGGTGATCGAGTCGCTCGAAGCGCGGGGAGCCAATGTCATCCCAGCCTATGCCTTCGGGCTGGACGGGCGTCCGGCCGTGGAAAAATACTTCCTTGACCGCGGTCGGCCGGTGGTGGATGCGGTGCTGTCCCTGACCGGATTTTCCCTGGTGGGTGGGCCGGCCTACAACGACGCCCAGGCAGCGGAGCGCCTGTTGAAGCAGCTCGATGTGCCGTATGTCTGCGCGCCGTCACTGGAGTTTCAGACCATTGAAGAGTGGCTGGCCGATACCCAGGGCCTCAACCGCCTCCAGGCAACCTTGATGGTTTCCATCCCGGAACTGGACGGCACAACCGACCAAATCGTGTTTGCCGGTAAATCGGGTAACTCGCGGCTGCTCGAACCCATTCCCGACCGGGTCGAACGCCTTGTTGGAAGAGTCCTGGCCCGCGCCCGGCTTCGTCGCCGGCCGGCGGCCAAGCGGCGGGTCGCCATCGTGCTGTTCAACTTCCCGCCCAGTCAGGGGAATGTCGGCACGGCGGCTTACCTCGATGTCTGGACGAGCCTGCACCGGCTGCTTGGGAAAATGCGGCAAGCGGGCTATCACATCGAAGATGTCCCGGCGACGGTTGATGAACTCCGTGACAGCATCGTGCAGGGCAACGCCCTCCAGTATGGCCAGCCGGCCAACGTCTGCGATTTGCTTCCCCGCCGTGAATACGAGCGACTGGTGACGACCTACCGTGAAATTGAACGCGAGTGGGGCCCGTCGCCCGGCGACAAAAACGTCTATGGCGGTGACTTCGCCATCATGGGACGGGTGTTTGGAAACGTCGGGGTATTCGTCCAGCCGAGCTTCGGCTTCGAGGACGACCCCATGCGGCTGCTGTTTTCGCAGGACGCCACGCCAAACCATGGCTTTACGGCTTTCTATGCCTATCTCAACCACGCTTGGGGCGCGGATGCCTTGCTCCACTTTGGAACGCATGGCGCCACGGAGTTCATGCCCGGCAAGCAGGTCGGGTTGAGCCACCGCTGCTGGAGCGACCGACTGATTGGCGACCTGCCAAACATCTATGCCTACTGTGCCAACAATCCCTCCGAAGGCCTCATTGCCAAACGGCGCGGCTACGCCACCCTCGTCAGTTATCTGAGTCCGCCAATTGAAGCCGCCGGTCTCTACAAAGACTTCGTGACGCTCAAGGAAACCATGGACGGTTTCCGCAATGAACCAACCCGCCGCGAGGCGTACGTGCCGGCCATCGTTGAAAAAGCCAAGGGGCTGAACCTGCTCGACCACGACTTCCGCGATGAAGAGCTGACGACCGAGCGTTTTCAGAAGCTCTACACCGACCTGCTCGAACTCGAATACAGCCTGATTCCGACCGGGCTGCATACGATGGACGACGGCCTCGATGAGCAAGAACTGTTGGGCATGCTGCAAGTCGTGGCAGATTTCCCGGTCGCCGAGCGCCGCCTGCCCAGCCTGACCAAGACTGTCCTCGCGCACTGGGCCGAAACAACCAGACCGCCCGGCGTGGTTGGCGCCGGCGATGCGCTGGCGGCCTTTTCACATACGGTCGAACTCGAACGCCAGGCCCGGCGCTTCATCGGCGAAGCCATCGCCGAAATGCACGCGCGGCGTTCGGCCAAAGCCGGGGCTAGCTTGTTGAGCAAGCTTTGTCGCGCCAAACGTGGGCTGTTTGATGCGCACTTCGAGTTTTTGTTTGATCTCCACGAAAAGCTCCGCACCAATGCCGAGCTGGATGCCATTTTGCGGGCGCTGGATGGGCGCTACATCGAACCCGTCGCTGGAGGTGATGTCGTGCGCGATCCAAGCATCCTGCCCACCGGCCGCAACCTGCATGCCATTGACCCCTATCGCATGCCGACCTACGCCGCCGCGCGCGAGGCCCAGGCGGCCGTTCGGCAACTACTGGACCGCTATGCGCGGGAGCATGGCGGGACGTTGCCGCGGAGTGTGGCGCTCGTCCTGTGGGGAACGGACAACCTGAAAAGTGGCGGCGTGGGCGTGGCGCAGGCCCTGTGGTTGCTTGGCGCGCGGGCGACCGCCGACGAAATGGGGCGCATCGCCAACGTCGAACTCATTCCGCTGGCGGAACTCGGTCGGCCGCGCATTGATGTCGTCCTGACGCTGTCCGGCATCTTCCGGGACGTGCTGCCCCAGCAGATGCGGCTGCTTGACCGCGCCGTGCGGTTGGTTGCCCAGGCGGATGAGCCGCTGGAGCAAAACTTCGTTCGCGCGCACGTTCAGGAAATGCTGGGGCAGGGCGTTGCTTTCGAGGATGCCGTCCGCCGGATTTTCTCGAATGCCGCCGGGAGCTACGGCGCCAACGTCAATCACCTGGTGGATTCCGCCACCTGGGAAAATGATAGCGAAATTGCGCAAACGTTTTTGTCGCGCAAAGGCTTTGCCTATGACCAGAACGGGCAGTTCGTCGAGGCGCGGGCCGATTACGAGCGCGTGCTGGGTGGGGTCACGCTGGCGTTCCAGAACGTGGACTCGACCGAGATGAACATCACCGATATTGACCACTATTACGAGTACTTGGGCGGCGTCACCAGCGCGGTCAAGCACCTGCGGGGCGACGCTGCCACCCCGGCCGTCATGTTGGCGGATGCCACCGGCGCCGAAGCCAAGGTGCGGAGTTTAGAGGAAACCGTCCGGCTCGAATCGCGCACGAAGTTGCTCAATCCGAAGTGGTACGAGGCCATGCTGGAAAACGGCTACGCCGGTGTCAGTCAGATTGAGCGACAAGTTTCAAACACCTTTGGCTGGAGCGCGACCTGTCGCGCCGTGGATGATTGGGTGTATGACGGCGTGGCGCAGACCTACGTGCTGGACGAGGCCATGCGCGCCCGACTTCAGCGCCTCAATCCGAGCAGCCTGTCGAAATTGACGCGCCGGTTGCTCGAAGCCAACGGACGGGGCTTGTGGAAGACAGATGAGGCGACGCTGGAACAGTTGCGTGAGGCCTACGCCCAGATGGAAGACGCCTTGGAAAACGTGGCTTCGTAAGACCTGTTGGCCGTAATCCCCGTTCGTCGGTTGACGAACCCAGAACCCGTTGGGACTGACCGTTATGAAGTTTGTACTCGTCGGACTCAATCACCATACCGCGCCGATTGCGGTGCGCGAACGGTTTGCTTTCAGCAAGCACTACCTACCGGAAGCGCTCAATCTGTTTGTGGATGGGCAGGACATTGTTGAGGGGATGATTCTTTCGACCTGCAATCGGGTTGAACTGCTTGCCGTGACCCCGCACGAGAGTTCGCAGGGGGTAAGTTGCGTCAAGAAGTTTCTCAAGGCCATTCACCAGAAGTGTGACGGCTACGATGAGCATTTGTACTGCTACACCGATCAGGATGTCGTGCGCCATGTGTTTCGCGTGGCCGCGAGCCTCGACTCGATGATCCTGGGCGAGCCGCAGATTCTCGGCCAAGTCAAGGAGGCCTATGCCACGGCGCAGGCCCTCAACAAGACCGGAACCCTGCTCAACAAACTCATGCACAGGGCCTTCAGTGTGGCCAAACGGGTTCGGACCGAGACAAAAATTGGCGCGAATGCGATTTCGGTTAGCTACGCGGCGGTTGAACTCGCCCGGCGCATCTTTACCAGCCTCGAAGGGCAAACGGTCATGCTGGTCGGCGCCGGAGAGATGGCCGAACTGGCGGCAACCCACCTGATGAGCGCCGGCGCCAGTCACATCATCGTGGCCAGCCGGTCGTTCGACAAAGCCGTGCAGTTGGCAACCAAGTTCAATGGGTCGGCCGTGATTTTTGATCGGTTCCGGGAGCGGTTGCCGGAAGCCGATATTCTCATCTTTGCGACGGCCGCCCCGCACTTCGTCGTCCGGGTTGCCGATGTGGCCGCCGCCATGGAGCGGCGGCGGCACCGGCCGATGTTCATTATCGACATTTCCGTGCCACGTAACGTTGACCCGTCCATCAATGACCTGGAGCAAGTCTTTGTCTATGACGTGGATGATCTGCAAGCCGTGGTCGAAAACAACCTGCGTGAGCGCAAGCAGGAAGCTGAACGTGCCAACCGCCTGGTTGAGGAAGAACTGGCGGCATTTGTGGCCGAGTGGCGCATGATGGCGGCCGGACCCTTCATTGCCGCGCTCAATGCCCATCTGGCAGAAGTGGCTCAGTCGGAGTATGAGCGTCATCGCAAGCGGATTGAACGCTTGGGCGGCATGTCGCCGGAAGTCGAGCAGTATGTGCGCGAGGTCATCCTCACGTCAATTTTGCGGAAATTTGCGCACCCATTGATTGAAAACATCCGTGAATCGGCGGCGCAGGGCGAGCGAAGCCGGTTATGTGAGACGTTCGGGCTTGATGTGCGCGTCAATACACAAGTCCAGGTGCGCTGGATGCGTTCGGCTTGATCCGGTTGTGATGGAGGGTTGGAAGCGGCCCTTCGTCCCCTAGCGATTGATTTTACCATTCCAACCCCAGGTGAGGTGCTAACTCATGATCGTTTCAATCTATGGTAAAGGCGGCATTGGCAAATCCACGACCTCCTCCAACATCGCTATCGCCATGGCCAAACGTGGCGCGCGCGTCCTGCAAGTCGGCTGCGATCCCAAGCACGATTCGACCTTTACGATCACCAAGCGAATGATTCCGACCCTCGTCGAAGTCCTTGAGGAATATGACTACCACCATGAGGAAATCGAGCCGGCGGATGTGATTTTCAAGGGGAAGATGGGCGTGGACGCGATGGAGTCGGGTGGCCCGGCGGCCGGCGCGGGATGCGGCGGCTATGTCACCGGCGAAGCCGTGAAGTTTTTGCGCGACCACAAGCTGATGGATGAATACGACGTGGTGATTTTCGACGTGTTGGGCGATGTGGTCTGTGGCGGGTTTGCCACTCCGCTCAACCATTCAGATTTTGCCTGTGTCGTGACCGCCAATGATTTTGATTCGCTCTTCGCGGCCAATCGCATCTGCGCCGCCGTGATGGCCAAGACCAAAAATTATCCGATCTATATCGCCGGCCTCATTGTCAACCGCTGCCCGGATACCGATCACGTCGAACGGTTCTGTGACCGCACCGGGGCGCGGATTGTCGGCCACGTTCCCCAGATTGACGAAATCCGCCGGTCCCGGCTGGCCGGGGTTTCGATTTTCGAGATGAAACGGGTTGGTGGCATTGCCCTTGCCCAGGATCGGTACCTTGAAATCGCCGATTATCTGCTCTCCGAGCCGGAGGCCCTGAAAGTCAAGCCGTTAACCGACCGTGAGGTGTTTGAGCATCTGCGGAGCGAGTACATCAACATTAACATCCAGCGTTTCAACGCCGAGGACTTGGAACTTCTCGAAGACCCATCCTGCTTGGCGCTGAGTTGATAGCCGCTGCCAAGGCTTGGGAGACACGTGCGCTTGTGACGGCTGAGCCGGCTGTGGCGGTCAGTGCCGGGAGCGCACCTGGATTTGGCGTTTCATACCTGTTCGGAAAGCACCTTATGGCAACCCCACTGCCCGTCATGAAATTGGAAGCCACGAAAGCCGAGACCACCGAACGGTTTTCGCGCATCTGCAGCGATTGCGGCATCTGTACGTCCAGCCTGCGGCCGCATGTCAAGGACGCCTGCGCGTTTTTGGTTCAGAAGTACGACGAACTGGAAATAACCGTCCAGGGTCACGCCCGCAGCGCCGATACGGATGAGCTGTATTTCGGCCCCTACGAAAAGATCTTTCGTGTCCGAAAAAGGCGGCCGGTGGGTGGGGCGCAGTGGACGGGCGTGGTGACAACCGTCGCCATGCGCGCACTAGAGCGCGGGCTGGTTGAGGGCGTCATTCTGACCGGAACCGAGCCGGGAACCCTCAACAAACCGATGCCGGTGCTGGCGCGGACGCCAGAAGACGTCCTGGCCTGTCGCGGCAACAAGTTTGGCTTGTCGCCAACCCTGGAAAAGATAGATGACGCTATCGCGGCCGGACTCAAGCGCGTCATGGTGGTGGGTACGCCCTGCCAGTTTCATGCACTGCGGGTCATCGAGCCGACCTTGCCCTTCGACGACCTGTGGTGTCTGGGGATTTTGTGCAGTGACAACACCACGCACGAAAACTACCTGACATTTCTCAAGTCGGTCAGCAAGTCGCCCGATACAGTCGTGCACATGGAGTTTATGCCGGATTTTCGGCTCTGGATGCGGCATGTCAACGGTGAGGTCGAGAAGCTGAACTTCGTTGAGATTCCCATGCACGAAATCGGGCCTGACCTCATCGCCCCTTCGTGCCGGGTTTGTTTCAACTATACGAACTCACTGGCCGATCTCTCCGTCGGGTACATGGGCGGCGGCATGCCGGACATTCAGTGGCTGCTCGTGCGCAACGCCAAGGGGTGGCGACTGCTCGATCTCATCCGGGACGATGTGGAACTCACCGAGCCAACCGAAAGCGGTAGCCGAACGCTGGCTCTCAAGGGCTTTTTGTCCCAGCTTGGCAAACCGTACACGAAAGGCGCGCCGCGCCCGGTCAAGAAGCTGATTGCCTTTCTCCAGCGGCGACTGGGACCGCGTGGACTGGAGTTTGCTCGCACCCGGGTCGAGATGAAGCTTGCGGAAGGACTTTTCACCGTTCGCCGCAAGGCCGGGCACCGCGAAGCGTTGCTTGTGCCGCGGTACACGTACGCGCCGCTTGCCAAGTACACCTTGCCGGGAGAGACCCAGCCGCCAACGCCACCGGCCAGCACGCGCCGGCCAGGGCGGCGGACGCCATCCGGCAAGCCACTGAAAACCATGGCCCCGGTCAGCGTTGGCTAAGGGCCGAATTACTCAGACTCAACGTATGCGGAGGAAGCCGTGTCGACCTACACCCCGGAGCAAATGCTCCGCCGTCAGAAAAGCAAGTGGATGCCAGTACAAGCCTTTTTGGCTCCGGTGCAGTTCGTCATTTTCTTTTTTAGCTTGGCACTCATTATCTACTTCATCATAACTGGAAATGGCTTTTGGGTTGCTAACATCAGCGTCATGGTGAAGGTATTCGTGCTGTGGGTGATGGCTGTGACAGGAGCCTTTTGGGAGAAGGATGTCTTTGGTCACTATGCTTTCGCCAAAGAATTCTGGTGGGAAGATTTCTTTTCGACCTTTGTTTTGATTTCACACACCCTATATGTCATTGGATTTTTCCTGAAGTGGGAAGAAATGACATTAGCTTACGTGGCTCTCGTCGCCTATTTGACCTACTGCATCAATGCCTATCAATTTGTGCGCAAGTATGTTGTCAATCGTCGCAAGCTAAAGAGCCATGGCTACACCATTGCAGGCGATATTCCATGGGTATCTGGCTCATAGGAAACCAAAGCATTATCACGGAAAGGCAAATTATCTATGCCCGTGTTGCAAGCCGTCGAAAGACTAGAGCGCTACGCGCCAGGTGGAGCTGATACCGATACGCCAAGCTGGAGCCGCGAAGGGGCGATTGTACTCTACTGGCTAGGGGCCTTTGCGCTTGCCTGGTTATTTCGCCTGTCGGAGCCCTTTGCATTCAATGTTGAGCAAACAATCGGGTCAGTCTGGGGTATCGGTTTACTGATTGCCACGCTTGGTTTCTCGCAGTGGCTTTATGCCCAGGTTGCTATTCACGAAGAACGGCCTTTCAATGTTATCGGTACACCGATTTTTATCATTGGAAATAGTCTTGGCGAAACCCTGGCATTCTTGCTTGTCTTCAAGCTAGGTACATTCGTTGGAAGCGGGATCACCTATGCGGCAGGCTTGAGTGGGATTCCTTCTCATCTGATTGTTTTCGGAAGTGGATTTTTTACTTTTCTCATCTACGGTGGAGCCATCCATGGTCTGTTCTGGATGCGGATATTTCCTCCACACTTTCGTGAGGATGAGCGTGCGCGAAAGATTAGAAAGTTTCGTCTTTGGTCAGAGACAATGCTCTCATTCTCGTGGTGTTTGGTATTTTATGTCTTTGAGGATTTTTGGAGCGTCGTGTTTTTTCACGCCGTTGTGGATACGGTGCTCATGGTGCGCGTGCGTCCTCGAATTTTCCGTTTTGTCTCCAGTCCGTCTGGCGCTTCGTTGTAAGTCGTAAAAATGGCAATGTGTCGCTTGCCAGGTCATAAACCCAGGTTTTGATTCATGCCGCATCGTCAGGAGAAAACATCGCTATGAAAAAGCCCAAGTGCTTATTTGTCAATCCACCGGTTATCGAGAAAGTAGCTGAACGGTTTAGCTTTATCAGCATGCCGTTGGCTATTCTCTACATTGGCACGTTTATCCAATCACAGGGCTATGACGTGCAATTGTGCGACATGAATGCTGGGCAAGAGCCGGTTTTTAGTGACGATATTGATATTGTGGGGATTTCCTGCGACACCGTGAAGTACACCGTTGGCATGCGGGTTGCCAAAGCTGCCAAAGCCGCTGGGAAATATGTCGTCATGGGCGGAACTCACCCAACGTTCGATGATGAAGCTACACTCCGCTCAGGCTATGTAGATGTCGTCGTGCGGAGTGAAGGGGAGTACCAAATGCTGGAAATTGTCCAGCAATTTGAAGCCAATGGCAAAGTTGACCCTTCGACAATTAAGGGTGTGGCCTGGCTTGATGGCGACAAGTTTATCCGCAACCCAGCAATGCCCTTCATCAAGAACCTCGATAGTTTGCCAATTCCCAACCGCGAACTCCTTGATGTTCCGCGTTATTGGCAGCAGACGCGCTCCTGGTTAGGCAAATTCGCTGATCCTGTTTATAACATTTCAGGTTCGCGTGGCTGTCCGTATGATTGCTCATTCTGCATTGTTACTGCTAACTATGGTGCGAAGTGGCGTTATCGTTCCGTTGATTCGATTATGCAGGAAATCGAAGAAGGATTTTATAAGTACAACTACCGGACATTTTTCTTCACGGATGATATTTTCAATGCCAGTCCCAAGCGCGCCATGGCCATTTCCCAAGCCATCATTGATGCCGGACTGGCCGACAAAATCAAGTGGACGGCGCAATGTGTCACGAACATCTTCGTGAAGTTTCCTGAAGTCGTTGAAATCATGGCCGCGGCCGGTTGCATTGGGGTCATTATGGGAATTGAGTCCATGGACCCAGAGACACTCAAGGACTATAACAAAACTGCGACAAGCGACGATAATGCTCAGTGTATTCGCTTACTAAAAAAACACGGCATTGCCTCAATGGCCTCGATCATCATTGGCCATCCAAAAGAGACCCGCGAATCACTTCAAGCGACCATGAAGTACATGTGCGACCTGAATCCGGAAATGCTTTGGATCAATATCCTGACGCCTTACGTTGGCACGACCATGCGCCGTGAATTTATCCAATCTGGAAGGTTATTGCCAAATCTGTCGTGGGAGGATTACGACATTTCGCATGTGACCTTCAAATTGGATCACTTGCAAGCCTGGGAAATTGAAGTTACCCGCAAAGCCATGACGGCGATGTACTACACCCGGCCCAAGTATCTCCTGGAAAATCTTCCGCGTCTTTTCTTTGGAAAAACACCAACGCCAGTCGTAAAGCAAGCGGCTTGCTAATGATGTTTGAGCCTATGTTGCTCTTGGTTTTCGACATTTTGCACACCTGTAAGGAGACCCCCTGTTGCCATGCCTGTTGTCGTTCAAATTCAGCGCCGTAAGAAACTTGGTCGGCACCGTCCCCTGAATATCCAGTTGGTGTTGCCGCGGTACTACAATCCAGAAAAGGGACAGCAGCACAAGCCATTCATGATCTTCCCAAACATCGTCCTGCCAACACTGGCGGCTATCACGCCCGCGCCCCACAAGGTGACGATCTTGGATGAGAATGTCGAGCCGTTGCACATCCCGGATGATACTGACTTGGTCGCCATTACGGCTTACACCCGGAATGTCCAGCGGGGCTACCAGATTGCGGACGACTGCCGGGCGCGGGGGATTCCAGTCATCATGGGTGGGATTCATGTCAGCTTCATGGTCGAGGAAGCGCTTCAGCACTGCGATTCGGTGATTTCTGGGGAAGGGGAAGCGCTTTGGCCGACCATTCTCGATGATGTGCAAAATGACGATCTCAAGCCAGTGTACATAGGTGGACAGTCACAGGACTTGAACGAGTTGCCCGTACCGCGCTGGGATCTGCTCAAACTGGAGCGCTATTTCAAGCCGATTCCCACGCTCAAAATGCCGATCATGAGCATTCAGACGTCGCGGGGCTGTCCGCACAAGTGTGACTTCTGCACCGTGCCGGTGTTTGCCGGCGGCAAGATGCGCTACCGCGATCCGGGGCATCTGTTGCGTGAAATTGATGCCTACGGCGCCGAGTTTTTCTCGATTGCGGATGACAATCTCATCGTCAACCCAGACGCCGCAGCCAACCTCTTCAAGACCTTGGCGCAACGCAAGTTGAGCTGGTTTGGATTTTTTGACACCCAAACCCTCAAGCGCCCAGAGCTGGTTGAGCTGGCGGCCAAGGCTGGTTGCCGTCGAGCCTTTCTCGGCATTGAAAGTATTCACCCGAACGAATTGGCGACGGTGAACAAGAAGTTTAACCGACCAGAGAAATACGATGAACTCATCCGGCTTTTCCATCGGAATGGTATTGCCGTGGATGTCGGCATTCTCTTTGGTTTTGAGGACGAGACGATCGAGAGCACCCTGGAGACGATTGAAGAACTCAAGCGGTGCAATGTCGAAACCGCAATTTTTTCCGTTATGACGCCTTTTCCGGGAACGGCGCTCTACAACCGCACCAAGGACAAGTTGCTCCATACCGACTGGGATCGCTACACCGGCGAGGAAGTCGTCTGGGCGCGGGAAGGCACCGATGCCGAAGAAACCCGGCGGCTGCTTCAGCTTGCTTTTGAGCGGTTTTACTCCGTCTCGTCAATTTACAAGCGCGTGTTGTCGCCGCGCTCCCACGCACAGCGTAAGCTATTGGCGACGATTTCCAACCTGCGCTTCCGAAGCATCATCAAGCATCGTTTCCCGGAGCCGCTGCCATCGGACTTCCTGCGCAACGCCCGTCAGGCTCGTCCAGCTTATGCCTAACTGCTGAAGCTGACCGGGCGCGCAACCGCTTTGTGTCCCGTCCGCATCCACCAGACGCGGACGGGCTTTTGTTTGCTTACCGCGCGACAATCCCTGTCGTTCAGCGTGGGAAGGCGGTTCCAATCCGGCGCGGAAACCAGGCGAGGCAACTAGGCAAGAAACAAAAACTCGGCGTTCCATTTGTTCTGAGCTTTCAGAATGAGTTCGATAACCTCCCGAACGGCGCCGCGTCCGCCCGGACGCTCCGTGACATAGTGTGCGGCTTGCTTGACCTCGGGGACAGCATTGGCAACCGCGACGGCCAGCCCGACCCGCTGCATCACAGGTACGTCCGGCAGATCATCGCCAATGAAGGCGACGGCCTCGCCGGCCAAGCCATGCGTTGCCAGTAACTCGGCTAGATAACTCACCTTGTCGCTTGCCGCTTGGCAGAGAAATTCGATGCCCGTTTCGCGGGCGCGCTGCTCAAGCGCGGTTGAGCGCCGACCGGTGATGACGCCCGTCCGCAGACCGGCCCGCCTAGCAAGCTTGAGACCGTGGCCGTCCTGCGAGTTGAAGGCTTTGAACTCCGTTCCGTCTGGGAGGAGGCAGATGAAGCCTTCGGTGAGTACGCCATCACAATCCATGAGGAGCAAGCGTATCTGACGCGCGCGTTCATCTATGGCATCGGTCACGAGTGGTTCTCCACATCTGGCTCATTTGAACTTGCTTGGACAAAGATAGATGTAAACAAGCGGGACACGGAAGCGGATGGCGGCAGGAGAGCTGGTTGACTTGGTACATGCCTCACCTGCCGACTGCTTGGCAAGCTGCTGAGCCGTGGCGGCGCGCCCCGGCCGTGGCGCTGGCGAGACGAACTGGCCGGGAGAAAGTTCCGAAGCTGGCCTGCCAGCGGCGAGAAATCGTGGGTTGCCGTCTAAACAACAGGCTTGGAAGCCCCGGCCGGGAGTGGTATAGTCGTTGAGTATGTCAAACTAGGGCCACCCAAGTTTAGTCAAGCGTTAGTTGCTGTAAGGTTTAGTCGTGATTGCTTTCCTCGCGTGGATAGTTCACGTTGCGTTCTTGTCCACCCTAGAAAACAACGCTTCCTAAAAGGTTCCTTAGGGGTTTAGTGGGAATGAACAACTTGATAGTTGAGGCAACCAAAGTGACGCCAAAGGTGCATTTCGATGCGGCGACTGGCGTGCTTGAAATTAGTGGAGATTCCTATCCTGAGCATTCACTACAGTTTTACCAGCCCGTGTTTCGGTGGTTGGATGATTTCATTCAGCGGACGACGACACCGATTACGTTTCATTTCAAGTTGTCATATTTCAACACCAGCTCCTCAAAGTGCATCCTCAACATTTTGGAACGGCTTGAAGATGCTAACCGGAGTGGCCGACAAGTAAGTCTGCATTGGCACTATCGTGAAGATGACGAGGATATTCGGGAAAGTGGTGAAGAATTCGCTGAGGATTTGAGCCTCACCTTCCAGTTTATCAAGCATTGATAACCCCTTCCGTGACGGTTTGGGTGAATAGATGACCGCACGCGGTTCTGGTTGAAGCTCGTGGCAACTGAAGCGACAAGCAAGCGCAATGCCGAAGCGATTTACGCGGATGAAGAAGCCATTGCAACCGAGGCGGCGCGAATCGCCGAGGACCCGACCGTCGCTCCCGACGTCTTGCGGAGTCATTACCGATTTTTAGCGCAGAAGTACCATCACGCCGTCCGGCAGCTTGTCAAGCTAACGCACGTCAGCGATGTGTTTCAGAGCAAGCTACTGCGTGTGCAGGAAGAACTCGAACGACGAAACACGCAGCTTGAACTGGCGCAGACCCATTTGGAGCAGGCCAACCAAGCGCTGCATCGGTTGTCTTATCTGGATGCCTTGACCGGCGTGGCCAATCGGCGGCATTTTGACGAATATCTCGATCAAGAATGGCGCCGCGCGTTGCGCAAGCAAGCACCGCTTTCACTGGTGATCCTGGATGTTGACTACTTTAAGCGGCTCAATGACCTGGCTGGACACCAGTACGGCGATGAGTGCCTCAGACAGGTGGGAGAGACCTTGTTGGCGAGCATCCGACGGGCAGGCGACCTTGCGGCACGTTATGGTGGAGAAGAGTTCGCCATCGTCTTACCAGATGCCCAAACGGACTGGTTGATGATGTTTGCTGAGGAGGTGCGTCTGGCGATTGCCGGCTTGCGCATCCCCCACGAGGCCTCACCATACGGTGTTTTGACGGTGAGTGTGGGGGCCGCAACGGTGGTTGTTTCGGAGCAGCACGTCGTTACTGATCTCGTCGCAGCGGCGGATAAAGCCCTCTACTCGGCGAAAGAAGCCGGACGAAACCGGGTTTCACTCGCGCCCATCTTTTCTGCGAGATGAGGGGATGACCCGTTTGGTGTTAACTCTGGAGGCATAATGATGGCGGAAGACTTATTCCGGCTCTACCAGGACATGAGTCAGCGCAAAATTTGGCTGGCCTTCAAAGGCGCAATTTCTCAAGATGTCCTCGTCGAGCTTGGTACCCTACTCAAAAACAAGTCGGTCTTTGACCGTAAGGTGAAAAAGGTCTTCGCCATTTTCATCGAGATGACCCAGAACATCCTGCATTACTCAGCCGAGACCGAGACCGTTCCCTTTGGGACCAATGGCGCGGCGCAACCGGTGGGGGTTGGGGTCGTGGTCGTTTCTGAGTCAGCGGACGACTACTCGGTTTCGGCCGGCAACGTTGTCACGCCGGAGCAAATGGTCTATTTGCGTGAGCAGTGTGAGCGCATCCATAACTCAGACGCCGTCCAGCTCAAGCAGTATTACGATGAACGGCTCAAAGCTGACCAGTCACTAGCTGGAAGCAAAGGCGCTGGGCTGGGGTTGATTGACATCGCGCGCAAGGCAGACTTCCCACTGGACTATGACATGCGTTTGATTGCTGATGGACGAGCCTTCTTTGTGTTGACGGCACGCATTGCCAAGACGCTTTAGTATTAGTGCTTTAGTATTAGTAAACGCTTTAGTATCTGCGGCCTCCAGTTCAAACCAAGCCCATTGCTCACGGGCGTACCCTTGCCAACGTACACTCCAGATCACCATGGCGCGAGACTCAAACCATGCCAATGCGCTTGAACTCTTTGCTGAAGAGCGTGAGCTGGTCGCCGCCGCGCGAGAAGTGGTTCAGCGCGAAGACCTCTCGGCGCAGGAGTGGCAAGCGCACTACGCAAAGCTTCTCAACCGGTATGAAACCCTGCTCCGTCAAGCCGTCAAGATCACGGGGTCGGGAGATGCTATTCAGAGCCGTCTGATTCGGACGCAGGCCCAACTCGACGCGCGCAATGCCGAGTTGCGTAACGCCAATGATCGGTTGCGTGAGCTGGACCGCGTCAAGGCGGCATTCACCGCCATGCTCGTTCACGACCTGAAGTCGCCGTTGAGTGTCGTCAAGGCAACCTTGGAGCTGCTCGCCGACGACCCAAGTATCAGTGCCGGTCCCTATACCCAACTGGTGACTGCCGCCGGCCACAGCACCGAGACCATGCTCACCCTCATCAATGAGATGCTCGATGTCGCGCGCTCGGAAAGCCAGGAAATCACGCTTGAAAGTCGGCGACTTGACCTGCGCGCCTGCTTGACCGGGTTGGTCGAAGAAGTCCGAGCCACCGCGCATGCCAAGCAAATCCAGGTGATGCTGGACTGCGACGTGGTTCCTCCGGTGCTTGGTGATTGGTCGAAGCTTCAGCGCGTTCTGACCAACCTGACGTCGAATGCCATCAAATTCACCCCATCTGGCGGCACGCTGACACTGAGTTGTCGAGCCGAAGTCAGCGCCGAAAACCCACACCAGATGCTGGTTGTCATTCGCGTCGCCGATACCGGGGAGGGCATTCCTGAAGACGATCTGCCCCACATCTTTGATCCCTACCGCCAAGTTCAGTCTTCCAAAAAGAAGAGTCTGGGCGTTGGGTTAGGCCTGGCTATTGCCAAGCGCATCACGGAAGCGCACGGCGGCACGATTTCGGTTGAAAGTCAGGTGGGACAAGGCACCTGCTTCACCATTGCCCTGCCGGCTGTTCCCGTCGCGGCCCGGCGGACGCCAGTCGCCGGCTCGCGCCTGCCCAAAGCCTGACCCCACCGCCTAACCGACCACAGGCGCGTCACCCCAAATCGCCAATCCCAGGTTTTCGCCCGTCCCTGACATTGGTATAGTCAGGTGGTGTCAGGCGTGTCCCGCAGCTTAGGCTTGCGGTGGCTGTCCATCCGACGGGTTCTCGCCGACGCTCACCTAGTCCGCCTCGGTAGGGCAGGTTTGGAGCTAATTGTTGGAGCTAATTGGTTGATGTTGCGTACCGTTCTCATGCTATGTGCTTGGCTGTCGCTCTGTGCTGGGCAAGCGTCGGCGCTGACGATGGCCCGCGCCGGCCAATCGCCCCAGAAACCCAAGGCGACTTCTGATCCGGTCGTTCCCGATGAAGCTGGCGATCAGTCCGAAGATCAAGCGGAAGCCGATGACCCCCGCCGTTTCGGGACGCGCGACCCGCTCCTGGAGAAACGCGCCCGGAAGAATATCGAAGTCGCGGAGTTCTATGCTCGCCAGAAAAACTTTCGGGCTTCGATCAACCGGTTGGTGGAAATTTATGAAGTCTATCCCCAGTTCACGCGCTTTGACCGGATTCTGTTCTTGCTTGGCAAGTACCACCTTGGTCAGCGCCGGCTGTGTGAGGATGAGTCAAAGCGCCTTTTGAAACAAAACCAGGCGGAGGCCGCGCAGCTCAAGTCGGAAGAAGCCCGCACCAATGACGCCGAAGCCCGACGGTACTTTTCAGAGTTGATCGAGCGTTTCCCAGAAAGTGATCTGGTCAAGGATGCGCGGAAGGAGCTTGATCGGCTTCCATCGCTTTCGATGACGGATGAAAAGCGCTCACCGTCATGACGCGGACTTATCCACCATTATCAATACCATACCATGACTGAAGTTCTTCGCATCTGGCCGCAAGCGGGCGTGCCGGGTAGTCTCATCATCATTGAATGTCGGGGGTTTGACGCATCAGATTACGCGGCGTGCGATGTGTTGTTTGGCGAGACGCCAGGGCGCATCGTGGGCGCGTCGCCAGACCGGTTGCTCGTTGCCGTGCCGGATGAACTCACCGAACGTGACCGATTCACCGGCGTGCAACTGGTATCCGCCGGAAAGACGAGTGCGCGCGTGCCATTTTTTGTGGCTGAACGCCTCGCGGAAAATCTCCATCCCGTCGCCAATCCCGCTTACGATCCAGAAACGGGAGCAATTTTCACGACCATTTCCGGCGCGCGGGGCAAGAAAGTCGAAGTTTCTGTCTGGCGCATTGGCCCGGATGGCAAGGCCGCCCCCTTCCTTGACAACATCATGAATCCGACCGGCATGACGGTTGACCGTGAGGGGACGCTCTACATTACGAGTCGCCATGACGGGACGCTGTATCGGGTTTCGCCGTTTCGTGAGGTCGTGCCCTTTGCTGAAAACCTCGGCATTGCCACTGGGTTGGCCATTGACCGGAGCGGCAACCTGTTTGTTGGGGACCGGCAGGGAACGATTTACCGCGTAACCCCCCTGGGTGATGTGACGCCGCACGCGCGATTGGAACCGAGCATGGCGGCCTATCACCTGGCGTTTGCGCCGGATGGCAATCTTTATGTCACCGCGCCCACGGCCGCCGGCACCCGTGAGGCCATTTACCGGGTTACGCCGATGGGCAAGGTTGAGCCGTGGTTCGTTGGCCTCGGCCGCCCTCAGGGCTTGGCTTTTGATCAAGCTGGCAATGCTTACGTTTGCGCGAGTCTCGATGGACTGCGGGGCGTGATCAAAATTACGCCCGATGCGCAAGAGGCGGAGCTGTTCATTGCCGGAATGCGGCTGGTCGGTCTGGTCTTTGATGACAAAGGCACCGTCATTCTGGCTTCCAATCACGAGATTTATCGTGTTTCGCTTGGGGTTGTCGGCTACGATCCCAATCGGGCCTGATGCCTAAGTTTTCTGAGGGGCAACATGCGAGACATTCACGTTGGCACCGTCGTTCTTGGCTTTGTCGCTTTTCTTTTTTCGCTCTGTGTTCATGAGTTTGCCCATGCCTGGACTTCCGAACGGTTTGGGGATGACACCGGGCGCTACCAGGGGCGCATTACCCTCGATCCGCGTGCGCACATTGACCCGATTGGCTCCATCCTGTTTCCACTCATTGGACTGCTCGGTGGCGGCTTCATCTTTGGCTGGGCGAAGCCCGTTGAGGTCAACCCCAGTCGCTGGAAGAATAAAGTCATTGCCAACATTGCCGTTTCAGCAGCCGGACCCCTGAGCAACTTGTTGCTTGCGCTTGGCGCGGCCGTGGTGATCAAGCTTCTGATTGTGAGCGGCGGCGTTGGTCGGGCGGATGCGCTCAGCCTGTTCACCGGCCGGGAGCTAACCGATCCCCAGGCGCTCTTCGGGCTGGCTGAACCACTGTTAATTTTTCTGCGGATGATGATTATCATCAACCTGCTCCTCGCAATTTTCAATATGATCCCAATCCCGCCCTTGGATGGGAGCCATATTTTGTCCAGCATCTTGAGCGTGGTGAGTGTTCCGTTGATGGAGGCCTACGAGAGCCTGCGCCCCTATGGCTTTTTTATCATCCTCATCGCGGCATTCACCGGTCTTTTATCAATGATCTACTTGCCGCTGATGCGCATATTCCTGGCGCTGCTGTTTACATTGCTCTGAGAGCATCTGACTGGCGGTCTTCGCTGGCGGCTGGACTGAGCGTAATTGGCTGGCATGAGTGCCTTGGAAGGAGCGAGATGATCAACCCATCAACGGCTGGGTCGCCGGCTGAGCCTCTGAGTCCAGAGCCCGTTCCTGGGGACTACCGCATCCGCCTTGAAGTGTTTGAAGGCCCGCTGGATTTACTGCTCTATCTCATCAAGCGCCATGAGCTGGACATTACCGACATTCCAATGGCGCGGATCACGGCGGAATATCTGGCTTATATCCAGGCGCTCCGCGAGTTGGATTTTGACGTTGCGGGTGAGTTCCTCGTCATGGCTGCCACCCTGATTCATATCAAGTCGCGGATGCTGCTGCCCGCAACGGCCGAGGCAGCGGCTGACTCGCCGGGAGAAGACCCGCGGGCAACGTTGGTCCGCCAGCTTATGGAGCATCAACGTTATCGCGCTGCGGCTGAAGAACTTTGGGTTCGCTACGAAATCGAGCAGGGCGTTTACCTGCGCCCGTCCCTGGACAAGGCGGCTGCCGAAGAAGTCAATGTTACGGTTTTTGACTTGCTTGAAACCTTCAAGCGGATTCTGGATCGCCGGCGGCAACAGCTTGAGCTGGCTATCGCCCAGGATACGGTGACGCAAGCCCGTAAGCTGGCTGAATTGCGCGCGCTGCTCGCTGAATGCCCGCGCCTCAACGCCGCACGGCTTTTCGAGGCGGCCCGCACCAAGCGGGAGATGGTTTGCTTGTTTCTGGCCATCCTGGAGCTGCTGCGCGAAGGGTTCGCGCGCTTTAGCCAGCTTGAAACCTTTGGCGATATTCATTTGGAAGCCATAGGCTCCAGTGAGGAAACGGTTTGCGTCCCATGACCCTGGAAACTTTGAAGGCGATTTTGGAAACTTTGATCTACACCGCGGATGAGCCGCTGACCCGCAAGCAGCTTGGCGAACTGCTCCCTGAAGCAAGCCCTGACGCTATCGAGGTTGCATTGGCTGCGTTGGTGGCTGACTATGCAAACCGTGGGCTGGTGTTACGCGAAATTGCCGGTGGGTGGCAGATTGCGACCCGCCCGGAACTGAGCGAGTACGTGCGCCGCTACCATCGCTCACGGCCATCTGCGCGGTTGTCGTTGGCGGCGCTCGAAACCTTGGCCGTGATTGCCTACAAACAGCCGGTGACGGTTCCTGAGATTCTCGAAATTCGTGGCGTGAGTTCTTCTTCGGCGATCAAGACCTTGCTTGACCGAAAGCTCATCACGCCCAAAGGGCGTAAGGAGTGTGTCGGGCGTCCGATTCTGTACGGCACATCGAAAGAGTTTCTCTTGCAGTTTGGGCTGAGGGACTTGAGTGTGTTACCTAGTCTAGAAGACCTATCTGAACTTGACGCTCCGGCTTCCTGAGGAGCGTCACTCATCAGGGCCTGGAATGTGCCGACACTGCCGCAGGACGGTTCCACATGGAAACAACGATGTCTGAGAAAAGATTACTAATGACGGTGTTGATGTCGCCAGACATGGCCAACTTTTCGGGCCACGTTCACGGCGGCGCGATGCTCCGGCTCCTCGACCAAGTGGCTTATGCCTGCGCCTCCCGTTACTCTGGAAGCTACGTCGTCACGGTGTCGGTGGACCAGGTGATGTTTCGTGAGCCAGTTCATGTGGGAGAGCTGGTGACGTTTCGGGCGTCGGTCAATTACACGGGAACGACGTCGATGGAAATCGGCATCCGTGTCGAGGCGGAAAACATTCGTGAGCGCACGTCGCGGCACGTTATGACGTGCTATTTCACGATGGTGGCGGTTGACGAACAGGGCCGGCCACGGAAAATTCCGCCTGTTTCGGTGGAAACCGAAGATGACAAGCGCCGCTGGGCGGCCGCCCAGCTCCGCCGGCAGTATCGCCGGGAAATCGAGCGGCATAGCCTGGAAATCCGCCAACATCCACAAGATTTGATGCAGGAGATGCTTGAATCTCACGCCGTCGCCCGCCATGTCGCCGAACGGCTTGGGAGCTTGCCCATGGGAGAGCAGGCCGGGCCTCGAGGAACGGATTCGTAACAGATTATGCTCGAGCGGTTGCAAAAAATTATCGCCGCGGCCGGGCTGGCGTCGCGCCGTGAATCCGAGAACTGGATTCAGAGCGGGTTGGTGACGGTCAACGGGCGTGTCGTGGATACGTTGGGGGCCAAGGCCGACCCCGACCACGACGCCATCAAGGTCAAAGGCAAGCTCATCAACCCCCAACTCGCCGGCCGGAAGCTGGTGTATTACTTGCTCAATAAGCCAAAGGGCTACTTGTCCAGCCTGTCCGACCCTGAGCAGCGTCCATTGGTGACCAGCCTGCTGCCGAAAGATGCGCCACGGGTGCATCCGGTCGGGCGGCTCGATTTCAATACGGAAGGCCTGCTTATTCTGACCAACGATGGCGCGCTGACCAACCTCGTGACCAAAGCCGGCGACCACTGCCCAAAGGTCTATCACGTCAAGGTCAAGGGAAGCCCAAGCCCTGACCAGCTCGAGCGTCTGCACCGTGGCCTGACGATTGACGGCGAGTTTTACCAAATTGCCCGCCTGACGCCCATCAACCACACGGATCACGACAACACCTGGTACGAACTCGTGCTGCACGAGGGCAAAAACAACCAGATTCGACGGATGTTCGACGCCATCGGGCACTCCGTCGTCAAACTGCGGCGCGTGGCCATCGGGCATCTGACGGACGCCGGTCTGCCGGTTGGCGCGGTGCGGGAGTTGACCGAAGCCGAGGTGCGCCGCTTTTTCTCGAAGCGCAAGATCGCGCCCCGCGTGACGACGCGCAAACTCGGTAAGCCGCGCCCGACCGGAGAAGCCAAGTCCCGTCAACGCGACCGGCTGGCGGCCACCATTGGTAAAACCCTTGGCAAACCGGTCCGGTCCACTGAACCAACGCCGCGCCGCGCATCGAACTCGGCTGCAACGGGTACGCGAAGCGAGAAAGCTGCTGCTACGCCGGGCGTTACGTCCCGCAGGTCTCCAACAACCGGCGTGCGGCGGGTGCGCCAGACGCCATCGCGTTCGGCAAAAACCGCCTCTCGCAAGACAACCTCCCAGAAGCCACGGAGAAGGTCATGATGCTGCCAAGCCCCGAAGACCTTGCAATTTGTTCGCTGGGTGAGTGTCGTTTTCCATCCCCACTCCAGCTTGGCGCCGCATCGGGTGAGTACCACGGCGATTTCATGTCGGACGCTGCCAAGGTGCGCTTTCACGTCGAACTGGAAAACCTGGATACTCGTCCAGATGACTTGTTTTTCGAGCGCGCTGGCCCACGCGAGCGGCTCTTCTTCGACCCGGCCACCGTCCGGGCCGCGATTGTCACCTGTGGCGGGTTGTGTCCGGGCATCAATAACGTCATCCGGTCGGTTTTCCTGACGCTCAAGTACAACTACGGCGTCCCGGAGGTTTACGGCATCCGGTATGGCTACCGGGGATTGAATCCAGCCCACGGAGATGGATTCATTCCGATGACCCATGAGCTGGTGGAAAACATTCACCTGCACGGGGGGACGTTCCTGGGTTCGTCGCGTGGTCCGCAGCCGGTGGAGGTCATGCTCGACACCCTCACTGCGCGGCGCATTGATATGCTGTTTTGCGTCGGTGGCGACGGAACCCAGCGGGGCGCGGATGCGCTGTCGCAAGCCGCGCGCGCACGGGGCTTGCCAATGGCCGTCGTGGGCATTCCGAAAACGATAGACAACGACATCCCTTACGTGTTCCGCTCGTTTGGCTACGGCACGGCCGTTGAAAAGGCGCGCGAGGTGATTGCCGGCGCGCATGCCGAGGCCAAGGGCGCGCCCAACGGCATCGTCATCGTCAAGCTGATGGGGCGCAATGCCGGCTTCATCGCCGCCGGTGCTACCACCGCCAGTCAGGAAGTCAACTTTGCCTTCATTCCAGAGCTACCCTTCGACCTCGATCCGCCCAACGGCTTTCTTGCACATCTGGAAAAGCGCGTGCGTGACCGCGGCCACGCCGTGGTAGTGGTCGCAGAAGGCGCCGGTCAACACCTGTTTGGCAATTTACCGGTGGAGCGTGATGCCTCTGGCAACATCAAGCACCACGACATTGGGGTGTATTTGCGCGACCGCGTCATCGCCTACTTCCGCGACCGCCAGATCGAAGCCAACGTCAAGTACATCGATCCGAGCTACCTTATTCGGAGCGTCCCCGCCAACTGTGACGACGCCCAGTTGAGCGACCGCTTTGCCCGCTACGCCGTGCATGCGGCCATGGCTGGAAAGACCGATTTGCTAATCGGTTACTGGCACGGGCTGTTCGTCCACGTGCCCATGCGCTTGGTGACGAGCCACAAAAAACAGCTCTCCCCAAAAAGTAGTCTCTGGCTATCCGTCCTGGCCGCAACCGGGCAGCCGGCGCTGATGGTCAATCCCCCCACGTCGGACGCTGGACCCGCATGAGCGACTCGCCCCTGGCCGTAACCATTGCCGGGCTGACCTTCAAAAATCCGGTCATACCGGCCAGTGGAACCTTTGGCTATGGGTTGGAGTTCCTGCCATTTTTTGACCTGTCACGGTTGGGTGGGTTTTGCACGAAGGGCTTGTCACCGTCGCCGCTCAAAGGCAATCCACCGCCGCGGATCGTCGAGACCCCGGCCGGGATGCTCAACGCGATCGGCCTGCAAAATGTCGGCGTCCGCGCGTTTGTCGCGGAGAAGCTACCCCACCTGCGCGCCTATGACACCCACGTGATTGCCAATGTCTTTGGTTTCTCCGTAGAAGATTTTTTGGAGGTGGTCGCCGCGCTCAATGATGCGGAAGGCGTCGCCGCGTACGAACTCAACATTTCCTGCCCAAACGTCAAGGAAGGCGGGACGCAGTTCGGCAACGATCCGGTCCAGGCGGCGCGCGTCACGGAAGCGGTCAAGCGCCTGGCGCGCCGGCCGGTGATTGTGAAGCTGTCGCCCAATGCGCCCAGCATCGTCGAGGTCGCCCGCGCCGTCGAACAGGCCGGTGCCGATGCCGTGTCGCTGATCAACACCTTCGTCGGGTTGGCAATTGATGTCCATACCCACCGACCACGCCTGGGGTTCATGACCGGCGGACTGTCGGGGCCGGCCATTCGTCCGCTGGCCGTTCGGATGGTGTATGAGGTGTCGCAGGCCGTGCGCATTCCACGCATCGGCATGGGCGGGATTGCCACCTGGATGGATGCTCTGGAGTTTATCCTGGCCGGGGCAACGGCCGTCCAAATCGGGACGATCAACTACACCGAGCCGCAGGCGGCCTTGCAGATCATTGACGGCCTGGGAGCCTATTGCCGCGAGCGCGCGACAACGATTGCGGCGCTGGTCGGTGCGTTCAGGCCGTAGAAACCCAGTTTCGCTCCCGCGCCGCGCCACCAGACCAGAAGCGCCACCAGACCAAGCCAAAACACCCCGTCAGCCCGCTGAAGCCTCCTCGTAGCCCAGGTTGGGGCGCAGCCACCGTTCGGCTTCGGCAACCGACCATCCCTTGCGGGCAGCGTAATCTTCAATTTGGTCGCGTCCTAGCCAGCCGACGGCAAAGTAGTGGGCCTCAGGATGGGCGAAGTACAGCCCACTCACCGAACTGGCCGGCTGCATGGCGCAGCTTTCCGTCAACCGAACGCCGGCGTTTTCCTCCGCGCCCAACAGCGCGAACAGTGTCCGTTTTTCCGTGTGGTCCGGCGAGGCCGGGTATCCCGGCGCGGGGCGAATGCCGCGGTAGCGTTCCCGAATGAGGTCGTCACGGCTGAGGTTTTCGGTCCGGCCGTAGCCCCACAGGTCGCGGACGCGCTTATGGGCCAGCTCGGCAAAGGCTTCCGCCAGTCGGTCGGCCAGGGCCTTGGCCAGGATTGAACCGTAGTCGTCATGGTCGGCGTCAAACGCCGCGCAAAGTTCATCCAGACCCAGCCCGGCCGTCACGGCAAATCCTCCAACGTAGTCGGCAACGCCGGTGTCCTTCGGGGCGACGAAATCCGCCAGCGCGACGTTCGGCTTGCCGTCCGTGCGTTCGACTTGCTGGCGTAGCGTATGAAAGAGCGCCAGTGTCTCGGTTCGGCTTTCATCGGCGTAGAGTTCGATGTCGTCGCCGACGGCGTTGGCCGGAAAGAGACCGATGACGCCCCGTGGGTGGAGTAGCTTGTCCGCGATGATCCGTTCCAGCAGGCGCTGGGCATCGTCGAAGAGTTCGCGCGCGCGTTCGCCCATCACCGGGTCATCGAAGATTTTGGGATAGCGCCCGCGCAGTTCCCAGGTGTGGAAAAACGGCGACCAGTCAATGTACGGCACGAGCGCATCCAGCGTCACGTCATCGAGCGTCAGGATGCCGAGCTGTTCCGGGACGGCCACGGTTTCCGCGTCAAAACGCAGTCGGGGGCCCCGCGCCCGGGCTTCGGCCAGGGACAGCAGGCGCTTGCGGTCGAGTTTTGCCTGATGCTCGGCGCGGAGCGTGGCTTGTTCGTCGGCGTTGTGGGCGGCGAAGTCGGCACGCTGGTCGCGGCTGGTCAACGCGCCGACGACGCCCACCGCCCGCGAGGCATCGAGCACATGAACGGTCGTCCCGCAGTAAGCCGGCGCAATCTTGACAGCCGTATGCAGCTTTGAAGTCGTCGCGCCGCCGATGAGGAGCGGCAGATCAAATCCCTGCTCGGTCATCGTCTTGGCCACATGAACCATCTCGTCCAGTGAGGGCGTAATCAGGCCGCTCAGCCCGATGACATCCACCTGGTGTTCGCGCGCCTTGGCCAAAATGACATCGCAGGGCTGCATCACGCCCAGATCAATCACGTCGTAGTTGTTGCACCCCAGAACGACGCCAACGATGTTTTTGCCGATGTCATGAACGTCGCCCTTGACCGTGGCGAGCAGGACTTTCTTGCGCGCGCCGTGGCCATTGGTGGCTGTTTTTTTCTCGGCTTCGAGGTAGGGCAGCAGGACGGCGACGGCCTTTTTCATCACCCGCGCCGACTTGACGACCTGGGGCAGGAACATCTTGCCCGCGCCGAACAGGTCGCCGACGACGTTCATGCCATCCATGAGCGGCCCTTCGATGACGGCGAGCGGCGCGCCGTACTTTTGGCGCGCTTCTTCGACGTCGGCTTCGATGTAGTCGGCGTTGCCCTTGATGAGCGCCTGCTTGAGCCGTTCTTCGACGCTGGCGTGCCGCCACGCTTCATCCTTGACGGTCGTTTTGCCCGCGCTTTTGACCGAATCGGCAAAGGCCAGGAGCCGTTCGGTGGCGTCCGGGCGACGGTTGAGAACGACATCCTCGACGAGTTCGAGCAGGTCGGGCGGAATCTCGTCATAGACGGCCAGTTGCCCGGCATTGACGATCCCCATGTCCATCCCGGCCCGGATGGCGTGGTAGAGAAAGACCGAATGCATGGCTTCGCGGACGACGTTGTTGCCCCGAAAGGCGAACGACAAGTTGCTCACCCCGCCCGAAACCTTACATCCCGGCAGGGTTTGCTTGATGACCCGCGTTGCCTCGATGAAGTCCACCGCGTAGTTGGCGTGCTCTTCGATGCCGGTGGCAATGGCGAGAATGTTCGGGTCGAAGATGATGTCTTCCGGCGGGAAACCAACCTGTTCGGTAAGAATGCGGTAAGCGCGGGTACAGATTTCGATCTTGCGCGCCGCGGTGTCGGCTTGCCCAACCTCATCGAACGCCATGACGACCACGGCCGCCCCATAACGGCGGATGAGGCGGGCCTGTTCGATGAACACCGCTTCGCCTTCCTTGAGGCTGATCGAGTTGACCACACACTTGCCCTGCACACACTTCAGCCCGGCCTCGATGACGTGAAACTTCGAGCTGTCAATCATGATCGGGACGCGCGCGATGTCGGGGTCTGAAACGACCAGATTCAAAAAGCGCGTCATGGCGCTGACGGCATCGAGCATGCCTTCGTCCATGTTGACGTCAATCACCTGCGCCCCGTTGGACACTTGTTGACGGGCAACCGCCAGCGCGTCTTCGTAGCGTTCGGCGCGAATCAACTCGGCAAACTTGGCCGAGCCGGTGACGTTGGTGCGCTCGCCAATGTTGACGAAGTTGGTTTCGGGCCGAATGACCAGGGCTTCCAATCCGCTCAGGCGGGTGTAGCGTTCTGGCGTCGGCCGGACGCGCGGCGCACATCCGGCAACGGCGGCGGCAATGGCGGCAATGTGCTTGGGGGTCGTCCCACAGCAGCCACCGACAATGTTGAGCCAGCCGTGGCGGGCAAAGTCACGCAGCAGTTCACCCATGATGTCGGGCGTTTGGTCAAAGCCGCCAAAGACGTTGGGCAGTCCGGCGTTTGGGTAGCAAACCAGGTAAAACGGGGATTTTTCCGCCAGTTCTTCGACATGGGGGCGCATTTCCGCCGCGCCGAAACCACAGTTCATGCCGAGCGCCAGCAACGGCGCATGCTGCACCGAGATGAGGAAGGCTTCGACCGTCTGCCCGGAAAGCGTGCGTCCACTGGCGTCGGCGACGGTGACGGAAGCGATGACCGGCACCCGCTTCCCGCGTCGCTCAAACACCTCCTCGATGGCAAAGAGCGCCGCCTTGAGGTTGAGCGTGTCGAAGGTGGTTTCTGGCAACAGTAGGTCAGCCCCACCGTCAAGCAGACCTTCAGCCTGTTCGGCATAGGCGCTCACGAGTTCATCGAAGGTGGTGCCCCGCGCGCCGGGGTCGTTGACATCCGGCGAGATGGAAGCCGTTTTGTTGGTCGGCCCAAGCGCCCCGGCGACAAAGCGGGGGCGTGAGGGGTCGTTTGCCAGAAAGGCGTCCACGGCGCGGCGCGCGCACTGGGCCGCGGCGAAGTTGAGTTCGTAGGCCAGATGCTCCAGGCCATAATCCGCCTGGGAAATCCGCTGGGCATTGAAACTGTTGGTTTCGATGATGTCCGCGCCGGCCGCGAGGTAAGCCAGGTGAATGGCCTCGATGATGTCGGGCCGGGTCAGGCACAACAGGTCGTTGTTGCCTTTGAGGTCATGGCTGTGATCCGCAAATCGTTCGCCGCGATAGTCGGCTTCCTGGAGCTTGTAAGACTGGATCATCGTCCCCATGGCGCCGTCGAGGACGAGAATGCGTTCACGTAGGATTTGTTCGAGCAAATGAGCAGGTGAATGGATCATGAAGTGAAATTACGCCGGCAGCGCATAAAGCAACCTAGGGCTGAGGGAAGGCGTAGTCTAACCGCTTGTGCCGGGGACGACTAGTCTGATTGTCCGACTTGGATCGTCCCCGACCAGCCCGCGGGCCGGGCCGTGAAGGTCATGGTTGGCGTGATGGATGTGCAACCCACGCGGCCGGCCCAGAGCCAGGACGCTGGGCCGGCCGTGGCGCCGGTCAAAGTGTTTTGGAGAAGACCGGTTGCGATGTGCCAGGTTTCAGGTAGGCATCCAGTGTCATGCAGATATTGCGGACAAACGGTCGTCCCACCGCCGTCACCACAAGCCGGTCGGCTGTGTAGTCAACCAATCCGTCTGCTTCCATGTCTTGGAAGTGCGCCGCATGGGCGTCGAACGCTTCCCCAAGGGTTGCCAGTGGAAGCTCCATGTTGCACATCAAATGACTGATGGCGGCGCGGCGACGCTGGTCATCCGGGGTGAGCCGGTGGCCGCGCGCGATGGGCAATTCGCCCTGATCGAGCGTCGTCTGATAGCGCCCCAGTTTGGCGTCATTCTGCGCGTAAAACCCGGTCAACTCACTGATGCCGCTCATCCCAAACGCAATCAGGTTGGATGCCGGCCGCAGCGTGTAGCCCATGAAGTTTCGGTGCAGTCGGCGTTCCTGGACTGCGACGGCCAGTTCATCGCCTTGTCGGGCAAAGTGATCCATGCCCACCCAGACGTAGTCGTGGCTGGTCAATCGCTGCCGTGCTTCGTCAAACAGCGCAAATCGGGTCAGGACATCCGGTAGGTCTTCCGTTCGGATGTGGCGTTGCTTGGGGCGCAGCTTGGGGACATGCGCGTAGTTGAACAGGGCTACCCGGTCTGGCTGCATCGCCAGGACGGCCTGCACCGTCTGCCGGAAGGTTTCACTGGTCTGGAGTGGCAAGCCATAGACCAAGTCCAGGTTGATGCTTTCAAAGCCCACGTCCCGGCAGGCCGCGTAGATGCTTTTCGTGAGCGCCTCCGGTTGATGCCGTCCGATCGCTTGTTGAACCTGCGGGTCAACGTCTTGTACGCCCAGACTAATGCGGCGGAAACCAAGCGACCGGATGTGTTGGAGTTGAGCCAACGAGGCAATCCGCGGATCAATCTCGATGGACATCTCACCGCGCCAGTCCAGATCAAATGCATCGCCGAGCAACTGCACGAGCCGTTCCATCTGACGCGCGGTTAGCGTGTTCGGCGTTCCGCCGCCCCAGTGCATCTGGACGACCCGCCGTCCACGACCGAGGAGGTCCACCACCAGATTGATTTCCCGCGCTACCCGGTCAAGGTAAGCATCCACGACTTCGGTCTTACTGGTGACGGCGTTGTTGCATCCGCAGTAATGGCAGGCCATCGCGCAAAAAGGCAAGTGCACGTACAAGCACAGGTCTTGCGCATCGGGCGTTTCCGACAACTCACGAAGCGCCGTTTGGTAGTCCGTCGCCCCAAACCGGTCACTCCAGACCGGAACCGTGGGGTAACTCGTATAGCGTGGCCCGGGGCGGCTATATTTTTGCAAGAGGCTTTCGATCTTCGTCGTCATCGGGATGCTCCCTTCTGCCAATCGCAACCAGAGGCTCCGGCGTCAGGTGCGCCTCGCGCGGGCCGCCACACGCCGAGATCGAACCCAGGTAGTTCACATCTGCGCGTGTGGGTGAGGCCTCATCATCGAGCGCTGCCAGTTGCTCACGGCTGTACACTCTGGATTCATCGAAGCCAAGGTCAACCTCAACCCCAAGCCCTTTCCGTTTGACGCGCCCAATGTCATAGAACCGTTTGGTCGCCGTCATTTTGACGAAGGCTTTGAGACAGCCCAGCATGTACTTGCGCTTGAACGAATCCCGAATGAAGGGGTATTCCAGAAAAGCTTTCCGACTGTAGAACTTGCCGTACATCTTGAGCACGCCTTTGAGGACGTCTTCGCGTTCCATGTCATCGGGTTGCATGATGGGGGTCACGAAGTTGTAGCGCGAGTAATCGCGGACTTCGACGCGGTCCTTGAGTTCCTCGAAGAGTTCGGAGAAGGGCCAGGGCGTGTACATGTTCCAGTTGGCCATGTCTGGGTTCCAGTCCAGGGCCAAGCGGTAGGTTTCCTGAAGCGTTTCGGGCGTTTCGTTCTCTAGCCCCATGATGAACTGCGCTTCGGCTACCATGCCGTTGTCTTTGAGGAGTTGGATGGCGCGTTTGTTTTCCTGAATGGTCGTTTCTTTGCGGAAGCGGTTGAGGTTCATCTGGGTGGCGGCTTCTGTGCCGAGCGATACGTGGACCAGCCCGGCCTTGCGATAGAGCGGCAGCAGGTGGGCGTCGCGCAGGATGTCGGTCACGCGCGTGTTGATGCCCCAGTGGACATCGAGTTTGCGCGCAATCAGGGCTTCACACAGCGCGACGAACTTCTTCTGGTTGATGGTGGGTTCTTCGTCGGCCAGGATGAAAAAGCCCACTTGGTGGTCTGTGACAAGCGTTTCGATTTCATCCACAAATTTTTCTGGCGAGCGGGTCCGATACTTCCGCCAGAACTTCCACTGCGAGCAGAACCGACAGGTAAACGGGCAGCCCCGGGCAAAGTTCGGCACGGCAACCCGAACGTTGAGTGGAAGGTAGATGTACTGGCTCCAGTCCAGTACGCTCCAGTCGGGGGTTAGGGAATCCAGGTCGGCAATGGGCGGATGGGCCGGGGTGGCAATGACATTGCCCTCATCGCTCCGAAAGGCGAGTCCACGAATGTCGTGGCGCTGCCGGCGGTCATCACCGGCTTCGATGGCGCGCAGGAGGTTGACGATAATTTCTTCGCCTTCGCCGCGCACGATGTAGTCAATCCACGGGGCTTCGGCGAGCACTTGACCATACATGAAGCTCGGATGAATGCCACCTAAGATCGTGATGGTAGAAGGGTTGATGTCCTTGACCAGCTTGAGGGTGGACTGCGCCTTGTAAATCATCGGCGTAATCGCCGTCGCCATCACCACGTCGGGCTGATTGGCGCGGATGAGATGTTCCAAGGCTTCGTCGGTGAGATCGAGCGCCATGGCATCCACGAAGCGGTAGTTTGTGTAGCCGGCGTGCCGCAGCGCTCCGCCAATGTAGGGGGCCCAGCTTGGCGGCCAGTTCCCGGCAATTTCTGCGCCGCCGCAGTGGTAATTCGGTTGAATCATCAGAATCTTCATAAAAATTGCGTCCTCAGCGCCGTGGTGTACCAGCCAGGGCCTGGTGTGGGGACGTTTGGAAAAAGCAAGGCCGGCGCCCTCTTGCTTCCAAGGTACAGCGCCGTGCCCCTCAAGTGTGAGATTTTTCACGGTCTTTTTAGGTGCTGGGAACCCAAGCGAGACGCACCCTAGTGTCCCGGCGGCACTTCCGATGACCGGCAACCACCGCTTGGCAGTCGCACCCCCGCCATGCAGGATTGGAAAATCAGCCACATCGTGATTAATCGAACCGGTCGCGCGCCGGCGGCCCTGGGGTTGCCAAGCATCCGGCTGAATGGCGCGCTCAAGTGAAGGGAAAGGCAGCGGTTGTGTCTGAGGGAACCTACAAAAGCCGTTTGCGGGATTGTTTTGGAAAGGACTGGTGCGACCAGGTTCTGACCGGTGACTACCGTCCGGCCATACCACTGTCCCTTCAGGACGTGGACATCACGGCCGTGCTGCCGACGGTTTTTTACATGATTCGCTCCGTCCAACGGCGCGGCAAGGGACGCTTTACCAGCGTTTTTGGCGCTGACCCGACGGTGGGGCGGCTGGCTGCCGATTTGGCGCGGACGGCACATTTCAAAGGCTTTGACGCACCGCCAGCACAGGACGTGCTGAGTGACCTGCTCCTGGGCTTTTGCCTTGAAAATCGCAACCGCTCTGAACGCAAGACCGAACCTGTCCGGCGGGCGCTGCCCACGCACTACTTTGCCGCCTGGCTTGACCTGCCGGAGAAAAGCGTTGACCTGCGCTACATACCGGAAACGCTGGTGGCCATGCTGGCCGGACAATCTGGCCCCTGGGTGGAACCTTCCGCCCCCGATGACCCAACCCCCTTTCCGGTTGGGCGACGATTTCAAGAAAATCTGCTCCTCAAGCCCTTTCTGCGGGGCGTCCTCCCGGCCGATCTGCCGCGTAACCTGCCGGATCGGTTTGATGAGGTCACTTCGGTGACACTGCCCGAATGGCTCATGATCCGGCTGGCAGAGCGGCTGGAGCAGCCCCCACAATCACTGGGCAGCCGGGAGGGTGGCGCGCGCATTCCCAACCAGCAACCGTTGGCGTGTGTCCACAACCCACTGCGGGATGACCTGGCCGTTTTCATCGCCGCCTATGGCGAGACCATGCCGCGTGGCGTCCTGATTGGCATGCTCGAAAGCGCGTTGGCAGTCGGTTTGACGACCATGCTGACCAGCACGGCCGAGGCGCTTGGCTGCTGGGCGCAGGACGGGCGTTTGCCACAGAAGCAGCCACGGCATTGTCCGCTGTTGCTCGATGCTTCCAACGGGCGCGACCGTGAGCTGGCGCGCGCGGCAGAAAAAATCTTTGCCGAGCAAAGCAAGCGTTTGGAGTGCGTCCCGGTCATCCTGATGGCGCTGCGATTGCTCGACTACGAAGCTGAACGCCGATTGCCGGCCCATGACCCCCTACCGGCGGCGACGCCCCACGGCGACGCGCGCCTCACCTGCCTGGGCGACCTGCTCTATGCGCGCCATCCGGCTTCCCAAACCGTGCTCGCGGCCCTGGTCAGCAAAGCCGAAACGGTAGCTGCCATCTGGCCGGAGCCCTCCGCCAAGTTGGCGACGGCCCTGCGAGACCGGCGTCCGGCCGCCGAAATCGTGCTGGCGTTGGCGCAGGTGCTGACCGAACTCCGCGGGCGCAAGCAGGCCGGCAAATGGTTTGAGCTGTTGGATAGCTGCGCGTTGTGCGACGACCCACGCGGATTGGTCATCAAGTCGGGGACAGCGCGCAGCGGCCGCACCCGACGTGACATCCGGCGCGGCAGTCTTCCCGATGCCACACTGGATTACCTGGCCCACCTGTGGTTGGCACACCAGGCTCGGTCGGCAGCGGCAACGCTAAAAGGATTTTGGATGTGGTTGCCGAGCCGCTATGGTTTTCATGTGACCGATCCGCCGCTGCCCGGTGTGACGCTGGCGGATGCCTTGCTGAGAAACAATCAACAGTACTTGGAAAACCGCCTGCGCGACTTGGGGCTGCTGGTCAGCGTCAGTGACGCCGAGGCGATGAAGCGCTTGCAGCCGCGTTTTCCGATCAAGCCAATGCCTCATGAGACCGTTTCATGAGACCAAAATACGCAACCAAAGCATAACGAGATGGTGACGTGCGGAATTTTTTGACCGATACGGCCGATTGGACACAAGGCGATCACGTGCACTTTCTTGCCGCGGCGTTTGGCAAGCTGCTCGGCAAAGCTAGACCAGGGACGGTGGTCTATGTCCGCGATGCTGCGCCAGACATCATCCGCCGGCTCCCGCAGGATACGTACTTCACCGACACGCTCAGGGCGAAGGGCTGGCAGGTGTACCGGGTGGCCGCGCGGGCCGATGAAGCCCTCAATACCATCACGTCCGACCAGGCCGTGGCGCAGCGCGAAGCCAAGGGGACGGCCACCCTGCTGCTGGTCGAGCGGAACGAAGCCGGTCCTGGCATGGATGGCATCTACAGTGCCGGGCGGGAAATCCAGGAAGACAAACTCCTCGATGAAGCCTGCCACCAGGCGCTACAGTCGGTTGCCTCGCCCCCGCAACGCGCCTTCCTGCGCGCGCTGCTCAAGGATACCCAAACCCGTCTGTCCCATCGCTCACGCTGGCTGGCCTTCGATTTTTTGGCCCGTGTGGTGAAACGGCCGGAAGATTGGGGAGCACACCTGTGGCTCCTCGGGCGCTGGCCCGTGGTGAGTCAAGACCTCCCATCCCAAAGCACGAAACAAGCCGCGCTCCACCGCGCCGAACAAGCGGCACGGTTGGTCACCGATCTCTTTGGCGCGGCGGCGCTCCGCCGGCCCCTGGCCGAGCGTTTGGCGCGGGCGCGCGTCCAGACGAAAACCGAAGCCGAACGGCAAGCGCTACAGGCGTTTCTGGAAGCCCACCAGGCCGAGCCGACGGATGTTGTGCTCAAGCGTCTGCGCGACCGGCCCGAATTCTGGCTGGGCAGGATCGAGACGGCCTCGGTCGCGGAACACCTCACCGACCTGACGCTCTCGCCCTGGCGCGCGGCGCGTGGCTCATCGCCGTTCAAGTGGTCGGGTCTGAACCAGGACCCGGAAACGCAAGCGCTGGTTTGGCCGATCCACCCCAATGCCGAAAACACTGCCGCCCTTCAGGTCAAGTGGAAAACCACCCCGGCGGAACTTCCTCCCGGCAGCGTGACCTACCACCTCGCCTTGGTTGATGCCAACGGCGCCGCCCTGTTTGAAACCGAGCTGACCCATGCCGGTAAAAACGAAGAGAAGTTTACGCTCACGGCCGAAGACCTCCCCAATGGTGGCGAGGGACTGGACTGCACGGCGCGCCTGGTGCTCACGGCGACGCAGGAGCACACGACAATCACGCGCGAGACCGAGTGGTTTACCATTCGCGCCGGCGAGGTCGGCGCCGATGCGGCCACATCGCAGTCCCGCCGGTGGGTCCGCGCCTTCAGCGAAGGCTTGATCGAACTCGACAGCCCGGCACAGGTTGCCGCCCGGTGGGAACACCCGGCCCTTGCGGAGTCTGACGCCGTCATCACGCTGGAGATGGACAAGTCGCGCAGCTATGGCCTGCGCTATCCGGCGCTCTTTGCCGCCGTTGAGCGCGCCTGGGCCGATTTGGCCTCCCCGGTAGTCCGGTGGACGCTCACCGTCCGCGAGTCAGGTTTCTGGCGGGGAACCGTCTCCCCGGTCAACCTCGTGCCTGGGATGGAAACCCCACTTCACCTCTGGCAGCGCGTGCACGAGGCCACGAGCAAACTCGTTCAACACGTCCAAAAGGTGAAATTGAACGGTCTGACCTATGTTGAGCCGAGTCCGCAGGCAGAGGTCATCGGCGCGTACCTTGACGCCTGGTGTGACTTGCTGGCCGTGGGCGAGCCGGAACTGGCGCTGGTGAGCACCGTTGCCGTCAGTGATGGCCGCCGGGTCCGTGGCCTCATCGTCCTGCCTACGCATCCCTTGCGCCTGGCCTGGCATGCCGCCTACGACGCCCTGCTCCTCCACGCCCGTTTCCAGGAACAGGTGGCGCCCAAGACGCTGGTCCGCGAACTCCGCTGCCTCGACGGCATGTGGTTTCCGGCCTGGTTGCCGGGCGTGGAAGCCTCTCCGGCCTTCGTCTTTGCCGATACGCTTGGTTTTCATGCGGCGGCGCTGGTGCCCGAAGATGACCCGGAGCCACGGGTGACGACCACGCTACTGGCGCGGGCTTTGGAAAACTGTGAGAAGCCGGATGACCGACACCTGCCGAGGACGCTGGCTGACCGCGCCGTCACCTTGCTGGGCGATGAACTTCGGGCCTACGCAGCCGGCCATCCCTACCAAAAACTGCTCCACATTCACGCACTTCGCGCCGGCGACGGACAAACAGTGACCCGGGCCCTGGGGCAAGCGCGGCGGTCAATCATGGCGGTGACGACTCCGGCGACCGATGACGACGACGATACGGAGACACCTGACAACCAACCCCCGGCCTTCGTCCTGCACTTGCATGCCTCACCAACGGACAGCCCACTGGCCGGACAGTTTTTGCGCCAGCTCACCCTCCGCCGCCGCCTGCGTGGGGCGTCCACCGTGCCGAGCGAAGACCGGTGGGTCAGCGAGACGACGCGCTACCACCACGGCGTCACGCAGCCCAACCTGCAATGGATTCAGTCGGCGTCTCCGCTCCCGGAGACGCCGGGGCATGTGGGCATCCTATTTGACCTGTTGACGTCCCAAGTACGGACCGGCGCACCGCCCCCGAACCTGCCACCGGCCGGAGTTTGCGGACTGCTATCCAGGTTGTGCCGGGTGTACTATCCCGGCCCGGTGCCCCGGTGGGAGGCGTTCCTGCCGGATTTCAGCCGCGCCACGGCGCATCCGGCCGACGCGCCGCACACCGTCCGGTTGTGTGCCTTGCAGTCCGGTCTTGGTCGCCTCGTGGCGCGTTACTTGCACCTGGAAAACGGTTCGGCATGCCTGACGACCACGCTTTCCGAAACGCGCCAAGCTGAACTACGGCACATGCACGAATGCTGCGACTGGGTCGTGACGCTCGACCATTTTGCCGGCGTCGAGTACTTCGACCATCCCCACGCCCACAGCGATGTCTATGCAGCGCATGTCATTGATTGTGTGCCGGACCGCGATGACGTTGCCGACTTGCGGCTGGTGGCTTCAACGGCGCTCATTGCCGAAGTCGAGGCGCTCCTGGCCGAACTTGCCAAGCGCGCAGGGTGCGCGTTGGACGCCAGGACGGCGCCGTTCCTTTTGGCGCGGCTGAAGGAAATCAGCCGCCGCCTGCCCATTCGCCTGGCCGGGGCCGAACCCCCGGCGGAAGAGCTGCTGGCCCTGGCGGCGGCCGGCGCGTACTGCCGAGCGGCCGAACCGGATGATCCCTGTTGGGTTGCGCTGCGCAATGGCGTGCTCATCCCCGTGGATGACATCCCCGACCTGCTTCCTGAGCCACGGCTGCGCCGGAGCGCGGCCGTGCCGGAGCGCCGGGCCGACTTTCTCTACGTCACGGGGCATCCGTCCGGGCAGCTTGTCGTTCGCTTCATTGAAGTCAAATACCGCAGGGCATTTGAAGCGTTTTCGCCAGAGCAGGTAAATCAGCTCCTCGACGAGATTCGGGCGCAGGTCGAAGCCACGCGCAAAGGCTTCCTCAAGCAGTACCTTGACCCAGCGCTCCCGCCCACGCTGCGTCTCCTGCGGCTGGCGCGCCTGGCCCTGGTCGTGCAGTCCTATGCCGACAAAGCCCGGCGTCACCACCTGGAACCGGCCGGCTACGACGCGCTCTACGCGGCCTGCCATGGGTTGTTGGAAGGGCGTGGTGACGTGGTGGTTGCCGCCGAGGAGGAGGACCGCGGCTGGGTCTGCTCGCCGAGTTTTGCGGGACCCACCCCGCTGGAAGTGTCGCGGGCCGGTTGGCCGGTGAGAACCTTTCGGTTCGGCTTGCCGGCCCTGGATGTTCCCGACCAGGAAGATAACCACCCAGAAGACAGCCATCAGGCAGACCACCCAGAAGACAACTCAAAAAACGGCGCAGTGGGGGTGGGCGGCCCACCCGCCGAGCCACTTCCGCCTGGTGACGTTGAGCCGGCTATCGTGCTCGGCCGCAGCCGGGCCGGCCACCCGGTGTCTTGGAAGCTCACCATCAAGGGTAATCCGCACCTGTTGGTGGTCGGTCTGCCCGGTATGGGGAAAACGACGTGCCTGCTCAATATCTGCGCGCAGATGCACCGGCAGCGAGTTTGTCCGCTGGTCTTTTCCTATCACCAGGATTTCGATGAAAAGCTCCAGTCCAGAATTCCCGCCGTGGATTTGCTCGAAGTCGGACGCCTGAGCTTCAACCCGCTGGCCGTGACGACGGTGGAGCATCCACGGGCTTACGTGGATGTGGCCGGGGCCACGCGCGACATTTTCGCGGCCATGTATCCCGACCTCGGCGACCTGCAACTCGGCGCGCTCCGCCGCGCCATCGTGGAAAGCTTTGAGGAACGGGGGTGGAGCACGGAGCGAGTCGGCGAGACGCCACCGTTCGGGCGCTTCGTTGAACTACTCCGCCAAAAAGCCAGGCAGGATGCGAGCTTGCGCCGGCTTTTGACGCGCCTGGATGAACTGGAAGACTATGGCTTTTTCAAGCCACCGCCGACCGAGCCGGCGCGCGACCTGTGGCAACGGACGGCTCCGGTCGTGGTGTGCTTGCACCGCGAGCAAAGCGAGGTCGTGCAGTCGGCCTTTGCCATGCTGGTGCTCTACCAGCTTTACAAGGATATGTTCCGGCGCGGCGTGCAGTCGCGGATCACGCATGCCATCATGTTTGATGAAGCGCACCGCGCCCGCCGGCTGAAGCTCATTCCAACCGTGGCGAAAGAGTGTCGGAAATACGGCATTTCGCTGGTGTTGGCCTCGCAGGAAGCGCGGGATTTCGATCCTAGTGTGTTTTCCGCCGTCGGCAGTCAGCTCGTGCTGCGCGTCAACGAGGCAGATGCCAAGGCGCTGGTGCGCAATATGACGGCAACCGGACAAGCGCGCTCGGTCGTGGACCAGATCAAGTCCATGCCCAAATTCCAGGCGCTCTATTTCAGCGAACAGGCCGCACCACAGTATTGTCACTTGCTCGCCGATGCCGATTGACACGCCGGCGCGTCCGGGACATCCACATGGGGGCAGGTTGGGTCTATGGCCGAGCGTTGGTTTCAGATAGCCAAAGTGGTGGGGAAGTCATGACCGTAGAGCGTCGCCCACGCCGCCTGGAATGGCTGCGTGACGTGCAAAAGGCCTATCCCGGTTCGCGCCGTGGGAACATCGAGACCCACGGACTCGATAGCGACTTTGCCCGCCAGACCTACGTGGCGACGGGGCTGGAATCCCAGCTCCTGGATGCCGTCACCGGTCGGCGTTTCCGGCTCATCATCCTGTGCGGCAATGCTGGCGATGGTAAAACCGCGCTGCTGCAAAACCTGGCCGGCCGGCTTGGCCTTGGGAACACTCGGCGGCAGGGCGGCCCGGTCGAGTATCGGCTGGCCGATGGGCTGCGGGTGCGGTTCAACCTCGATGGGTCGGCGGCCTGGGAGGAAGGGTCTTCTGATCTCTTGCTGGATCAGTTCTTGGCGCCTTTTGTCAACGGGCCACCGTCCGAAGACATCGTTCACTTGCTGGCCATCAACGATGGACGGCTGTTGAGTTGGCTGGGCCGGGGACGGGAAGCCACACCCCTCGCCCGGTCCCTACTCCGCCGGCTGGACGGCAATGGAACGGATGACGCCCCACACATTGGGTTGTTCCATCTCAACCGCCGTTCGCTCGTCGGCGAGTTTGACGCCACCGGACAGCTCACCACCGGGTTTCTGGATGCCTTGCTCGATCAGCTCTACGGAAGCGCCGACGCGGCCACGATGTGGCAGAAGTGCGGCACCTGTGTGGCCCAGCCGCATTGTCCCGTGTTTCGGGCCGCAACGTACTTTGGGCCGGATAACCTGCCGGGGCGGGTAGCGGCGCCCAAGCAGCAACATGCCCGCCACCAACTGTACCGTGCCCTACAGGCTGTTCATCAGCTTGGCAAGTTGCATCTGACGATCCGCGACCTCCGGGGTACGCTGGTTTACATCCTCTTCGGAACCGCCTCCTGTGACGCTCACTGCAAGGGAAAGCCGTATCCGCCGTACTGGGATCGGGTCTTTGACGCGCAAACGCCGGATCGGCAGGGCGAACTCCTCGCGGCCCTGACGGTCTTTGATCCGGCCCGGGAGGCGGATGCCCGACTCGATCGCTATTTGCTGGCCAGCCAGCGCCAGCGGCGTCCAAATCTTGCCGGAGCGCGGCGGCAGGCCTACTTTGAGTTGCTGCCGGAAACGGTGGCGCAGATTGGTGGCAAAACCGCCTACCTGGGGCTGGCGCGCGGACGGCATCTCGACTTGCTACAGCAGGTTCCCTTGCTGTCCGACGCGGAGCGGAGGTCCGTGGTGCAGCGGCTGGGGCGGGGTCTATCCAAAGCGGAACTGTTACCACCGCTTGCCTACGCGAAAACAGACAGCCTTCCCTTTCGGATTCATCCACGCACGCCGACCGATACGGTGTTCTGGATCGAAACGCGGCTAGATGCGTTTGCCGTGGAGGCAGCTTGGCTGGACGTGGGGGGACTGGGGCCTGACCGGCGTGGCCTGCCCCACGAAGCTTTTCTCGCGCATCGCAATGCGCGGGGACAGACCGCCCGGCTGCGGCTGACGGCTGATCTCTTTCACGTCCTGCTCGAGCTGGAGCGCGGGTATCAGTTGAGCGCGGCGACGCTGGATGAAACCTTTGCGCACCTGGCGCTCTTCATCGAGCAGATCATCCAGAATCACGACGGCGACTGGTATGCTTGGCATCCAACCCAGGAAGATCGGGTGTACCGACTCAGGTTGACCACTCGTGACTTGGGCCACGGATTTCACCAAGTCTTGACCGTTGTCCCGGACTGAGAGCAGCTATGGTTAGGTGGCTACTGCAACGCGGGTCGCCCTTGCGTGCTGCAATCAACCGTTCGCCGGAGGCCTTTTGTGGCTGTGGCTTGCTGGCGCGCTACTCCCGGACAAAGCGGTACTTGATATCCATGGTTGTCGTAACGGGGCGTCCGTCTTCCTGAGCCGGTGTAAATTTGATGCTGCGTGCCGCCCGAAGGGCCTCTTCATCGAGGCCGCCACCCAAGCCGGACACCAGCCTCACCTCGCCAATGCGACCATCCGCCCGAAACTCAACCTGGACAACCACGATGCCGGTCAGGTTTCGCGCCGCGGCCTCACTCGTATAGCGCGGCTTGTCCTGTGACAGCAGGACGACACCGGTGCGCACCTTGGGCGCGGCCGCGCCAGCGGCATCTGTCGTCGGCGCTGGGCGGACGGTGGATGGCACGGCCAGCGGTGGGCGTTCGGGCGGTCTGGGAAGCGCCGTCGCGGGTGGGGTTGGTTCTGGTAAGTCCGTTGCCGCCGGCGGCAAGGCTTCGGTCGTTGTGGCCGGACCAAGCGGGCGCGCCATCTCGCCTTCGATTCGCCGGACGGCCGCCGCTGCCAGCGGGCGAAGGTTCGGGTCATCGCCACCGACCAAGGCCCTGAGCGCCGGTAGCGCCGGCGCCGCATAGCCGCCGAGCCGGCCAAGCGCGGTCACCGCCGCCTGGCGAACCTCGTGGTTCGTATCAGTGGTCAGTCGCACGAGCGGCGTCACGCCCGGAAGCGCCGCCGAGCCAAGCGCCCCCAAGGCCAGGGCTGCCGCCCGGCGCAGTTGCACATCGCTGCTGCGGGTAGCCTCAACCAAGGCTGCCACGGCGTCCGCCTGGCTGGTCTTCATCAGACCAAGCACCACGGCTGCCGTGACGCGGTTGGGTTCATCAACATCCCGAACCATCGCCGTCAGCGTTGGCACGGCCGCCAGGCCCGGCGAGCCAATGAAGACCAGCGTCCACATGGCCTGCTCGGCGACCCGTGGGTCCTCATCCCGCAGCGCCTTGACCAGTTCCGCAGCGGCGGGCGCTGCCGCCGCGCCCAACTTGCGGAGGGTCAGCGCGGCGCGCAGGCGGGTTTCGACGTCATCGTCCACGAGCTGCGCCGCCAGTTGCGGCACGGTCAACGTTTGTCCCGAAGCCTTCTCCGCCGGCGACTGCCCGCCGGCGACCAAGCTGACCATTAGCAGCCAACCCGTTGCCGCCACCGCCGCCACCGCCGTTGTCACGATTCGGCGTCCAAGACCTCGCATCATGATTTGGAAAAAGCGGCGATAAAGGCTTTCAAAGCCTGGGGATCATTCGACTTGATGCGGCCGGCAAAGAAGTCGCCCGCGCCGGGCTTGTATTCGCCCCGCCACATTTGCAGGAAGAGCTCAGCCGAGGTTTTCAGCACCACATCCGCCTGGTCGGTCACTTTGCCCTTTGTCACCTGACATGCGGTGGCATCGAGCGTCACCGTCCACTTTTCATCATCGAGTGAAAAGTAAAAGGTCGTCGGTTTGGCATAGGCCCCGGCGCGGTATGTTTTTTCGAGTCCATTGAAGATTGCCGCAATCGGCGACGTGGGCTTGGCAGGCATCGGAACCCCCTGTTCCTTGGCAGTTACCCGCCAATGCACGACATCGTTCGACTCGGCGGGATGAAATCCGGTTCGTTGATCCGGTGGCCAGCCTCTTTCTTGGCGACGGCGGCCAGGACAAGGTTGCCCAAGTCGCGCTCGTCCGCGCCGGCGCGCAGGGCATCGCGTAAATCATACTCGACGACCGAAAAAAGGCACGTCCGAAGTTTGCCGTCGGCCGTGAGGCGCAGGCGGCTGCACGCGCCGCAGAACGGCTCCGTCACCGGGGCAATGATCCCGATTTCCCCCGGCGCACCGTCGGCGAAGCGGTACCGGCGCGCCGTCTCGCTCGCCGGCTGCCCGGCAACGGGCAACAGTGGATACCGCGCCTGAAGACGGGCGTGAACTTCGCGCCCCGGAACGACCAACTCGCGCCGCCATTCGCCCGGACCGTCCAAGGGCATGTACTCGATGAAGCGCATGCTGACGTTCCACGCGCGCGCAAAGTCGGCGAAGGCTTCGATTTCATCGTCGTTGACGCCCCGGATGAGCACGCAGTTGACGCGCACCGGCGTCAGGCCATAGCGGTGCGCCAAGTCAATGGCGCGCAGCACCCGGTCGAGCGCCTTCACCCGCGTCAGTCGGTAGAAGGTATCCTCCCGGAGGGAGTCGAGGCTGATCGTGATGCGATTCAGCCCGGCTTCGGCCAGCGCGGCGGCATAGTGCTCAAACCGATAGCCGTTGGTCGTGAGCGCCAAATCCCGTAGTCCCGGCAGCCGCCGCAGTTCGCGTGCGAGCGTCACGACATCGTCGCGCAGCAGGGCTTCGCCGCCGGTGATCCGCAGTTTCTCGATGCCTAGACGGACAAACACCCGCGCCAGCGTCAGAATTTCATCCGGCGTCAACAACTCATCCGCCGTTTTCCACACAACGCCCTCGGCCGGCATGCAGTACGTGCAGCGAAAGTTGCACCGGTCGGTAATGGAAATGCGCAGGTCACGGATGACGCGCCCATGCGCATCCCGCAGCGCGGGATGCAGGTGGACGGCGCTCGTGTGGGCATAGGTCATGACGACAATCGGCCTTTCTCGAAACCGAGCTTGCCCGCAAGCCTAATGGTTCTGCCAGGCGTGTGAAATGCCATCTGCCGTGGCGTCAGCCGTCCTCACGGTAGATGCCGACAAACAGTCGCCCGTCCGGGCCGATGCTGGCCCGATGCATGCCCGGCGAGTTGAAGGGCATCGTAATGTTGCCCGCGCGGTCAAGGGCGACGAGTCCGCCCATGCCACCCATGGCGACGAGTTTCTTCATGACGACTTCTTCGGCCGCTTGTTGGAGTGACCAGCCCTTGTAGGCCACCAAAGCGGCAATGTCGTGCGCCACGACCGACCGAATGAAATACTCGCCATGTCCGGTGCACGAAACCGCGCAGGTGGCGTTATCAGCATAGGTTCCCGCCCCGATGATCGGGGCATCGCCAACCCGCCCGAAACGCTTGTTGCTCATGCCCCCGGTGGAAGTTCCGGCGGCCAGATTGCCTTGCGCGTCGAGCGCCACGGCACCCACCGTGCCGAACTTGCCCTGGAATGGAAGAGCCTGAGCGACTTTCTTGCGTTTGGCTTCTTCGGCCTTGAGCTTTTCGAGTTCGCGCCGACCTTCTTCCGTTCCGAAGTACTTGGGTGAAACCAGCGTCAAGCCCTGTTCGGCGGCAAAGGCTTCGGCCCCGACCCCGGTCATCAGAACATGTGGCGAGCGTTCCATCACGGCCCGTGCGGCCCGGATGGGGTTCTTGATGCGCTTGACGCCGGCCACGGCGCCGGCGGCGCGGTTGGCGCCGTTCATGATCGAGGCGTCGAGTTCACATGTTCCGGTGTTGGTAAACACCGCGCCCTTGCCGGCGTTGAAGACGCCGGAGTCCTCCATCAGCACAATGGCCGTGACGACGGCATCCAGCGCCGAACCGCCACGCTTTAGGACGTTATGTCCCGCCGTAACGGCCTCGGTCAGTTTCAGCCGGAAGAGCGCCTCACGCTCGGCCGACATGGCTTGTTTCTCGATGACGCCGGCCCCGCCGTGAATGGCAAAGGCAATGGGTGGCGACTGCGCGCCGCGGACGACCAGCGTGGCGGCGCCGGTAAAGGTTGTGGTCAGAAAAGCGCGTCGTGACCAGGCACGATTCATCGGTGAGGTAGTTCCTTACGCGGGGATGGATGCCAACCAGGGCATGAAATCGTCGGGAAGCGCCGTCCGTAGGTGAAGCCGTCGCTGCTCAATCGGATGCTCAAGCTCCAGTTCGGCGGCGTGGAGGAGGTGGCGTGACGCGCGGCGACCGGTTTCGGCAAAGAGACGTTCATTCAAATGACGACCATAAACCATGTCGCCGACGATTGGATAGCCCAGATGGGCCGCATGGATCCGCAACTGGTGCGTGCGACCGGTGAGCGGCTGAAAGCGCGCCAGCGACACCTGAGCAGTTTGGCGCGGGATGGTAAAGCGGGTTTGCGCCGGTTTGCCGTCGGGCAAAATGCGCCAGCGCGGCCACAAAAAGGGCGCGCGTCCAATCGGCGCGTCAATGAGGCCGTGGCTCTCCGTCACCTGCCCGATGAGAAGCGCCAAGTACGTCTTGGCTATCTCGCCGGTTTGAAACAGTGGCGCGAAGGCGCGCGCGCCGCGTTCGTTTTTTGCCACCATCACGATGCCTGAGGTGTCGCGGTCAAGTCGGTGGAGGAGCATCGGACGGTTCTGGCCGGTGAAGGCCGGATGTGCCAGCAGGGCATTGAGCAGCGTTCCGGCGCGTTCCTTGGGGGTTGGATGTGTGAGCATTCCGGCCGGCTTGGCGACGACCAGCAGGAAGTCATCCTCATGCAAAATGGGCAGGGTAAAGGCTTCAACTGGGACGCGCACCTGGCGCGGTGCCACCAGTCGCCACCGGACGCGGTCCCCCGCCCGTAGTCGCCACCCGGCGGTGCGCGTCTGTGTGTTGACCACAATCTGTCCTTCGGCAACGGCCCGGCGAATGGCCGCCAGCGGCCAGTCACCGACTTGGGCGCGCACAAACTCATCGAGCCGCTGCCGGTGAGCCGCTGGCGGGACAATAACTTCAGCTTCCACGGGAACGTCGTTTACCGCCACTTGCCAACCACCGGTCGGTCGGTCGTCAGACCGTAGTTGATGGGTGGCGGGAGCGGTCCAGAGACGTTCGCATTGCTGAGGAAAAACTGCGCCGATGTCCCGCTGATGCGGAACACGCCAATGCTGTCCGCGCCGTTGCCGTCCCAGTCGCCCGCCAACGGCGTGTCCCCCGCTGCGCCAAACGTCGCCGTGATGTCCGGCAGTCCGGGGCCGTTGCTGTTGCGCAAGAAAAAGGTGCCGTTGCGATAGACGCCGATGGTGTCAATCCGGTCACCGTTCCAGTCGCCGACAATCGGCAAGTCATCGCTCCCACCGTAGTCAAAGACGATGTCTGGCGGCCCCGACGTGTTGCTGTTACGCAGGAAGAAGCGCCCTTGGCGAAACACCCCGACGGTGGCAATCCCGTCGCCATTCCAGTCGCCAGCAAGGGGAATGTCGCTCGGCAGCGTGCCGGAGATGACGATGATTGGGAGATCGGCAAAGCCGGCCGTGTTGCTGTTGCGCAGGAAGAACTGCCCATTGCGGAAAATGCCGACCGTGTCCACGCCATCGCCGTTCCAGTCGCCGATGACGGGGACATCCGCTGGGAGTCCATAGAAGAAATCCGTGTCGGCAAAGCCCGGCGTATTGCTGAAGCGCAGGTAGAAGAAGCCGTTGGATGGGCGGAACATCCCAACCGTCGTGGCCGGCGGCGGCGGCGCGCCGCCGGTGACATTGAGCGTCATCTGGTAGGTATTGCGCGTGTCATTGAATAGAAAAACCCGCAGGAAAAACACATTGTTCGGTCCGGTATTGGTGAAATCAATCGTTTCACTGTTGTTGGTTGAGGCTGAAATAGCAACGGGCTGGGCTTCCTGGTTGCGATACAGCTCCAGGTCAATGTCGCCAAAGTTGTGCGTGAAGGCGACCGTCGCCGTGATGCGCGCCCCGGTGGTCGCCTGAACGGCGTACCAGTCTTCTGCCACCTGCTTGACGACCAGATTGTTGGCGTTGACCGGTAAGGTGACGAAGTTGGCAGTGGCGCGAGTGTCGTTTGGCTCAAAGCTGTCGTCTGAGCCGCCATCCAGGAAGTTGTTGATGCTCGGCGCAAAGGCAGAAAATTTACCGTAGTTGTCAAAGAGTTGACTGGGTGGGACACCGCAGGCGGCCGGGCCGCAACTTAAGACACCGATGAGAAAACTACCTTGGCTGGTGGTGTACCAGATGCCCGAACCGCTCGATCCCGGTTCGGTGACGCCCTGATTCCAGTTGATCTGGTAGCCGCCCTGCAACCCGGTGCCCCCACCACAGTTGGTATTTTGTCCGGCAATCACGCCCAGCGACCGCCGCAGGAATGACAGTTGTGGACTTGAGATGGGCGTTCCACCGTCTGGATGGTGGAGCGCGAAGACATTCGTGCCGTTAGGTCGCGGGTTCGTATCCCAGCCGGCATGAAACAGGTTGCGTGGGATCACGCCGAGAATTTCGAGCAAGGTATGGTCGCTCGGCGCATTGGTTTGAAGCAGGGTCGCGCCGGTCGGTGACCGAAAGAAACCACTGCTGACCACGCCGCTGTTGCAAGCCGTGGTCCGGTAAAACCAAAAGGCCTGGACGCTCTGGGCCTCGGACGGTGCGCTGACACAGTGATTGGCCGTAAGGAAAAACGGCGCGAAGTCGCCGTTGCGCGTGGTGAGGACGGTCCCGGTGCAAACGGAAGTTCCTTGGCTAGTCTGGAAGGCGATTCGGGCAACGCCGTCTTTTTCTGGCTCGGGTCCGCACATGGCATCGAGATTGCACGCGCCGGCTTCGGGCCATCCCGCTGCGACTTTACCGGTGGCCGAAACGGTCGGTGGCAATGGACTATCCCAAATATGGCTCACTTCGCCGATCCGAAAGGCTGGCGCCCCGCCGGCAGGCGTAAGCCACTCCACCACGACCGTATCGCCGGCTAGGACATCCGTCCAGAACTCACCGCTGCCGAAGGGTCCACGTTCCCGATAGGGACCGGATACCCAGTCGTCGGCCACACCATAGACATAGACTTCAGCCCCCGGCGGCAGATTGACTTCCGTGAAGTGCAGCCGGAGCGCCGCGGCCCGTGGCGACACAAGCACCGCAGCGTAGCCTGTCAGTTCTGCGGCGGTTTGCTTCGAGCGCAGGACACCGAGCCGCTGCGCGGTGGCGAGCCAGTCGGGTGACACCGCGCGGTTGGCCCCAATCTGATTGGGAGCAATGACCAGCCCTTCCGGCGTAAAAGCCGACAGCCGATGGGCTTGCTTGGCGACGTCGGCTGCGGACAGGCGTTCGCCACGCAGCCGCAGACTCGGCGGCGCAACCGGACGATACATGTTTTCACCGCGATTGGCCGCCGGGAGCTGAACGGCTAGCCAGTCGGTCGGTTGGTTCGTCGTGGAGGATTCAGCGGTGGATTGGGAGTCCGTCGGATGCGGCGACCAGCCAAAGAACATCAGACCAAAGACAACACCCAGGATGCCCCAACGATACCTCAGTAACGACATAATGACTTCCTTTCCATTTTCGTGGAAATGCCTGGCGTGCGTTTAGCGGACTTGCGGTCTGGCGTTATGCGCGCCCGGCTTTTTTATTCAGACGGGGCTGCCGTCAATCGCGCGGCAATGGCTTCCGTGAACTCGGTGGTCGTTGCCGTGCCGCCCAGGTCCGGCGTCTTGATTTGGTCTTCGCCCAGGACCGCAAACAAGGCGGCCTCGATACGCTCGGCCGATTCTACTTCGTCAATATAGCGCAGCATCATCGTGGCGCTCAAAATCAGCGCGGTTGGGTTGGCCAGCCCGCGCCCGGCAATGTCCGGCGCGCTGCCGTGAACCGCCTCGAAGACGGCAATCCCGTCCCCGATGTTCGCCCCCGGCACGACGCCGAGACCGCCGACGAGTCCGGTGGCCAGGTCGGAAAGAATGTCGCCATACAGGTTTTCCATCAGCAACACGTCATAGCGTTCCGGTTGCATGACGAGCTGCATGCACATGTTGTCCACGATTTTTTCTTCGGGCTGCACTTCCGGGTAGTGCTGGACGACCTTGCGGAAACAGTCGAGGAACAACCCGTCTGATAGTTTCATGATATTGGCTTTGTGGACCACGGTGACTTTCTTGCGTCCGCGCTTGCGGGCGTAGTCGCAGGCGAACCGGGCGATGCGCGTCGAGGCGCGTTCGGTGATGACCTTGAGGCTTTCAACCACGCCCGGCACGACGACGTGCTCCAGCCCGGAATACAGGTCTTCGGTGTTTTCGCGCACCACGACCAAATCCACGTTGTCATAGCGGGTCTTGACGCCGGGAATGGTTTTGACCGGGCGGATGTTGGCGTACAGATCGAGCGCCTTGCGTAGTCCGACGTTGACGCTGGTAAACCCACTGCCAACCGGTGTCGTTACCGGGCCCTTGAGCGCCACGCGGGTTCGGCGGATGGAAGACAACAACGCATCGGGAATCGTCGTGCCATGTTCGGCCAGCGCCTGCGCGCCGGCGGGAAAGCGTTCCCAGGTAATATCCACGCCGGCCGCGCTCAAGACGCGCAAGGTGGCCGCCGTGACTTCCGGGCCAATGCCGTCGCCCGGAATCAGGGTAATCAGGTGTTTCATGGGTTATTCACCTTTGGCTGGGTTGGCAAACGCGAAGGTGACTTTGGCGTAAATTTCCATTGGTGGCAACCGACCGGGAGGCGCGAGCCGCCTTGGACTTCACGCCTAGCCAAGTGCCGTCAAATGGCCTTTTTTTGAAAGGGAATTTTACTTTGGCGGCGGCTCTGAGCGCGACGCGGAAGGCGCGAGGACGTAGCGTTCCGGGCCGAGGCGTTCAAGGCGGCCAGCCGCGACTTCTTGCTCTAGCCACCGGCGCGTTTGGGTGGCACTCAGTGGTGTGCGGTCTTCGATCATTTGCGCCGTAATCACGCCGTGTTCGGCCGACAAGCGCGGCAACCACCGTGCCGCTTCGGCTTCGCCCCGCCGTCGCCGTTGGGCATTGGCTATTTCGATCATGGCCGTCCCGCCGAGAAAGGCCACGATCCCACCCACCAGCATGCCGGCCACGAGCGCCCAGTTGCGGTTCGGTTGGAAAGCGTCATAGAGCGCGAGGAACGCCACGACCAGGCCGCCCAGCACAAGGAACGTCGAACATCCATAGCGCAGGAAGTTCATAGACTAAGGCCCGGCGCGTGTCAGATCAGGCGTCTTGGGCGCGGATGTCAGGCGACAGGCTGGCTTGCGGCGCTGCCCCGGCCGGCCGGCGCAGAACGTACCACCGAACCAACAGGTAAGCGCCGAGGATGGCGACCAGCGCCCCGACCCCAAGGAAAAACCAGCCCGTGTGTTGCTGAAGCATGCTCATCGCTTCACTGCCATAGCGCATGCTCAGATAGGCGAGTGTTCCGTAGCGCAGGGCGCGTCCGATGAACAGCCCCAAAAACAGGCGACCCTGATGAAACTCCAAAAGCCCGGCGCAGATGACGAAGGGCTTGAAGGGAAACGGCGGCGGCATGACGGCCGCGGCCGCCAAGGCTGCGATGTCGTAGCGCCGAATCAGGGCTTCGATGCGGGCCTGGCGTTCCGGCGACAGTCGCCGCGCCAATAGGCTTCGCCCCATGAAACGTTGGCGCAGCCGGCGCACCAGCCAATAGACCGTCATGCACCCCAGTGACGAACCAACCGCGGCAACCGCCGCCGCCCACCACCACCAAACCGCGCCTTGCGCGCAGAGGAGGGCCAGCGTGGCGTCTGGTATGGGGGTCAGCGGAATGACGGAATCCACGTAAGCCAGTAGCAGCACCCCAAACAAACCAAATCCCGCCAGCCAGGCGCCGAAAAGTTGGAGTTTGCCTAAAAGAACTTTCCAAAACGGCGCGGAAACACTGGCGAGCATCATTGGGTACTACTTGAAAACTTGAACGCCTGCCATAGCGAAGGTGGTCGGGGCGGCAAGATTTGAACTTGCGACCCTTCGCTCCCAAAGCGAATGCTCTACCAGGCTGAGCCACGCCCCGACGTACCTCTGTTGGTAATGAACTTGGGCGCGCAAGTCAAGTCATTGCATTCCGGCTCCAGGGCAACAGCCTTGATAACGGCGAAAAAATCGCCAAAAAGCTCAACCACGAGCCAACCTCAACCAAAAATGGTGGACACTCGCGCCGCTGCACGATTGAATGCGAAGAAAAGCATTGAATACACGGCTCCAGATACACGGCTCCTGGCGCTGCCACACCTCACACCCCTGAAGCCTCACGCTGGACTTGGGCGGTTCGGTCGGAGCATCATTGACGCGGTTACCTTCGTCTTATGGACTGGACGACTTCCCCTGACGCCTTTATCGAACGCTGCATGCTGGCCATCGGTGGACGAGTCGCGCTGCACGGCGCGCGGACGGTGCTGATGCATATTCGTCGCACCTTGGTCAACCCATCGGAAACAGTTGAACTTGAAGTCCTCCGTGCCTTTGGCGGGCGCATCCGGGTGGTTGAGCGCCATGCGGATGGCAAAACGCGCGTGCTCATCATCAACGGCTTTGCCGGCTGCCTCATCCAGGACGGGCAAGCCGGGCCGCTGGCGGCGCTTGAACTGGAAACCATCAAGCGGCGTGTCCGGCTTTATCCGCGCAACTTTCTGGCCCATGCTGAAGAGTATGATTACACCGGCCCGTTCCCCGACCGGGATGCCGATGGCGAATCAGTCTGGCGGCTTGATTTGGTTTCTGAGGAGGTGCGCTATGGATTCGACGCCGCGCACTTCCAGTGTCGTTTCCTCGAAGACTCCCACCTGGGCGAGCGCATCACCTACAGCGACTATGCCGCCACGGATGGTATTCTGACGGCGCGCCGGGAACGGTGTTGGCGGAATGGGCAACTTAGTTATGAGGATGTGATCTCATACCTGGCGTTCAACGTCCCCTGTGATGACGCCGACTTTCTAGCCTCGTAATTCTCGTAATTTGTGGTTGGTGAAGGCTTTGACCTATGACTTGCGATTGGCAATGTGCGCAGCTTTTGGTGTATCGCTGGACTCGGCTTGGTCTGGCATTGTTGGCAATCCTGTTTCTCGTCACGAACGATGCGGCGGTGGCACAACGTCGCAAGCCTCCGCGCCGGCCAGCGCCCCAGCCGGTCAGCCCAATGGTCGGCAAGGATGTCCGCATCATGCGCACCGATGGACTGGAAATCGTCGGCAAGCTGGTCAAGTTGGACTTACAAGGTGTGACCTATCTCAACGCCGGTGGCGAGCAGGCCACGATTGCGTTGAAAAGTATTTCCGTTCTGACCTTTGGCGAACCCATCAAGCGGATTGACAAGCGCTTTGTGAATGATGCCCGTCAAGCTCTGGATGCGCTTGGTCGAGTCAACACCTTGGTCAACGGCAATCCAACGTTTAGCCAATATGACGCGCTCGTGATTGACGCGCGCGTTGCCGTGGAGGCGTTCCTGTCGAAGTACGACGACTATGACGATCAGTCAGACTTCTTTGACGACGTGCGCGGGGTGTTGCGCAGCTACGAACTGGTTCGTCCCCTATGGGCGACGATGCAGGGGGCCGATCGCCGCATCTCGCTCGCCGAGTCTGCGCCGGAGTTGGCGCCAATTCTTCGGATGTATCCCAACCTACGCGCCACGGAATACAACCAGAACGGCCGCTATCCGACCGACAAGGTGATTGCGTACGTGTGGAACCGGACGGCCCAGCGGCTGCGGGGCGTGCGGGCCCAGCTTGACCAACTCGCTTCAAAGGCTGGTTAGCGCGCGCTACCGGGCGTCAACCAACCGGATGTGGTGGGCGCGGACGCGCTCCTCGCCTTGTCCACGACCGGCAACGTTTGGTCGTCAAAAAAAATCCGGAACTTTTTTAGAAAGTCACAGTGTAATCTGTCTTGCAGGCGGTCTCGGCTTTAGCTCTTGCCCGGCAAGAGTGGCTGCGGCCACCTGTGGCGTAGTGTACATTCCTCCTCTCTGCTTCGCGGTGGACCCCTCCACCGCGTTTTTTTGTCCGAGCTTGCTTTTAGAGAGGCCACCGACGCGCCGTGCCAAGCCACCTGCCTGAGCCACAAGCTACCTCGTCCTTGCGTGATTTTCGTCCGGCGCTGGCTTTTCCAGCGTTGACGCCCTGGTTTGACGCGGTGGCGAAAGTCGCCATCCGGGATGATGTGCTCAAGCGTCGTTTGTCCGCTCTGCTGCCCCTGGAACCGGGACAATCCGTTTTGGACGTTGGATGCGGAACAGGCACGCTGTTGCTCCACTTGCATGAGCGCCAGCCCCAAGCGCGACTGTTTGGCGTGGACGCCGATCCGGTTGCCCTAGCAATTGCCGAACAGAAGGGACGGCGGGCCGGGGTTGCCTGGTCGCTCACCCGCGCTTCCGCGACCGAGTTGCCCTTTCCCGACGGCCAGTTTGAGGTGGTGGTCACGTCGCTGGTCTTCCACCACCTGACGACACCCCAAAAGCAGCGCGCGTTGCGCGAAATCCGGCGCGTCCTGAACCCGCGCGGCCGGCTCCTCCTGGCTGATTACGGCGCGCCGCAGACTTGGCTGGAAGCGCTGGCTTTCTTGCCGGTTCGCCTGTTTGACGGCTTCGACGTCACGGAAGCCAATGTGCAGGGTCAGCTTCCCGACCAGATGCGCCAGAGCGGATTTGCCACGGTCGAATGTCGCGCTGAGCTTCCAACCGCCTTTGGCTATATCACGGCCTGGCAAGCGCAGCCGGCGCCCCCAGCCGAGCCTATGCCGGCTTGACGCCGGTGATGATGGCGTAGCCCAGTTCGCCCCGCCCGATCGCGTCGGCTGCGCTCTGGACAACCTGCTTCGCCTTGGGGAAATCCACATCCGGCAGGTCGAGCTTTTTCAGCGCGACCATCAATTCCGCCCCTAAGAGCTTGGCCCGGACGCTGGCGACCATATCGCCGAGCGCCGCATCGTGTGGCTCGACGACGCCCGGCGCAAACCCGGCAGCCGTGAGCAGGTTCGTGTAATCCTCCACCGGCTGCGCATCGGCAATGCAGGCAACCCACGCAAGCAAGGTCGCCAGCTCGGGCGCCAATGGACCCCGGCGCGTCAAATCACTCAGCCCAACGCGCCCGCCCGGCTTGAGCACCCGGAAAAATTCGCGCGCCGCCTGCGGTTTGTTTGGAAAGGTGCAATAGGCGCACTCGCACACGATGGCATCAAAGCTGGCTTCGGGAAGGTCCAACTGCTCGGCGTCACCGACCACGAAGCGGACTCGTTCGGCCAGCCCCTGCGCGGCAGCCGCTTCGTTTGCCAGCCGAACGTTTTCCGCGCCAAAGTCCACGCCAACCACGTCGCAGCCAAAGGTTGCCGCCAAGTGCAGCGCGCTGGTGCCGCGCCCGGCGGCAACGTCCAGAACCCGGGTGGTGGCATCCAACCCGATGACACTTCCCAACCGTTTGGTAAGCGCCAGCCCACCCGGATGAAATGAATCACCGAAGAGAAAGCGCACCACATCGCTTTCGTAAAACTGCGCGCAGCAGGACTTGACCGTTTCCGGGGCCGTGGGTTCTCCCACAAGGGTATTCATGCTTTTGACTCCTGGCTAAAGGAAAACGTGACCGGACGCACCTGGAATGGTTTGCCTTCCTTGCGCGCCAGCTTGCGCTCCCACTCGATGGCTTCGAGTTGCTCGCGGGCCTGCTGGCGGTAACCAATCGTATTGTAGGCGCAGAATGGAACCTGCTTGCCGCCCGGCAGCAGAAATTCCTTGCAGCACTTCATGAGGTTCTTCTGATTGAACGTGTAGGGATCCATGAAGTCCTGCAGCATGATCATCTTCATTTTGTCCGCAATTTCGCCGATGCTCAGCGACTCAAACCCACAGGCCTGGCAGGACATCTGAAGGTCCTTGGCAGATTTGGCGGTTCCCGGCGCGGTCGAGGACGACCACAGCCCTTCGAGCGCGATTTTGATCTCGGCGCTGTAATCCGGCATGACCTTGTTCGTGATGTAGTCCAGGTAGTCATAGACGTTGACGACGCGCGGCAGTGGGGTCACCGTGCCGTTCTCGACAAAGGCATAGGTCACGGAGTTGCAGGTCGGGAAACAGCACGGCACGGGGACGAAGTCGCTTTTGCGGAAGAGGCCGTCGGTTTGGTGCTCGATCATGGTCAGAATGTCGGGAATCGTCATGCGCTGAAGTGGATCGTGCGCCATGTGGCGTCCGGCGTGAAATGCCGGTTGAAAGTTCACGCCGCGCACGGCCGGGTGCTCCATGGCAAATTTGACAATCCGTCCGACTTCGTGGTCGTTGACCCCGCGCTCGATGGCCGGCACCAGCACCGCCGTCAGTCCCTTTTCCGCCAAACGGTCGAGCGCGCGAATTTTCTCTTCGAGAATATCCGGCTCGCCCCGAATGGTGCGGTAGGTCTCCCGGTCAAAACCATCGAATTGGAAGTAAAGCGCCGGCTGGATTTGGGCCAGTTCATCGAGAAATGCATCGTCACGGGCGATGCGCTTGCCGTTCGTGTTGAGCATCACCAAGTTGATGGGCCGCTTCTGGGCCTCGCGCAGAAAGTCCAGAATCTGCGGGTGAACGGTTGGCTCGCCACCCGAAAACTGCACGACTTCGGCCCGCCCTTCGGCGCGGACAAAATCATCCAGGATGGACTGCACTTCTTCGAGCGTGAGACTGAAGCCCGGTCCGGCTTCCGCGAAGCACAGCGGACAATCCATGTTGCACACGCTGTTGACCTCGATGATGCCCAGGCAGGTATGCTGTTGGTGGTCAGGACACAAGCCGCAATCGTGCGGACAGCCTTCGACGACCTCACTGTTGAAGTGCAACGGAATGGTGCCGGGCTTGTTGTAGCGAACGTTGGTGATGTAAGCCTGCGCGTCGGCGTAAATCAGCGATTCGTAAAGCTTGCCCTTGGCGCGTTCGCAGTCACAGCGCTTCCGCATGATGACCTTGCCATCTCGAACGACAATGTGGGCGTCCACGACCTTGGTGCATTCGGGGCAAATGCTGCGGGTGAGTTCCAAAAACACATAGTCGGCATCCCGCTTGCGGGGTGGCTCTGGCGGCGAAACGGTGGAGGTGGCCGCGTCGGGCACGGCTTCAAGGACGCTGGTGGTGTCACTCATAGGGGATACTCCGGTGGATATATTCGGTTGATGGGGCGCGCCCGGCCCAGGCCCCGCTGAGACTTGGTCGGACCTAAAACGCTTCCAACGCTTGGGGTTATGGTGCGCAGACTGAACGGTGACGGCATATGGAACTACGTGACGTGGTCGTTGGCGGACAACCGGATGCGGCCATCTTGCCGGCAAGGCTCCCGGTAAAATTCAGCGCATGATTTTCGACAGGCTCTGGATGACTTTTCCGGCTGTGCCGGTCAGGAAGTTTTCCACGGCGACACCGGCGGCGAGCTGCTGGGCTGCCGTTGAATAGGTTGGATAGGCATGGATGGCATTTGCCACATCCGTGACCTTGAGCCGGTGGTTGAGCGCCAGCGTAAACTCCGTGATGGCTTCCCCGGCGCGCGGCGCGACCATCGTTGCCCCAAGCAGTGTGCCGTCACCGCGCGAAAGCACCTTGAGAAAGCCGGCGGTATCGTTGTCACAAACCGCCCGGTCGGTGCGGTCCATGGCCCACCGGTTGACCTTGATGGCGTCGCCATGTTTGGCGCGGGCCGCGGCTTCGGTCAGTCCGACATGGGCAACTTCCGGGTCGGTGAAGGTCACCCACGGCACGATATCCGTGAATCCACTGGTGCTGCCGAGTAACAGCGCATTTCGCGCGGCAAGAAAGGCTTGCCAGCCGGCAAAATGGGTGAACTGGTGTCCACCCAGGACATCCCCTGCGGCAAAGATATGCTTGACGTTGGTGCGCAAATTGGTGTCCACCGGAATGCCATGGGCGTCGGCTTGAACGCCGGCCTTGTCGAGATCGAGGCCGGCGACACTCGGACGCCGCCCGGCAGCAATGAACAAAACATCGCCCTCCGCGACACCAGCTTCGCTTTCAACGCGAATGAGGCCGTTCTGGCGCGCCACAGTGCGCGCGCGGCCCGCCACGAACCGCATGCCTTCCTGCCCAAAAACCGTTCGGAGCGTTTGGTCCACTTCAGGTTCTTCCTTGGGTAGCAGCCGCGCCGCCACGAGCGTGACCTGCGAACCCAGCCGCTGAAAAGCCTGCGCCAGTTCGCAGCCAATGGGTCCGCCGCCGACCACAATCATCTGTTCGGGCAGTTCATCCAGGTCGAAGATGGTTTCATAGGTCAGAAAGGGCACGGCGTCGAGTCCGCGCAGATCAGGCGGCGACGGCCGCGCGCCGGTGCAGATGAGAAAGTACTTCGCCGTCAACACGCGGTCGCCGGCCGCGAGCGTTTGGGCGTCGAGAAATCGTCCCGGGGCCAGGATGACCTCGATGCCGTTGCGCTGAAGTTCCTCCGGCGCTTCGTGAGCGTAAACACTGCCGATGACGCCCTGCACGTAGGCCCGGACCCGCGCCATGTCGGTTCGGGGTGGCTCGGCCACGATGCCATACTGGCTTGCCTGACGCACTTCGTGGGCAATTTTGGCTGCCTTGAGCAGAGCTTTGCTCGGCACGCAGCCCGTCCAAGTACAGTCGCCGCCAATGCGGTGTTTTTCAACCAAGGCGACTTTGGCACCGAGTTGCGCGGCAAACCCTGCCGCCGTCAGCCCGCCTGACCCGGCGCCGATGATGACGATGTCGAACCGTTCGGTCATAGGTGTCACCCGCTCACAGCGCGTCGGTCAAGGCTATGCGCCGAGGCGGTGGGTAGCGAAAAATGCCGGCAACCAAAACAAGTGTAACTTGGCGCACAAAACTTGGCACGCAAAAAGTTGTCCTGGCAAAAGCTTATGCCACCGGCTTTGGCGCCGTGCCAGCCACTGCTCACGATGCCGGGCAGCCCCTACGAACTGGTCCGTCTTCTGCTTTACGCGCCGTGGCCAGTCCACGGATGAGGTCAACTGCGATTGGAAAGCAGGGTTTGTTTGCTGTATGCCGTCGCCTGGGCATCGAGAGCGCGTTGCGCGGCAGCCAGACGCCGTGTAGTGTCCAGTCGCCCGTCAAGCGTATGCGGCTACTTGGTTGGTGATGTTGACGCCATGAGTGACTTTTCAACCCGACTCGAACGCCTCTACCAGGGCGAACGCCCGCCGGCAAGTGAATGGCTGGATGTGATTTACCACGCGCCGCTCGAGGCGTTGCTGGACTGGGCCGACCGCCTGCGGGCGGACCTGCACCCAGACAATGTGGTGACCTACATTATTGACCGGAATGTGAACTACTCGAACGTCTGCACGTCGGTGTGTACGTTTTGCGCTTTTTATCGCAAACCCGGCGACCCGGAAGGGTATGTCCACGACTACGAAACGCTCTTTCGCAAGGTGGAAGAAACGCTGGCGCTCGGAGGGAGCGGCATTCTCATGCAGGGTGGGCTGCATCCCGACCTCAAGCTGGACTGGTACGAGGAACTCCTGCGCCAGTTCAAAGCCCGCTACCGGATTCATCTGCACTGTTTTTCACCGCCGGAAATCCTCAACTTCAGCCGTGTCAATGGGCTTTCGGTGCGCGAGGTGCTTCAGCGCCTGCGGGCGGCCGGGCTGGATTCGATTCCGGGCGGCGGCGGCGAAATTCTGGTGGATGAAATCCGCATGCGCCGCCGAACCGAGTGCACCAGCCAGGAGTGGCTTTCGATTATGGCAACCGCGCATGAGCTGGGCATCCCGACGACGGCGACGATGATGTACGGCATGGGCGAAACCGACCTGCACCGGCTGGAGCATCTGCGCAAACTCTACGAGCTACAGGAACGGACCCACGGCTTCATCGCGTTCATTCCCTGGACGCTTCAGCCGGATAGCGTTCCGATTGGAAAGATCTTTCCCGACCGCATCGCGCCGGAAATCTATCTGCGGTGGTTTGCGGCCGCGCGGCTGTACCTGCGCAATATCCCCAACCTTCAGGTTTCCTGGTTGACGCAGGGGTTTGACGTTGCCCGCCGGGCGCTGCGGGGCGGCGCCAACGACATGGGCAGCATCATGATCGAGGAAAATGTGGTTTCGGCGGCCGGGGCAAAGTACCGCGCCGACGAGGCGCGCCTAGTTAGCGTGATCCGGGAAGCCGGTTTTATCCCCTGCAAGCGAAATGCGGCGTACCAGCGCCTCGAAACGCCGGTCCTGGCCGGAGCTGCTGCCTAGCGTGGAGACTGATACCGGGAAGTGAGGGGAGTCGTTGGCCAATCCGGTGTGGACGAACATCGTTCAGTTTTTTGGGAAACGCTACATAGACATCTTCGTCGTCCTGGGCTGGGCAGTCATTACCTGGTTGCTGGTCTTGCTGCTGACACGCGCCATCCGCTCGCTGGTGCGCCGGGTGGCGGCCGACATCGAGCCGGCATACACTGCGCTGCGGCATCCAGTCCGGGTTTTTCTCTGGCTGCTCCTGCTCCCGCTTGGGCAGGACCTAGTTGAACTCCCTAGAACCGTTCAGAATCGCATCGAAGCTGGCTTTGGCATCGCGCTGACGCTGGTTGCGCTGTGGCTTGGGTTCGAGCTGGTCGCGGTGGCATCGGAGATCGCGCTTCAGCGGCTTGCCACCGATGGCACGGAGGAGCAGCGCCGCCGTTCGGCCGCAACGCGCATCGCCATTTTGCAGCGGCTGGTTCAGATGGCCATCGTCATCATCGGCGCGGCGCTGTTTTTGATGCAGTTTCAGGTCGTGCGGACGATTGGGGTGTCGTTGCTGGCTTCGGCCGGGATCGTCGGCGTCGTCGTCGGCATTGCCGCCCAGAAGACCATCGGCAACTTTGTCGCCGGGATTCAAATTGCCATTACCCAGCCCATTCGAGTGGGCGACACGGTCATCGTCGAAAACGAGTACGGCGAGATTGAGGAGCTGACCTTCACCTTTGTCGTGGTGCGTCTGTGGGACAAGCGGCAGCTCATTCTGCCGGTGTCCTACTTTCTGGAGCGTCCCTTCCAAAACTGGACGCGCTACACCCCCGAACTCATCGGCATGGTGTTCGTGCAGGCCGATTTTGGCGTCCCACTGGATGCCATGCGCGCCGAGTTGCAGCGGCTATGCGAGGACGACCCAAACTGGAACGCCCAGGTATGTCGGCTGATTATCCATGAAGTCAACGAACGTGCCCTTGTCCTACGTGCCACCATGTCGGCCAACGAACCGGCGAAGTTGTTCGATCTGCGGGTCAACGTGCGCGAAGGTCTCGTGCGCTGGTTGGCGACGACGGAAAACGGCCGTTACTTGCCCCGCCTTCGGCACACCGAGCGGCTGGAGGAGAACTGACATGGGCGGATGGAAGGTTCCAGTCCGCGCTGCCGAACAGAGAACTCGCCGTCCCACGGTATCCCACCGCCGCGTTCACACCAGCCAGCCGATGTCTGGATGATAGACGCGCCCCAGAATGCGCCCTTCCAAGCTGCGGTGGCGCTGGTGGTCGTGCATGCGGCGGACGACAGCATTGGGGGGGGTAAACCCATACGACAGCGACTGCCGCCGCACGTAGTACGTCCCAAACACGGCCGGGACAAAGACAATCAGCCGTCCGTCATCAGCCAAGTGGAGAAACAACTCCCAATCTTCGTTGCTGTTGATGCTCGGCTCGGTCTGAAGTCCGCCGCATTGCAGGAGCTGGCGCGCGTCGCACAGGCTGCACATGTCGGTTTCATTCATATGGAACACCGCTGACCGATAGACGACGTTTGACGTTAGCGCCCTGACACGCCCATCTTCCTTGACAATCAGATTGCCATAGACCACGGCCGCTCCGGTTTCCCGGATGGCGCGCCAAAACAGCCACAGGTTGGCGCCCTGGAGGATATTGTCGGCGTCGAGCCAGCAAATGTACCGGTAACGCGCCATCTGCAAAATTCGATTGCGGGCCGCCGCCGGTCCCTGCTGGTGGGGTTGAAATGACACCCGCAGGGGCAGGTCGCTCAACCAAGCGGATGCCTGGGCGAGCCATTCAACCGAGCCATCCCGCGAGGCGTCATCCACGACGATGAGTTCACCGGGCACACCCCGGGTGGCCAGCGTCTGGAGCGCCTGGCGGGCCGAGTTCACGCTGCGCGGCAAAAACAGGCGGTGATTCCAGTTCGCCATGCCAATGGTGATGCCGTCCGCTTTGTGAAGCCAAGTCATGCCAGCCACCCCAGGTCAGGATGGTACATCCGCCCGATCAGCCGTCCCTCGCGGCTGCGGAGTTCATCCTGGTCAAAGACTCGGCGCACCCGATGCGCCAACGACTCCGGCGCCACCGTATGCAGTGAGCCGGGCAGGCGGTAGTAGTACCCAAACACGGCCGGCACGAAGACAATCAAGGCCTCACGGGTCAGAAGGCGCAGCATCAGCTCCCAGTCTTCGAGCAGTCCGCGGGTGGTTTGATAGCCGCCGGCCGCCAGCGCGGCGGTCACGTCGAGCAGGGCAAAGCTGTCCACGTAATTTTGCCGATACACCCGCGACTGGAGCGCCTCGTTGGAAAGCAGCTCGGCCTCGGTCTCGCCCAGCACGAGCAGGTTCCCATAGGTCAGTGCCGCGTTGGTTTCGCATGCCGCGCGGTAAAACAACCCAAGATTTTCCGGTTCGAGCGCGTTGTCGGCGTCCAGCAGGCAGGCATGGCGGTAGGCGGCGTGCATCAGCCCGACATTGCGTGCCGCGCCGAGTCCGCTGTTTTTCCCCAGCCACACCACGCGCACCGTCAGGTCAGGGTAGTGCGCCGCCAGATTGAGCAAGTACTTCTGCGAGCCATCCCGTGAAGCATCATCCACCACGAGCAGTTCGCCAGAAATCCCGACCGTCTGGAGTCGGCGCAGACCGGCCACGGCTGACCGCAGCGCGCGGGGCAGACAAAAACGGTGATTCCAGTTCGGCACGAGGACGGAAACCCCGGCCCGTTTTTCCATCGCCATGTTCACTCCCACCACAGCGTAGCAAACGCCTTGCCCAGCGTGGGCTGCGCCAGCAGTTGGTCACACAACGCGGTGATGCGTTCCGCTGCCCAAGTGGGCGTTCCCGTCCGGCGCAGCTCTTCGACATCGGTCAGCACGCACCCAAGATGGCGCAGGCGGCTGGCATGGCGCGCATCCAACTTGACCGGGCACGCCCCAGAGAGCAGGGCATCCAGGACACGAAACGACTCAAAGTAGGGATGGGCATGGTGTGAAGTCCAGATGTAAAACCGGCTTTGACGCAGCACACGCGCCAGTCGGGCGCGATCGAGCCGCCCGCGGTCGGCGCGAACCTGGAACGGCTCGCCCGGCGGTAAAAACGCAAAGCCATGCGGCTGCCAGTCGGCCAATGCCGCCACCAGCGCCGCGCGCTCCGGCGTCAGCGCCCCGACGACCGCCCAGGGAAGTGGCCGCGCCGCAAACGTTTCGGGACGGACTGCCCTGACCTGGGCCAGCACAGCCTGTTCGGCTTGGGTCGGCGCGTAGTGTAGGAACCGGTACTTGGCCGCGACGGCCGGCAGTGGCGTCTGGGGCTGCCACCCGACATCAATGATGGCCGTCCAGTCGGGACCGTCGAGCTGGCGCTCAAACCAGACGACGCTTACGCATTCCGCCGCCACCAGCGCCCGTTCTGGAACGCTATTGACCTTTGACATAAACGCGGCCACCTCAGCCGGTGATAGCCGTGGATCGTGGATGGTTTCCACCCAGTTGACGACCACGACGCGCGGCGCGGGCGTGGCCCGGAGCCAGTCCGGTCCATCCCAGAGGCGCGTCCGTGCGCGATGGACTTCCGGCAAGTCTCCCCACAGGCGCTCGGCCAGATCGGTGTAAAACCAGTCGGTCGCCCGACTACAGATGATGTCGGTGTCAACCGTGGGCATGGCTGTTGGGTGTGCCTCCAGAAGCAATCGCGGCAAAAGCCGCGCCGAGCGTGGGACGGGCCAGCGCCGCTTCATAAGCCGCTCTGAGCAGCGCCGTCCAGCCCTGGCTTTCCAGCGCCGCCGCAAGCGCCTTCAGGGACGGGAACACGCCGGGCGCACCGGAAAAATGCGCCGCGTGGTCAGGATCAATCTTGACCGGCAGGGCGCCATGCCGGAGCGCGTCGTGAACGCGAAACGTTTCAAAGTAGGGAAATGGGTGCTGGGCGCGCCAGATATAAAGTGGCGTCCGGCGGAGCACCCGCGCCAGCCCAGCTTCGGTCAGCCGTCCGCTGCCCGGTCGCGCCGGCCCGGCGTCGGTCAGCAAGACAAATCCACCGGGACGCCAGTGGACGAGTTCGTGGGCAAACGCCACGCGCGCCGGTGTCCGCATGCCGACAAAAGCCCAGGGGATGGGGCGGGCGGCCGGGTCGTCCGGCGTTTCGTCCAACGCCGCGCGCCGGCGCTCCATGGCTTCCTGCTCGGCGCGCGTCGCTACCGTGCCGAGGACGTGATAGGGTAGGCCCCGGTACCGCTCCGGTAGTGGATAGCCAAACCACCCGACTTCGATGAGTTCTGTCCAGGCAATGCCTTCGGCAAATTGCTTCTCAAACCACTCGGTGCCGACACACTCAGCCGAAAGCAGGGTTCGGCGCGGAATGTCGGCCAGGCGCGCGCAGAGGTCGGTTACTCCCCTGCCAAGTTGCGGTTCGCGGACAACTTCTTCCCAGTTGACAACCACGACATGGTCATGCGGGGTGTCATCCAGCCACGCCACGACGTTACACAACCGTGTCTGAGCGCGGAGAGCTTCCGGCAAGTCGGCATAGAGCCGCCGGGCGAAGTCGGCGTGGTACCAGTTGTTGGTGTGGCTGTAAATGATGTCCATAGCGGTGGAGGCATGCGGATCAGTGCAGGCTTGGAAACGCTTGATGTTCTTGCTCTTGCTGGCCGTCTTTCCGGTTGGCCCGGTGACGCCGGCGCAATCAACCCTGGCGACGCTGACCGGGAGCGTGCTCGATGACAACCAGTTGCCGGTTACCGGCGCAACGGTGGTGATTCACGATACGCGGCGCAACCGCATTCGGGAAGTCAGCTCGGATGCGCAGGGGCGCTATGCGTTCACGGCGCTCGAACCGACGACCTACCGTGTCACCGCGCGTCACCCGACCCTGGGCGTGGCCGTTGAAACCTCGGTGACGGTGCAGCTTGGCGAGCAGCGCCATCTGCCGTTGGTGCTGTTGCCGGCGGCGACCTTTGACACCGAAGTGCGCGCCGAGCCGGTCGAACTCGAAACCACGCGCGCCGGCCAGAGCCGGACGGTCGGTGAACGCGACATTCAAACGCTTCCGCTGCCCGGACGCAACTTCGTGGATTTGGTCAAGCTTTCGCCGGGCGTGACCCCAGGGCGCGAAAACGTCGGCGGCGGCCCGTTCAAGGAGCCGGACATCGGCGTTGGGGCAGCGGCGGCCCCGCGCATTGCTTTCGGTGGACAGACCGAACTCAACACCCTGCTGCAACTCGACGGTCTGGATCACGTCCAGACCGTTACCGGTCTGCCCCGCGCCACCCCTTCGACCGAGGCCGTCGAGGCGTTTCGCGTCAGCAACGCCACCTTTGAAAGCGAGTACGGACGGTCGCTCGGCGGCTTTGTCAACATCTTGACGAAGTCGGGAACGAATCACCTGCACGGCAGCCTGTATGGCTATGCGATCAACGACGCCGTCAACGCCCGTCCGCTACTGACCGGCGCGCGGTCGGTACTCCGCCAGCATCAGTTTGGCGCGACCCTGGGTGGGCCGTTGCAGCGCGACCGCTGGTTTTTCTTCGCCAGCTATGAAGGCCAGCGGCGGGCCGAGTCGAATCGCTTTTCCCAGGTGATTCTGTCCAACTTGGCTGCCATCAACGTTGTTCGGCGGCATTACGGGTTGACGCCGGAGACCGTTGACCAACTGCGCACCGGCGACTACGACCTGGGTTTTGGGCGCGTGGACTGGCGGCCGGATGACCGTCAATCGCTGGCGCTGCGGGCCACGGCGCTGGCCGGCACGGCGCGGGGGTTTCTGGGCGGCGGCGGGCGCGCCTCCCCAACCTCGACCACGGCGCGGGACAACCAAACCACCGACGTAACGTTGAGCGCGACCTATGCCATAGCCTTCACGCCGATGCAGGTGGGCGAGTTACGCGGGCAGTGGGCGCGGCGCGATTTCAGGTTTCGTCCGCGTTTCGCCGAACCGGCGCTGGAACTGCCCAACCTCATCGTGATGGGCAAAAGCACGTCGGACGTGGACAGCTACTGCGAAGACCGCCTTCAGGTGGCCGGGGCGTTGACGCAGTTGAAGGGAAGGCACACCATCAAGGTCGGCGGTGACTGGTCGCGGCTGGACGACGCCGCGCGGTGGGATTTGTTCTATCCGGCCCGCATCATTTTTGGCGGGCTGCTTCCGGCCTTGCTCAATCAAACCCCGGACGGTCAGCCCAACCCACAGCCAAGTACCTTCTGGTTTCCATTCGTCACCGGCGCCGCCACAGCGCCGCCCATTCCCTTTCCGTTTACGCGCCCGGTGCCGGACGCGCTGTTGCCGAATGTGCAAACCCGGCTCAGCCATGCCCAGTACGGACTGTTTGGACAGGATCAGTGGCAGGCCACCCCGTCCCTGACCGTCACCTTCGGCCTGCGGTACGACGTCGAGACCTACCCGCGCCGCTTTTTTGACCGGCGGGATTGGAACAACCTCCAGCCCCGGGTTGGGGTGGCCTGGGGGTTCGGAGGCGGTCGCGGCGTCCTGCGGGCCGGTTACGGCGTGTTTACCGACCGGATTGCTTCCAGCGTAGGGCAGGTGATCTTCGGCGCCGAGTGGATTTCACGCGGCGATGTGGCGACGGCGCCGCAGCTCTTTGCCGAGGTCGCGCGTTTTCCAGGGCGCTTCCGCCAGGCAACCATCAGTGGCCCCCCATCGGCGACATCGCCGATCGGCGCGGCGCAGGCGGCGGATATTTTCCTGCGCGGGACGCCGGGCGCTCCGGCGGGTTACGGCGTTGCGGTCGGCAGCGCGCTGCCGCCAGGGACGTTGCCACTGCCGACGGCGGAAAGCGGCGCAACGGCCAGCTTCGCCGACAATCTGAGCCGCCGCTTGCGCAACCCCTATGCCCAGCATCTGGCGGCGGGCGTCGAGTATGTCTGGCAGGGGGTGACGTGGTCGGCGTCGTACTTGCGCGTGCTGGCGTTGAAGCTGCCCGGTCATACGGGCAACCTCAATGCTTTTCAAACGGGGACGCTGCCGACGGGCAAGCCCGTTCTGGCCGGGCGACGCTTTGCCGAACTGGGACACTTTTTCGTGACCGACAATCTCGGGACGAGTGGTTATCATGGTGGTTTCTTTGCCGCCCACCGCGCCTGGCGGCGTGGGTGGTCGTTGTCGGTCGCGCACACGTGGTCAAAAACGCTCACGACGGTGGATGCCGTCAACAACCTGGCCGATTACCCGGAAGGGCTGACGCTGGAGCGGTTTCTTTCGCGCCAGCATGCGACGCATCGGTTGGCGGCGACGCTGTCCGGCGAGACGCCGCGCCAAGCCGGATGGCTGGGGGGCTGGCAGGGCGCTGTGGTGCTGGCGTTGGAAAGTGGGCGTCCGTTCAACGTTTTTGCCGGCGGCGATTTCAACGGCGATGGCAACCCGAACAGTGATCGGCCTGGACTACTGCCGCGCAACAGCTTTCGCGGGCCGGGTTTCGCCTCGGTGGACGTCCGGCTTGGGCGCAGCTTACTGTTGAGCGAGCGCCTCCATCTGGACATCACGCTGGATGTGTTCAACGCGGCCAATCGGGTCAACATCCGTGACTTGAACCTAGCGTATGGTGGTACGCGCCTGGACGTTCCACCGAATCCATCGCTTCAGTTTGGCGCGCCGCGGGATGTGTTCGGCGCGCGCCAACTTCAGATCGGCGTCAAGTTGCGGTTCTAGGTCGGCGTATGCAAAAAGCGGCTATTTCCTAGATAAATGTTGGGTAAGTGCGTTGGCTGACTTGCGGTCAGCGAAAAAATCGTCAATCTTGGCGGAAATGACTCGTCTTGTGGCTGTGTTGAAAGGAGTAGTGGGCGCGTGAAATTACGAAAGACTTGGCGATGGGGACGGCACGGCCTCTGGGCATTGCTCGTCTGCGTGAGCTTGACGCTATCCTTACAAGCCCAGCAAGACGGTGGAACGCGCCCGATTCGGGCGACGGCTGTGCATACGGTCGTGGGCGGACGGGTGCGTCTTCAGTTCTCCGACGCTTTCCGGGGAGCGCTCCGGCGCGCACATATCGCCTACGATGCCGTCGGCGCTTCGACGACGGAAGGCGATGCCGTCCTGCTGCCGGTGGCCGACGGCCTCTTTGACTTGGCTTCGGGACGCGGCACGGTAGTCTGGCGCGGCGGGCTGGCGCTTGAAACCCCCAAGGCGGATGTTGACCTCCGCGGCTTTCGCATGGACACGGTTGGCCGTTTGCCCCTGCTGTGGACGACCTTGGTGGTCGAAGGCGAACTGGCCGATACCTTCCCGCTCTGCACGGTCGCCTTGCCGACGACGCAACTGCCTGCCCGACTGATTGGTGGGCGGGTGCTGACGCTCCGCGATGTGGAACTCCGACTGACAGCGGAAGGCGCGGCCTGCCTCAATCGGCTTTCGGCGTCAGAACGGTTTGCGTCGGGGCAAGTCGTTGGGCTGGCCAACATCATTGCCATTGTCGAGTAGTGGTTGCCACCTACCATCACGGCGCGACCATGAAAGTTTTTCTTACGGGAGGCACGGGATTTGTCGGCGCAAGCGTGCTGCGTGAACTGCTATCCGGCGGTGCGGAAGTCCGGGCTTTGGCCCGGCGCAACGGCGACCGACGCAATCTGGAAGGCCTGGTATTTGACCTCGTCGAGGGCGATCTGGACGATCCGGCGCTCCTGACCCGCGCCATGGAAGGCTGTGAGTGGGTTTTCCATGTCGCCGCCCACTACAGCCTGCTGCGTCGTGACCGAGACGCCATCTATCGCGCCAATGTCGAGGGAACGCGGCATATCCTGCAAGCGGCCCGCGCGGCCGGCGTCAAGCGCGTGGTTCACACCAGCTCGGTGGCGGCAATCGGCGTCCCGCCGGATGGCGCGGTTGCCGATGAGACCTTTCAAACCACGGTCGAGGAACTCGTCAGCGACTATAAAAAGTCGAAGTTTTTATCTGAGCAACTGGCGCGTCAGGCCGCCCGTGAGGGGCTGCCGGTCATCATCGTCAACCCCAGCACGCCAATTGGCCCCTACGACGTCAAGCCGACGCCGACGGGCGAGATTGTGCTGCGTTTCTTGCAGGGGCGCATGCCGGCCTATGTGGACACGGGCATGAACCTGATTCACGTCCGCGACGTTGCCATTGGGCATCTGCGCGCTGCGGAAAAGGGACGGGTGGGCGAGCGGTACATCCTGGGCTGTCAAAACCTGACGCTCAAGGCCATTCTGGATTTGCTATCTGCCATCACGGGACTGCCGGCCCCAAAGCGCAAGCTTCCACACTGGCTACCGATCGTCGTGGGCGCGGTGGATGAGTTTGTGATCAGTCGTCTGACCGGACGCTCACCCACGGTGGCGTTGGATTCGGCGCGCATGGCCGCCCATGCGATGTATTACGATGCCACGCGCGCCGTCACGTACCTTGGGCTGCCGCAGACGCCGATTGAGACGGCGCTCCGCGATGCCGTCACCTGGTTCCGCGACCATGGCTACGTTTGACGCCCCTTCGTTGCCAAGCGGCGCTGGCACGGCTTGGCTTGGCGTCCGTGAGGTGACGGTGCCGATGTTGCCGTCCGCCTCTGACCTGGCCGTGCGGGTGCGGGGCTGGCTGGAGCCTGCGCTGTGCGCGCGGTGGGTGGCAAGCGTGTACGCGGCGCGGGAACACTGGGTTGAGGCCTTTGGCGGCTTGCAATTTTCGTTGGGACGCGCCTGGTACACCGACCTCGAGATGGGCCGTGAAGCGGACTACTTCGCGGAAGCGGCCGAACGCAATGCCCTGGTCGAGCGTTACGCGCCAGGGCTTCAGCGCCGGATGCGACAGCTTGCCCGGGCCGTTGTCGGGCGGCCGGTCATCCAGCGGGAAGGCTGGTGCGGGGCCGGGATTCACATTTTCCCGGCGGGGAGCTGGGTTGCCCAGCAGGGCGGCGAGATTCACTTTGACACGGAAGGGCTGTTGCCGGAACAGCTTGCCGAACAGACACCGGCGCTCACCCTGGTGGTGATGCTCCAACCACCGGTGGACGGCGGAGGGCTTCGGCTCTGGGAAGCGCGCTTCGAAGGTGATGAAACCCCGTCACCGGCGCAGTTGGCGCGGCCGAGCCAAAGCATTGCCTACGGCGTGGGCGATGCCTTGATCTTCGACAGTTACCGCCTGCACTGGATCGAACCTTTTACCGGCGATCGTGACCGCATTTCCGTGACCCTGCATGTGGTTCAGACCGGTCCGGTTTGGGAGAGCTGGTTTTAGAGCGTGTTCTGAAACACCCTGAACGTAGGCCTGCCGGCGGCCGTCTGGTCAGTTCTGCCGGCGGCACGGCAGGCCTGTGCCTTGCTGGTGGGAGCCCGGCGTTGATGTGTGGCGCTCGGATGGGGGCGTCCGTTTCGCCGCTGCCTCGGTCCTCGCGGTTTTGGCGTGGCATCGGCATTGCCCGCCGCCCGTCTCATAGCGGCAGGTACTTCCCGATGATCGCGGCCAACCGGCGGCGCGTTTCCGGGAAAACCAAATCCGGGCGCGTCATGATGGCGTTTTTGAGCGCCGAGGCGTATGGCGAAGCTGGGTTCGTCGCTGCCAGGCGGCGCAGCGCGCCACGGACGATTTTTTGCGCCGTCGTGACGTTGCGGTTGAGGTAGCTAATCACCATATCCACCGTGACGTCGGCATGGCCTTCGTGCCAGCAGTCATAATCCGTGACCATCGCCAGGGTGGCGTAGCTCATCTCGGCTTCACGGGCGAGCTTGGCTTCCTGCAAGTTCGTCATGCCGATGACGGCCATGCCCCACTGCCGATAGACGTTCGACTCGGCACGGGTTGAAAAGGCCGGTCCTTCCATGCACAGGTACGTCCCTCCACGGTGGACGGTCACATCGGTCAGCTCGCGGGCAGCGGCTTCGAGCGTGTCGCAAAGCAGTGGGCACACCGGGTCGGCAAACGTGACATGGGCGACGATGCCGTTGCCAAAAAAGGTGGATTCCTCAGTACGGCCGCGGGTCCGGTCAAAAAACTGATCGGGAATGACGACATCCAGGGGCTTGAGTTCTTCCCGCAGCGAGCCGACGGCGGAAATCGAGATGACGAACTCCACGCCAAGCATTTTGAGCGCATAGATATTGGCCCGAAACGGGAGTTCTGACGGCAGCAAGAGGTGTCCGCGTCCGTGGCGCGGAAGAAAGGCGATGGGGATGCCGTCGAGTCGCCCGGTAATGATGGCATCGGAGGGCTTGCCGAACGGCGTATCGAGAAATAACTCTTCTATTTCTTCAAAGGCTTCCATGCGGTAAAAACCACTGCCGCCGATGACGGCATACTTTATGGGCGATACAGGCAACGTGGACATACGAGCGTCTTTGCACTCCGAGGTAGAATCGTTAGGTGTGGTACACGATAGCATTCACGGCCGCCACATCGAAGCCACTTCCTCCATGCACATCCTGGATCGGCGGATTGCCTATCTGACTCGCGCCTGCGGTCTGCTGCGCGGCGACTTCACCCTTGCGTCGCCAAACTCCACGCCAGCGCTCGACGCGGCTGAACCCATTGACCCCGACACCCTCAATCACTGGCCGGCGCAGTTTTTGACGGCTATCGCGCAAGAGGAAGATGCTGCTTTCGTGCGCCGGTACGCGACGCTGTTTACCCTCGATCCAAGCGACGATCCGCCCCTTGTCGGAATGTTTGATCGCCTGGTGGAAGTTCCGTCGCTGGCGGCCTACGATGGCGTGTTGGGCCGCCAACTTGACGCCGCCGATGTAATGCACATTGGTGACTTGATGGCCGTCAGTCGCCAGCAGGGAGGCGACCCGATGCTGCTTACCATGACTGACATTCATCCGGCGCTTGCCGTTTCCCGCTGGTGCCTCGTCACCAACGCCCAACAGTACCGGCGCTTTGAACCGTGGGTTCGGCTTTTGCGAACGCTGGGCACGGAAGACTTCGACCCGCTGGCCATGCAGTGTCGGGTGCTGGAACTACGGGAGCGATTGCGGGAAGTGCAACTGGAGTCCGAACGAATGTCCGAACGAATGCTGGCCGCGCAGGCCGCCGATTTTGAACAGCGTTTACATGCGGCGCACCAGAAACAAGCTGAGCTTGGGGCACGCCTCAGTGAAGTGGAGGACGAACGTCACCGGCTTGAGAAGCGACTAGGCGAGGCGGAAGCCCAATGTCGCCAAGTTGAAACGTATCTCCAGAACGTGCTTGGCTCGCGTTCCTGGCGGCTGACCTCCCCCCTGCGCCGTTTGCTCGGCGGTCGCTAGCGCCTGCGGATGGAGGTGGGGACTCGCCTCTGACCTTGGCGCTGTGATAGTCATTGACGAGTGTTCCGAAAGATACAAAGTGGAAAGACAGCCTATGGACCTGACTGCCCTGATTCGACCGTTTCCCCTTGGCAATGGCGACACCGGCCGCCTGGCCTCGCTCCCGGCCCTGGAAGCCGCCGGTTTTGGCGACATTGCGACGCTGCCCGTGTCGCTGCGGATTGTGCTGGAGTCCGTCCTGCGCAACTGTGACGGTCGCCGCATCACAGAAGACGATGTGCGCCGCCTGGCGCAGTGGCAACCCGTCGCTGAACGAACGGCTGAAATCCCGTTCGTCGTTGCCCGCGTGCTGCTTCAGGATTTCACCGGCGTCCCGCTGCTGTGCGACCTGGCGGCAATGCGCTCGGCGCTCGAACGCCTGGGACGCGACCCGGCCCTGATTGAGCCGCTCGTGCCGGTGGATTTGGTCATCGATCATTCCGTCCAGGTGGATGTGACCGGCCGCGAACGAAGCTTGCCGACGGTCGGTGGCAACGGTGCGCCGGCCGATCCGCTGACGCTCAACATGCAGTTGGAGTTTGAGCGGAATCGGGAGCGGTATGAATTTTTGAAGTGGGGCATGCAGGCGTTCAAGACCTTCCGGGTCATTCCGCCGGGCATTGGCATCTGCCATCAGGTCAACCTGGAATACCTTGCCCAGGGCGTGCTGGCACGGGACGGCATGTATTTTCCCGACACCCTGGTAGGGACGGACTCGCACACGACCATGATCAACGGACTGGGCATCGTCGGCTGGGGCGTGGGTGGCATCGAGGCCGAAGCCGCCATGCTGGGGCAGCCGGTATCCTTCCTGACGCCCGATGTCGTCGGCGTCAACCTGACGGGCCGCTTGCGCGAGGGCGTCACGGCGACCGACCTAGTGCTGACCATCACCGAAATGCTGCGCCGGGCAGGCGTGGTCGGCAAGTTCGTCGAGTTTCACGGCGATGGCGCCGCGGCGCTGAGTGTCCCGGACCGGGCGACGCTTGCCAACATGGCGCCCGAGTACGGCGCAACGATGGGCTTCTTTCCCGTGGATGAAAAAACTTGCGAGTACCTGCTTGCCACCGGACGCGCCCCGGAGCAAGTGGCAACGGTGCGCAACTACTTCGAGGCGCAGGGTTTGTTTGGCATCCCGGCCGCCGGAGCCTGTCGCTACTCGACCGTGCTCGAACTGGATTTGGCAACGGTCGAAGCCAGTGTCGCCGGGCCGAAGCGTCCGCAGGATCGGATTGCCCTGGACCGTCTGGCGACGACCTTTGGTGAAACACTTGCCAAGCCAGCAACCGCCGGCGGGTTTGGTATCCAGGAAGAAAACACTGCGGCACGCCAGCCGGTGAGCGATCCCTACTTTGGTGACCTCGGCCACGGCGACGTCGTTATTGCGGCAATCACTTCCTGCACGAATACGTCGAATCCGAGCGTCATGCTGGCGGCAGGACTGCTGGCCCGGAAAGCCGTCGCGCATGGCTTGCGCGTCCGGCCGACCGTCAAAACCTCACTCGCGCCCGGCTCGCGGGCCGTGACGGCCTACCTGGAGGCAACCGGCCTCCTGCGCGATTTGCGGCAGGTCGGGTTCGACGTGGTGGGGTATGGCTGCACGACATGCATCGGCAACTCCGGGCCGCTCGATCCGGCGATTGAAGAAACCATCACCGCCCACAATCTGGTTGCCGCGAGCGTCCTGTCGGGCAATCGCAACTTTGAAGCCCGCGTCCACCCAAACGTCAAGGCGAACTTTCTGATGAGTCCGCCGCTGGTCGTCGCCTTTGCGCTGGCCGGGCGCGTAACGCTCGACCTGACCCGCGAACCGCTGGGTCACGACGATGCCGGCCGCCCGGTCTATTTGCGTGATGTGTGGCCGACCACGGAAGACATTGCCGCCGTTCTGGCCTCTGCCTTCGAGCGTGAGACGTACCGACGGCTGTATGCGGATTTCACTGCCGAGCATCCCCTGTGGAACGCCATTCCAACCGTCGCCGGGCAGGTCTATCAGTGGCAACCGGCTTCAACCTATATTCAGGAGCCACCGTTTTTTGCCGATTTCAGCCTCTCCATAGGTACTTTTGCCGACATTCACGCCGGGCGGGCGCTGGCTATCTTTGGCGACTCCGTCACGACCGACCATATTTCTCCTGCCGGGAGCATCAAGCCTACGTCTCCGGCCGGGCAGTACCTGCAAGCGCGCCAGGTCGCCGTGGCAGACTTCAACAGCTACGGCGCGCGCCGCGGCAACCACGAAGTCATGATGCGCGGCACGTTTGCCAACGTGCGGATCAAGAATCTCATGGTTCCCGGAACCGAAGGCGGCGTGACCGCGCACCAGCCGACTGGCGAAGCCATGGCGATTTACGATGCCGCTATGCGCTATGCCGAATCCCAGACCCCGCTGTTCGTTTTTGCCGGCAAGGAGTACGGCACAGGCAGTTCCCGCGACTGGGCGGCGAAAGGGACGGCATTGCTGGGGGTGCGCGTGGTGGTGGCCGAAAGCTTTGAGCGCATCCACCGCAGCAATTTGGCCGGCATGGGCGTCCTGCCCTGCCAGTTTGTCAATGGCGTCACCGCGCGGTCGTTGGCGCTCGATGGAACGGAACGATACGGTTTGGAAGGTTTGTCTGGTGGCGTTGCGCCGCGTCAAATGGTCACGCTGGTCATTGAACGCGCCAACGGCACGGTCGAGCGCGTCCCGGTTCAACTTCGCCTCGATACGCCGATTGAGATTGACTACTACCGCCACGGCGGAATTCTGCCCTATGTGCTACGGCAGATGTTGGCCGAAAGCTAGAGAAGGCAGGGGGAGTCGTACTTGCAGAACTTGAGGGATATGTCGCGGATGCGCCTGAGCGTCTTCCGCGACCACGGCTGGTTGCTTCATTCGCTCGTCATGCGCGATTTGCGGGGCCGCTACAAAGGCTCGGTGCTTGGCTTTCTCTGGACGTTTCTCAACCCGCTGCTGCTGATGCTGACCTACAGCGTGGTCTTTGGGTATTTCCTTCAGGTCAACGCGGCCGCGTATCCGGCGTTTATTCTGAGCGGACTGCTGCCGTGGATATGGTTCTCAACGGCGCTGCTCCAGGGCTCGACCTCGATTTTGGAGGGCGCGTCCTACGTTGGAAAAACCATTTTCCCAACGCCGGTGCTGCCGCTCGTGCCGGTGCTGGCAGGCATGGTCAACTACCTGCTGTCGCTGCCGTTGTTGCTGATTCTGCTTCTGTTTTTCAAACTGCCGGTCGGATGGGGGCTGGTGTGCTTTCCGGTTCTGGTGCTGATTCAAGTGGTGCTGCTCTGTGGGCTGACCATGACGCTTTCCGCCCTGAGCGTGACCTTTCGGGATACCCAGCATTTGCTGGGCCACATCGTGACGATCCTGTTCTTCATGATGCCGATCATGTACCCACTGACGGCCATTCCCGAACGGGCGCGCTGGATTGTGGAACATAATCCGCTCGTCGGACTTTTTTACAGCTACCAGCAAATCTTCTACTATGGTGAAGTCCCTGACCCACAACGATTGCTGTGGCTGTTTGTGCTGGCGGTCGCCGTGTTCTACGGTGGGCAATACACGTTCAACCGGCAGTCGGAATCATTCGCCGAGCATATCTAGTTCGAACCGACCTAGTTTGAACCTATCGAGTCGCGGCGTCGGTTCGGGTGAATGCCGTCGCTGGTATCCTATATTTGAGTTGGAGAGTTCTCGTTCATGAGCGCACCCATGCCATCGGCCCGTTCCATGGTCAACCCCATTCGTACCCAGCCAGACTGGCAAGCCCAGCGCGCGGCTTGCCAGGAGGACCCAGGCGCGTTTCATGGTGCGATTGCGCGCCGCGAAATTCATTGGTTCGACCCAGAGCGGACGGCCTGGCTCACCTACGACGAAGCGGCTGCCCGGTGGACGGGCTATGACTACCGCACCGGCGCCGCGCTATCGCTCGATGTCTCCGATTTTACTCCCTGGGCGCAGGCTTTCGACGCGGCTGACGCCCCGTACTATCGTTGGTTCGCCGGTGGCTGGACCAACGCTTGCTTCAATGAGGTGGATCGGCACGTCCTCGCCGGTCACGGCGATGAGGTGGCCTTTTACTTTGAGGGCGACCGGTGGGATCAGTCCCTGGACGATGGACGCGGCGGCCCGGTCGTTGCTTTCCCGGTCACGCGCAAGCAGCTTCTGCTCGAAACCGTCAAGGCGGCGCTCGTGCTGCAAGACCTAGGTCTCCGCGCCGGCGACCGCATTGCCATCAACCTGCCCAACATCATGGAGCAGATTTACTTTACCGAAGCTGCCAAGCGATTGGGCATCATCTACACACCCGTATTTGGAGGTTTTTCGGCCAAAACGCTCAGTGACCGGATTCATGACTCCGGCGCCAAGGTCGTCATCACCTCGGATGGCGGGTACCGCAACGCCCAGATTGTGCCCTACAAGGAAGCGTACACCGACAAAGCGCTCGATGATTACGTCCCCGTCAACGATGTGCTGGACATCGTCCGGGACACGCTCGAACTACTCACCGAAAAATCCACCTTCGGGTGGTCGGGCGAGCATTTTCACGATTCGGTCATCGAGCATATTTGCCGGGCGGTGAGGGAAGCAATTGCTGGTGACATCACGGTTGAGCGCGCAGATGCCATGCGGGGCGTTGGGGTTGGCCTTAGCGAACTACGCATGCTGTCGGCCAAGGCAAAGTCCATGATTCGCACCGCGGTGGCCAAGGCGTTGGTGACGACACCGGCGCGGGTGGCGGCCGTCATCGTGGTGAAGCATACCGGTCAAGACATCGTCTGGCGCGCCGAGCGCGACCGCTGGGCCCATGAGTTGCTCGATGGCGCCGCGCGCCGCTTGATCGCGACGGCCCAGGCGCGCGGACTGGCCGTTGCGACCGAAGCCGACCTGCTCGCTCTGCCGACGGCCGACTTGGTCGGGACGCTGTATGCGCACTCGCGTCCGACACCGGTGGCCGCCGAGTTTCCGCTGTTTTTCATCTACACGTCGGGCAGCACCGGCAAGCCCAAGGGCGTCGTTCACGTCCATGGCGGTTACGTTGCCGGCATTGCCCACACGATGAAGGTTGCCTTTGATGCCCAGCCGGGCGATGTCATGTATGTCATTGCCGATCCAGGGTGGATTACCGGGCAGAGCTACCTGATTTCGGCGGCGTTGACGACGCGGGTGACGAGCGTCATTACCGAGGGCGCGCCGATGTTCCCCAACGCCGGACGGTTTGCCTCCATCATCGAACGCTACCGGGTCAATATCTTCAAGGCGGGTTCGACCTTTCTCAAGGCGATCATGGCCGATCCCCAGCATCGCGCGGACGTGGAACGTTATGATGTGTCGTCACTCCACGTGGCGACCTTCTGCGCCGAACCGACCTCGCCCGCCGTGCAGCAGTTCGGGATGGATTTGCTCTGTCGGCAGTACATCAACTCGTACTGGGCCACCGAACACGGCGGCATCGTCTGGACGCACTTCTACGGCAACGACGACTTCCCGCTGCGGCCCGACGCGCACACCTATCCATTGCCGTGGATCATGGGCGATGTGTGGGTGGCCGAAGAAACGAATGAGCAAGGGAGTGTCGTGCGTCATCGGCCGGCCGAGTTCGAGGAAAAAGGCGAAATTGTCATTACCCAGCCCTACCCCTACTTGGCGCGGACGGTCTGGGGTGACACCGAAAACTTCCGGGTCATCCAGACCACCATCGCCGATGGGCTTGACGCCGTGAGCGTCGTTCCGACTTGGCGCGGCGATATTGACCGCTACCGGAAGCTCTACTGGACGAAGTGGGCCGGGACACTGGCCTATACCCAGGGCGACTTTGCGCGGAAGTACGCCGACGGCAGCTTCAGCCTCCATGGACGTTCGGATGATGTGATCAATGTCAGCGGCCATCGTTTGGGCACCGAAGAGATCGAGGGGGCCATTCTGCGCGACAAGCAAATGAATCCAAACTCGGTCGTCGGCAACGTCATCGTCATTGGCGCGCCGCACCGTGAAAAAGGCCAGACTCCGGTCGCCTTCATTCTCACGACCGAGGGCCGCAAGTTGACGACCGACGATGAGCGGCGGTTGTCGGAACTCGTCCGGCAGGAAAAGGGATTGACGGCCGTCCCATCGGATTACATTCCGGTGACGGCTTTTCCCGAAACGCGCAGCGGCAAGTACATGCGGCGCTTCCTCAAGAGCCTGCTCTTCAACGAGCCGCTGGGCGACACGACGACGCTCCGCAACCCGGAAGTGCTGGACGAGATTGCCGCCAAAATCAAAGCCTGGCGTGAAAAGACGCGCCTGCGCGAGGAAAGCCGCGTCTTTGAAACCTATCGTTACGTGCGCGTGCAGTACTTTGACATCGTGCCGCCAGGCGACGGCCAGGCCGCGCAGCGGATTGCGCTGGCGACGATTACCAACCCGCCTGTCAACGCGCTCAATGAACGCGCGCTGGATGAGCTGATCACTGTCATCGAACACCTCGAACGGCGCGATGACGTGAAGGTGGTCATTTTCACCGGCGAAGGCACCCGGTCGTTCGTGGCCGGCGCGGATGTCAAGCAGTTGCTTGACTTCAAGACCGTTGCCGAAGCGTCTCCGCTGCCGAACAACGCCCACCTGGCCTTCGATAAAATTGAACGGATGCGCAAGCCGGTCATTGCCGCCGTCAATGGGGTGGCGCTTGGGGGCGGGAATGAGTTTCAAATGGCCTGCCACTATACGGTGAGCGAGCCAACGGCGGTGTTCGGGCAGCCTGAAATTCGCCTCAACCTCATTCCCGGTTACGGCGGCACGCAGCGGTTGCCGCGCCTGCTGGCGCTTCGGCGCGAGACAGCACCCAATGGGTCCTGACCCCGGCCCGGGCAAACCGGCTGAACCGTGGCATGAGCTTTGGAGCGATGAAACCGCGTGTGGCGCAGGGCGACGAAACCACCAGGGAAGCAAACCAAGTGGATGCGCCGTCGTCTCATGCTCGTTCTGAGCCGCGAACGCGCGTCAAAATCTGTGGCGTGACAAGCGTTGCCGATGCGGATGCCGCGGCCGCGGCCGGCGCGGACTACCTCGGACTAATTTTTGCCCCATCGAGCGTGCGGTCGGTCACGCTCGACGACGCCCGGCAAATCGTGGCGGCGGTGGCCCGGCGCTGCCAAACCGTTGCCGTGTTTCAGGATGCGCCGCTCGAATGGATGCAAACGGTCGTGGCCGCGATTGGGTGTGATCTGATCCAGCTCCATGGCGACGAGCCACTGGAGGTTGCCGCTGCTTTGCCCTGTCCGGTCATCCGGGCCGTGACCGTCACGCCGGAAACGCGGCCCGCCGACGTGCTCCCCTGGACGCGGTTGGAAAACGTCGCCCACCTGCTGTTTGATCGCCCCAAGCGCCGGCCGGTTCTCGACTGGGAACTGTGCCTTCAGCCCCTATGGGAAGCCGCGCAGACGACCGCGGCCGGACGACAAGCCTTCATTGCGGGGGGACTCTCTGCGGAAAACGTCGCGGCCGTCGTCCAACGCTGGCAACCATACGGCGTGGATGTCGCTTCCGGGGTTGAATCCGCGCCGGGCAAGAAAGACGCGCGGCGCATGCAGGCGTTTTGTCGCTCGGTCCGGTCACCGGAGCGCTAGCGTTCAGTCCGGGTCGGACGCGCTTTCGGGGCGTGAAAGCGGGAGACTTCCCGACGAGCGAAGTGGAAGCATCCCGCTTTGCGCCCAGGCACATTCGGCTTGGGCAAGGCAGGCTGCGTGTTCGGCTTCCGAAAGCGTCGCCTGCCGGGTGAGGATGAACCGCGTGCTGGCGTTCGACATGGCAATCACCGTCGGGTCATCGAGCGGAAAGATGGACTCGCGCAGGTTGGCGCGCCGCGCCCCGGCCCGGCTCCAGAGCCAGGCCGGGTGGACGTAGAGCCACAGGTCGCCATTCGGTCGCCGGTTGAGTTGAAAGGCCAGTTGTTGAATGTCCGGCTCGTCAACGACGATGTCGCAGTCGCTTCCGCTGCCGACGGCAACCCAGGCCTGGTCAGCGGGAAGACCAAAGCTGGTTGTTCGGGGCGCGTTGATGATGTGGAGCCACCATTCTGGTTGAGGCAACATTGGTTTGGCGAAAGGTCTGTGGTCAGGATGAGTGCCGCGCCACCCGGGCCGGCTTGGCCTGGGCCGGTGCGGTCAGCGCGCGCAACAGTTCAATGACCCCGGGTTTCCCATCCCCGATGAACTCGGCGCGGCGCTTGCGATAGTCTTCCAGTATCGCCATCGCGCGCGTGCGAAGCCGTTCTTCTTCCTCGGTCGCCCTGTGCCCTTTGGCGACGGCCCAAGTGAAAGCGCCGGTGTCGCGGGCATAGGTTGGAATGTGCATGAAGTCGCGCTCGACGAACTTGCCCGTGGCCGCCTGGGTTTCACCCGCCGCGACAAAGAAATCCACTGCCGCGTCTGGATAGCCGAACAAATACCCATACCCGCGCCACCGAGCCGAACGGTCAGCATGTTCAACCTTATTGAGCATGTCCATGGGGTGGGCGTTGGGCGTGATGCCCAACGGCGCAAAGTAGCCCGCATGCACGCCGACGGCGCGCCTGAGCGCCGCGCGGTTGAAAACGACGCCTTCGGCGTAACGCTTGCCGTCATGAATAGCCGCGAAGGTCAGCACATCCGCATAGAAGCGGTCGCCACAGCGGAAGTGGGCCAGGAGTGTTCGAGTCGTCTCGATCTCGCCGAGGTCCGGCGCGGCCACATCGAACTGGAAGCGTACGTAGCCGCTGCTCATCGGCTTGAGGTCGCCGGCAACCGTATAGAGCGCCTCGGAATCCAGTATCGCCAGAAACAAGGCTTCGGCGCGCGTCCGTTGTTCCGGGGGAAGGTCGGCGAGCGAAAAACAGTCAGTGGATGGGCGCGTTTCCGCTTGCGCTGCCGGCCAGCCACCGGGGATGACCAGCGCCAGCCACAGCACCGCCAGCCACAGCCCATACCTGGCCCGGCCGGCGGACGCCCGGCCGGAACTGGGTTGCTTCACCATGCCGCTCCTTCCTCAGTGTTGATGCCGGTGCTCGCTTTCAGGCTTTTCCTTGAAACCATCTTTCTGCACCCAAAGCACCCGACCCGTGCGGTCAATGTAGGCATAGCGCCCGTCCACGATGACTTGGGCGACCCCGCCCATGAAGCGATGCTGGTGTGAGAACTGCGCCGGAATGACCAGTTTGCCCGTACGGTCAATGTAGCCGTACAGGTTGCCGACCTTGACGGCCGCCAGTCCCTCGGAAAAGTCCTCAGCGTCGTCAAACTGCGGTGGAATCACAATCTTGCCCGCGCGGTCAATGTAGCCATACTTGCCATCTTGCTTGATCCAGGCCAGGCCTTCCTTGAAGCCGTACGTGGCGTCAAAGGTGGCCGGGATGACCAGCTTGCCCGCGCGGTCAATGTAGCCGTGCTTCCCGTTGATGCGGACGCCGGCCAGGCCTTCACGAAACCCGAAGGTATTTTCATACTGTGGTGGGATCACGACCTTGCCGGTGTGGTCAATGTAGCCGTACTTGCTTTGTTCCCGGATCCAGTAGAGTCGTTCTTCAGAGGGTGGGGCCGCTTTCTGTCGAGCTGCCTGTTGTGCGCCGGTTGGGGCGGCGCAGAGAAGTGTCAACACCAACGTGAGCCAGAACCGATTCATAGCCAAGCCTCGCTAGAGCAGAGCATCGAGTCGCCACTGGGTGGCGTTTACGTAGGCCAACTATAAAACCGATGGCTTTGGAATGGGAAGGAACGGAAAGAGGAAAGTTCCGATCAACGCGACACCGGCGGCGCTTGTGATGGTTGTGCGGTCAATGGCAGACTAAACGAGGTATCATGAGTTCACCAGTTGCCGCTACCCTGGAAAAAGCTGTTCGCTTTGAGCCGCTGACGCCGCGCGAGGCCCTTGGGCTGCTCGAAACCACCGACCCAGCGGCGCGCCAGGCCGTCTATGCGGCGGCGCATGCGTGCAAGCAGGCCCTCATCGGTGCGCGGGCGACCTATGTCGTCAATCTCAATCTGAACTTTACGAACGTCTGCGCCCTGCATTGCACCTTTTGCGCGTTCCGCCGTGATGCCGATGCGCGTGAGGCCTACGCCCATAGTATTGACGCCATTGTGGGCAAGGTCAGCCGCTACCGCCAAACCCACGGCATCACGGAAGTCACGATTCAGGGCGGACTCAACCCGGCCCTGCCGGTCAGCTACTACTTCGACCTGTTGCGTGAACTCAAGCGTGCCTGCCCGGATGTTCACCTCCATGCCTATTCGCCGCAAGAAATAGACTTCATCCAGCAGCGCAGCGGATGGTCACTGGGGCGCATCTTTGATGGGCTGCGCGTCGCCGGACAGGGAACGCTCTGCGGAACGGCGGCCGAAATCCTGGTTGAACCCATTCGTCGGAAAATCTGTCCTGAGAAAATCACTGCCGCGCGGTGGCTGGAGATTGTCCGCGCCGCGCACCAGTCCGGGACGCGCACGACGGCAACCATGATGTTCGGCCACATCGAGTCGCCGGCCGACCGCGTTGCCCACCTGCGCCACCTGCGCGCTTTGCAGCGCGCCACCGGTGGCTTCACGGAGTTTATTCCGCTGCCCTTCATTGCCGCCAAAGCCCCGCTTGGGCGCGCCGTCAGGCGGCGTGAGGTGGATGACGAAACCGTACTGCTGACCTTGGCCGTCGCCCGACTGTTTTTCGGGCGCGACCTCCTCCACCTACAGCTTGGGTGGGTCAAGCGCGGCCTTACGCTTGCCCGGCGGAGCTTGCACTGCGGCGCGGACGATCTTGGTGGCACGCTGCTGGAAGAGGAAATTTCCAATCGCGCCGGTTCGCGCTTTGGGGCGGCGGTGACGGCCGAACAGTTGGCCGCAACCATCCAGGCAGCCGGACTGAAGCCGGTGCAGCGCGCGACCACCTACGAGCCTGTGCGCGCAGAACCATCGGCGGCAAGCACCCAGGTATCCTTGCTCCCCCCGCCCTGCGAGGAGTTGACGACCAGCGAGCCACGGCGCAGGGCCACGCGGGTCAGCCCGCCCGGCAAAACGAAAATGTCATCGCCATACAGGATGTAGGGGCGTAGGTCCACGTGGCGACCTTCAATCCGGTCACCGACAATGGTCGGCACGCGCGAGAGCTGGAGCGTGGGCTGGGCAATGTATTCATCGGGATGCGCCAAAATGCGTTCTCGGAACGCCTCCCGTTCCAGCGCTGTCGAGGCCGGGCCGACCAGCATGCCGTAACCACCTGACCCGCCGGTCGTCTTGACCACGAGTCGGTCGAGGCTGTCGAGCACATAAGTCCGCGCTTCACGGTCGCGGCACAAGTAGGTTGGCACATTCGGAATCATCGGCGTCTCGGCCAAATAGTAGCGGATGATGTCGGGGACGTAGGCGTAAATGGCCTTGTCATCCGCCACGCCGGTGCCCGGCGCGTTGGCCAGCGCCACCCGTCCGGCGCGGTACACCTGCATCAGGCCCGGAACGCCCAGCAGCGAATCCGGCCGAAACGTTTCCGGGTCGAGAAAGGTGTCATCAATCCGGCGGTATATGACATCCACTGGTTTGAGTCCGCGGGTGGTTCGCATCTTGACGTAGCCACCTTCCACCACGAGGTCCCGTCCCTCGACCAGCTCGACCCCCATCTGTTGAGCCAGGAACGCATGCTCGAAGTAGGCCGAGTTGGCGACGCCAGGCGTCAGCACGACGACCGTGGGATTGAGGTTGTGCTCCGGCGCGAGTCGCTGAAGCGTTTCCAGGAGCTTGCTCGGGTAGGTGAAGACCGGGCGAATGGTTGCCGCTTCAAACGCCTGCGGGAGCGTGTACTTCATCACCGAACGATTGCCGAGCACGTACGACACGCCCGACGGGCAGCGCAAGTTGTCTTCCAGGACGTAGATTTGCCCATCGCTGTCCCGGACCAGGTCGGTGCCCGTGATGTGACACCAGATGTCGTGGGGTGGTCGCAAACCACGGCAGGCTTCCAGGTAGCTTGGGTTGTTCAGAACGAGCTCCGGCGGCAGCACGCCATCACGCAAGATGCGTTGCTCACTATACACATCGCTCAGAAAAGCATTGAGGGCGCGGATGCGCTGCTGAAGTCCGGCTTCGATCCAGGCCCACTCCCGCGCGGCAATGACCCGTGGGATCAGATCGAAGGGAAAGATTTTCTCGACGCCGTCGCTGCTGCCATACACGTTGAACGTGATGCCGAGGTGGAGGAGCGACTGTTCGGCCGTGGCCTGGCGACGCAGGATTTCGTCGTCACGCAGCGTGGCCAGCGTCCGGGCCAGGAATGCCACGTCAGGACGTGGCACGCCCGGCATCAGGAACATTTCGTCATAAAAGTCACCAACGTCGTAAGACTCAAACATGGACGCGCCCAGCGCGCAAATCCAGTGCCATGAGGAAGCGCATCGGATGACGCTGCCGACGCGATACCAGATCAGGCGCTCTGCTAGGGTTCTGTGGAGTCGAACAATAGCGAACCAGGGCCGGGGGCGTCCAGTGCGATGCCACCGGGGTTATGGCCGCCGTGGTTGTCGTTGACGGCGCTGGATGGCCTCGGTCAGCTCGGCGCTGTGCCGGTCAATCCGCTCTCCAATGACACGCCCGCCCGCCTCAAACACGGTTGGAATCCGCTCGGTGAACTTTTGAAAGACGGCCGTGCGCGAAAAGGTTTCAATCTGCTTGAGTTCGACTTCATCAAACAGGCGGCGGAGTTGCGCTTCGTTCAGCTTGCCCTGACCAAAGAGTTCGAGATTGTTGAAGAGCTTGCGCCCGGCGCTCGTCGCCGCGAAAGCGTTGAGTTGGCGAAGTTCACGCTCCTCGAAGCTATCGGCTAGAAACACGGCGAGATCCTCTGAGATTGCCTGCCACGAGGCATGGCGCCGGAGAAAGTTCTGGAGGATGTCACTGTAGGGGCGTAGTTCGGGGCTGTCTCGAAGCTGCTGTTGCAGGATCGTCTGCACTTGGCGCTCGTAAAAGGCCGGGATTTCAGTGAGGCCAAAGAACTCCCGCGCGGCGGCAATGCTCCGTTCGCGCTCGGTTCTGCCCTGGAAGCCCTCGCTTGGACGACTCGCCGGCGTGGTCACTGGTTGCCCAGTGGGAACTGTCCGCTGGCTGGATGGGGGCACCGTCGGACGACTTGGTGCCGGTCGGTTCTTGAAATCTTCCTGGGCAACGACGGGCACGCAGCACAAAGCTAGTCCGAGCAATCCCCGCAGCCCCTGGCGGTAGTTGTGAATCGTAATGGGAAGCATCAGGTTAGTCCTTTCCGAATCGGAGCAGCCGAGTTTTGATCAAAAGTGTGGTGGCGATGAAAGCCTTCCGGAGTTTTGACAGGCGTGGCCGGTGGTGGAACACATTAAACCTATTTGCTTCCATTTGGTCGAGCAGTTTGAAGTAAATCGTCGCCATGATTTCAGCCGCCACCATGGCCGGGCGGTCTTCCGGGCAGAGTGCCTGGAGCGCGCGTGCGCGAAAGTCGCGAGCCCGAGCGGACAGGGCGGCCGCCAGCCGGGCAAAGGATTCGTCGTAGCGCCCGGACTGCAAGCCCTGCTCGGTGACGCCATGGCGAGCCATCTCCTCCAGCGGCAGATACACGCGCCCACGCGCGGCGTCTTCCGGGACATCGCGAACGATATTGACCATCTGTAGTGCTTTGCCCAGGTTCACCGCGTAGTCGCGGGCGCTGGCATGCCGATAACCAAAGATTTCAATGCACATCAGCCCGATGACGGAGGCGACGTGGTAACAGTATTCGTCCAGCTCGGCAAATGAGGCATAGCGCCGGCGCGTCAAGTCCATTTCCATCCCCCGGATGAGCGCCAGGAAATGCTCCTGGGGAATGGGAAAGGTTTGGAGGATGATTTTGAGTTCGCGGGCGACGGGATGCCGGGGGGGCTGTCCGTTGAAGCAAGCCTGAATCTCGGCCCGCCAGCGGTCGAGTTCGCGCTGCGGATCAGACTGAGCTGGCCCGTCGCCGTCCACGATGTCGTCCACGATGCGGCAAAACGCATAGACGGTTTCAATGGCTTTCCGCTGCGCCTTGGGCAAGATGAGAAACGAGTACAGAAAATTGGTTCGTGAGCGATGGGTGATGTGTTCCGCCACCAGCTCGGCGGGTGGGTGATCCATAAGGGTCGTCATGCCGGCATCCGAAGCGTGGTCAGCGGACTTGCTTTGGAAAACGCCGTCCGGCGCAGCGCGCCGGCGGCCATCCGCGCTTTGTCACGCAGGCTCAGGGTTGGGCGCCGCTCAAAGACGTTGAACGCCATCTGGCGCAAGGCGCGCAGAATGGTCGTGCCGCCGAGCCAAATCAGGCGCAGCTCGACGCCGAGCCGACCCGGCGCCAGCGCGCACAGCGGCCGCCCCTGCTCGAAAAGCGCGGCGGTCCGCTGGGCAAGGCTGTCCATGAGCGCCACGAAGGCGGGCGTGTAGCGGTGCGCCAGCAGGTCGGTTTCGCCATACCCATGGGCTGCCATCTCGGTCAGCGGAAGGTAGATTCGGTCTTTCTGCAAGTCCACGAGGATGTCTTGCCAAAAGTTGGTGAGTTGAAGCGCCGTGCAGATGGCATCCGCCATGCGGTGCCAGTCTGGATCGCGATGGCCGAAGAGCAACAGGATGAGTCGTCCTACGGGGTTGGCCGAGCGCCGACTGTAGTCGAGCAGGTCGTCAAATGTCGCATGCCGCGCGCGGCGCACATCGAGTTCGAAGGCATCGAGCAGGTCGTGGAAAAGCTCCATCGGCAGTGCGTGCTGCCGAATGGTGTGACCCAGGGCCACGAAAACGGGGTGCGTCGCGTTGCCGGACGGACAGGCAACGAGCTGCCGTCGCCAGTCGGCCAGACTGGCGAGCCGTTGCTCGGCAGTGAGTGTTCCCTCGTCGGCGAAATCGTCCGCAGCGCGGGCAAACGCATAGACGGCATAGACATGGGGACGAACCGACGCGGGAAGCACCAGCGATCCGACGGGAAAGTTCTCATAGTGCCCAAGGGCAACGCGCCGGCAGTGGGCGTAGGCATCTGCTGGTGACAGCGCGGAAGCGTCGGACGTGGGTGAAACAAGCGGCACAGCGTGAGGTCGTTCGCGTGGGGATAGCCAACCTACGGGACAGGCTTCATTGAGCCAAAATCGGACGATATTTGTCAGGCAAACGACGGACGTCAAGCCAGTTTTGCCAATTACGATGAAGCGGGCTGCGTTTGGCGCTCACTTGGTTCGGTCAGCTCCCTGTGCAGCGCGTCGTCAAAGGCCGCTCGCGTGGCTTCGGCAAGTGCCTCGACGGTCTGGACCTGATGCAGCCAGTCGGTGGTATCTGGCGACGCTTCGATACCGTGGAGCGCGTGGGCCAACCGGCGCGCGCCAAGCTGCGCGGCACTGCCACGAAGCCGATGCGCGATCACGCGCACCGTCTGCTCGTCTCCCTGCGCCAGGGCCGTCTGCATGTGCCGGAGCTGGTTGGCAACATCCGACTGAAACGTAGCCATGATCTGGCGCGCTAGGTCACCGGCCGCCTGGTTTGTGGCGACAATCCCTGTTCCAATCCAAAATGCCGCCATGTCGAGCAGCACCGCATCGCGGTCGGCATCGGCGTCGGGCTGGTGGTCGGTGTTGGTCGGCCCATCGGTGTCGGCCGTGGGGACGCGGCTCAAACATTGCTTCAGCACCTGTTCGAGTTCGGCCAGCTTGAACGGTTTGGATAGATAGTCGTCCATACCGGCTGCCAGGCAGCGTTCCCGTTCCCCCTGAAGCGCATTGGCGGTCAGTGCAATGATGGGCACATGGCGTCCCGTCACCTGCTCTTGTTCGCGGATGCGCATGGTAACCGTGTAGCCATCCATTTCGGGTATTTGACAGTCCATGAGAATGGCATCCGGTTGTTGGGACTGCAAAAGCGCCAACGCTTCCACGCCGGTCGCCACGGTCACGACCTGGTATCCTAGAATTTTCAGCATGCGTTGGGCGACTTGCTGGTTGACGGGGTTGTCCTCAACCAAAAGAATGGATCGGTGGTGCGCGTCTCCCGGTTGTGTGTCTCCCGCCATGGCTTGGACGGCCGGCGGCACGGTCTGCCGGATCGGAGTGGATTTTGTTTTTGCGCGTGGTTTACCGAGCGCCAGGCGGAGCGCCTCTTTCAGGGCACCCAGCCGCAACGGTTTCGTGACACAGGCCGCAATCCCGATCTGCGCCAGTTCCATTCCCGACGGAGCCGGTGGCGTGGTCAGGAGAATACAGGCGAGTTCATCTGACCATCCCTCGGCGCGGATTTGTCGAATCAGGGATAGCCCATCCATGGTCGGCATTTGCGAATCGAGGATGGCCACCCGAAAGGGATGGCCGCTGATGGCCGCCTTACGCAGCGCCGTCAACGCTTCCTGGGCGGTGGCGACCGCCTCGCAGAAAAAGCCAAAGTCGGTGAGTTGCTGGGCAATGACCGTGCGGTTCGTCGTGTTGTCATCCAGGACCAGTGCGCGCGTGCCAAACCACAGCTCATAGGTCGATGGTGGTTGGCTGACGTCCACTTTTTCAAACTGGGCGGTGAACCAAAATGTCGCTCCTTTGCCGGCTTCACTGTCAACGCCGATGTCGCCACCCATCAGTTTGACGAGTCGCTTGGAAATAGCCAGCCCCAGTCCTGTCCCGCTGAAGCGCCGTGATTGGGAGGAGTCGAGCTGAGTGAAAGCCTCAAAAATGTCGGTCTGGGCTTCCTTGGGAATGCCGATGCCGGTGTCGGTGACGGAAAAGCGCAGCACGACCGTGGTGTCGGTCTCGGATTGTTTGGTCACCCGCACCACGACCTCACCCTTGTTCGTGAACTTGATGGCGTTGCCGACCAGATTGAGCAGCACCTGCCGGACGCGCCCGGCATCTCCGCACAGTCGTTCGGGAACATCCCGGTAAATCAGGGTGACGAGTTCCAGTGATTTCTCGCGGGCCGCTGCGGCAAGGGTCTCGGTGGACTGCTCCACCGTGTCGCGAAGGTCGAACTCATTGGCTTCGAGCGTAAGCTTGCCCGCTTCGATTTTGGAGAAATCAAGGATGTCGTTGACGACGACCAGGAGCGCATCGGCACTGTAGCGGATGGTTTCGGCCAAATCTCTCTGATTGGCGTTCAGCGGCGTTCTCAGGAGCAGCTCGATCATGCCAATGATGCCGTTCATGGGCGTGCGGATTTCGTGGCTCATGTTGGCGAGAAAGTCGGATTTTTTCTGCGCCAAGTTCAGCGCCGCGTCGCGGGCATGTTCAAGTTGGAGTGTCAGCCGCCGGCGCTGGTTGAGTTCGGAGCTAACCACCCAGTAGGTGGTGACAAGCAGCAACAGAATGACGGACACACTGAAAACGATGAGCCACTCCAGGGTTCTGGTCCGTGTGTGAACCAGTGTCGCAAACCGGTTGAAGTCGGTTCGCGCCTCTTCGGCCATGGCGCCTAACACCCTAGTGAGGTTTTCCGCCAGGCGATCGCCAACCGGGCCCGGTACCATTTCTAGCGCCGCTTCGCGGTCGATCCGACGAAGTTCCGTAATGCGCTCCAGGTAGGCTTTCCCTTCCAAAAGGACTTCTTCAAGCTGCTCGACACGCTCGCGTTGAGAAGGGGACGACTGAGTTCGCGCGCGAAGTTGACCAAGGACGTCCTGCAAGCGACCGGCCTGCTGACGGGCTTGCTCCATGTCCGTACCGTTGCCGGTGATGACATAGCCACGGGTGTAAAGCCGGGTGCGCAGGGCGGCATCTTCCGCGCTCGACACGAGCTGAAGCACTTCCAGGCTCTGTCCCGCCTGGGCTTGGGCAGACCGTAACTGCCGGACCGTCAGCGAGGAAGCCACCAGCAATCCAATCAGAATGAGCGCGACCGCTACGAAGCCGGCCGCCAAGGCATGGCCGCGTGGGTTTTGCATTCGATGGAGATTGACTGCCATAGTAACTCTTGGTGCGCATTCGCCCTAAAGGCTACTTGCTCAGAAATGGGTTGACGGCCTGGGAGTGGGCAGGGCAGGCTTCGTATTCACGATCTGCGTATTCACGATCTGCTGCAACGTATCATGCCCTGTTGTCCGGCGCGCAACAGGGTTGTGGCCGGTTGGCGCCCAGGCCTCGTTGCCTGAGCGCTGGACAGGGTTATGTTGAGTTAGTGCGGTTATGTTGAGCCGGGTTGCCGATTCGATTTTCTGGATGAGCCGCTACATCGAGCGAGCGGAAAACATCGCGCGCTTCGTGGACGCGACCATGACGCTGACCCTCGACCTCCCGGCCGACGACACTGCCGCCTGGGCCGAACTCATTGCCAGCGTTGGTGATCCAGAGGATTTTGCCGCGCGCTATGGTTCTCCGTCGCCGGCGACCGTGTTGCGCTACTTGACCTTTGACGAGCGCAACCCAAACTCGATTTTGACGACGCTGGCGCGGGCGCGTGAAAATGCGCGCTGTGTCCGCGACGCCATTTCCTCCGAGATGTGGGAGCAAGCCAACACCTTCTATCTGGATGTCAAGGGTGCGGCGGCGCAGGGGCGCTTCGGCGCGATGCCCCATGCCTTCTTCGCGCAAGTCAAATTGGCCAGCCACCAGTTTGTTGGCGTTACTGATTCAACGATGTCACATGGCGAGGCCTGGCACTTCAACCGAATCGGTCGGCTACTTGAGCGAGCCGACAAAACGGCTTGTATCCTAGGAGCGGAACGCTTCAACCGGGCGACGACTTCACCCGCTGCGGCCTCGCCAAGTGAAATGCTCATTGATGATCTTGATTGGTCGGGTCTCCTCAAAGCAGCCAGTGCCCATGAGATGTACCGCAAAAAGCACGGTCGCATCGAGCCACACCGGGTATTCGAGTTTCTGATTCTCAGTCGAGAATTTCCACGCGCCGCCCACTATTGCTTGCTCCGCTGCGTCGAGTCGGTGCATGCCATTTCGGGGACGCTCCCCGGAACCTACACCAATCCGCCGGAGCAGCGCCTCGGACGCTTGGCCGCGCAGCTCGACTATGCCGGCGTTGAAGATATCTTGCCACCTGAAGTAGGCGGGGACGCGCGTCCCTTCCTGACACGCCTCCGAAGCGACTTGTATGCTGTAGGCGACGCCATTGCGGCCGCCTTCTTCCCATCCTGAATGTTTCGACCTAGTGTTTTACTTTCGACATGACCTTCTGTTTGGGTATCAAGACCGTTGCGGGGCTGGTGGCGGTGGCCGACACCCGGATCACTTCTGGCACGGAGTGCCGCACCTCACGTAAGTTGACCGTCCACCGCGCTGCCGCGGCTCCGGTGTTTGTGATGACTTCCGGGCTGCGGTCGGCGCGCGACAAAGTGGTGACGTATTTCGACGAATGGCTGCGCAGCGAAACGGTCATCCACCGGCGCTTGTATGAACTCGTCAACGCCTATGGCGAGCAGGTTCGGCGTGTGTTCCGCGAAGACCACGCCATGCTCGAACGCGACGGGCTGCGCTTCGATCTGTTTTCGATCATCGGCGGACGCCTCCCAGACGATGGTGAGCATCGGCTGTTTCTGGTGTATCCGCAGGCCAACTGGGTCGAGATTGGCGAGTCCTCGCCCTATGCCATCATTGGCAATGCGTTTTACGGCAAGCCGATTCTCGACCGCGTGCTGGACTATGGATGCTCGCTCGATGCGGCCCTCAAGGCCGCCCTGCTCGCCTTTGACTGTACCCTGACGAGCGCCAGCGATGTCAGTTACCCGCTCGATGTCGCTGTACTGCCGGCTGGCGGCGCCGAGTTTGTTGAGCATCGCTTTATGGAAGGCGATGTGACAGGCTACAGCCTGTGGTGGCGGACCAATCTGCGCCGTCTTATCGCCGACGCCCCCGGAAACTGGCTGGCTTCATTTGATTTGGAGTTCTAGCGTGAACTGTCTCGACCCTGAAACGATCGCCTCACTCAAGGCGCTGGATGATGGCGACGGCTTTTTTGCCGAAATTGTCAGCACGTTCCTCGGCAATGCTCGTCCTACCCTGAGCCAGCTCGCGTCCGCTCAGGCGGCCAACGATCTCCCTGCCCTGGAACGCCTGGCACATAAGCTGCGCGGCGCAGCCAGCACGGTCGGCGCACAGCGGCTCATGGCGTTGTGCAGTCGGCTGGAAACCGCCGCGCGCCAGGGAACGGTGGTGGACGCGGCGGCTGACGTGGAGACTATCGAAACTGAGTTTCAACGAGTGGTTGCAGCACTCGAAGTTGAATTGCAAGCCTGACCTCAATTAGCTCAAAGGAACCTGTTATGCCTCCCATTGTGGATGTCGGTCAAGTCTTGAAGGACCAAGTTGCGTTGGTCACGGGCGCAAGCTCAGGCATTGGCGCTTCCGTGGCGCGTGAACTTGCCCGTGCCGGGGCAGCCGTGGCCGTGAACTACGCCGGAAACCCGGCCGGTGCCCAAACCGTCGCCGACGCCATCACGGCTGCCGGCGGACGTGCCATCATCGTCAAGGCTGATGTGAGCGTTGAAGCTGACGTCACCGCTATGTTCGCCGCCGTCATCGAAGCCTTTGGGCGACTCGATATTTTGGTCAGTAACGCCGGCCTCCAGCGCGACGCAGCGTTTGTGGACATGACCCTGGAGGAATGGGATCGCGTCATGGCCGTCAACTTGACCGGCCAGTTCCTGTGCGCCCGCGCGGCTGTGCGGCAGTTCCTTGCCCAGGCGCCACGCCCGGAGGTTTCGGCAGCGCTCGGCAAAATTATCTGCATGTCGAGCGTTCACGATGTGATTCCGTGGGCCGGGCACGTCAACTACGCGGCCTCGAAGGGCGGTGTCTCCCTGCTGATGAAGTCGTTGGCGCAGGAGATTGCCGAGAAGAAAATCCGCGTCAATGCCGTTTCCCCGGGCGCGATTCGGACGCCCATCAACCGCGCCGCCTGGGAAACCCCAGAGGCTGAGGCTGCCCTCCTGAAGCTGATCCCTTACGGGCGCGTGGGCGACCCCGAAGACATTGGCCGGGCGGTGGTGTGGTTGGCCTCGGACGCCTCGGATTACATTACCGGAACCACACTCTATGTGGATGGTGGCATGACACTGTATCCAGAGTTTCGGGAAGGCGGTTGATGGAAGCTGCGGAGTGGGCATTCTCGGACGCCGAGCGCGCCGCCGTGTATCGGGCCATTCACACCCGGCGGGACATCCGTTCGACCTTTCTCCCGACGCCCGTGCCGGATGGCCTGGTGTGGCGGTTGTTGGGGGCCGCCGCCGCGGCGCCCTCGGTAGGCTTCATGCAGCCGACCGAAATCATCGTCATCCGCGATGTTGCCGTCCGCCGTCGCCTCCAGGCGCACTTTGAAAGCGTCAACCGGGCGGCGGCGGAAGTCTATGCGGATGAGGCCCGTGCTACCTACGATGCCCTCAAGCTGGCGGCCATTCTCGAAACGCCCCTCAACCTGTGTTTCACCTGCGATACGACGACCGCGCGCGGGCGCGGTTTAGGCCGCCAAACCATGCCCGAAACGGCGGTGTTCTCGACGGTGTGCGCCGTCCAAAATGTCTGGCTGGCGGCGCGGGCTGAAAACGTGGGTGTCGGTTGGGTGAGCATTCTCGAACCCGAAGCCGTCAAGTCGGAGTTGGCCATTCCAGCGCACCTGACGCTCGTGGCCTATCTCTGTGTTGGCTACGTGAGCGACTTTCCCAATCAACCGGAGCTTGAAACGAAGGGCTGGGAGGCTGCCCGCGCGCTCACCGATATGGCTTACCTTGATCGCTATGGGGAACGCCTGCCCGCGCTCCCCAACGAGTGACTGAATCAGAGGCCAAAAAGCAACGATGAACCTAAAAAAACCGATTTCCACGCTGATGCCGATCCGTTCCCTCGGTTTTCTGGGATGGCTCACGCTCGTCTGTCTAATTCTGTCGATCGCGTCTGTCGCGCCGGCCCAACAACCCGCCACCAAGTCGGTTGCTGAAGCTAAGCCTGCCGGCTACGCTTCGCTGAAGTATCGTCAAATCGGCCCTTTTCGCGGTGGGCGCGTCGGAGCCGTCACCGGGGTCGTCGGACAACCAAATCTCTACTACTTCGGGGCAACCGGCGGTGGGGTGTGGAAGTCCACGGACGGCGGCGTGAATTGGCAGCCGTTGGGTGATGGGACGTTTCGCGCTGGCTCGGTCGGCGCGCTTGCCGTGGCGCCGAGCGACCCAAACGTGATCTATGTTGGGATGGGCGAGCACACCTGGCGCGGCAACATGTCGCATGGTGATGGCGTGTATAAATCAACCGATGCCGGTCGCACTTGGCGGCGCGTTGGGTTGGGAGCAACGCGCCATATTGCGCGCATTCGGGTGCATCCGTCCAATCCCGAGGTGGTGTACGTTGCCGCCATGGGCCACGGTTTTGGTCCGAATGAAGAACGCGGCGTCTATCGCTCGACCGACGGCGGCAAAACCTGGCAGCGGATATTGTTTGTGAGCGCCAAGGCGGGTTGCGCCGACCTGGCCATGGACCCGACCAACCCACGGATTCTGTACGCCGGGATGTGGGAAGCTCAACGCGGTCCGTACTTTTTCACCAGCGGCGGCCCCGGGAGCGGCCTTTGGAAGAGCGTGGACGGCGGCGACACCTGGCAGGACCTGACGCGCAAGCCGGGCCTGCCCAAGGGGACGCTGGGCAAAATCTGTGTCACCGTCTCCCCGGTCAATTCTGATCGGCTCTGGGCGAGTGTCGAAGCCGACGAAGGCGGTATCTTCCGCAGCGACGACGGCGGCAACACCTGGACGCGCACCACTGGCGACCGCAACCTGCGCCAGCGGGCCTGGTATTTCTCACGTGTCCAAGCCGATCCCAAGGACGCCAATGTGGTTTATGCACTCAACGTCCAGTGGCATCGTTCGAGCGATGGCGGCCGGACGTTTACCCCGATGCCGACCACCCATGCCGACCATCACGATCTCTGGATTGCGCCAGACGACCCGCAGCGGATGATTCTCGGCAACGATGGCGGCGCCTCGGTTTCCACCGACGGCGGCCGCTCGTGGACGGAACAGGACCAGCCAACAGCACAGTTCTACCGCGTGGCACTCGATAATCAGTTTCCGTTCTTCATCTACGGCGCACAGCAGGACAACACCACCGTTGCCATTGCCAGCCGGACGATGCGCGGTTTTGGGATTGGAGTGCGCGATTGGAGTGAGGTCGGCGGCGGCGAGTCGGGCTGGATTGCGCCGCATCCGACCAATCCCGATATTGTGCTGGCCGGCAGCTACGGTGGACTCCTGACGCACTACGACCGGCGGACCGGGCAGACGCGGGATGTCACCGTGTACCCGGAAAACCCGATGGGCGCCGGGGCGGAAAGCATGAAGTACCGTTTTCAGTGGAACTTTCCCATTCTGTTTTCGCCACATCCACCCCATGCCCTGTACGCGGCCGGAAACCGGCTCTTTCGGAGCGACGATGAGGGAGCAAGCTGGCGGCCGATTTCACCAGACCTCACGCGCAATGATCCGGCGAAACTCGGACCCTCCGGCGGTCCGATTACGAAGGACAACACCAGCGTAGAGTACTACTGCACGATTTTCGCCCTGGCGGAATCGCCCAAAGCCGCCGGTGTCCTCTGGGCCGGAACCGACGATGGACTGGTTCACCTCTCCCGCGATGGTGGCGCGACCTGGGAAAACGTCACGCCGAAGGGCCTTCCGGAATGGATTCAGATCAACGCCATTGAAGCCTCGCCGCATGAGCCGGGCGCGGCCTATCTGGCCGCCACGATGTACAAGCACGATGACTTCGCGCCTTATCTCTACAAGACAACTGACTACGGCAAGACCTGGACAAACATTGTCAACGGCATTGCGCCCGATGCCTTCACGCGCGTCATCCGGGAAGACCCACGGCGGCGCGGACTGCTTTATGCCGGGACGGAGACCGGCATGTATGTCTCCTTCGATGATGGAGCGAACTGGCGTTCCTTGCAGCTCAATCTGCCAGCCGTGCCGATTACCGACCTGGCCGTTCATCCGCGCGACAACGTGTTGGTCGTCGCCACCCAGGGGCGGTCGTTTTGGGCGCTGGACGACCTGGCTGTGCTCCAGCAGTATGCCGAGCGTCCGTCAACTGGTGAAGTGCGGCTCTATGCACCGGAAACGGCCCTCCGTCTCCGTGGCTTTGGCGGATTCACCCCACCGCCTACCGCGACGGTTGGCACCAATCCACCGGTTGGCGTTTCGGTCTTTTTCGAGCTGCCGGAGAAGCCCTTCAAGCGCGTGACACTGACCTTCGAGGATGCCGACGGAAAGCCCTTGCGGACGTTCACGGGCAAGCCAAAGGATGAGCCGGAAGCGGCTCTACCGGCGGAGCGGGGAGAAGCGTCACCGGATACGTTTACCTACGAACCTGGACTCAACCGCTTTGTGTGGGACATGCGGCTGCCGGGCGCAACGCGCGTGCCGGGGATGGTCCTCTGGGCCGGTGACCTGCGCGGCCCGCGTGTCCTACCCGGCCGTTACCGCGTCACCCTCAAGGTGGATGATGTCGTCCAGACCCAGGGGTTTGAGATTCGGACTGATCCGCGTCTGTCCGCCACGCCGGACGACCTCAAGGCGCAGTTCGAGTTGCTGGTTGCCATCCGGGACAAAGTTTCAGAAACGCACCAGGCGATTTTGAGTATCCGAGACGCTCGCCGGCAGATTGAGGATGTCGAAGCCCGACTGCGTGGGCGTGACGATGCCAAGTCGTTGCTCGACCTGGCCAAGTCGCTCAAGGAAAAGCTCACGGCAATTGAAGAGACCTTGGTGCAAACCAAGATTCAGAGTGGCCAGGACCCACTGAATTATCCGATTCGGCTCAACAACAAGCTGGCTGCGCTGACCGGCGTGGTGGATAGCGCCGATGCCGCGCCAACGGCCCAGGCGCGCGAAGTCTTTGCCGACTTGAGCGCGAAGATTGATGTCGAGCTGCAAAAGCTGCGCGACGTGCTGACCCGTGATCTAGGTGACTTCAATGCGAAGTTTCAGTCGTTGGGACTGCCGCGCATCACACCGCGCACCGGAGGATAGGGTGGTTTGAAGTCGCGCCGGTTGGTGGCGGGCCGGCAAGCCAGTGAACTTGTCCATGGGGGGGCAGACAGTCCGGGCATTTCCAACTCAGGAAAACAGAATCAGTGCTACCGATCGTTTTCAGGTTGCAGTCGCCAACGACTTGGCCTATATATGACGGCTTTTGAGCTTGTGCTGGAAAAGAGGTGAGATGCCATGGCCAAGGTTTGTCAAGTTACGGGGAAGCGCCCAATGTCGGGCAACAACGTGTCCCACGCAAACAACCGCACGAAGCGTCGCTTCCTCCCCAACCTGCAACGGCAGCGGTTTTGGGTGCCAAGCGAAAACCGGTGGGTTCGGTTGCGCTTGTCGGCGCGGGCCATCAAAACCATCAATCGCTATGGGATTGAGCACGTTTTGAAGCAGATGCGCGCCGAAGGGAAGAAAGTCTAGCCCAAGTGGAGCGCCCGGCTCGCGGAGAACCCAGCGGCCGGGACACCGCCTCTTTGCTGTGGCTAGCCCTTTTTGCCGTGGCTAGCTTTTGCGATTGCCAGAGCAGTGCCGACCTCCCAGCGTCACCGCCGTCAGGCCTGGGATACGACTTGCCTAACGAACGCTTGGGTCAACCATCACGGCCGATGGATCAGACGGTCCTTTCACCGGTGGCACTTCCGAAAGAACGGAATCCACATCGGCGTCATTGAAGTCCAGTTCGCCGACGAACGGACGCAGCAAGTCCGACAACCGCTGCCGTTCAGCATTGAGCCGGGCTTCAAACTCACGCGCTTGCTGCTCCGCCTCCTGCGCCTCTTGCATGAGGCGTTCCTTTTCTTCTTCCTGTCGCCGAATAAACTCCAGCCGCTCGGCTTCCATTTCTTTGAAGCGGTCGGCGTTGCGGCGTTCGAGGCTATCAGCCCGATTGAGTAAGGTGCCGTGGTAGGCGTCGAGTGCCTTGACCTTGCGCGCAGCGTCTCCCTTTGGCTCTTCAATTGTGTGCCCTTCGCGGTCGAGCGCGAACTTGAGGGCAATGACGCGCGTCTCTGGGGGTGCGTTGGCGATGATTGGGTTGGCAATCATTTTTTCCAGTTCATCTACCCCGCAGGGCGAAACCGGCAAGCGCGCGCTCTGATAAATAGACTCAAAGCTCCGCAGGTGAGGGGCGCTTTCTTCTCGTGGTTGGGGTGGCTCGATAGGGCGCTCGTCCTGGGGACGACGCTCACGTTCTTCACGGCTGTTTTCAGGTTTCGAGCCAAAGAATCGACCGAGCATGCCTGTTCCGTTACTCATAGTGCCTCATTGCGCCAAGGGGTTCTTGGCGCACCCAACGGTTAGGTTTCGGGAGTACTCACATATTCTGGTTGAAAGCTGGATGTGGCACAAGTCGCCCGTGGGTGATGCTCCCCACGCCGTACGCTGTATCACGCTTCAAATTATGCGCAAGCTCGCATAATGGGCGCAACCCCACGTCGTCTGTATCCACTCGATTCGGTAGGTTCAACACGATGAAGTCATCTGGCATGGCCGTCAAGCTTGGCGATGTGATTGCGCGGTTCTCGGTTTTCACCGGGTTTTGGGCGATTGCCTATTTTTTCATGTGCCTGACGGCCTTTGCCGTCGCCCGTCCCCAGTGGACGTTCACCGTTGACGTCGGGTCCGTGCTGGTCTGGTTTGGCATCTATTTGGGCATCTCCCTGACACTTGGCAACCTCATCGGGGTGGTTTCAAATCTGATTCGTCCCCACACCGGCACGCTGACCCACGGCGACTTTGATGGGCGCTTTGCCGGCAACTGGTTGCAGGTCATCCAGTTTTGCTTTGGCACGCTCGTTTCTGGCGTGGTTTTCCTGGCCCTGGCCAAGCTCACGGCCAACCTCGCGCAGCGCTGGTTTGCTGTCCAGCTCGACATCGTGAACGGAACGTCATTTGCCCTGGCGGCATTGACCGTTGCCGTGGAGAGCACGGCGACGACGCTGCTGGTGCTGGGCATTATTTTTTATGTCAAAGGTCAACTCGAAGCCAACATTGCCCTGCGCCAGACCAGCTAGGAACGGGCGCAGGGTCGTCCGGACACTGGACTGTGGACCGGGGCCTAGAACGAAAACTTGAAAGCAAATTGGACGATGCGGGGGCCGGTCGTGGCTTCAAGAATGCGCCCAAAGTTGGGCGTCCCGACCACATTGCCCGGATTGGCAAAGTTGGTCTGGTTGAAGATGTTGAAGAACTCCGTCCGAAACTCGGCCCGGTAACGTTCCTGGAAAACGATGAACTTGACAATCGAGAAGTCGGTGTTGGACTGCGCCGGCCCACGCAGCGTGTTGCGGCCCACCGTGCCGAAGTTGCCGACGCCCGTCGAGGGAATGAACCGGCTGGTGTCGAAGTAGCGGTCGAGTCGGCGCCGCACATCACCGGAGAGGCTGCCGTTGCCCTGACCGCCAGCGGCATAGGACGCGCGCGCGCCATCACTGAGCCCCGTGCTGCTTGCAATGGTAAAGGGCAGCCCGGTTTGGAAAATCGAGACGCCGGAAAGCTGCCAGTTGTTGGCCAAGGCCTTGAGCGCAAAGTTATCACCGTCATACAGCTTAGGCAGGTCATAGACAAAGCTCACCACGAGCCGCTGTCGCCGGTCGAAATCCGCCGTCGCGCGGTTGCCGCGAAAGGTGGCCTGGTCGCCAAAGTCGGGTGAGACATCGCTCGTGCCAAGCGATGTCAGTTGCCCGGAGTATTCGTCAATCGTGTGCGACCAAGTATAGCTCACCAGCGCCTGCAAACCCTTGGACAGCCGACGGGTCACCGTCGCCTGAAGGGAGTTGTAGCTGGCCACGGCCGAAGATTCCTGAACCGTCACCGAGAAGGAGTTCAACCCTGGTTGCGTGATCTGCGACAAAATGGTGCCAAATGGACTGGTCGTGCCGTTCGGTGCGAATGGCTGGTTGACATTCTTGAAGCGTTGAAGCTTGCGGGTCTGCGATCCAACGTAGCTGACCTCAAGTTGCGTGTCCTTGATGAACTCCCACTGGAAGCCAAAGGAGTACTGCTGAACGTAAGGCGTCCGCAAGTTGCGTCCCGGATAGATGCCCTGGACGGCCACTTGGCGCCCGCCCAGGCAGAAGGGCAGTCCACGGTTTGGACCAGGGCCCGCCGTGCAGCTCGTTCCGGGGAAAAATGAGGCGTTTCCGGTGTCAATCGGCCCCTGGACGGCCGGAATCGGCGCGAACGGGTTGGAAAACCCGCCGCCCGCCACCGCCGGGAAGAACGGAATGAGCGGAAACACCGGAAAGCTGAAGCTCGAATTGATGACGGTTCGCGCATTGAACCGGTCATAGTAGAGTCCATAGCCGGCGCGCACGACGAACCGATCGGTTGGCAGTGGCTTGAAGGCCACACCCAGGCGTGGCGCGAAGTTATTCCAGTCCGCATCGGTAAAGCCACGCCGAGTGTCGCGGGTAATACCCGGCAGCCCCACCCGGTTGTTGGAAGGCACGAAGAAACCCGCAAATGTGCCGGCCAGATTTGAAACGCCGCCGGCCCCGGTGCCAACCGCGGCCCGCGCCGCTGCCTCGTCAAATGTGGCCATCAGCCCATCCACTTCGTAAAATGGCCCAAAGTAGTCATACCGAATGCCAAGGTTGACGGTCAAACGGCTGTTGACTTTCCAATCATCCTGGAAAAAAAGGGTGAAGTCATTGGCGCGAAAGTCACGCTTGGCGCCACCGGGTGAGATGACCGACAGAAATGGCGAAGTCAAACCGCCCGCCACCGAGGACAATCCAGGATTGACGCCTGTAATCAGAAACTCCGTGAACGGGAGCGTTGGAAGAAACTGCGGCGCGCGATTGACCGAACCGGCCGGGATGCCGAGCGCGGCAAACGCCCCAAGTCCGGCGGCATTGGCAAATCCACCCGTAAACTGGAGGAGTCCCCGCGCCCCGACGTTGAAGAACACCCGCTGCCGGTAGGGACGAATTTCACCGCCAAACTTCATCGAGTGTGCGCCGGCTGTGAGTGAGAGCGTATCACTGAAGGTAAACCCTTCGGTGGTATTGAAGCTGTCCGAAGTCGTCGCCGGGCCGATTGAGAACATGTTGGAGAACACAAAACCCGGCAGGCCCGGAAACAAGGCAGCGCTGGGTGAGTTGATGCCAAAATCGGCGGCCCGAAGCGGCTCGGTTGGTTTCCCCTGAGTAATCAGGCGATTGTAGCCAAACCGAAATTCATTGATCAGGGTGGGGCGAATGATGCTCGTCCACGAGGCGGTCGTCACCCGGTTGTTGGTGATGGCATCCACTGGATAGCCGGGCAACTGAAGCGCGTTGCCGCCGCCAAACTGCCGAAACAGCCCTTGCTTGACGGTATTGTTGGCAAAGAAGAACTTGCCTGACACGCGGTTGTTGTCGTTGATTTGCCAGTCGCCGTTGAGGTTGAACTGCTCTTCGCGGAAGGTGGATTCCGCCACCCGGACGCCGGTCGTCCGCCCGTTGCCACTGGGGATGACAAACGTCCCGTCTGGATAACGCGCCTGAAGCAAGCGCACCTGCGGCGAGGTCGCAAAAACGGCCGAGTTGATGAAGTTGGCGAAGCCCGGCGCGCGACTCAGCGCAATGGCCCGAATCGAAGCCAGTGAGCGATCGTCGGTCAAGTCCGGGGCCGGATTGAACGGGGCAATGCTGTTGTTGGTCGAGGTTCCGTTCGTTTCGCGTGTCCCCTGGTAAGAGCCAAAGAAAAACAAACGGTTTTTGACGACCGGCCCGCCAATCGTCGCGCCGTACTGCTTGCGGTTGTTCGCCTGACGTGGGATGCCGGCGCGCTTCAGAAAGAAGTTGTTGGCGTTGAGCGCTTGGTCGCGCAGGAAGAAATAGGCGTTGCCATGAAACTCGTTCGTCCCGCTCTTGGTAATCGCCGCCACCACGCCCCCGACGTTGCGCCCGGCCGAGGCATCGTACTGACTCGTCTGCACGATGAATTCTTGCAGGGTGTCCGTGGCTGGAACGGCCAGGTTGGCAAATGAACCCGTCCCAATCGAGTTCACGTCAATCCCGTTGATGAGGATGGAATTGCTCGTCGTGCGCTGGCCGTTGACATTGATGGCGGTGTCGCCACGTCCGACTTCCGAGGTATTGAAAATATTGGAAGCCGCTCCGGCCGACAGGGCAAGCAACTGCTGGAAGTTGCGCGTTGGGAGCGGAAGCTGGCGGATGTTGCGCTCGTCCACGACGCGCCCGTGGGCTGCCGAGTCGGCCTGAATCAGTGGCGCTTCACCTGACACGTTGATGACTTCCGACGCGGCCTCGCCAATTTCAAGCGCAATGTCATTTGTGGTGACGCCAGTGATATTGACCGTAATGTTTTCGGTCACGCTGGTTTTGAAGCCTGAGGCCCGGACTTCAAGCCGGTATCTTCCCGGCGGCAGCAGCGTAAACACGTAGTCCCCATTGCCACCTGTCGTGACCTCGCGCTTGCTTCCCGTTGCTTGCTCGACCAGGGTCACGCTGGCCCCGCTGACGACCGCCCCCTGGGGGTCGCGGACCACACCGCGCAACTGTCCAGTGCTGGCAGACTGAGCCGAGGTTGGCACCGGCGCGCCAAGCAGCAAGGCGCACACGATGAGACCGACACTGGCCCGCGACATCCACCCAAGCCACCTGCCTGCCAAGCGGTCTTCGGGGAGCCAGTGCTGGTCGGTCGCCTTCCAGAGCTGACGCAAAAACCTGTCACATAACGCAAGGGTCATGGCTCGATACCTACCTTTTTTTCAGCGGGAAAGCTTCCTGCGCCTAGCATCGGCATGCTGCACCCCATCCTGCTGCAACGCATCTGGCGCGTCATGCGAAAGCCAAGCATTTGAACGATTTGACGCGAAAGATACGCTTCGCTCAGAGGCGCGTCAATGGCGTAGTTCAAGCAAGCTGCCGAAGTGGGCCAGGCAGTGGGCCAGGCCAGGACGCAAAACGGTTTCCGGCGCGGCCTCGACTAGCTGTTGACCAGCTCGCGGGCGCGTTCTGTGGCCCGGACGACGGCTTTGATCAGCGTGACACGGAGCTTGCCTTCTTCGAGTTCAAGCAGTCCATCCACCGTGCAACCGGCCGGCGTCGTCACGCTGTCCTTGAGCAAGGCCGGATGTTGGCCAGTTTCAAGCGCCAGCTTTGCCGCCCCAAGCATGGTTTGCGCCGCCAGAAGCGTAGAAATGTCACGTGGGATGCCAAGTTTGACGCCGGCTTCCGACAAGGCTTCAAGCACAACGTAGATGTAGGCCGGCCCACTGCCGGAAAGTCCGGTGACGGCATCCATGAGTTTTTCTTCGAGGAAGGCCGTTCGACCAACGGCACTGAAGATTTCTTCAGCCATTTGCTGGTGTTCCAGGGTTGCACGGCGTCCCGCACAGAGGACGGACATGCCCTCGTTGAGGAGCGCTGGCGTGTTGGGCATGACGCGGATGACGGCGGCTGGGAACGGCAGTCGTTCCTCGATGAAGGCCGTATTGATCGACGCGGCGACGCTGATGAAAAGCTGCGAGGCTGAAACTGCCGGGGCGATGCTTTCCAGGACGGCAGCCATGTTCTGCGGCTTGACGGCCAAAATCACGATGTCGCGTCCGGCAACCGCCGCGGCATTGTCGGTTGTGACGGGGATGCCCAGTCGCAAGTCCACCCGCGCCATCGAAGACGGACGGGCAACCGAACCAATCAGGTTGGCGCGCTCGACATCGGCTCGGCGAACCAACCCGGAAACCAGGGCTTCACCGAGTTTGCCGACGCCCAGAATGGCAATCTTTTTGTCGAAAAGCATAGGAAGGGTGATCCAGTTCTGAAAAAATTCCACGCCAGCTTACCCGGCGGCAGTGGTGCATCCGGCACGGCGGCCACGCCAGCGGCAGGTGAGCCGTGACGCGCCCAGAGGGGCGTGAGCAAGTTGACATACCATGACAAGCTTCCGATGTGAAATCCTTGGGTTGACGAAGTCTTGGGATAAGAAGTGTACTGTCTATGATGAATGTTGACTTGGCCCAAAAACTACTTGCAGCCCAACGTTGGCACCACGACTTCGAGGTGCTCCCCGGACTGCGAACAAACGGAGCCTACAACCCAGAGGGACTCTGGAACGAGCTGCACCTTCCGGCGGATATGACCGGCCTGCGGCTGGCGGATGTCGGCGCTTCAAACGGCTACTTCAGCTTCAGTGCGCACCGGCCGGGTGCCGCCGTCACAGCGTTTGATTACCGGCACCGAGACAACTCTGGTTTTACGCTGTTGTCGCTGATTCAGGGCGTGGATATTCCACATCACCAAGTCAACGTCCTGGAACTATCCCCGGAGGTGTATGGGCAGTTTGACATCGTGTTGGCGCTTGGCTTGCTCTACCACACACCTGACCCCTACCGCGCCCTGGTCAACTGCGCCAGCTTGGCGTCTCAGCGGCTGTTGGTCGAGTCGTACTGTATCGATCACCGGCTACCGGAGGCGCTGCGCGTAGAGCCCGTGATGCGCTTCCTGCCCGACCCGGAACGGTTCCCCAATCAAGGCCAGCCCAATGACGATCCCAGCAACTTCTGGGGCTTCACGTCGGTTTGCTTGAAGCAGATGCTGGAAGACGTCGGCTTTGCCGTGGATCGGATCCGGGTTGAAGCTGACCGGGTGCTGGCTGACGCGCACCGCGTTGGCGGGAACGACCACCGCCTGCAACTCGCCTACCAGTGCTTTGACCACCAGCCCCCCACCGGCGATCCCCTGGACCCAGCCGCCTGGACGATTTTTTAACCGTGGCGACTTTTTAGCCGTAGCGAACTGGTCCTATGCTCTTTTCCTTGCGGATGCTCTGGCGTGAAATGCGTTCGATGTGGCGTCAGATGCTGTTTTTCCTCCTCTGCATCGCCGTGGGAACGGGGCTTATCATGACCCTGCGGTCGGCAATCCAGAACATCCGAGCGGCGCTCGTCAAGCAGACGCGGAGCTTTCTGGCGGCAGATTTAGAGGTGCGTCTGCCCTATGGACGGGTCGCCGCGCTGCGCCCACGCCTTGATGAAATCCTGATGGCCTTTCCTGATGTTGGGCGCACGGATGTCATTGAACTGGCAACCGGGGTCGTGGCTGACAATGAGGAGGCACTCCGTGTTCTGGTGCGCGCCGTGGATGAACACTACCCGCTGGATGGCCAAATTGCCCTGGAAGGCGATACCTACCGCTACGAACTTCTGGCCAATCGCGGCATTGTCGTCTCGGCGTCGCTGCTGGAGCGCCTTGATACCGGACTTGGGAAACCACTCAAGATCGGCAATCAGTCCTTCACGATTCGGGGGGTATTCAAGCGCGAAGGTTCGTCGGCTGCCCTGGGTGAGGCTACGCCGGTGCTGATGACCAGTGCTGACCTCAAAACCACCGGGCTCCTCACTGCCGAGGGACGCGGGACGTACTTCATCCGGCTGCGTGTGGGCGACCGCCCCGACCGGGTGGAGGCCGTGGCGCAGACGCTCCGCCAAAGCCTGCCGGTCAACAGCGGCGCGTCGGTTGAGACCGCCCGCGCCCGCGAGGGGCGTGTCGTTGACCGCCTGGACGAAGCTGAGAACTTTTTTAGCCTCGTAGGCTTGGCGGTGACCATGCTCGGCGGCGTTGGGATTGCCAGCGTGACTTACACCATCATTGGTCAGCGCGTACGCGCCATCGCTGTTCTCAAATGCTTGGGAGCCTCCGATGCCCTTGTGTTTCGCGTGTATGCGCTCCAGATGGGGCTGCTTGGCCTGTTGGGGAGTGCCCTTGGTTGGGCGCTGGCTGAATTGTCCGGGCGGGTCTTTGGGCCAGACGTTGCCACCCGATTTCCGTTCCCGGTGGCGTTTGTCTTGACTTGGTCGGCGATTGGGCAGGGCTTTGGCGTTGGACTGATCGTGGCGCTGGCCTTTTCGGTTGTCCCCCTGGTGGGCATCCGCAATGTCAAGCCCAGCCTGCTGCTTCGGAGTCGCCACGAGGCACTCAGGCTGCCGCTGCGCTGGGTCATTCCAACAGGGCTGGCGGCCGTGGCTATGCTCTATGCGCTTTTCATCTGGCAGGCAGGGTCGTTCAGTCTCGGCAACACCATGTTTCAGGCCATGGTTGTCACCTTGCTGGCGCTGTATGGCGTGAGTTGGGTGGTGATTCGTTTGGCGGGCGCGGCCCGGCAGGTTTCAGGCTTCACCCTGCGCTACGGACTGGCCGCCCTGCGGCGTCCGGGCAACCAAGCGGCAGTCATCGTGATGACCGTAGGCGTTGGCCTCTTCTTCGCGCTGACCGTGCGGTTGCTTGAACGGAATTTGCTCGACAGCGTCAACTTGGCTGCTTCTGAAAATCTGCCGAATCTTTTGCTGTTCAATGTCCTTCCGTCCCAAACGGACAGTGTCAGTGCCCTGGTTGAGCGTCAGGTTCAGGCAAAAACAACGTTTATTCCGATCATTTCGGCGCGGCTCACCGCCATTAACGGCCAGCGCATAGACTTTGCTGCCATCAAGGAAGCCAGCCGCCGGGCGGCCGTGGACCGGGAGTTTCGCCTCACGTACCGGTCAGAGCTGGATGCTGGCGAACAAATTGTTGAAGGGACGTGGTGGTTGGCGACCCCGGCTGAACCGCTGGAGTTGTCGCTGGAAACGTTCTTGCAAAAAAATCTCGGCGCGCGGGTGGGTGACCGCTTGACGCTCGACATTCAGGGGCGCGAGGTTTCGGGCGTCATTCGCAGTATTCGACGGATTGATCCCCGGCGGGGACAACAGTTTTTTGCCATCGTGGCGCGCCCCGGCGGCGTGCTCAGCCAGGCTCCCCAAACCTTTTTGGGAGCGGTCAAAACCGACGCCTTTGATCGCTCGCCCGATGCATATCGCAAGTTGACGCTGGCGCTGGTAAAAGGGTACCCGAACATTTCAGTTGCGTTGACCAGCGACTTCCTGAAAACCGTTCGTGCGATCCTGGATGGACTACAAGCGGCGTTGACAATGATTGGAACCTTGGTCGTCCTGAGCGGCGTCGCCATGCTGGTCGGGGCAGTTGCGCTCACGCGCTACCAACGACAGTATGAAACCGCCCTGCTCAAGACGCTTGGCGCGCGATTTGTCACCCTCTTTGGCATGACCATCGTCGAGTATGGCGCACTGGGCGCGGCCGCAGCGGCAATTGGCGGCGGCGGCGCGTTGGGCGCAAGCTGGTATGTCACCTGCACCGTGCTGCGCACGGCATGGCAGCCTTTTTGGGGCGATTGGCTGATCGGCATCGCCGGGACGCTCGTACTCGTCATCGTGGTTGGCAGCGTTGCCAGTTGGGACATTCTCCGCAAAAAACCGCTCGGTGTGCTGCGGGGCGGCGACTGACCTCGAACCGGATTCGGCGCGGCGTGACCCACGGCCTTGGATAAAACCAAAAATGCTTTAGAATGCCGCCCCGGAGCGGGTGCGTCTCCAGGCAGAGCCAGGACTCGGTGCCCGACAAATGTATGCTGCGAACGATTGTTCGATTTCGGGCTTGGTTCTTGGAAGGCGCGCGTGACCGGACACTTTCCGCCGCCAAACCGGTTGCCCATGCCCATCCCACCAAGGCGTGGTGGCAAGTGATGTGCCTGACCGGGGTGGATTACTTCTCCACGCTGGCTTACCAACCCTATATTGCCTTTCTGGCCGTTGGCGCGTTGGCCCCGGTCGCCACGCTGTTCCTGGTCGCGCTCACGCTGCTGGGCGCGGTGCCGATGTATTGGCGCGTTGCCCGTGAAAGCCCAAACGGGCAGGGGAGCATCGCCATGCTCGAACAGTTGTTACCGGGCTGGCGTGGAAAAACCTTCGTCCTGTGTCTGCTGGGCTTTGCGGCAACCGATTTCATCATCACGATGACCCTGTCGGCCGCCGACGCCGCCGAGCACTTGATTGAAAATCCCTTTGCCCCGCACTGGCTTGACCATCGGCTGCTCTTGACGTTCTTCCTGCTGGTGCTGTTGGGCGCCATTTTCCTCAAGGGCTTTGCCGAAGCCATTTACATTGCCGTTGGGCTGGTCATTGCCTTCATGGGGCTGAATGTCGTGGTCATCGGCCGCGGCCTGTATGAAATCGTCACGCATCCAGAGGTCTTTCCGCGTTGGCAGGAAGCCCTGACGGCTGGTAGCTCACACGGAAACCTATGGCTCATCCTGGTGCTGTCGTTGTTGTCTTTCCCAAAGTTGGCGCTCGGATTGTCCGGCTTTGAAACCGGCGTGACCGTCATGCCCCTGATCAAGGGGGATCCGTCCGATACACCGGAGCATCCAGCCGGGCGCATCCGCAATGCGAAGAAACTACTTTTGACCGCAGCGGTCATCATGTCGCTGGCGCTCATCGGTAGTTCGTTGGTTACGACACTGCTCATCCCGCCATCGGAGCTTGCGCCGCAGGGCAAGGCGGCCGGCCGCGCGTTGGCTTACCTTGCCCATGACTTCTTCGGCGTTGGGTTCGGCACGCTCTATGACCTGACGACGGCGGCGATTCTGTGGTACGCCGGAGCCTCAGCCATGGCTGGGCTGCTCAACCTCATCCCGCGCTACCTGCCGCGCTATGGCATGGCCCCCGAGTGGGCGCGCGCCAACCGTCCCCTGGTGATGGTCATTACGGGGGTTACGCTCTTTGTGACCTGGTTTTTCGATGCCAGCATCGAGGCGCAGGGCGATGCCTACGCCACCGGCGTGCTGATGCTCATGCTGTCGGCCTCGATTGCCGTTGTCATTTCGGCGCGCCGCGACGGCGGGTGGACCTACGTCGGGTTTTTGGCCATCGCGCTGGTGTTTACCTACACGACGTTGGAAAACATCCGTGAGCGTCCCACCGGCTTGAAAGTTTGTCTGGCATTCATTTTGTCGCTCATCTTCGTGTCGCTCGTGTCACGGGCGCTCCGCGCCACGGAGTTGCGGACACGGCGCGTCGTTCTGGACGACAAAGCCCAGCGGTTTTTGCGCGAAGCCGTGCGAAACCACATGCTGCGGATTGCGGCCAATCGGCCACAGACCGGAACCGAGCGCGAATACGCCCGCAAGCGCGCCGAACTCAAGCGCGTTCACCGCATCAACCATGACGAGCCGGTACTCTTTTTCGAGGTCAGTATTGCCAACCCATCCGAGTTCAACGACGATGTGCTGGAAGTGCATGGCGTGACTGTGGGCAAACACCGGATTCTACGCTGCGACAGCCCGGCCGTTCCCAATGCCATCGCCGCCTTTCTCCTTCACGCCCAGAAGGAAACCGGAGTCATCCCCGATGTCTATTTTGGGTGGACGGAAGGCAGCCCGATTGGCTACGCCTTCAAGTATCTCTTCCTGGGCGAGGGCGACACGGCTCCGGTCGTTCACGAAGTCCTGCGCAAGGCCGTTGATAACCCGGAAAAACGTCCGTGCGTTCACGTTGGTTGAAAGTTCTCCGACGCGGTAGCTTACCTTCCGTCCGGCGTAGCGGCTGGGTGGTTATGTGTGGGTTGTGGTGGCTGGTCTGGATCGCGCCGACCGTTGCCCTTGACCCGCGCAAAACGGTCACGCAGTACGGGCAGGATGTGTTTCAGGAGGGGCTGCCCCAGCAGAGCATTCACGCTGTTTTACAGACGCGGGATGGCTACCTGTGGTGCGCGACGTACGAAGGCGTGGCCCGCTTCAACGGCGTCAGCTTCACTGTCTTTGATCGCAGGAATACGCCGGCGCTCAAAAGCAACAGCGTGTGGACCCTCTGCGAAGACCGCGCCGGGACGCTGTGGCTCGGGACGCTGGGCGGTGGCGTGACGCGCTACCAGGACGGTGTGTTTTCCACGCTCTCCAAAGCGGACGGGCTCCCCAGCGATTTTGTCTATGCCCTGTGTGAAGGGCCGGACGGCGCGATGTGGTTTGGCACCGACCGCGGCCTCGGTTGCTTTCGGCAGGGGCAATGGACGACCTATGCTGCCGAGCAAGGGCTAGCCGGGCTGAACGTGCGCGCCCTGTGTTTCGATCGGCACGGACAGCTCTGGGTTGGAACGGAGGGCGGGGGCGCCTACCGTTTCGTGGATGGGCGCTTCGCGCCGTTGACGGCGGCCGAGGGTGGGCGCGGCGATACGGTCTATGCGATCCGGGAAACCACGGACGGCACGCTGTGGTTCGCCTGCTATGGCGTCGGGCTGGTGGCGCGGCGCGGCGAGCAGATCAACCTGTACACAGAAAAAGACGGATTGCCCAGCCGACTGGTCTGGACGCTTTGGGAAGACCGCGACCACGCCTTGTGGATTGGCACCGATGGCGGCGGCGGCGCGCGGCTCTATGCCGGGCGCTTCGAGGACTTCACGACGCGCGACGGGTTGACCCAAAACTTCGTGAGGTCACTTTACGAGGACCGGGAAGGGAGCCTGTGGTTCGGCACGAATGCCGGACTGACCCGCTTGCGGGATACGACCGTGACCGTCTTTGGTGTGTCCCAGGGCCTCCCCAGTGACAGCATCCGCAGCATTTGCGAGGACCGGGACGGCCGCCTCTGGATCGGCACGGATGGCGGTGGCGTCTGTCGCCTAAACGGTCGGCAGGTCATCACCTATGACAAATCCAACGGCTTGACGAACGAGGCCGTCCGCGCTGTGTTTCCCGACCGGGATGGCGGCGTCTGGGTTGGCACGAACGGGGGCGGCGCTTGTCTGATTCGGGATGGCCAGGTCGTGGCGCGCTATGACAAGTCCTGCGGGCTGTCGAATGACGCGGTCTATGCCATTTGTCAGGACGCCACCGGGGATGTGTGGATCGGCACGTATGGCGGCGGACTCAATCGCCTCCACGCCGGGAACATCACCATCTTCACGGTTGAAAACGGACTGCCGAACAACACCATCCGCTGCTTGCTTCCGAATCGGGACGGTGGCGTCTGGATCGGCACGAACGGCGGTGGACTGAGTCTATGGCGGGATGGAACGTTGACCACCTACAGCACGGCGCAGGGCTTGCCCAACGACACGGTTTTCGCGCTGCACCAAGCTTCGGATGGCACCCTGTGGATTGGGACGGAAGGCGGATTGAGCCGCTTGCGTCAGGGGCAAGTCACGTCCGCGACCAGCCGGGTCGGACTTCACGACGACAAAATCTTTCACATCCTGGCCGACGCGGACGGCTTCTTCTGGATGAGCTGCAATCGCGGCATTTTTCGCGTTCGCCAGGCTGACTTGGAAGCCGTTCTCGATGGCATCCGTCCCACGCTGGAATCAAAAGTGTATGGCATCCCGGATGGGATGAAGACCCGCCAGTGCAATGGCGCGTCCTCGCCGGCCGGCTGGGTGACGCGGCAGGGGGAGTTATGGTTTCCGACCAGCCGCGGCGCGGTGCGGATTGCGCCACGCGAGTTGGTTTCCAACCCCTTGCCGCCGCCGGTGTGGATCGAGCGGGTCGTGGTCAACGGCGTCCCCCAGGTGATGGCGCCGACGGCGCAGGCCTTTGCCGAATTCCCCCAGGCGATGGGACGGGTTGAGTTCGAGTACGCCGGGCTGAGCTTTCTCATCCCGGCGCGCGTTCGATTCCGTTTCCGTCTGGAAGGCTATGACGCAGACTGGGTTGAGTCCGGCGACCGCCGGGTGGCTTTCTACACGAACCTTTCTGCCGGGCGGTATCTATTCCGCGTCCAGGCCTGCAACAACGACGGCGTTTGGAACGAAGTCGGCGCCACCTACGCCTTTTACTTGCGCCCGCCGCTCTGGCGACGGTGGTGGATGCTGGCGCTCTATGGGCTTGGAGCCGCCGTCGCCATCTACGGCGGGGTTCGCTGGCGATTGGGCACCCTGGAGCGCCGCGCCGCGCGGCTGGAATCCATCGTTGCGGAGCGGACGGCGGAAGTCGTCCGGCAGCGCGATGAAATTGCCGTCCAGCGTATGGAAATGCTCGACAGCATTCGTTACGCCGAGCGCATTCAACGGTCAATGCTGGATTACCGGGGGCGAGTCGCCGTGGCGCTGGCCGAGCATTTCATTCTATTTCTTCCGAAAGACATCGTGTCCGGCGATTTTTACTGGTTTGACCAAGTCGCGGATGGCGTGATTGTAGCGGTTGCCGACTGCACCGGCCATGGCGTGCCTGGAGCGCTGCTTTCGATGGTCGGCAGCGCCGCGCTGACGCAAACCGTGCGGGGGGACGGCGTGACTGAACCGGCGCTCATCCTCGAACGTTTGGATGTCAGCCTCCGGCAAACCTTGCAATCAAGCGAAGATACCCCGGATGCCAAGCCGACCGGGACGGCGGATGGCCTGGAGATCGCGCTTTGTCATCTCGATGTCCGCAACGGGCTTGTGACCTTTGCCGGGGCCGGGCGTCCACTGTATTACCACGCCGTGGAGGAGGGGCTGGAGCCCGGCGGACTCATTCGCCAGGTGCGGGGGAATCGCCGGGTGATTGGCGGCAACGCGCGTCATCAAGGGGAAGCGTTTGTGAGTCACCAGTTGAGGGTAGGGCAGGGGTTGACGTTGTACTTGGCTTCGGATGGCTTGACCGATCAACCCGGTGGTGAGCAGGGACGCGGCTATGGCACGAAGCGCCTGCGCGCCCTGCTTGGCGCACACGTCGGGGAACCGATGCCCGCGCAGCGGCAGATGGTGCTGGCGGACCTCCGCGCCTATCAGGGGGATGTTCCCCAACGTGACGACATCACCTTGGTTGGAATTCACCTGCGCCCGCCAGCATAGGCTTGTCGGGCCACGCGCGCTGAAGAGGGAGTGGGCAAAAGGAGTGCCTGCGGCCGGAATCGAACCGGCGACCTACCGCTTAGGAGGCGGTTGCTCTATCCACTGAGCTACGCAAGCAAAATGCGCGAGGGCCGTGACCCAGCCATCGGTTGAAAACGGTCAGGCCTTTCACTGTAGCGTGACCAACCCGGGTTGCTCAAGACAGGAACCGTCCGTCCCAGGGATGGTCTCAGCTATCGTACTTGAGCAGGGATGTCACCGGATAGGATGCCAGCTTTTCGCGTCCGCCCAAGAATGTCAGTTCGACGAGGAAGGTCAGCCCAACGACTTCACCGCCTAGCTTTTCGACCAGCGCCACGGTCGCCGCGGCCGTTCCGCCGGTGGCGAGGAGATCGTCGGCAATGACGACCCGCTGGCCAGGCTGGATGGCGTCCCGGTGGATTTCGAGCATGTCGCTGCCATATTCCAAGTCATAGCTGACACGCTCGACCTCACCTGGCAGCTTTTTGGGCTTGCGAACCGGCACGAAGCCGGCCCCCAGTTGATAAGCCAATGGCGGGGCAAAAATAAAGCCCCGTGCCTCAACGCCGATTACCACGTCAATCGGCTGGCCGGACAGCGCTTCACTCATGTGGTTGACCGCCAACTTGAGTCCACGCGAATCTTTGAGCAGCGTTGTAATGTCGTAGAACAGAATACCTGGCTTGGGAAAATCAGGAATTTCACGAATCAGTCGTCGGAGTTCGTCCATTGCGCGATCCTCAGCAGATGGCTGGTTTGGCAAACTGGCAGCGTTGTGCGGCTCAGTCCAGTCTCGCTTACGCCAGCCGCTATGCCTAGCCTAACGCAATATAGGGAGCCTAGCGCAAGATACGAAACTCATCGTAATGAAGTGAGGCGTCCGCTTCCGTGACTTCAATCCCTTCCACCTGGGCGTTGTAGGGCCCGAAGCTGAGTTCTCGGCGGAACGTCTCCATGACATTGGAGAGTCCTTTTGCCCAGGCCTCGACGCTCCCATCTGGCAAATTGCGAACCCACCCAACGACACCTAGTTCCCGTGCCACACACAGAACGAAGTAACGATAGCCGACGCCTTGCACCCGTCCTGTGACGCGAAAGTGTCTTGCTATCAACGTCATCACGCCGTTCCCGCAAGTCTGGAAATGGTCTACCGCGCAGGCGAGGACGAAGCCTCGACTGTCGCGTGCCGCTTATATCGCTCTTGCTCGGAAGATGGTCGGGGCGAGAGGATTTGAACCTCCGACCTCACGGTCCCGAACCGTGCGCTCTACCAGGCTGAGCCACGCCCCGTTCGGACTGTTGCAGCCGGTGCACGCCCAAGGCTAATGGTGGCTGAAACAGCCACCAGACTATCCAGGTTCACGGGCTTTTGTCAAACGAAAAGCAGTTGCTGACAGATGGCCGTGGCGCGCGCCCGGGCCTCGATTTCAAAGCAGATGTTTTCGTATGCCGCGGCCAGTCCGTCGCCGCGCCAGAGGTTGCTGACGAAAGCCAGCCCATAGCGAACCGTAAAGCCAACGTAGCCATGACGACGGTACTGGGCAACGTGCGCCAGCTCATGCGCGATGAGTTCGATACCGGCCGGAGTCTCTGGCGCGTACTGGTTTGGAGCGACCCAAACGAGCGAGCCAAGCGTAATCGCAAGTGGCGGGATGACTGCCAGCCGACGCACCCACCAGGGCACGCCGTCCACGCGCCAGAGTATGTCGTCAAGGTCCAGCTCTGGAAAAAAAGGCTGCAACTGCTGGCGGGTGGCGCTCGGAAGGTGGCGCCAGCCCGGTGGCGGCGGTCCTTCCCATGACCAACCGCCCAGCCCGGTCAAGAGAAGCCGCAGTGAGGTCCACATGCGCCAGTTCGTTCTCAGCTCAAAGCCGGAGCAAAGTGCTCGGCGTGCCAGCTCTGGGCAAAGGGGCGTTCCCACCGACCTGCTCGCAGGTCGCCCAAGGTGCGCACCGTGCTATCGAATACTGGTGTCTCGGCGCTGATGTGTCCATCGCGGACGAGTCGGCGGAAGGTCGGGCGGTCAACCAGTTCGACCCCGGTGGCACTCCGGTAGGCAATGTCGGCAGTGTCGGCCAGCGCCACGCCGGCACTACGAACTGCCGCGCTTACCGCATGAAACATACTGTCAATCGAACACCCAGAGACATCGTTGCGGGTTTCGTCCGCCGCGACCACGATGAAGCGTTGATCGAGGATGGCAAAGCCGCCACGCACGCGCGCGCCATGCGACATCCAATCAGCAACAAACGCCGTCAGCGCGTTCTCGATGACGGCCACACTCGCGGAAGCGAGCGTCTCGGCGGTTGTGAAAACCCAAACCCGCGCCTGATCCGGCAGGGCATCCAGTGTTGGCATGATGAACGTCTCCGTGAATACAAAAAATGCTCACCAAGCCTAATCTACCATGCCGCATCTAGGCTTGACCGGCCGCGTTCCCTCCCGCGTCCTTGTGTCCGGGAGTCAGTCCGCGACGCCTGCCAAGGGTCGGTCGTCAAAGGATTGTTGCATTTTATGAATGCACAGCCTACACTAGCTCTCGTGTATACCTTCTCTTGCTCATCAACGGTGACGTGCCTCGTTTCGGATAGTGGTTGGGCGTGGCGGTTTCGGATTAGTCGGAGATAGGAAGGTCTTGGTTATTCACGAAACCCGCCGCTCGTCGGCTTGCTATGTGTCATTCTTTCGCACCGTTCCAGAATGGATGCCTGGCTGGGGTTTCTTTATCCGAAAGAGGAAAACGCATCCATGAAGCTCTATGTTGGTAATTTGAGTTTTCAGACCACGAGTGAAGACCTGCGGAGTTATTTCTCGCAGGCCGGCGCGGTCGAATCAGCGCTCGTTGTCGAAGATCGTGACACGAACCGCTCACGCGGCTTTGGTTTTGTCGAGTTCTCGTCAAACGAGGACGGCAACAAAGCCATTGAAATGTTCCACGGCACGGAGTTCAACGGACGGACGCTGACCGTCAACGAAGCGCGTCCGCGTGAAGAACGCAGCGGCGGCTATGGCGGTGGCGGTGGCCGTCGTGGTGGCGGCGGCTATGGCGGCGGTGGCCGTCGTGGCGGCGGTGGCGGCGGTTACGGCCGGGGTGGCTGGTAAGCCTGTCCCAACCACGAATGTACGGGGGATGCGCCCACGCGGGCGCATCCTTTTTTCATGTTTTCGTGTTTTCATGTTTTCGTGCGCGCTCATCGCACCGTGATCCGTCCGGCCGCGCCGGGGAGCAACCTCCCGATCGGCGCGGCGCATGGCGTCTGACGGGCGCGGAGTTCACCAATGAGGCGCTCCGCTCGGTCGGGCGCGACCGCCAGCAGCAATCCACCCGAAGTCTGCGCGTCACACAGGAGCAGTTGGTCGGTTCGGGTCAGGCGTGGAGCGTAGTCGGTCCAGTCGTTGAGGAAGCGCCAGTTGGCGTGGGTGCCACCGGGAATGATCCCCTGCGCCGCGTACTGTTTTGCGGCTGAGAGGATTGGAATGGCGTCGAAATCAACTTCGGCGGCATACCCACTAGCATGGGCCAGGTTGCGCAAATGACCCAGGAGACCAAAGCCGGTGACATCCGTTGCCGCTCGCACGCCCACCGCGTGGGCGGCTTCGGCGGCCATCTGGTTGAGCGTCCGCATGAGCGCAATGGACTCGCCGATGGCGCCCAAGGTGTCGGCGTCGTTTTTGGCTGCCGTCGTGATGATGCCAATGCCAATGGGTTTGGTCAGGATGAGCACGTCGCCGGCGCGTCCGGCCGCGTTGGTCAGCAGGCGATCAGGCGCGACCATCCCGACAACGGCGAGTCCGTAGATGGGTTCTTCGCTCTTGATCGTATGCCCGCCGACGATGCTGACGCCGGCGGATGCCGCCGTCGCCGCCGCGCCGCGCAAGATGTCGCCCAGGACGCTGGCTTCGAGACGGTCATCGGGGAACCCGACCAAGTTGAGGGCCAGGCGGGGCGTGCCGCCCATGGCGTACACATCGCTCAGCGCGTTGGCGGCGGCAATGGCGCCGAAGTCGGACGGGTCATCCACGATGGGCGTGAAGAAGTCCGTGGTCAGGACGAGCGCGAGTTCATCGTCGAGACGATACACGGCGGCGTCATCGGCGGTGGCACTCCCGACGAGCACATTGGGATCGGTCGGCAGAGGAAGCTGCCCCAGCAGGGAAAAGACATAGCCCGGCGGCTGCTTGGCGGCGCAGCCGGCCCGCTTGGCCAGTTGGGTGAGACGAATGCTATTCGCTGCCATGGTGGTGACGGGTGGGAAAACGTGACGCGACCGTGAAACTTTTTTGAGGCCGATTGCACATGCTCTGTGACGAAGCAACTTTCGCGCGGGGCAAAGCGTATGCCGTCGCAGTCACATCGTACTGAATTTGGAACAGCGGTTCACGTTATGGATGACGCCTCGCCATTGACCAAACCATCCGCGCTGCCCGACGCGGAAACGTTTCAGCACTGGTTCAACGCTCATGCGCGGTCGGTATTCACATTTCTATACCTGTTGGTGGGGCGGCGGGAAGTGGCGGAAGAACTCACGCAGGAGACGTTCGCGCGGGCTTACGAACATCGCGCCACGTTACGTGACCGTGACCGGGTTGCCGCCTGGTTGTTTGGAATTGCGCGCAATGTGTCGCGTGAGCACGTCCGTGAGTACCACCGGTGGGATTCGCTGGATGACGTTTTCGATGACGATTCCCAACCCGCGTCGGGGGACGAACGCCTCCCGGATGCGGCGCTTTTGGAGGCTGAACTACGCTTCGTCGTTCGGTCTGCGCTCGCCAAACTCGACGCCGACAAACGCATGGTGTTCATCCTGCGGACATTCGAGCAGTGCAGTTACGAAGACATCGCCGCGATTACGGGTTCTTCAATCGGCAAGGTCAAGACTGACCTGCATCGCGCGCGGCTGGAAATGCGCCGCCACGTCCGACCGTATTTGTCGGTGGGACAAGGAGGTGACTAAATGGAATGTGAACGTTGCCTAGAACAACTCGACGGCTACCTGGATGGTGAACTCGACGCCCGGTCGGTAACCTCACTGGAGGCGCACCTGCAACAGTGTCCGGCCTGTTCGGCTGAATGCCGCGCCCGCCGGTGGGAGCAGCGGGTGTACCGTGATGCCGTGGCGGGCGTGACGTTGCCGGATACCATCTGGCCGCGCGTTGCTGCCAATATCGCCCGCGCCGATGCGCGCCAGGCGCCGCGGACGGCCCCCCGCTGGGGGCTGCCAAGTGGTTGGTGGGCGCTTGGGTTGGCGATGGGCTGTGCGGTGGTGGCGTTTGGTTTATGGTCACTGTGGCGGCCCCCGGCCACCACGGAGCCACTGCTTGTCCGGCAAAACGCGGCCGCGACCGAAAAAACGGCACCGCCGCTCATAGGTGGCGCCCCGGCGGTTTCTGAAAACACCACGCCGTCAGATGCGGTCATCATCGAGCCACCCCGCCGGCGAACGGTTCCCACGGCGCCCCCAGCTCCGCGTCAGCTATCGGAAGCTGAACGAGCCTTGCAACAGGCCGAACAAGCGTACGTGGTGGTCATCGAACGCCTTCAGTCACAAGTCCGGTCGCGGCAGTCACAGCTCGATGTGTCAACGCGGACGGCGCTAGAGCAGACGCTTTCTGAACTCGACGCCAAAATCGCGCAAACCCGCGAGGTCGTGCGGCAATCGCCGGCCGACCCGGCGGCCATGCATTTCCTGATGACGGCCTACCGGAAAAAGGCCGAGGTATTGAGTGAAGTCGTTGTGATTACTCAGAACTAAAGAGCTGAAAAAGCTGAATGATTCGCAAAATAGAGGGTTTCATCATGAGAACGGTTTTGTCTGTGGCACGTGGCTTGGCGCTGGTCTGGGTGGTCGGTTGCGTGCCGGCCCTGGCGCAAGAAATTCGTCAACCCCTTGAGGGCAACGGCCGGGTGGCAGTGGAGTGTTGGCATGGGCAAGTTTCCATCACCGGCAAAGATGAACAGGTTTTGACCATCGCCACCGATGGCGATGCCTCGACCATCAAGCTCAAACGGTTGGATGACGGTGGGTATCAGGTATCCATCGAGCCGCCCAAGACGCCCCACCGGCTGCAAATCAGCGTGCCGCGGCAACTGCTTTCGCTCGATGTCAAGACCCGTAGCGCTGGCGTGCAGGTCAGCGACGTGGCAACCCTGCGGGTGGCGACCATCAGCGGCAATGTGTTGGTTGGGCAGGTGTCGGGGGAGGTGTCTGTAGCGACCACGAGTGGGGACGTGAAGCTCAACCAAGTTGGCGCTGCCCGGCTTCAGACGGTGAGCGGTAGCGTGAGCGCGCAAATGGTGACGCAGGAACTCAGTGTGAGTACGGTGAGTGGGCGGCTGAATGCCTCGGATATTGGCGGTGACGTGACGGCGCAGCTCGTCAGTGGCAGTGCCGAAATTCGTTGTGGGCGTGGCCGAGTCGAGGTGTCCACCGTGAGTGGCGATGTGAAGTTGGCGCGGCTCGAAAATGAGATCGCCGTTGAGACCACGAGCGGCAGTGTTCTGTTCGCCGGGGCGCTCACGCCGGTCAAGCGCTGTAGCATCAATGCTTTTTCCGGTGACATCCGGCTTGTGGTGCCCGAGACGTGTGGTTTTGAAGCCAAGTTCAAAAGCTTCAGTGGCACAATCAAGTCTGATTTTCCACTGGACGGCTCTGATGCGCCGGAGCGTCGTCAAGCCCTCCCGTCGCCGCCCGGTCCGCCCGTGGTTGTTGGCGCTCCGCAGGGGATGCCGGGTCTCCCGCCGCCGCCACCACCGCGTCGTCCGCCCCCGCCTCGGCAGGGTTCGTACATCGTCTGGCGCCATGGCGATGGCGCGGCCAAGGTCTTTTTGAACACGTTTAGCGGCAAGGTGTTGGTTGTGCGGGACACCTCGCCGGGCGAGCCGCCCTGCGTCGCGCTGCCCCGGTAGCACGACCCGGATGGCGGCGCGTTTATGGCAAGGTAGCCGGCAAGGTCACGCTTCAGACACAGGCAAGCGCCCGCTCAATCCGAACGCAACGTGAGATAAGACCGGAGCGGGTGAAATAGAGACTTTGCCGGGTGGGTCAGGGTGGCTCTGTCCGGCACGGGAACCGAACGATGGGCGAACGCGGCGCTCACCAGAACGGGGCGCACATTGAGGCAGCGCTAGACAAGCTACAAAAGCCGCCTCAAGCTGGCGCTCTGGTCGTCGTCGCCGGAGTTTCTGGCGCGATTACCCAGGAAGTACCCAAAGAACTGGGCTAGCATTGGTGTAGTTTTGGCAAGTTGTTGATTGTTATGGTGGCTAGGGAGGGAATCGAACCCCCGACACACGGATTTTCAGTCCGTTGCTCTACCAACTGAGCTACCTAGCCTTGCGTTGGCAAAAGTCAACCATACGGTTTTCACCCCGCGCTGTCAATCATCACCTTTGGCCTTGAGGTTCGGCGTCGTCCTGAAAGCAACGCGCCAGCCACGACCATTCCCGGCGTCCGAACAAGCCCTGCGGACGCGCGATCATCAACCCCACCAGCAGCAGCGAATACAGTACCATCCGGTAGTCCGGGAGATTGGCAAGAAAGGGCAGCGCGCTCACGACTGACGCCGGGAGCACGCGCGTCAGGTCGCGTAACGCTTCCGGCAAGATGGTCAGCGTTGCCGCCCCCACCATCGCGCCGGAAATGCTCCCCAGCCCGCCCAGGACAATCATCGTGACGATTTCGACCGAGCGAAGAAAGGTAAATGAACTCGGATTCAGATAGTTGTCGTAGTGCGCGTACAGCCCGCCAGCAACGCCCGTCAGCGCCGCGCTGATGACGAACGCCGTGGTTTTGGCCCGCGTGGCGTCAATGCCCATGGCGGCGGCCGCAATTTCGTTTTCACGCACCGCAGCCAGGCTTCGTCCGAAACTCGAATAAGCCAGACGACCGACAATCGTAATCGTGCCGATGGTGGCCAGCGCCACCCAGAAAAACATGGTGTCTTCCAAAAACAAGGCAAACCGTTGGTCGGGCAACTGGCCCGGAACGTCCGGCCCCTGCGCAATGTTGGTAAAGCCGAGCGCCCCGCCGGTGGGTTCGATGTTGAGCAACACGACCCGGATGATTTCCCCAAACCCCAGCGTCACAATCGCCAGATAATCCCCCCGCAGCCGGAGCGTCGGCAGGCCCACCAGCCAGCCGGCAATGCCACTGACGACGGCCCCGACGGCCAGCGACACGACCAGCCGCCCGGCATGCACCGGCCAGGCCGGCAATCCGTCGAGCAAGGCGAGGAAGGGCGCTCCGAAAAAATGCGTCATCGCCCCGGCAGCATAAGCGCCAAGTGCCATGAACCCCGCATGTCCGATGGAAAACTGCCCCGCGCAGCCGTTGACCAGCGTCAAACTGACGGCCAGCACGATTGAAATCCCAACCAGCGTGATAACCCGCAGATAGTAGGCCGACAATCCATAGCCACCGACACCATGAACAAACATGGCGTTGAGCAGAAATACCCCAGTGACCAGGCCCGTGGCGATGACCCAGGACCGTGCCGGATGTCGTGACTTGGTATTCAAAGCTTCCTCTCGTGACCAATCCTCATACCGATCAAGTTTTTGCGCAAACCAAGTTTTTGCAAGCCGGTGCGGATTCGCGCTATGTTGCCGCTACCGGACAGCCAAGCCTGCGACATGGTTAGCCTTCAGGGCCTGACGTGCTGCGCGGGCGTCTGCGCTGGCCGCATCAAGTCCGACATCTCACCCAAGTTACTAGAGGAGTGTAGCGTGGCAAATCAGCTCTTCGTGGTCAAATCTATTGACGAATTACAAGCGCAGTCGTCGGTTGAACAAGGTTCACTCAAGCGAACCCTCGGCCCGATCAACCTGACCGCGCTGGGCATCGGCGCCATCATTGGCGCCGGCTTGTTTTCCATCACCGGTCTCGCCGCCGGCAACAACGCCGGCCCAGCCGTGACGATTTCTTTCGTAATTGCGGCGGTGGGATGTCTCTTCGCCGGCCTCTGCTACGCCGAGTTTGCCGCCATGATTCCGGTGGCCGGCAGCGCCTACACCTATTCTTACGCCACCATGGGCGAACTCATCGCCTGGACCATCGGGTGGGACCTCGTGCTGGAATACGCCGTCGGGGCCGCAACCGTCTCGATTAGCTGGTCGCGCTACCTAGTGAAGTTTCTGGAGTACTACAACCTCGCCTTGCCGCCCCAACTCACCATGTCGCCGTTCGATTCTATTACCACGGCCGGCGGGGCCACGGTGACGGGCATCGTCAATCTTCCGGCGGTGTTCATCGTCGTGGCCATGTCGCTCATCCTCATCAAGGGCACGCAGGAGTCCGCCCTGGTCAACAACATCATCGTGGCGCTCAAGGTGGGCGTTGTGCTCGCGTTCATCGGACTGGGATGGGGCTTCATCGAACCCAAAAACTACGAGCCCTACATCCCACCCAACACGGGCGAATTCGGCAGCTTTGGCTGGAGCGGAATTGTGCGCGCGGCCGGCATCATCTTTTTTGCCTACATTGGCTTTGACGCCGTTTCGACCGCCGCCCAGGAAGCCCGCAACCCCCAGCGCGACATGCCGATTGGCATTCTTGGCTCCCTCGCCATTTGCACGGTGCTTTATATCCTCTTTGCCCATGTGATGACTGGGCTGGCCCATTATTCCGAGTTTCAGGGCGTCGAAGGCATCGCTCCGGTGGCAACGGCCATCGCCCATACGCCCTATAAGTGGCTCAACCAGGGCATCATCCTGGCGATTCTCGCCGGCTACGCCTCGGTCATCCTGGTGATGTTGCTGGGGCAGTCGCGGGTCTTTTTCTCGATGTCGCACGACGGGCTGTTGCCCAAGATTTTTTCGGAAGTGCATCCGCGCTTCCGTACGCCGTGGAAATCCAACGCGCTGTTCGCGGTTTTCGTGAGCCTGTTCGCGGCATTCGTCCCGGCGCGGGTCGTCGGCGAAATGACGAGCATCGGGACGCTGTTTGCCTTCATTCTGGTGTGTGTCGGGATTCTGGTGTTGCGCTACACCCAGCCCGAACGCAAACGCCCGTTCAAAACGCCGTTCGTCCCGGTCGTGCCGGTGCTCGGCATGCTGGTCTGCTTTGCCATGATGGCCGCCCTGCCACTCGACACTTGGTTGCGGCTCGTCATCTGGATGGCCGCCGGGTATGTCATTTACTTTACCTATGGCATCCGATACAGCAAGTTGAAGCCGGCCGCCTGATCCTCCCCGCTGACCAGAAGCTTGGTCGGGCAGTGTCACCCGGCGCGGTGCCACCGCCCGCAGGGTCGTCAGTGTTTGGGCTGAAGACTGAGCGGAGCGCTCTCGCTAATCCAGGTGTCCTTGTCGTGCATGACGGCTTGCGGCGGCAGCGCCGGCGAGAGCGTCTTCGCTGCCGGATGGCGCTTGACGGCCGTGCCAATCGCCAAAAACTCCAGCAGTCCGTTCATGTCATTGACGTGGGTTTTGATGCCCATCACGTCGTCCGCGCCCAACTGCTCGGCTTCGGCGGCAATCAGTCCAATGGCGTGCTCCCGCGCCTCATAGATGAGCGAGGTCAGTTCACTGATTTCGCCCCGCGCAAACGACTTGAGCGCCGACATGATGCCGCCGACGAAGCCCAGCGAATAGACCGCCGTTCCGAGCACGAGCCGCAGTGGGATATACCCCAGGTTGGCCAGATTCCACGTTTCCTGACAGGTGAGATCGCTGGTGATGGGTTGTTGTTTGAACTCCGCCGGAAGATCGGGATGAAAGACTGCCGTGCCGAGCATCATCATCTCGTGAACACCCTGAAACGGTTTGACACTCGTCTGGATGCCGAGCACGGCGTTGGCCCCGGCTTGCCTGGCTTCACCGGCAATGCGGTCGAGCGCCAAATGACGGGTGGCATTGAGCACATTGCTAAACTCCCGAATTTCACCGCGTTTGAGGCTGCGCAGCCCGCCCATGAGTCCACCGCCCAAGCCAATCGAGTAGGCCACATTGCCAAACACGAACTGAAGCGGTTGGTAGCCCGCATCGAGCAGGCAATACAGGTCTTGCCCGTCGCCGCTCATCGTGAACTCCAACTGCCCGGCCGCGGACGTGGTTCGGTGAACCGTCGAGGCAATCGAGAGAAACTCAATGTTGCCGTGGAAGTGTCGCAGCTCGCTCGTCACGCTGGTGATGCCCACGCCGCCGTAGGCTTGCGCCTCACGCACCATCCGTTGGTAGGACTGAAACCGGCCTTCGTGAATCAAGTTGGTGACTTGGCTGACTTCACCGCCAATCAGCCCCTGCACGCTCGATCCCAGGCTCCCCAGCAAGCCCAATGAATAAACGCTATTGCCAATGATGAGGCTGCCGGGCGTAAAGCCTTTCTGATGCAGACAAAACATCTCGTTGCCGGAAAGCCCGGTCATGATGGTTTTCATCTTGCCGCGCCCCAGCGTTTGCTGGAGATTCTGAAATTTTGCTGGCGGCGACTGGGGGACCGCGCCCGGCGGCGCCGCGGCGCAGACCTCGCGCAACTCAGGCGCTTGGTGGGCCGGAATCCAGTTGAGTTCGCCTTTGCGGACATAAGCGTTTGGCGGCACACGGCCTTCGGCAATCCACTGCCGCAACGTCGTGAGGTCAGTTGTGTAGGCCTGACCGTTGAGGTTAACCGTCCAGGCTTGGTCCATCGGTTTTTCTACCCTCTAGATTGGAAAGATGGGCGTGACGATTCAGGCCTTGGTGACTTTGTCGCTCACCAGCTCGGCTGGCAACCCGGCGCAAACGTTGCGGGTATCAATCACCAGCGGTGCATGCTGGACGACAAAGGCATAGTCAATACTATCGTGCGCGGTGCAGATCACGACGGCGTCGCTCTGCGCCAGAACCTCTGCGGTCAAAGGGACGGAAGGCGTCCCCGCGTAGGCTGGATACTCGCGCATGGGCGGCGCGACCGGAATGTGCGGATCATGGAACAGAACCTGCGCCTGGCGGGCGCGCAGCAGGTCCCAGATGGCGAAGGTCGGGGATTCGCGTGGGTCGTCAACGTTTTTCTTGTAAGCCAATCCCAGCAGGAGAATGTTCGCGCCCCGCAGCGGCTTGCCGGCGTCGGACAGGGCTTCGAGCAAACGGGTGACGACATAGCGGGGCATGCTGGTGTTGATGTCGCCGGCCAGTTCGATGAACTTGGTTTGAACGCCGAACTCGCGCGCTTTCCAGGTCAGGTAAAACGGATCAATCGGAATGCAGTGCCCGCCCAGGCCCGGCCCCGGCTCGAACTTCATGAAGCCAAATGGCTTGGTTTTGGCCGCGTCGAGCACTTCCCACACGTCGAGGCCCATGGCGTCAAAGACAATTTTGAGTTCGTTGACCATGGCGATGTTGACGCACCGGAAAATGTTTTCAACCAACTTGGTCGCCTCGGCGACGCGCAGCGACGACACCGGCACGAGCGTCTGAACGGCGTGTTGGTACAGCGCCACGCCGGCCGCCAGGCAATCGGCTGTCAATCCACCGATGACCTTTGGGATGTCGCGCGTTCCAAAGTTGGGATTGCCGGGGTCTTCCCGTTCGGGCGAGTACACGACGTGGAAATCCAGTCCGGCGCGCAAGCCCGATCCCCGTTCCAGCCGTGGGATCAGTTCCTCTTCGGTCGTGCCCGGGTAGGTCGTGGATTCCAGGCTGACGAGTTGCCCGCGCCGTAACCGCGGAGCAAGCGTTTCGGCCGTGCGGGTGATGAACGACAAATCAGGTTCGCGGTGCGCCGTCAGCGGGGTCGGGACGCAAATCACGATGGCGTCCGCGCTTGCCAGGAGCGTGGAATCGGTGGTCGCCGTGAGTCGCCGGGTGGCCGCCGCTTCCGCAATCACGGCGGCCGGGACGCTTTTGATGTAAGCGCGCCCGGCATTGATGGCCGATACCTTGTGCTCGTCAATATCAAACCCAATGACCTGACATCCGCCGCGAATAAACTGCACGGCGAGCGGGAGGCCCACGTAGCCCAGCCCAATAATGCCAACGGTTGGATAATCTATGTGGTGCGGCATAAGCTTTTTTATTCTTCGCTGCGACTCCTATGCTTCGCTACAACCGGCGTGGTGAGGTAAGCGTTTGCAACCCATACCGTGCGCCGGAAAGCGGCGTCAAGTTCATCGGCAGAGCCTAAACGATATGGCTTTGAAACTGCATACCCGTACAACCCTGCTGGCCTCGGCCATCACGATTGCCGTCCTGGGCGCCTTTGTCTGGCTGTCAAGCCGTGAGCTGGAGCGTTTGCTTGGCGAAGAGCAGCGGGCGCGGGTCAAGCTCCATGCCGTGACGTTGGCCGACCAGATCGCGCGCCTGCCAAACGAGCAAACGGCGCTCAATCGCCTGTTGGCACTGTCGAAGAACGCGCGTCCCGGCGCCATCGGCGTGCGCGTGTGGGAGCGCGCCGGGAAGTCTTATGGCGTGACCGCCGCCGTCGTGGACGATGATCTCCCCCCGCCTGACCCGGAAGCCATTGCCAAATCACTGCGGACGCCGTCCGTGGCAAACCTGCCCACCAGTCGCCCGCTGAAGCCTGGCGGCGAGGAGGCCTACTGGGTGTGCGTCCCTATCAAGCGCCCCGGCCGCCCGGAAGGGGCCGTGGAATACGTCGAGCGCTTTGATGCCGCCCCAGACGTGGTTGCCCGCTACCGAACCTTGGCGCTGTGGCTGGCGCTGGGTTGCGTGGCAACGATTACACTGAGCATGAACTGGCTGTTTCGGCGAACCGTGTATCGTCCGATTGAGCGCCTGCTGAATGCGATGCACCGGGTTCAGTCCGGCGACCTGTCCGCGACGGTTGATATTCGCGCGACCGATGAGCTTGGCCGCTTGGCGGCCGGCTACAACCAGATGCTCGGACAGGTTCAAGCCATGACGGATGAGCGCGAACGGCAACGCCAGCTTCTGGAAGAGCGCATCGCCGAGGCCACCGCCGAGCTATCCGAACGCAACGCGCAGCTCGCCCAGCTCAACCGTGAGCTGTGGGAGCTGACGCGCCGCTTGACGGACATGGAGCGCCTGGCGGCCGCCGGACAGACCGCCGCGCAGTTGGCCCACGAGGTAGGGACGCCGCTCAACCTCATCAGTGGCCATGTCCAGCTTCTGAGCGCCGATCTCGGCGACAATGCCAAGGCCCAGAACCGCCTGGAAACCATTGCCGCTCAGATCGAGCGCATCGAGCGGATCGTCCGCGCGATGCTCGACCGCACGCGGGCGGACGTGAGTGAACACGAGCTGCTGGACCTGTCTGCCGTTTTACGTCGGACCTTCGATGTCGTGCAGCCAGCGCTCGACGCTCGAAACATCCATCTGGTCACCAACATCGGCAACACCGCCTTGCCGATTCGGGGCGCGATGGACCGGCTCCAGCAAGTGTTCATCAACTTGTTCAACAATGCCGTGGACGCCATGCCCCAGGGCGGACAGTTGATGGTGGACGTCACGTGCTGGGAAACGGGTGGCAGCGGCGAGCAGTTTGTCATCGAGGTCAGCGACACCGGCACGGGGATGCCGGAAGACGTTCGCGCCCGCGTTTTCGAGCCATTCTTTACGACCAAGCCGCGCGGCAGCGGAACGGGTCTCGGCCTGGTGGTGGCGCGCCAGATTATCCGCGAACACGGCGGAGAGATGACGGTGGTCAGCCAGCCCGGCCGCGGGACGACCATTCGCCTCACGCTGCCGTCGGCGGTGGAGCAACCGGCATGATCAAGCGTATTCTGGTTGTGGATGACGACGCGGCTTCCTGTGAGTTGCTGCGCGAAATTTTTGCCGCCCGCGGCTGGGATGTGGCCACCGCCACGACCCCGGCCGCCGCACGCCGCTGCTTTGCGGAGCAGCCCTTCGACCTCGTGGTGAGCGACATCAACCTTGAAGCCGATGCCACGGGACTCGACCTGCTGAAAGACTTTCGGGCGCGCTGCCCCGTCATTCTCGTCACGGGCTTCGGGACGCTGGATGCGGCCGTGACGGCGTCCCGCGATGGCGCCTGGGACTTCATCTCGAAGCCGTTCAAGGTGGATCAAGTCGTGTCGGTCGTGCAGTCCGCGCTGGCCAGTCGCGGCATGTCATCCGCGCCGCCGCCGGCGGCGGAACGCTTCGTGGACACCTCGGGCCTGGTCGGGCGGTCAGCCCCGATGGTGGACCTCTACAAAGAAATCGCGCGCGTTGCGCCAACGCGCTCAACCGTTCTCATCCTGGGTGAATCCGGCGCCGGCAAGGAACTCGTCGCCCGCGCCATCCACCAGCATAGCCCGCGCGCCGATGGGCCGTTCGTGCCGGTCAACTGTGGCGCGTTGCCGGAAAACCTCCTCGAATCCGAACTGTTCGGTCATGTTCGAGGTGCATTTACCGGAGCGATTGCCGAGCGAAAGGGTTTGTGGGAAGAAGCGCATCACGGCACCCTGTTTCTCGATGAGATTGGCGAGATTCCGCTGGCCATGCAGGTCAAGCTCCTGCGCGCGTTGCAGGAAGGTGAAATCCGGCGGGTCGGCGCGGCGCGCGCCCAGCAGGTGGATGTGCGGGTGATTGCGGCGACCAATCGGGCACTGGAAGCCGAAGTGTCTGGCGGACGGTTTCGGGAAGACCTGTATTACCGACTCACCACGGCAACCCTGCGCGTGCCGCCACTGCGCGAGCGGCGCGAGGATATACCCCTCCTGTCCAAGGCGTTTTTGCACAAAGCCACAAAAACGCTTGGCCGGAGCGTGCAGTTTGAGCCGTCCGCCCTGGCCCTGCTGGAAGCCTATGACTTTCCCGGCAATGTCCGCGAGTTGCAGGCCGCGGTCGAGTATGCCGCGCTCCATGCCCGCGGTGGCCTCATTCGTCTGGAAGACCTCCCCCCGAAAATGCAGGGAACGCGCGCCGACCGACCAGTTGCTTCAGACTGGGAAAAGCAGTGCTTTGCAGCGTTACCGACGCTAGATGAACTGGAGCGCCGTTATTTGGCGCACGTGCTCAATGTGGTCAAGGGCAATCGGACACGCGCCGCCGAGGTCCTTGGTATTGACCGCCGGACGCTCTATCGCATGGCGGAACGTTTCGGGATCAAACTCACCGATGAATCATAGTGCTTGCGGCGCGACAACCGCGCGCAAGCTCACCGCTCATCGGCGCTCGGCCCATAGATGGCTGGAAGTGGAATGTCGAGCCAGCGAAGGTAAACAGATAGCTGCCCGCGATGGTGAATGATATGGTTCATCACCATGCCACGCAGGACCTGCGCGCGGGGTAGGTCGAGTAACACCTGTTCCCCATGGCGCAGTTGCCACCGCACCATCAGCGACTCATCCGTGACTTGGCTGAGTGACTTCACGGCTTGCGCCAGCGTTTCATCAAACATCGCCACGAGTTCGGCAGTGGTCTGTGGCGACTTGGGTTTATAGTCCATTGCAGCGAAATCCAGCGCTGGCGTCTCAACCGTGGTGCTGATCCACCCGTGCATTTCAGTCACATGCACGGCCAGCCGTTGAAGCGTCATGGATTTTTCATGCGGCTTCCAATCAAAGTGTTGCTCCGGGATGCGCTCGAGCAGCTTACGAGTTGTTTGAGCCTCATGGGTCAACTCGCCGATGAACGCCTGCGCTATAGACATGCGGATACTCCATTTTGCAAGTGAGAGGTGGGTTATCGGTCTTCAGCCTGGTTGCCGAAGGTCGGCAAGATCGGCTCAGGCCGGACACTGCGCGTCACGAATGGGCAGCACCTTGACCCCAAGGCGCTTGGCTAAAACTTACGCCCCTCAGTTCATCACAACGTTGTGGTTCCATTCAAACCATGGACGGGCCAGCAGAGCCGCCCAGTTCATCCAGCGGCTGGTAGCGCGTACTGACCAGTTGTGCGGCGCGCCAAGTGCCGCGCCGCCTCGGCACAGGAGTAACGGGGGGCAATTTTGCATATCTATGCTTGACAAATGCATAAATATGCATACTATCGGCGGCTTATTCACGGGACATGGGTCAATAGCCGGGTGTAAGGAGGGTGATGGCTGAACCAGGATGGAGAAAGCCGAACGTCAGCAAGCTCTACTAGAACTTATTGAGCGCGAGCGACTGAGCACCCAGGCCGACTTGCGTGCTGCACTAGCTGCGCGCTACGGCATCATCTGCGATCAGGGAACCATCTCCCGTGACATCAAGGAGCTGGGCTTGGTGAGATTTTCTGATGCTAATGGCGCTTACTATGGGCGAACCATGCTGACGTTTCCTAGCTCAAATGAAACGTTTTTGCTGTCGCGGTTGGTCCGCCGAGCGCAGGCCGCCGAAAACCTGATCGTTGTTCACACCGATGCAGCTAACGCCCATCCCGTCGCAGAGGCGCTTGACCGGCTGGCCTTCCCAGAAGTCATTGGCACGGTCGCCGGCGACAATACAGTGTTGGTTGTGGTCAAGAATGCGGCTGCCGCGCGGCGGCTTGCGGAGCGGATTGTCAATCTGGCCGGGGTGTCCGCCCCAGCCGGTGGTCCTTATCAAAAGAATGGTCAGGCACTGCGCGGTCGTGGCAGGCATGACCGCACTCAGGTCACAAAAGGTCGAAGTGCCAAGGAAGGGAAGCATCGGTCATGAAAAAAATTGCCCTCGCCTACAGTGGTGGCCTCGATACGAGCGTTATTTTGACTTGGCTGAAGGAGACCTACGGCGTTCCGGTTGTGGCATTTGTCGCCGATGTCGGACAGAACGAAGACCTAGCTGCGGTGCACGAAAAAGCCCTGGCGACGGGCGCGACCGAAGTTGTCATTGCTGATGTTCGGGAAGCGTTTGTGCGCGATTATGTGTTTCCGGCGTTGAGCGCGCATGCCGTCTATGAAGGCGCGTACTTGCTCGGCACATCACTGGCGCGTCCGGTCATCGCCAAAGCCCTGGTGGCAGCCGCGCGGTCAACTGGCTGTGACGCCGTGGCTCATGGCGCGACCGGAAAGGGCAACGACCAAGTGCGCTTTGAACTGACCGTCGCGGCGCTCGCTCCTGACCTGCGGGTCATCGCTCCGTGGCGCGAGTGGTCCTTCGTGGGACGGAGCGATCTGCTGGCCTATGCCGAACGGCATGGCATTCCGGTGCCGGTGACGGCGGAAAAGCCCTACTCGATGGACGCCAACGCCATGCACATCAGCTACGAGGGCGGCGTGCTCGAAGACCCCTGGCAGCCGCCACCGGCAGGCATGTTTCTCTGGACAACCGATCCCGAACAAGCCCCCGATGAACCCGCGTTGGTTGACATCACCTTTGAAGCCGGGGTGCCGGTGGCCATTGATGGAGAAGCCCTATCACCTTTTCGGTTGCTGGAACGCGCCAACGCCCTGGGCGCACGACATGGCATCGGCCGCGTGGACATCGTGGAGAATCGCTTCATCGGGCTGAAGTCGCGCGGTGTGTACGAAACACCGGGCGCGACCATCCTGATGCTGGCCCATCGCGCCGTCGAGTCACTGACGCTTGACCGCGAGGTGGCGCATTTCAAGGAGACGCTCGCGCCGAAATTTGCCGAACTCGTTTACAACGGCTTCTGGTTTGCTCCCGAAATGGAGCTACTGCGCGCGACCCTGGCCCACACTCAACGGAACGTGACGGGAACGGCGCGTTTAAAGCTTTACAAAGGTGCGGCCCAGGTCGTCGGTCGTAAATCTCCGGTCGGACTTTACGATGCTGAAGCTGTGAGTTTTGAGACGCGCACGCAAGTTGCGCCCTCAGATGCCGGTGGGTTCATTGCTGTGCAGGCCTTGCGCCTGCGACAGGCGGGACGGTTGTCGGCATAGCCCGCCTGGTCGGTTGGTTCACGTCGGTGATTCGGTTTTGAAAGGCCGAATTTACAACTCGCTCCCATCGTATCGCGCGCGTATGCAGGCGCGGCCGAGTCTTTCTCAATGGAGGTGACTGCCATGTTGTTCCCCTTTGGCGCGTCTGCGCGGGTTGCTGTTGGAAACGTCCATCACGTCAGGCTTTTCTGGGAAGAAGTCTTGGCCACGGTGGGCTTCATGGTCGCGATCACCACGGCGCTCGTCGTCGTTTTTGGAACCTTGCCGGCGGCGCGTATCAACCTGTTGACGCATGCGTCATTCGCGTTGCTGACCATTGCCCTCTTCGGCCTGGAAGTGACGGTGTACCAGCACCTGAACGCCAGGCAGACATCGAGCGAATCATGACCGCTGATCCGCGTTTGCCTCAGTCATCCGACGCGCCCGGACTCCGTGCCGCCTTTAGCGCGCCGATGGCAGATGATATTGCGAAATTCGTCGCTTCGGTCGAGACCGACCGCCACCTGCTTGAGGCTGACCTGCGCGGTTCACTGGCGCATGTCGCCATGCTTGAAGCCGTCGGCGTGTTGACGGCCGAGCAGGCGACCCGCTTGCGCCACGGACTCGAGCGCATCCGTGCCGAAGGGCTTGACCTCGATCCGGCGTACGAAGACGTGCACATGAACGTTGAGCGGCGGCTGGAAGACCTCATCGGCGCGGATGCGCGGCTGCTGCATACGGCGCGCAGCCGCAACGACCAAGTGGCGCTTGACTTGCGCCTGTACGTGCGCGATTGCGAAGCCCGGTTGCGACTGGCGCTGGCCGAACTGACGACGGCGCTCGTTGACCAAGCTGAAGCGTATGCCGATGTCGTTTTGCCCGGCTACACGCACGTCCAACGCGCCCAGCCAGTTTCACTGGCGCATGTCTTGCTAGCCTATCACGCGGCATTGACGCGCGACCTCGAACGGTTGCGTCAGCCGTTCATCTCACCGCTTGGCGCAGGCGCATTGGCCGGAACCGCCGTGCCGATCGATCCGCGCCGGACGGCCCAGGAACTCGGCGCGGATGGGGTCTTCAGCAATGCGCTGGATGCCGTCACCGACCGCGACTTTGCCGTGAACTTCGTCTTTGCCGGTGCGCTCCTGGCGGTTCATCTCTCACAGTTGGCGGAAACGCTCATTCTGTGGTGTTCGCAGGAATTCAACTTCATTCACCTGCCTGACGAACTCACCACCGGTTCAAGCCTGATGCCGCAGAAGAAAAATCCCGACTGTCTGGAATTGGTCCGTGGACGCGCCGGCCAGTGCATTGGCGAGTTGGTCAACCTCTTGACGACGCTCAAGGGTTTGCCAGTTGGTTACAACCGCGACTTGCAAGAAACCAAGCCGCCGGTTGTGCGGGTCGGTGAAACGGTTCTGGCTTCTGTGAACGTCTGCGCACTGGCGATTCGGCAGATGACGGTTCACCGTGAGGTGATGCGTCAAGCTGCGTCAGACGAGAAACTTTACGCGACCGATCTGGTTGAGCGATTGGTTGCCCAGGGGGTGCCGTTTCGGACGGCCTACACAATAATTGGCAATTTGGTACGCCGCGGCGTACCCTTCTCACAAGTGCCTGCTGATGAATGGGCGACGCTCGGTCTGCGCGTCATGCCTGAAACCTTCACCCCGGAACAATCTATCGCGGGACGAACCTCCCACGGGGGCACGTCACCGGCTCGCATTACTGACCAGATTGCTGCTGCGCGCGCTGCGCGCCGGGAGGACTTGTCATGAAACGAGGTTCTTCGACGCTCCGGGCCATGATTGGCGAAGGTGCACGTATTCAGCCGCAAACGACCGCCTGCCTTGGCGATGTCATCGCGGTGGAAGTGCTCAAGGTCAATCAAAGCTATGCCAACCTTGAACTGACCGACGGCAGCACCGTTCCGCTGACCCCAGGTGAACGCATCATTGGCGTGCTGGGATCGCGCCAGGCGCTACGTGGTTTTGTCGGTCGCGTGCCGGCCACGCTTGCCGAGCACGATCATCTTTCAGTGCTCAATGTGGGTGGCGTGATCGGTGAGTTTCTCGATGCCACCACGGCCCTTGGCGAAGCCACGCGGGTTCAATACTTGGGCACCCTGCATGACGAGCGCGGGCTGATCAACTTGCGGCGTGACGCGCTTCCGTTGGCGACACATCTCCTGCGTCGGCGTCCGATTGTGCTGGTGGTCGGAACCTGTATGAATGTTGGGAAGACGGTCACCGCGTCTGAACTCATCCGGGTCGCGACCACGCAGGGCTTCCGCGTTGGCGCTGCCAAGTTGTCCGGGGTCGGGGCGATTCGTGACCTCAAGAAATTTGAGTCGGCCGGGGCCGTGGATGTGAAAAGCTTTCTGGATTGTGGATTGCCTTCGACGGTTGATGCCGATGACCTTGCGCCGATTGTCAAGACAATCGCCAATGCGCTGGATGGCGACTTGCTGATTTTTGAGCTAGGCGACGGTATTTTTGGTCATTACCGGGTAGATTCGGTCATTGCTGACGCCGACATCATGGCTTCGGTTGCGGCGGTTGTCGTGTGTGCCGGTGACCTGATGGGCGCTTATGGCGCGCGCTTGTACCTCAACCAGCTTGGTGTTCGAATTGACGCCTTCAGTGGGTTGGCCACCGAAAACATCTCCGGCTCAGATTACCTGGAACAACAGCTCGGAATCCCGGCCGTCAATGCGCTGAAGTACCCTGAAAAACTCTTTGCCACACTCAACCTGACCGGCGATGTGTTGCGTTTGACCGCGCCCTCGGTTTGCTACGCGCCGGATATTGCTGTGGCCTGATAGGAAGGCATGGCTGAAGTCACATCATTGACGGCGGCGCGACGGCGCGTCGCCGTTGTGGGCGCGTCCGGCTATATTGGTGGCGAGATGACGCGCTTGTTGCTTGCTCACCCAAACGTCGAAGTGGTTGCGGTGACGGGCCGCGAATCGGCCGGTAAACCGCTAACCACGGTTCACCCTAATCTGCTTGGGACAGACTTGGTATTGAGGCCGCTAAACGAGATTGGCGAGGCTGATGTCGTGTTCCTGGCGCTCCCAAACGGGGAAGCCATGACGCAAATTGATGCGTTACCCAAGTCGGCCGCGGTCATTGACGCTTCAGCCGATTTTAGGCTACGCGATCCGGCGGTCTATGCTGCAACCTATCGTCGCCCCCATACGGCCGTGGCGTGGCTTGAGCGGTTTGTTTATGGCTTGCCGGAACTGTTCCGGGCTGACATCCGCGCAGCGCGTTACGTTGCCGCGCCGGGATGCTTTGCCACGGCCGCGGCGCTTGCGCTCTATCCGTTGGCGGCGGCCGGACTGATTGAGCGGGCCTTTATCAATGGCGTTACCGGTTCATCGGGAGCAGGTGTGGTGGCGCGCGCCACCACGCATCACCCCTTTCGGGCGGATGCGCTTTTTGCTTACGAACCCTTTACGCACCGCCACGTCCCGGAAATTGCGCAAACGCTCAAGTTCAGCACCGGCGGTGAGACCGCATTCGTTTTTCAGCCGCACTCTGGTCCATTTGTGCGAGGCATTCTTGTAACGGCCTATGTCCAGTTAGGAACGTCCTTGACGCAGGAAGACGGGTGGCTTCTCTACGCAAAGCGTTATGCCGATGCCCCATTCGTACGCCTGCGCGCTGAACCACCTGACATCAAATGGGTGCGCGGGACGAACTACTGTGACCTTGGGGTTGCCGTCCGTGACCGAATTGCCATTGTGTGGGCGGCACTGGATAACGTCATCAAGGGTGGCGCCGGACAAGCTATCCAGTGTTTCAATCTAATGTGCAGCCTGCCTGAAACGACCGGGCTGACGATGCTTGCGTTACATCCATGAGACATTTCATTGACACTAGTGAGTATGACCGCGCTACGCTTGAGCATATTTTGACGCATGCCTTGGCGCACCGGGGGGTGCGTTCACAGGCCCTGGCCAGGCGGGCGGTGGCGCTGATTTTTTTCGATAGCTCACTCCGCACCCGGACGAGCTTTGCCGTTGGCATTGCCCAGCTTGGTGGGACGTGTGTCACCCTGGAGGTTGGGCGTGGCGCCTGGAATCTCGAATATCTCGAAGGCGTCGTCATGGACGGCGACAAGCCGGAGCATGTCGCCGACGCGGCCCGGGTGTTGTCGCGGTATTTCGATGTGCTGGCCATTCGCTGTTTCCCATCGCTCAAGCGGGCTGACGAAGACCATGCCGATCCGGTCATCGAAGCCTTTCGCCGTTATGCCACCGTTCCGGTCATCAACCTGGAGTCGGCGCTTTACCATCCCTGTCAGGCAATGGCCGATATGTTGACCATCCGCGAGCGGTTCGGGCGAACGGACGGCCTCCGGGTCGCGTTAGCCTGGACGCCCCATGTCAAGGCGCTGCCAACGGCCGTGCCAAACTCGTTTGCGCTCGCGGCCACCCAGCTTGGTTGTCGGCTGACGATTGTCGCCCCGCCGGGCTTTCTGCTCCCAGACAAGGTCATGGCGCGTTTGCCGGGGGTTGATGTGATCCACGACCAAGCGGTGTTGGCTGACCAGGATGTGGTGTATGCCAAGTCCTGGACATCGCTCGAGGACTATGGCGCGTCGCCGCCGGCCTGCTACCGCGACTGGATACTCACGCCGGAAAAGCTTGGTCGGGCGCGTTTTTTGCACTGTTTGCCGGTGCGTCGCAACGTGGAAGTCACAGATGCTGTGTTGGAATCAATTCAAAACGATGCTTACGACGAGGCTGAACATCGTCTGCACGTTCAAAAATCCATTCTGCTGCACTGCTTGAACATTATCTGATTGCCTATGGGATTTGACGCCAATGTACTTCGGGAAGCTCTCCCTTACATCAACCGTTTCAAAGGTAAGACGTTCGTCGTGAAGTTTGGCGGCAAGGTCGCCGCCGAGGAAGCTACGCTGGATTCGTTTTGTGAAGAACTGGCGCTCTGTGCCCAGGTTGGCATTCGCGTGGTGGCTGTCCATGGCGGCGGGATGCAAGCCAACGAACTGAGCCAGCAGCTCGGCATCAAGCCAAAAACCATCAACGGCCGCCGGGTGACGGATGAGCGCGCGCTCGACGTGGTCAAAATGGTCTTCGGCGGCAAGGTCAACGTCGAAATCCTGGGTGCACTGCGCCAGGCAGGGGTTCCGGCTGTGGGCCTGAGCGGTGTTGACGGCAACATCCTGACAGCGCGCAAGCGCCCACCCCAGGTGGTGGTCAATCTGGAAACCGGCAAGCCACAGACGGTGGACTACGGTTATGTCGGTGAAATTTTTGATGTGGATACCCGCTTGCTGGATACGCTCATCGAAAAGGACTTTGTCCCGGTGATGGCTTCCCTGGCGGCGGATGAGGATGGCGACATTTACAACGTCAATGCCGATACGGTCGCTTCCTCGATTGCCGCTGAAATGCAAGCCGAGAAGCTGGTGTTGGCAACCAATGTGGATGGCGTGCTGGATGATCGCGGGCAGCTCATCAGCCGCCTGACGCTTCAGCAAGTTGCGGCCATGATCGTATCTGGGCAGGTCGCCGGTGGCATGCTTCCAAAACTGGAAGCCGCGGCGCGGGCGCTGCGCTCCGGTGTGCGCTCGGTCCACATCATCAATGGTATGAAAGCCGGGGCTTTGCTGCGGGAAGTGTTTACGGAGGAAGGCGATGGGACGATGATCACCATCAATGGCCACCTTGACGCTGTGGTTCGCCGAACATGACCCTGCTTGCCCTGTTGACCAAGCGCGTGCCGACGCCGGTAACGATTTTGGCCGGCCCCTTTCGGGGGGCGCGCCTCATTCTCAATCCTGCTCACTCGAAGCGAAAAATCCTGGGGGCTTACGAGCATGTGCTCAACCCGTGGCTCAGGGCGACGCTCAAGCGCGTGGACGTCGTCTGGGATGTCGGCGCCAACGACGGTTACTTTACCTATGGTTGCGCGGCGGCCATCCTGGCCCAGGGGCGGCAGCCGCATGTTGTCGCCTTTGAGCCGGGCCTGGACGATGACGCCCTCCTCGAGCAACAACTGACCGCTCCGGCCAGGGCCTGGGTGAAAGCCTATGCCGGCGCGACCTTTGAGTTCATCCCAGCCTATGTTGGCGCGAACACCGACACGCGCGCCGTGGCGCTGGACGTGGCGGCGGCTGACCGTCCGGCGCTGGCCGGTCGTCCGGCGCTCGTCAAGGTGGACGTCGAAGGGTCCGAAGTGGACGTCCTCGACGGGGCGACGCAGCTTTTGCGCGCGCCGACGCAGTGGTTGGTCGAAGTCCATGGCGATCACTTGCTGGAACCCGTTGTGAGTCGGTTTCAAGCGGCTCAGCGGCTGGTTGACATTCATCGGCTCAAACCACACTGGCTTTTTGGCCCGGAAGCGCGCGCGATTCCGACCTGCTGGGTGACGACCCGTGTCGAGCTGTAACGTGGTTGACGCCATCTGGGTTGTGGCATGAAGGTTTTGCTCGCGCACCCTGGAACCCAACACGCCTTCCAGCTCGCCCGGCAGTTGGCGCGGCAGGGCGTTTTGAGCAGTTTCTGGACCGGCTTGGCGCTGCGGGAGGAAGCTTGGTGGGTTCGCTGGCTGACGGCCTCGGTGATGATTCGTGAGCGACTGGGGAATCGGCTTCTGTCGGGTGTGCCGGGGCATCTTCTCCGGTTGCGTCCGTGGCGGGAATTATCCGCGCTGTGGGCGCTGCGCCAGGGGGGAGCGGCATTAGAGGTCTTTCTCAGGCGGAATCAGGCCTTTCAGGCGAGCATTCCATCGTCAGCGTTGCGGGCCGTGGATGTCGTGATTGGATTTGATACGTCCTCGTGGATTCTGGCGGAGCGTTGCCGCGACCTAGGCAAGCGCTTCATCCTCGACCAAAGCATTGCGCATCCGCTGTGGAAAAAACAGGTCTTTGAGGCTGTCGCCGCGCGTTACCCGGACTGGCGGGAAAGTCTCACGCCGCCGCTGCCGGAAATGCTGGCCCACGAAGCCAAGGAGCATGACTTGGCGGCATCCATTGTCGTGGCGAGCCAATTCACCCAACGGTCACTGGTCGCCCATGGCGTGCCGCCGGAGCGGGTTGTTTGTAATCCGTATGGCGTTGATCTCGCTGCTTTTTACCCGCGCGCCCAGCCGGAAGGTGAGCGCCCCTTCCGCTTTCTCTTTCTGGGAACGTTAACTGCCCGCAAGGGCGTGCCGCTCTTGCTCGATGTGTGGCGGCGGCTGGCAACCCGCCGTGCCGAGCTGTGGTTGGTCGGCCCGGCCAGTCCGGCCGTGCGGCGGCTCGTGCCTGATTTGCCCGGACTCAAGGTACTGGGCAAGCGCCCCCACCGTGATTTGCCGGAACTCATCCGGGCCTGCGACGTTCTGGTGTTTCCAAGCTACTTTGAGGGCTTCGGTCTGGTGGTGTTGGAGGCGATGGCCTGCGGCGTGCCGGTCATTGCTTCCGACGCCACCGTTGGGCCAGACATCATCACGGATGGCTGCGACGGCTGGCTGATGACGGCGGGCGATGCCACCCGGCTCCAGTCGGCCATGGAAGACGCCATGTCAAACCCGGTAAAAACCTTTGAGATGGGACGACTGGCGCGACAGCGCGCCACGGCGTACACTTGGGAAGCTTACGGCGCGCGTTGGCAGACCCTGCTAGAAACGACCTAGTGGCGCGGAGACTCCACCTGCAAAGGGCCAGTTTGGAAAGAAGACCGCTTGGAAACCATCGCATGGATACACTTTTCCCACTGATTGTCCTGATCCAATCCAGCTTGCTGATCTTTGCCATCGTCTGGTTTTTCCGGCGGAATGATGAACTCCCCTTGATGATGGCCGGGTTGACGATGTTCTTCAGCTCATATCGGTATTTCGCCGTCACCAATGGCTGGGGTGAATGGGTTGAAACGGTCTATACGTTTGGCTTGCCCCCCATCACCGACGAGGATGCGCTGGAAGTGCTGCCGCTCATCGCCTTCGGTGAATTCGTGCTCATGGCGACCTACTGCGCCCGGATGCGCCAACGGCTGCCGGTCATCAGGGCCGAGGGGTTGCGTCGTCTTCCGGCGCGCACGGTTTCTTCGCTGCTTGGGCTTGGCATCCTGTTTTTCTTCCTGAGTGAGTATGCGCGCAGCGCAGCGTTCGTGCTCACCAATAGCAGCTACGTCTATTTGTTTCCACTGACGCTGGTTGGCGTGGCGACGCTGCTGGTCGCGGCCTGGCGGTTTGGCGCGCTGGAAACCCCATTTCAAAAAGCAGTGTGTGTGGTGATCGTGGCGGCGGCTGCCTATAACAACTTTGGCGCGTTTCTCCGGTTTCAGTTTGTTGGCTTGGTGGTCGGCATCGCCGTGGCGCTTTCCGTCTTTTACGCTCCGCGCCGCCGCGCTGTTGCCTTGCTGTTGGGCGCAGTGGTGGCGGTCTTTGCGTTCAGCTTGGGAGGCGCAGTTCGGCAAGCTGATGATGTGAACAACAAGGCGGCAGCCTTCCAGCGGACGGATACCTCCTGGGAACGCCTCATCGCCGGCGAGGACGCCAACATGCTGGACGGGTTTGTCATCGTCCGGTTTGTCTATCCTGAGTTGATGGACTTTACGCTGGGCGTCGAGCACTTTGAAATCTTGACGCGCCCAATACCCCGCGCGCTGTGGCCGGATAAGCCGGTTGGCGGCTACGTCAACAAGTTGGGTCTCCGGGACGAGTCGCAGGGCATGCTGGGTATTTCTCAGTCCATTTACGGTTCGTTTTACGGCGAGGGTGGGGTCGTTGGGATTGCCGTGTTGGCCGTCATTTATGGAATGGCCTTTGCCGCCATCACGGAGTGGATGGCACGGCTGCATCCGTTCGTTTACACCGTGCTGCGGGGGCTGTTCGTGGCCTGGATGATTCCGCTTCTGCGGGGTGGTGATTTGCCGGGAATCTATGCCTGGCTGGGGATGTCGTCGCTGACCGTGCTTGTCTTTGCCTGGTCAAACCGGCGCTTGCTGAAGCAGTCCGGCCAGCCTTCGTCCTGGTCGCCGCCGAAACCACTTCCCGCGCGAGCTTGAAACGGTGTTGAGCTATGCCATGGCAACCTGTTTGGTGACCGGAGGGAACGGATTCATTGGTTCGCACCTAGTTGACCAACTGGTTGCGCGCGCCCCGGTGATTGTCTTTGACCGCCGTGAGCGGCGCTATGACACCCCACCGGCCGGCGTGCGCGTGGTGCTCGGCAGCTTGTCCGACCGCGACTTGGTGCGGAATGTGCTCACCGAGTTTGGTGTCGAGACGGTCTATCACCTGGCCTGGAGTTCGATTCATGAAAGCGCGACGCGCCATCCGGTCGCCGACATCGAGTCAAACCTCGTCCCGACGGTCAACCTGCTCGAGGCCTGCCGTGAAAGTGGCGTTCGGCGGGTGGTCTATCTCTCATCTGGTGGAACGGTCTATGGCGTGCCGCAAACCAATGCCCTGACCGAAGCCCACCCGACCGAGCCGATCAATGCCTATGGAGTGACGAAGTTGACCGTCGAGAAGTACCTTGGCGCGTATCACCATCTCTACGGCCTCGAGTATGTCGTCTTTCGTCCTTCGGTTCCCTACGGTCCGCGTCAGAACCCGCTCGGTCGTCAGGGAGCCATTGCCGTTTTTCTTTACCGTGCCCTGCGTGGCGAACCAATCGTTCTGTTCGGTGATGGGCAAACCAGCCGGGATTTTTTCTTCATCACGGATATGGTCGAGCCGCTCACGCAGGCCGGACTGAGCAACCTGGGAACCAACCAGGTCTTCAACTTGGGTGGCGGGCAGAGCTACAGCCTGAACGAGGTTGTCGCCATGATTGAGCAGGTCATCGGGCGCACGGTGCCGGTACGGCATGAGCCGGCGCGGCGGATTGATGTGCCGCGGGTTTGTCTTGACTCGACGGCCGCCGCGCGGGTCTTCGGCTGGCAGCCGACGACTTCATTGCGTGAGGGGCTTGAGCGGACTGTTGCCTGGATGCGGACGGCACGGCTACTGTCCTGAAAATTTGGAACTCTCCAATGCGGGTATTGTTTGTTGTCCCTTATTTGGGCGCGAAATATGGTGGCATCGCCAAAGTCGTGCAGGAACTTTCCCAGGCGGCCGGAGGGGCCGGCGCAGCCGTGGACATCATCACCACCGATGCCGATGGTGAGCAGCGTCGCCAAGTTGCGCACTGCACCTGGAACGAGGCGGACCGCTATCGGGTCATGTACTTCCCATGCTGGCATCGGAAAGATTTCATTCTCAGCCGGTCGCTGGTACGGTGGTTCGCGCAGCATGGCGCGACTTATGACGTGATTCATACCCATTCGATCTTCGCGCCGCTCATTGCGGCCGTACAGTGGCATTGTCGTCGGCAAGGGCTGCCGTATGTCACGACGCCGCACGGCATGCTGGAACCCTGGGCCCTGGCCTACAAGGCTTGGAAGAAGCGGGCCTACTATAAGCTGATCGAGCAGCCGGCCTTGCGTGGCGCGCGGTTGATTCAGGCGACCGCCTCACAAGAGGCCAAGCACATTGCATCCCTTGACCTTGACACGCCGGTTGAACTCATTCCCAATGGCTTGCGCCGACAAGAATTTGAGTCGTTGCCAGCCTCCGATGTCTTTTACGCGGCCTATCCGGCGCTGCGTCACAAGCGCCTCATCCTGTTCTTCGGACGCATTGACCCGAAAAAGGGACTTGACTTACTCGCGCCGGCCTTTGCCCGGATTCACGAGAAACATCCAACGGCGCACCTGCTGGTCGTCGGACAGGACAACGTCGGGTTTCTGCCGCGGGCGAAGCAGTTTTTCGTTGACGCCAAGTGCATGAACGCCGTGACCTTTGCCGACTGGATGAGCGGAGCGCTGCTTTATGCCATGCTGCGCTCGGTTGAACTCCATATCGCGCCTTCCTATTCGGAGGGCTTCAGTATGGGGATTTTGATGTGCATTGCTGCCGGCGCACCGACCATCATGACGACCGGCTGCAACTTCCCCGAGGCTGGCGTCGCCGGTGGAGCGCGCATCGTGGACAGCACGGTGGATGCCCTGGCCGAGGCACTGGATGACCTGTTGTCCAACCCGGCCGCAGCACGGGCCATGGGAGAACGGGGCCGGGCGTTTGTCTTGGCCAACTACACTTGGGATCGCATCGCGCAACAATTGCTTGCAACCTATGAGCGCATCCTCACCACATGACAACTGTTGACTTATCCCGTTTCAACAATGCGTGGTATCGTCCAGGCCCGCCACTCAAGCGCGCCCTGTGGCTACTCATCAACGCCTGGATTTTCAAGTCTGACCTACCGTACCCATCGGCGCTCAAGGCCAGGTTGCTGCGCCTGTTTGGCGCGCGCATTGGCCGGGGTGTCGTGATCAAGCCGAATGTCAACATCAAATATCCCTGGTTGCTTGCCATCGGCGACTTTAGTTGGATCGGTGAAGGCGCGTGGATTGACAACCTCGCAGACGTTGCCATCGGCGCACACGCTTGCATTTCACAAGGCGCATACTTGCTGACGGGTAATCATGACTATACGGCCCAGCACTTCGACCTGATGATCGCGCCCATCACGATCGGCGATGGCGCATGGGTTGGCGCCAAGAGCATCGTGCTTCCGGGAACGCGCCTGGAAAGCCATGTCGTCGTGGCGGCCGGGAGTGTCATCGGCGGCAGCACCGAGCCATACGGCATCTACCGTGGCGCTCCAGCACAGTGGGTTCGCCAGCGGGTGATCCGCTCGGTTGCCATGGCGAATGTTTCCTGATGGTCATGCCGAACCACGACCCGAATGCCGCCAACCCATCCGCTGCCAAGCGACCGCGAATCCTCATCCTGACCCATTACTTTCACCCGGAGACGGCGGCGGTCGCGCAGTTCACGACAGAAATCGCCCAGGACTTTGCCGCTCGCGGAAGTGATGTCGCTGTCGTGACGAGTCGCGCCCCCTACCAGCGGGATGCCCTGCCACTGCCGGCCGATGATCGGCTTGGTGCCATCCGCATCCGTCGTGCCTTTGGAACCCGCTTTGACAAGCGTCGCCTCTGGGGACGGGCGCTCAACCTGGCAACCTTCCTCAGCGGCGCGACACTGGAGACAACGCTCGGCTTTTGTGGCTACGATGTCCTGATGGTTTGCAATGCGCCGTTGCTTGGCATCGTCGGTTGGTTGGGTTGGCTCATCCGGCGACGGCCGTACGTCTGCGTCGTGGAAGACATTTACCCCGACCTTGCCGTGAAATTCGGCATTCTCGGCGAGCGGTCAGTCATCCGGCGGCTCTGGGATGCCGTCAACGCGCTGGTCTATAGCCGAGCCGTAACCGTGATTACCCTCGGAGGTCGCATGCGCGCTACGCTTGAAACCAATCATGCACGTCACCGGCGCGCACCTCTGAACCTGCGCGTCATCCCAAGCTGGGCCGACGGCGACACCATCCGCCCGCTGCCGAAGCCTGAAAACCCTTTTGCGCGGGAACACGGAACGCATGATCGGTTGACAGTTCTCTATTCCGGCAACATGGGTTTAGCCCACGATCTGGAAACACTCATCCAGGCAGCCGAAGCGTTGCGGGATGACCCCCGCTTTTTCTTTCTGTTCATCGGGGATGGTGGCAAGCGTCCGCGACTGGCGGCCATGGTCGGTGAAAAGCGATTGGAAAACGTCAAGTTCCTACCATACCAACCGTTGGAACAGTTGCCCTGGTCACTGACCTGCGGTGATGTCTCGGTTGTGACGATGGAAGCTGTAGCGGAGGGGTTGATCATTCCCAGCAAAATCTACGGTTCGCTGGCTGCCGGACAGGCCATTCTGGGGCTTGTCGGCGAGCAGACTGAGGTTGCCGACATCATTCACGCCCATGCCTGTGGGGTTCAAGTCACGCCGGGTGATACGACAGCACTGGTTGCCGTCCTCCGGCGGCTAGCCGATGAACCGGATTGGCTGTCCGCCATGCAACGTCGGGCGCGGCAGTGTTTCGAGGAGCACTTTCGGCGCGAATCGGCCCTGGCCGCCTATTGGGACGTTGTCTCGGCAGCCGCGGCCCGGCGAAGTTGACGGATGAACCTCAAGCAAAAAAGCGGCGACGCCGAAGCGCCGCCGCCATGTAAGGGGTGTGAGCGAGGCAGGATTAGAACTGGTACCGCACGCCCACCTGGAACTGGAACACCGAATTGCCCAGTGTGTTGTTGAGCAGGAGCTGACCAAGTCGCGCACTGTTCGGGTTTCGGTCCCGAAGCGAGAGGAAGTTGGGGTTGACTGGCACGTTGGCCTGGGGAATGCCGCAGTTGCGTTGCGCGGCAATCAGGGCATTGCCCGTCAACCCGGCAAAGTTGCAGAGGCTCGTTACGGCCGCGCCGCTGTACTGCAAGCTCATCGTGTTGAAAAGATTGAAGAACTCGCCGGAAATGGTGACATCCTGCGATTCGGTAATCTTGAACCGCTTCTGGATGCGCAAGTCAACGTTGTAAATCGGGCGGTTGCGGAAGGCGTTCCGCGGGAATGGATCGCCGGGCGCGCGGAATGGCCGGTCAAGCTGACCACCAGCGCCGGCGCCAAGCGTGCCATCGCGGTTGACGTCGGCCGAACCGCCACCGATGTTCCCAACGATGGCATCAATCGGGAACGCCGACTGGAGACGAACCACACTCGACACTTCAAACCCGTAGGGCAGGAAGATGACCGGGTTGACCACGAAGAGGTGCCGCCGGTCAATGTTTGAAAAGCCCCGCTCCGCGCGCAGGTCAAACGAGTTGGACGGGAACGAACCACCGGCTTCGCGTTCATTGTCGTCGTCTGACCGGTTGTCAGACAGCGTGTAGAAGGCCGAAAACTGTCCCCACCGCCGCTCAAACTTTGCCCGCAGCACCATCGCACGATAGAGCGACCGGGCCGTGGACTCACGCACCGTAAGCTGCCCAACGCCTAGATTGGGGCGGGTTGCAAATGGCGCGACCGTGGGATTGAAGATCGGGCGCAGTGAAATGTCACCAGGAATGTTGTCTGGGTTGATACGCGGCGCCGGCAAGTTAAGCTGGCGGTTTCGTTGCAGATACACCGTGTTGATGAGCGAGAAGTCCACGCCCAGGGTTAGCCCACGCGCCACCTGGTACTCGTAGCCAAAGTTGGCCTGGAGGGAGCGTGGGTTGCGGAAATCACCATCAATAAACAGTGGCGTTGCTGCCGCTGACAGTGAAAATGGCGTCGCGCCGGTCGGCAGGAACTGGTTCAGCACGTTGGCGATCTGGGTGAGCTGGGCCGGCGTCACGGTTGGCAGCGCCCCAAGCTGGAAGTTGTTGAGGTTGATGCCGGCCAACAGGAACTGACGGAAAACCGTGTTGGGCGCTGCACCCGTGCCCATGATCGCCCGGTATCCGGCCGTCGCCGGTGAAGCATCAAATGCCGCCTGGTTGAAGCCCGCCGGCAGCGCAAACGGAATCTGCGCGGACAAGTTGCCCGGAGGCGTGCGGAAGTTGTTCGTCGCGTCGGCGAAGAGCAGGAGCGGCGTCGTCGCGTAGTAGATACCGCCATTGGCGCGGAACACTGACTTGCCGTTGTTGAACGGGTCCCACGCCACCCCAACCCGGGGCGCATACTGGTTTGTCACGTCGGGAATGCGCGTCGGGTCACGGCGCACACCCGGCGCGTCAATTGGGTACTGGACGCTGTTGACGATGTTGACCAGCGCCGTGTTGTTGGCTTCCGGCGTCGGGTTGTATTGCCCTTCCCAGCGCAAGCCGTAGTTCAACGTGAAGTTCGGGCGAATGCGCCACGAATCCTGACCAAAGAAAGCCAACTGGTGAACGGTGTACTCCGTGAACCGGTTCCCAATCTGCACCGTGTAGTTAGCCGGAACGTCGAACCGTCCGCGTTGCGCCGTAGGCGGCGCGTTTGAAGGAACAACCGGAACTTGGACGCCGTTGATGACGGCCAGCGTCGTGTTGGCGCCGATCAACGAGTATGAGCCAAACTGGTTGAAACCAAACAACTGGTTGGCGAAGACCCGGCTGTATTCAAAGCCAAACTTCATCGTGTGGTTGCCGGCAATCACCGTCAGGTTATTGACGAACTGCGTCCGGGTATCGAACTGCGTGGTCGGCAGAAAGGCTACTGCACCAACGTTGCCGATGAAGCTGTTGAACGTCGGGCGGTCGGAGTTTGAGCCACGTGGGCGGTCTTCGCGCGCGAACTGGAAGCGAAACTCATTGAAGAGGCTGGAGGTCAGCGTCGTGTTGAGCGAGACCACGCCGATGTTGTTTCGGTTGCGCTCCGCGCCGTTGTTGGCAAGGGAGCTGTTCGTGGTCGGGAAAATCTGCGGGCCATTGGAGTTGGCATTGAGCGCGCGGTTGAAGCTGAAGTTGTAGCGCACGGTCAACAAGTTCTTGCTGTTGATTTGCCAGTCAAGCCGCAGGAGGGGAGCCCAGGCGTCGTTGGTTTGGTTGAAGTTCCCCTGTTCATTGGAATAAAAGTTGAACACAGCCTGTTGCGAGGGGGTCAACGATCCGGGGTTGACCAGCGCCAAGTTCGGGAACACGGTGCTCCGGGTTTGGCGCAGCCGCTGCTGCTCATAAGCAAAGAAGAAGAAAAGCTTGTTCTTGAAAATCGGTCCGCCGACTGAGCCGCCAAACTGCTGCTGCGTGGGCGCGGCGTTGATCCGTCCCGTGATGCCTTGCTGGGCAAACTGGGCTTCTTGCGCGCGGAAGAAATCGTTGGTGCGAGCGGCTTCCTGCGGGCGAATGAGGTAAAACGCCGTGCCGTGGAATTCGTTCGTCCCACTCTTGGTCACGGCGTTGACCGTGCCGCCCGTGGAACGCCCGAACTCAGCCGAATAACCTGCCGACACGACCTGGAACTCACGAATGGATTCCTGCGGAATCGTAAACGCGGAGTTTGAGCGTTCACCGCCACGGATACCGCCAAAGAACGGTTGGTTGTAGTCCATCCCGTCCACGTTCACGTTCGCGCCGTAGATACCACGCTGGCCAGACAGTGAAATCTGCTGGCGGCGCGGTTCAACTTGGGCGTTTGGAGACAGCGTAACGAAGTCCTGAAAGCGCCGCCCGTTGATCGGAAGGTTCTGGATGGCCGTCGAGTTTTGAATGGCGTCCGCTTCGCTGCGGGTCGTCTGAATACTGACCCCGCTCGCCGTCACCTCAATCACTTCCCCAGTGACGGCCCCAACGCCAAGATTCAAGTTCAGGTTGAACGTCCGGCCAACAATGACGGTGATGTTTTCCACCGTGGTTGCCGTGAAGTTTGACGCTTCGGCTGTGACGTTGTAATTCCCCACCGGCAACTGGACAAGCACATACTCGCCATTCGCTCTCGATGTAGTGGTCTGCTTGAAACCCGTTTGAACGTTCTCCGCCGTCACGGTTGCATTGGCGATTGAGGCGCCGGTTTGGTCAAGCACCACCCCGGCAATTTGTCCGGTCGTCGCTTGCGCTTGCGCCCAGGCTTGCCCTGGTATCCCCAAACAAATCGCCACCGTAAGCAGCCAGAGCCACTTCAGTCGCAAAACATCTCGCATGATGATTCTCCCTTAAATACAGAGGACGGAACGGAACTCCAGACGGAGAGAACGCACCTTGGCAAGACGCCAGCCTAGTTCAGACCACCGTTGCCCGAAACGCCTTCCGCCACGGAACCTCTTCAAAAGTTCGTTTGGCGTCGTAAGCCACACGTAACGTCATTATTCGCAGCCATGTGAACACAATGTGAACAAGCAGGAAAGTGTTTTCCGCTGGTTGCCGGGCATAAAATGGTAGGCGTGGGTCTTACGCCGGTTATTTGACCAAAACTTGGGCGCAAGCAAGCTACCCTTGACAAGCTGTCCGCCATCACCGGTCGGCACAAGCGGCTACCTTGGTGCTCGGAAACGCGGAACACACCCGCAAGACAGGCCAAGGTTGTCCACAGGTCTGCCTGTGCCACGTTTTTGTGTCGCCTTCAGGATTTTTTAGACATGCTCCTAGATTAGAAGTGCGCCGTGCATGACCGTCACCGCGCGTCCGCCAAGTGTGACGCGGCTGCCCCGGTCTTCAACCCGGACGATGCCACCGCGCTTGGACGCCTGAAAGCCAACCAGTTTGGTTTTGCCAAGCTTGGCGCTCCAGTAGGGACCTAACGAACAATGGGCCGACCCCGTCACCGGGTCTTCGCCAACGCCTTTGGCCGGCGCAAAAAAGCGTGAAACAAAATCGTGGTCGGGTTCGCCCTCGTGGGCACCCGCCCGACAGGTCACTATCGTCCCCCACTTGGGTAAGGTCGCCAGCAGTCGCAGGTCGGGTTGAATCACGCGAAGGGTCGCTTCATCCTGGACCTCAACCAAATAGTTCGATTCACTGGCTCCGACATACGCCAGGGGAGCGCGTAACGCTGCAAACAACTCGACTGGGGCGGCTGTTGGTGTGACCGGAAGTGCCGGAAAATCCATTTCAATGTCGCCGTCTTCCTGGCGGACACAAGAGAGTGGCCCACTCGCCGTATGGAAAACAACCACCCCGTCCGTCGGCACATCGCCTTGCTCATAAAGCACATGCGCGGCTGCCAACGTAGCATGCCCGCAGAGTTGCACCTCCGCTTCTGGCGTAAACCAGCGCAGTCGCCATCCCCCATCCGGCTCCGGCCAAACAAAGGCCGTTTCAGACAGGTTCATTTCCAGGGCGATGGACTGCATGAGGTGCCGGTCAAGTGCAGCTTCAAGGCGGCAAACGGCCGCCGGGTTGCCCTGAAAGGGCTTGTCTGTAAAAGCATCGACGGTAACAAGCTTGATTGGCATGGTTCCACTCCCAATGTTGAAACTTGTGGCGCTCAACTGATGGCGCTCAGAGGCGGTTGAGCGTCATCAGCAGAAACAACATGGGAAGATAAACCACCGATGCGCGCAAAACACGCTTGGCTGCCAGATTGGTTCGGGTTCGGGCCAGCGTGAGGCAAGACTGCAAAAATAGCCCGCCCAGCAGGAGTGCTCCAACCAAATACACCCAACCCGAAAGACCAAGCCAGAAGGGAAGGAGACTCAGCCCAACCGTGACCACGCCGGTCAGGAGCGTTTGGCGGATGGTACGCCGTCCATCCGCTTCAATGACCGGGAGCATGCCGATGCCGGCCCGGCGGTAGTCTTCGCGATACATCCAGGCAATGGCGTAAAAATGTGGGAACTGCCAGAAAAACATGATGGCAAACAGTACCCACGCCTCAACGGAGAGTGTCCCGGCTGCCGCCGCCCAGCCTACCAGTGGCGGCATTGCGCCCGGAAACGAGCCGATGGCGGTTGAAAGCCACGTGCGTGTTTTGAGCGGCGTGTAAATCCAGACGTAGCCAATGGCCGTGATGAGGCCAAGGATCGCTGTCAGTGGGTTGACCGTCGGACAAAGGTAGGCCTCGGCCGCTACCGTGAGCGTGATGCCGAAAAGCAGCGCCTGAAAAGGTGTTACCTGTCCGCTTGGAATGGGGCGCGTCGCCGTGCGCCGCATCTTTCCATCGGCTGCATGTTCCATCCACTGATTGAGAGCAGCAATGCCCCCCGACAACAGCCCCACGCCGACCATGGCGTGGAAAAAGCGCAGCCAGTCAATAGCTCCCGGTGTGCCAAGGATGAAACCAAACGCGGCGATAAGTACCACCTCGAAGGTAATGCGCGGTTTCGTCAATGCCCAGTAAGCCGCTAGCCGGCCACGGAAACCAGGAGCCAGTGTCAGCGTTGGGGCAGCAAATGCAACAGATTTTGGCATGGTGACCTAATGTAACTTGATGACCCGGGGCCGGAATCCGAAAAGCAACCTATTGCTGCTTCAAAATCGGGTCAGATGAATACAGCGATGGGATGTCATGCGTTTTTTCGCGGGTGAAATAGTCCGCAAAGGTCAATCCGAACATCACGATCAGAAAGAAAAACGAGCCAACCACGACGGTTCTCGTCAGCCAGGTGCTGTAGCGGATGTGCATGAAATACAGAATGATGAGCGCGGCTTTCCCAATGGCAATCGCCAGGGCGACCGGGGTGTTGAAAACGCCCAAGTCCATGCTGGCCGTCCAAACTGTTACGACCGTGCCGATCACCAGCGCTGCCAGCACGGCCAAGTAGGTTGCTGGAGAAATGGTGGGATGGGCATGCCCATTGCCATGCGATTCTGCATGCGATTCTTTGGGATGTTTATCGTGCGCCATAACGCCTGCCTCGTCAGTGATGTCCGCCGCCGCCGGGCGGGAGGTGCGCGCCGAGCAAATAAAGCAGCGGGAAAAGGAAAATCCAGACCAAGTCAACGAAGTGCCAGTACAGACCGAACATTTCCACCGGATTGTAGTACTCTGGCGAGTACTTGCCCTGATAGGCCGTAATAAAAATCCAGACGAGCAAGCCTAACCCGACGATCATGTGGAGCGCGTGCAGGCCAGTCATGAAGAAGTACAAAAAGAAGAACATCTGCGCTCCGTTGGCGAGTTCGGGCGCCCCCGTCCACTGAAAGTTCAGGCCCGGCACATCGTGGTCGTGGTAGTGGTGCATGTACTCAAAGTATTTCACGACCAAAAACAGCGTGCCAAAGAAGCCAGTTGCGGCCAGGAAGCCAAGCAACCCGCCTCGCCGTCCCTTTTCAGCCGATGACACGGCAAAGACCATGGTGACGCTGCTGATGATCAGAAAGAGCGTGTTGAGACCACCCATTTTCCAGTCCATGCGGGCGCTGGCCACCATGAAGGCGTCTGGAAACTTGTGCCGATACACGGCATAGGCAGTAAACAACGCGCCAAACAGCAGGATTTCCGTGGCCAGAAAGAGCCACATGCCAATCGTGGCCGACTCTTTCTGCTGTTCAATGGTGTAAAAGTGATGGGCAACAGGGCTGTGTGCGTTAGACAACTTCGGCCTCCCTTCCGGTTCCGGTCGTGGTGGACGATGGCGGCGTAAGCCCGCCGGTCAACTTGCCGGTCTGCTTGGTTGGCTGTGCGGGACGGGTCGGGTAGTTGTAGGCCTCTTCCGTCACGATGGGCTGTTCGAGGAAGTTTTCTGGGGGCGGCGGCGAGGCCGTTTCCCACTCGAGCCCCTTCGCCCGCCAGGGGTTCGCGGCCACCTTCCCATAGCGCAGCGACCAGATGAGGTACACCAGCGGCAGCAGGTAGCCCACGCCCAGAATGGATGATCCGGCCGTGGACATCACGTTCAAGACCTGAAACTCCGGCGCATAGACGTGATAGCGGCGCGGCATCCCTAGGTAGCCAATGATGAATTGCGGAAAGAACGACAAATTGAATCCGACAAACACAATCAGCGCGCTCAACCGCCCCCACCATTCGGGATACATGCGTCCAAACATTTTGGGCCACCAGTAGTGCAGCCCGCCAAAGTAACCCATGACCGCGCCTCCCACCATAATGAGGTGGAAGTGGGCAATGACAAAGTAGGTGTCGTGCAGGTGACGGTCCAACCCCATCGAAGCCAAGAACAGTCCCGTCAGCCCCCCAATGGTGAACAGCCCGATGAAGCCCAGGGCATAGAGCATCGGCGTGTCATAGGAAACTGAGCCTTTGTAGAGCGTCGCCGTCCAGTTGAAGACTTTCACGGCCGAGGGAACCGCTACCAAGTAACTGAGAATCGAAAACAGCATGCCGGCGTAGATGGACATGCTGGAGACGTACATGTGGTGTCCCCATACGATGAAGCTGAAGATCGCAATGAGCAGGGACGAGATGGCGACAAACTTGTAACCAAACACACGTTTCCAGGTGAAGGCCGAAATCAGCTCACTCACCACCCCCAGGCTCGGCAAGATCATGATGTACACAGCCGGGTGTGAGTAAAACCAGAACATGTGCTGGAATAGAACCGGATCGCCACCCAGCGCCGGATCGAAAATGCCAACCCTGGCAAAGCGCTCGACGGCCAGGAGCACCATGGTGATACCGAGCACCGGCGTCGCCAGGACCTGGATGATGCTCGTCGCGTAGAGCGACCAGATAAACAATGGCAGCCGAAACCAAGTCAGCCCCGGCGCACGCATCTTGTGAATGGTGACGATGAAGTTCAGCCCCGTCAGAATCGAGGAAAACCCAGTAAAGAACACCCCAAGCGTCGCGGCAATGACGTGAGTGTTGGCAAAGGTCGTGCTGTAGGGCGTATAAAACGTCCAGCCCGTGTCAATCCCGCCAACGGCGACCACCCACAACGTGAACAGCGAGCCAATGACGAAAATGTACCAGCTCAGCAAGTTCAACTTGGGGAAGGCTACGTCCTTGGCCCCGATCATCAACGGAATCAGGAAGTTTCCAAGGGTCCCCGGGATCGAGGGCACGAGAAAGAAGAAAATGAGAATCACCCCGTGCAGCGTGAAGAACTTGTTGTACGTATCCGCCGTGAACATGTCCGCCTGTGGCGTGAGCAGTTCGAGTCGAATGAGCAGCGCGAAGAAGCCGCCGAGGAAAAACATCAGCGTGATGGAAATCATGTAAAGCAGACCAATCCGCTTGTGGTCGGTCGTAAAGAGCCACGATTTCCACCCGTAGTGAGAGTTCAGATAGTGAATACGCGGTAAGGAGACGTTTTCTTCGATCATGGCATCACTCGATAGAGGTCACAGCCTGCTGACTGGCGGAATCAGTTGGAGGTTGGACGAGCCGCATCTGGCGCAGGGCGCGTGGTTGGCGGTGGCGTCATGGGCGCGGCCGGCGCCGGGAGTGGCGGCGCTTGGCTTGGCTTGACGTTTCCGGTTGGCAAGGTCTGGTCAGGGTTCTGCCCAGCCGGCCGTGGCGCGGGCGCGGTGGGCGGTGCCACCGGCTCGAACTGCTCATACTTTCTGCCGAGATTCTTGATGTAGGCCACCAACTCGATGATTTGCTCTTCGGTCAGTTGCCCATCGTAACCCGGCATGATGTTGTCGTAACCGGCGGCAATCTTGACCCCCGGCTTGATGATGGATTCCCGAATGTAGTTTTCATCGGCGACAATGACCTCGCCGGTCGTGAGTTGGACGTTCCGTCCATAGAGACCGGGCAAGTAGGGTCCCCGGGCCTCGGCATCGCCAGTGTGGCAGCCATTGCAAGCCAGCTTGTTGAACAGCGCCTCGCCGCGCAGGGCCAACGAACCGGTTGCCGCGCCATTGAGCCAGGCCTGGTACTCATGTGGCTCGAGCGCCACGACGGAACCGATCATGTTGGCGTGCTCCGTGCCGCAGTACTGTGAGCAAAACATGTGGTACGTCCCCGGTTTGGTGGCTTCGAACCAGACTTCCGTGTAGCGCTTCGGAATCACGTCCATGTGAATCCGAAACGCCGGAACGAACATGCTGTGAATGACGTCTTCTGACACCATCACCAGCTTGACAGGTTTGCCAACTGGGATGTGCAGCGTGTTGATTTCGCGTTGTCCGTCAGGATGCTGGAACTTCCACATCCACTGCCGCCCGGTACAGGCGATCTCAAGCGCATCCTTGGGGGCTTTAGCGTCCTCAAAGTAAAGGAAGGCTCCCCAACCAAAAAACGACATGAAGAACAGCGAGGGAATGATAATCCAGGCCCATTCCAGGGCGACCGGGACGTGGGCTTCTTCAGCCAGTTGGTCGGGTGTCCGCCGGCGGTACTTGACGGCAAAGTAAAAAATCAGCAGGACGATGGCAATCGAGACGCCACCGCATACTGCCAGCATGAAGAAATACAGGGCATCCACGTTGGGCGCGTTGGTCGAAGCCTGTTCGGGGAACAACGGCAGGCGCAGGGCCCGTGCTGCCCAGTCGGAATACGTCGTGAGTAAGGTCAATGGCATCATGACGAAATACCTATCCAGCGTTGGCGGCCGCATTGGAAGAAGCTGCCAACGCCTGCCGTTCTTTGCGTTCTTGCCAGAGGAAGTAACCAATCAAGCTCCCCAGTAGCAGCACTGTCAGTACGGCAAAAATCTTGACGGCCGTCAAAATCATGGGGGTGTAGCGGCCGGTTACCGGGTCATAGTGAAAGCAATAGAGCAGGACTTGTTCGACCGGGCTGCCGATCTTGCCCTGCGATGACTGAATGAGCGCAAAGCGGAGGTCGTTTGGGCGATATTCAACACCGTAGAAGTAGTGTGAAAGTTGTCCCTGTGGCGTGGCCACCATGATGGCGCTGGCGTGGGCATACTGTTGCGTGGCTTCGTCCCAGGCGTAGCGGAAGCCGAGCGCTGCCGCGAGGCGCGAGACTTCTTCTTCCCGTCCGGTCAGGAAGTGCCAGCCACCTTCTGTTCCGGGTCGCCCATAACGCTTGAGGTAACTTTGCTTCTTGCCGGCGGCAAGTTCGGAAGTTTCACGCGGATCAATACTGACCAGCACAACTTCAAAATCTTGTCCAGGCGTGTAGTGAACTTCCCGCAAGCCTTTGATGATGCCGTTGATGATCTGGGTGCAGAGCATCGGGCAGGTGAAATACACCGGCGCAAGAATCACCGGCTTGTCGGTGAAATAGGTCTGGAGTGGTCGTTCGACGCCGGTCTCATCCCGCAGTTGAACATCGAGCGGAAGCTGCGCCCCTAGGTTTTGGGTGACCCCGATTTGCTTGAGCAGCTCCGGCGAGCCGGTCGGCGTGCGGTTCGGGGCTGGCATTTCGACCTGTTGACCGGCGCCATACTGAGCCAACCCAACACTGCTGCTCAACCACAAACTGAGGCCCAAACTGAAAACAAGTCGGGCGGTATCGAGGACGTATTTCATAGCTATTCTACCTACGCACATAAGACCGTGCTCTCAAGCCAGATACCCAGTGGGGCACCTAGTGCGCGCCCGGCGCGGACTGGTGTCCGCCTTGCGCCGGGGGGGTTGGAGCTGAACCCGCCATTGACGGCTTTTGTCCTCCATCCGGTGGCGCGGTCGCCGGACGCGGCAGCGGCCGCCCTGAGTTGGAATCGCCCGAATGCCGCAGGACTTCTTCTTTATCGAGAAGTGGCAGTCCGGTCCCGGCTGGGCGGTGGGTGCCTGTGGGGGCATTGAAAGCCTGGACGCGATTGCTGCTTGGCAGGAGTTTGCGTTCGAGGGTGAGCTTCATGGCGCGTTCGATCGGGATGCGCACGACGTTCTTTTCCTTCGAGACCCAGCCGTAACTATGCAGGTGCGCGTCTTCCTTGGCGCGCCACTCACGCATATCGGCTTCAGGTGATTCCTGGAGCGGCGGCTCATGGTCGTTGATGACCCGTGGCTCATCCTTGGCGCGCTCGGTTTTGGGTTGAACGACGCGGCTGCCGCGTTCATCCAGGTAACTGTAGAGAACGTTGATCACCACGGCGCAGCACAGGGTAAAAATCAGGACGGCAATCCCAACGCCAAACACGGCTTTGATGTTGGCGTCGCTTTGCTCAAAGCCTTCGCCGTTTGGCAGCTCATGGTGGTCAGATTTATCGGGCTTAGTGTCCGCCATGGGCAAACGCCTCCTTCAGGTTTGGGTCGTGGCGGGGGAGGAGCGGCCGTTGCTGCAAGTTGCGCAGGTAAAACCACACCCAAATGCCGCCAATCGCCAGCGGCGTCACGACATCCATCCAGGTAATGTTGAAGTGCGAAAGGTGTTCGGCGGCGTGCAGTCCGTGTCCGGCGTCATAGGTCGGCTTGATCCACCAGAACAAGTCCACCATTCGCATGAAGATAATGAATGCGCCAACGTAAATGAGTGGCTTACCGGGGTCTTTGACTTGGCGTTGCAGCAGCACCGCGAACGGCAGCATGAAGTGTCCGACCAGCAGACTGGCGGCAACATAACCCCAACCACCGTTAAGCCGGTTCAGATACCACGGCGTTTCTTCCGGCAGGTTGCCGGAATAGGTGATGAGAAACTGGGACAGCGAGGTGTAGGTCCACAGCATGGTGAACGCCAGCATCAAGTTGCCAAAGTCGCGGAAGTGCTTGGAGCGAATGAGGCCCTTGAACGGAGCGGCATCCGACATCAGCGCCACGCAGGCGACGGTGAAGCAGATGGCCGACAGCAGGTTGCCCACCATGTTGATGAGCGGGTACATCGAGGAGAACCAGTACGGCTCCAGCGACATCAGCCAGTCAATGTTGGAAAACGTCATGGTGATGGCCATGACGAGCAGCCCCGGACCGCTCAGGTTGCGGAGCTTCTGGGCCAGCTTCTTGTCGCCGCTTTGATCCTGCTGGAGCGACCACCGATTGAGAAAGTGTGCCCACACCAACCAGACCGTGAAATAAAACACGAGTCGCCCCAGGAAGAAGGGCACATTGAGGTAGGTTTCTTTCTGGTGCAAATGGTGGTCGGCATGAACCCGCGCCGTGTCCGTCCAGATGTACAGCTTGTTGAGCAGGACGCCAGCCAAAATGGGCAGGAAGAAAATGGCCATCAGCCAGATGTTGCGGGTCGCGGCTTCCATCGCGCGTCGTCCCAGAATGCCCCAGCCGCCGCCGGTCAGGTACTGGATCATCAGCAAGACCATGGCGCCCAGCGTCACGCCATTCCAGAACGTAAAGGCAAACAGATAGGCATGCAGGAACTGCCGAAAGTCAAGAACGGCAGCGACGATGGCCAGGATTGCGCCAATCCCGCCGATGACCAGCGCCGGCGTCTGAAACTGCTTGACAACCGACGGCACGGGGGCGTCCCACTGCACTTGTGTCGCGTCGTAGCTCATCAGTGCGCTCCTCCCGAATGTGGGGCCGAAGGTGAAGCGGCTGGTTTTGCCGCCGCGGGGGGCGGGGCATCAAGCGCCGACCGATGCTCGGTGGGCACGTCCTCCAGTGTGGCGTTTTGGCTCAACTGGAGCGCCCGCACATAGGCCACAATCGCCCAGCGGTCAGACACCGGAATCTGGTGCGCGTGACCCGGCATCGCACCGTACCCATTCGTGATGACGGCGAAGTAATAGCCCACGGATTTATTGCGGGTTTCTGGGTCGTGAAACGATGGCGGCGGGGAAAACCCACGCTGCACGATCATGCCGTTGCCATACCCAGAAAACCCGTGGCACATCGTGCAGTAAATCGTGAACCGTTCCTGCCCCCGCTTCATGACTTCCTCGGTGACAGGGAAGGGAAATTCGGTCACGTAATCACCGTTTTCCTTGCGTCCAAGAAAAACTTCTGGATCGTCGCGGAGAAAACCACGCGCCACCGTGCCGGCCACCAGCGGACGGGCCGAGGAGCGGTCATTGAAGGTTTCACTGCGCTCAAGTGGATCGTAGCGCGGCTGGTAGCTCATTTTCTGCTTACAGCCGGTGCTGCCGGCCAGAAGCGCCGCCACGACGCCAGCCCACACAAGCGGCTTCAAGCGGGCCGAACCCCTACTCATTCTCAACATCATGAATCTCCATTGGCCCGAGGCCTTCGAGAAACTTATGAACCGCCTCAAGCTCAAACTTGGGGTCATCTGACTCGATACAGAGAAAAAAGCGACTCTGGGTGGCCTGCGAAAAACTCGGCACGCTGAACAGCGGATGGTGTGGCCGCGGGAGTCCATTCAGGGCCAGCATGGCCAGCACGCCCGTAAAGGCCGCAAAGGCCACCGTGCACTCGAACGTAATCGGAATGAACATCGGCCAGGCGTAAAGCGGCCGCCCGGCAATGTTCATCGGATAGTGAACCAAGTTGGCATAGACCTGCATTCCGAACCCAACGCAGGCCCCCGTCAGTCCCGCAAAGAACACGATGCGCGAAATGGGGTTTTTGTGGTCGTGCATGGCGTCGGCGAGTTCTTCGATGGGAAAGGGCGAATAGGCGTCATACTTGCGATAGCCCGCGTCATGGGTTGCCCGTGCCGCCGCGACCAGTGCTGCCGGCGACGGAAACTCGGCTAATACCCCGTAGTAGCGAGGTCGGGTACTTGGCTTCATGGTTTCGCCGCTCCTTTCTCCGGAGCGCCGCTCGCGCCCGGTAGCAGCATTTGCATTTCAGACATCGAAATCACCGGCAAGAGTCGAATGAACAGGAACAAAAGCGTCAGGAAGAAGCCCATCGTGCCGATGTACAGGGTCCAGTCCCAGAACGTCCCGGCGTAGGTCCCCCAGCTCGACGGTAGGAACGTGCGGTGCAAGCTGACGACGATGATGACGTAGCGCTCCAGCCACATGCCGACGCTGACGAACATGGAAATCGTGAACAGCCACCAACTGTTGCGCCGAATGCGTTTCGACCAAAGGAATTGCGGCGCGATGATGTTGCACACAATGAGTGCCACGTAGAGCGCCCAGTAGGGACCGAGAACGCGGTTGTGCACCATGAACTGCTCGTACTCGTTGGCGCTATACCAGCCGTAGAACAGCTCCATGATGTAGGCGTACCCGACCATGTTCCCCGTCACGAGGGTAATGAGGCCCATGTTTTCGAGGTGCTTGTCGGTGATGAAGTCTTCCAGTCCGTAAACCCACCGCACGGGAATGGCCAGCGTGAGCACCATGGCGAACCCGGCATAGATGGCCCCGGCGACGAAGTACGGTGGGAAAAACGTGGCGTGCCAGCCCGGAATGATGGACACCGCGAAGTCAAAACTGACGATGGTGTGCACAGAAAGCACGAGCGGCGTCGAAAGACCAGCCAGCAACAGGTAAATGGACTCATACCGGTGCCAGTGCCGCGCTGAACCGCGCCATCCCAGCGAGAAAAACCCATAGACTGTTTTGGTGAACCAACCCCGGGCCCGGTCGCGCAGGGTCGCCAAGTCGGGGATCAACCCGACGTACCAGAACACCAACGACACACTGGCGTAGGTCGAGACCGCGAACACGTCCCATTCGAGTGGACTGCGGAACTGGGGGAAATACATCCCCATCGTGTTTGGATAGGGAAACAGGAAGTAGGCATACCACGGACGCCCCAGGTGCAGCACTGGAAACAGGCCGGCGCAGGCCACGGCGAAGAGCGTCATCGCTTCGGCAAACCGGTTGATCGAGGTCCGCCACTTCTGGTGGAGCAGCAGTAGGATGGCCGAGATGAGCGTCCCGGCGTGACCGATGCCAATCCACCAGACGAAGTTGATGATGTCGAAGCCCCAGCCGACCCGGTTGTTGATGCCCCAGACCCCGACGCCCTTGTAAAGCAAGTAGCTAATCGAGCCGAGCATCATCATGAAAATCATGAAGGCGATGCCAAAGCCGACCAACCAGCCAAAGGTCGTTCCACGAAACAGAACAATGGCGCTGATTTTTTCATTGATGCTGGCGTAGGTGTGCCCAGGGCCAATCACGGGCAACCGGCTGGTCGGCGACTGCGATGGTTCAAATGCGTTCGACTCAGGCATAGTCAAGCTCGCTCCTGTCGTTCATCAGTGGCCTGGCGCATGTTCCCCACCTGGGGCCGCAGGCGTGCTGTCGCCATGTGGTTTCGTATCGTGTCCACCGTGTCCGCTCCCGTGACCGGCCGATTTCTTCCGCGCCGGCGCTAAATCGGGATGGACGTTGCGCACTTTGGCCAAGTAAGACGTGCGCGGGCGAACGTTGAGTTCAGCCAGCAACCCGTAGTTGGTTGGTTCTTTGCGCAACTGGGCAATCTGGCTGGTCGGGTCGTTGATGTCGCCAAAGATGATGGCCTGGGTCGGACACACTGCCTGGCAAGCCGTAATCACCTCGCCGTCGCGAATGCGCCGGTCTTCCTTTTCGGCTTCGATGCGCGCCGCGTTGATGCGCTGAATGCAGTAGGTGCACTTTTCCATGACACCACGGGTCCGCACGGTCACGTCTGGATTGCGTCCCAGCTTCAGCACCGGCGTGTCGTAGTCGGAGTAGTGAAGGAAGTTGAACCGCCGCACTTTGTAAGGACAGTTGTTGGCGCAGTACTTCGTCCCAACGCACCGGTTGTAGGTCATTTCGTTGATGCCTTCGGGGCTGTGCGTTGTCGCGGCCACCGGACACACCAACTCACAGGGCGCCATCTCGCAGTGCTGGCACATCACCGGCTGCAAGTGCAGCGCGAGGTTGGGATCGGTGGGGTCGCCGGCGTAGTACTGGTCAATCCGAATCCAGTGCATTTCACGCTCGCGCAGCACTTCGGCCTTGCCGACGATGGGGATGTTGTTTTCCGCCGTGCAGGCAACCACGCAGGCCTGGCAGCCAGTGCACACATTCATGTCCACGACCATGCCCCAGGCGTAACCTTGGCTGTAGTCGTCCGGCGGCTCGAACAAGGTCAGCTTGCGGGCCTTCGGGTCATCGAACTCAGTGCGCGCAAACTGCGGGTCGGACAGGTATTCCGCCAGCGTGGCTTCCCGGACGAGCTGCCGCCGCTCGAACGCGCCGGCCGCTTCGATTTCCCAGTGCATCTGGGTGCAGGCCAACCGCGCCGTTTCAGTGGTCTTGGTGACGGTGGCTCCGCTGGCCATCCAAAGCGTGTCGGCGGCCCGGAGCAGGTTGGCGTTGAAGCCAGCGCCGTTGCCGACGCTGCCGGCGCGTTCACGTCCATAGCCTAGGTGAAGCGTCACCGTGTCGTCCGGGTGCCCGGGAATGATGAGCGCCGCGCCGCGCACCTTGCGCCCACCAATGGCGACTTCAACGACTGCGTAAGGGTCAGTGTCATGCGTGCGAACCACACCGAGCTGCGCACCCGTGCGCGGTGACATAATCACCGCGTTGTCCCAGGTCAGCTTCGTCCGTGGCTTGGGCGTTTCCTGAAGCCAACCGTTGTTGGCAAAACGACCATCGTAAATTGTCGGGTCGGGTCGGAACACGACTTCAAGGCCGCTGCCGGTGGGCGCTGGCAGGGTCGCCAGCGCCTGGGCGACATTGCTGGTGAGCGTGACCTCGACCGGTTTGAATGCCGAATCGGCGAGATGTCCATCGTGGAGGGTGCGCCGCCAGGTCTTGTCAAAATCGGTTTGTAACCCGACAGCGTTGCGTCCCACACGGACCGCACCGCTGACATTCGGCTCGAAAGACCGCCCGGACTTCAGTTGGGCCAAATTTCGCTGCCAGAAGTCGCGGACGATTTCATCACTGTTTTGGTTGAACTCGTCCAGAAAGGCCGCCAGGAGTTCGAGCGGCGATTTGGTTTCCTTGTAAAGCGGTGCGATGAGCGGCTGCTGAACGGAAACCGTGCCGTCGTGGGCGCGCGCGTCACCCCAGGTCTCAAGGAAGTGCGACGCAGGAATGTGCCAGTGGCAGCGCGCTGAAGTCTCATCGAAATACAGGCTGAGATGAGCTGAAAACTTGACTTTCTGAAGTCCGCCGGCAAAGTCAACGTCGGCGGCCGCGGTGTACGCTGGATTGCCGTCGAGGATGATCAGTGTGTCCACCGCTCCGGCATGCATCTCGGCCGTGAGTTGGCGAAACTCGGCTTCCTGGTCGGTTGGTCTGGCTTCCGGCGAATCCGTGTACTCCAGCGTCTTGCCGACGTTGCCGAGCTTGGCATTGATGGCATGGGCCAGGCAGTGAAGTGCGGCCGGCTGGTAATCGCCAACGAGGAACAGGCTCTTTCCGGCGTGTTCCTGAAGGTCTTTGACCAGTGTCGCCACAAACTTGGCATGGGCCGCGGGCGCCTCTGCCGGCCGTCCGGTTTCAATCCCAAGCCCGACGGCCACGGCGTTGGCGATGGCAATCAGTTCACTCGGCCGCACCGCGATGCGGTGGTCGGCAACGGTGCCGGAGGCTGTCGGCGTGCATTCGACCATGTACAGCCGCGCCATCTGCTTCGTTGCGGCTTGCCCAAGGCGGGCGCGACGACGGCGGCTGAAATCGTGGGCGTGGCGAACGTTGCCCGGCCCGGCGGCGAGAAAATCCGCGTCAAAGGCCGCCACGACATCGGCGGCTTCAAACCGATACTGGGTGGCCACGGCGCGCCCAAAGGCCAGTTTGGCACCGGCGCGGGCGTGGTCACGACCGCATGGTTCGTACTGTATCCACTTGGCCTTTGGAAAGGCGGCCAGAATGCGCTGAAGTTGCGCGCCCAACGTCGGCGATGTAACGGTTTCCGTCAATATCCGCAGCCCGGCGCCCTGATTGGCGCGGTGCTGGTCAAGCGTCTTGCGCAAGTCGCGCAGAAATGTGTCATAGGGGCGAGCGTCGCCATAGTAGCGCGTCGTTTGCGAGCGTTCGGGGTCGTAGAGCGTCAGAATGGCAGCCTGGGCAAAGAGGTCAGTCGCTCCCAAACTGGCCGGGTGATCGGGGTTGCCCTCGATTTTGGTGGGCCGCCCCATGTGGCTTTCAACCAGAACCCCAGTCGTCATGCCGCTCATGCTAAAGCTCGAAGCGTAGAACAGCGGCTTGCCGGGCACGATTTCCTCCGGCGCTTTGACATACGGCACAATCTTGCCGTCGTCTGGGTAAGCGCTGCAGGCCGTCAATCCGGCCAGACCGAATGACGCTCCCATGATTTTGAGGAAGTGTCGCCGGTCGAGCGCATCGCCGAGCAGGGATGCTTGGCGCGGGAAAGTTTCTGCCAGCGCGGCCTGCGCGGCTGGGTCGGCGAGCAGGCGCTCGATGCCGCGCCAGTGCGCTGGCTCTGGAACGTCGGCGGCCGGTGGCATGGGGACGGATGAACGTGTCGAATGGTCGGTCATGGCGTCGCGCTTTAGTGGTGACAAGTCGAGCAACTCGTGAGTTTGCGAGCTGGTTCGATGTTGTATTCCCGGACGAGACGCGCACCCAGACTGGCTTGCGTTTCGCCTATATCTTCTGGCTTCCACGTCATGTTGAAGACCTGATCGCGCGGGCGGATGTGTTGCGCCGGGTTGCGGTGGCAGCTCAGGCACCACTCCATCGTGTGCGGCTGGTCTTTGTAGATGAGCTGCATCTGATCCACTCGCCCGTGGCACGACACGCACCCAATGCCCTTTTGCACGTGAACGCCGTGATTGAAATAGACGTAGTCGCCAAGGTTGTGAACGCGATTCCACTCCAGTGCCTGCCCGGACTTCCAACTGGCGCGCACCGGTTCGAGCATCGGCGCGCCGAACCAAATTTGCTGGTGACAGTTCATGCAGGTCGAAATCGGAGGCACGTTGGCGAATGCGGAATGCTCAACCGAGGTGTGGCAGTAACGGCATTCGATGCCAAGCCCGGCCACATGGTGCTGATGGCTGAACTGCACGGGCTGGGGCAGGGCGATACCGACATTGGTCACATTCGATGAGCGGTTGATTTCAAGGAGCAGCCACGCACCGAACCCGATGATGAACACGGCGCCGAAGATCGAAACCTTCGCAATGGTGTTCATACTGCGGTGGAAATGTTGAGCCATATCAAACCCCTCTATCGCGCGCTGCCACGCTCCCTGGTCGTCGCCAAAACCTTCCCCATCCACCGAACCGGAGACAGGCGCGATGGGTGGTCATGGGGCACGGCTTTCCGATCTGGGGCGTGGTCACTTCGGTCAGGGTGGCAATCGAGTCGTCTGCTCCCGCTATCGCACTGCGCGATGGCAATTCGGGGGGAATCACAAACGGGGCGGACGCTCGAAACGTCATTCACATAAGATAAACGTACTGTTTCGCACGCTCAGCGGTTACAGCAGGATGGCGGGGAGTTCGCTCAGGCTACCGACGAAGCATTGACTTCGTGCGCTGTCATACGAAGTGTCGCTAATCTAGCGTGTTCTTTCGAACATTCCAAGCCCTTTTTGTACGTTTTCTCCCAAAATGACCCGCCCACCGGGCCGGCGGGTCAGTCGCCATTGCCCCGGCGCGTTCTGCGTCGAGAGCTAACTTCCCGTCGAACTAACGCTTACGGTCAGCCCGGAACCGCTCCAGGATTCGCCCGTAGTAGGCTTCGTAACGGGAAATGATGTCATTGGCATTGAAGGTTTCCACCGCAACCCGCCGGCAGGCGCGGCGCATGTGGGCGCGCAGGGCATCGTCGGTCAGGATGCGCTGGGCGTGGTCAGCCATGGCTTGGATGTCGCCGACCTCAGCCAAAAAACCGGTTTCGCCTGGCGTGACGAGTTCGGGCAGTCCGCCGGTACAACTGGCAATCACCGGAACTTCACATGCCATGGCTTCAAGCGCGGCCAGTCCAAAGGATTCCGACTCGCTGGGCAGCAGCAGGGCGTCGGCAATCGAAAGGTAAGCTGGAATATCCGGTTGCTTGCCGACGAAATGAACGCGGTTGGCAACGCCCTTCTGCCGCGCCAGCCACTGCGCTTGAGCGCGCTCTGGGCCGTCGCCCACCATGACCAAGTGTGCCGGGAGTTGGCGACTGAGTCGTGCCAGGATGCGAATGCAGTCCGTTGTGCGTTTGACAGCGCGGAAGTTAGACACGTGAACGAGCAGGGGTTCTTCAGGCTTGGCGAAGGTAGCGCGAAGGGCCGGGTTCTCAACCCGCCGGTACGTCTGGCTGTTGATGAAGTTGGGAATGACCTCGATCGGTGTGTCTGCGCAAATATCAAACTCGCGGCAGGTTTCGGCGCGCAGGTACTCCGAGACCGACGTCACCCCGTCGCTTTGTCGGATGGCAAACCGCGTGATGGGCAAGTAAGACCGATCCGTGCCAACCAGGGTGATGTCCGTGCCATGTAGGGTGGTGATGAACGGCACGGGGCGGCTGTCCTTGAGCATTTCCCGCGCCAGAAAAGCACTGACCGAATGGGGAATCGCGTAATGGACGTGCAGCAGGTCCAGCTCGTATTCCAGCGCCACCTCGGCCATGCGCACCGCCAGCGCCAAGGCATAGGGGGCGGTGTCAAACAGCGCGTAGTTGGTAGCCTCGACTTCGTGAAAGCGCATGAGGTCGGGCATGCGGGTGAGGCGCAGCGGCAGTGTCGCGCAGATAAAGTGGACTTCGTGGCCCCGTGCGGCAAGTTCCAGTCCAAGTTCAGACGCAACGACACCACTTCCGCCATAGGACGAATAACAGGTAATGCCAATCTTCAAAGCGACTGTTCCTCCGCAGAGACGCCGAGGGGCTACTGGGCACGGCGCAGGCGGGCGGCAAAAAAGCCATCCGTGTTGTCCTGGTCGGGCCAGAGCCGCAGAAAGCCTTCACCGGTCAAGGCGCTACCGGCGTCGGATGGGGGGGCGACTTCAAAGTGCCGGTGGTGTTTGAGAAAGGTTCGCAAGACTTCTTCACCTTCACGAGCTTCGAGCGAGCACACGGCGTAGAGGAGTGTGCCACCTGGTTTGACAACCTGAGCGGCGTTCCAGAGCAGCTTGGTTTGAAGCCCCGCAAATTCAGCGAGCTTGCGCAAGGTGAGCCGCCACTTGATTTCTGGATGCCGGCGAAGCGTGCCGGTGCCAGAGCAGGGCGCGTCGAGTAGCACCGCATCAAAAGAATCAGGGAACAGCGAAAACGGCAGTTTTTTGCGGGAGCGACGGTGGTCGGCTGTTGAAATCAGTTGGCTTGACGTGGCATCGGCGACATAGCACCGGGCGATTTTGACACCCAGCCGGGCCAGGTTTTGCTCCATGGCGGCTACTCGGTGGGGGTGTACGTCAAGCGCCGTAATCCCGCCTTGGTTCTGCATGAGGGCGGCGAGTTGGGCGGTTTTACCACCCGGCGCGGCGCACATGTCGAGCACCCGTTGCCCCGGTTGGACGCCGAGCCAGCGGGTGACGTGTTGTGAGCCGGCATCCTGGACATACACCGTCCCATTGGTAATGAAAGGACCGAGTGCGGCTAGGTTCCCGCCAGTCACTTCGTAGCTGGTGGCCAGGCCGGCGACCGGCTGGAGGGTGAGTCCGGCGGCTTCGAGTGCCATCCGCGTTGCCGTGGGCGACTCCCGAAGCGGATTGAGCCAGATGAAGGTTGGCGGCGGCGCGTTGTTGGCCAGTGCAATGCAGGTGGCGCGCGTCTCGCCTAGCGCCCGTGCCCAGTGATGAAGCAGCCAGGCTGGGTGGGATAGTTCCGTCTCCCGGTCGGCGATGGTGGCGGCTTCGGCCCGCGGGGGCAGTGACGGTGTGACCGATTTGCGGCGTACCCGTTTGGACGGCACCGGCGGTGGCGTCGGTTTTTTGAGAATACGCCGGACAGGTGCCAGTTTCTCCTCGTTGACGCCACGTTGCCGCAGGATTTCGCGCAAGATGGCATTGACGAATCCGGCAGCATGCGTTGTTTCTGATGACTGCTTGACGAGCTCGACCGCGTCATGGACGACCGCAAAAGGTGGTGTCCGGGTCAGAAATGTAACTTGATACAACCCCATGCGGAGTGAGGTGCGCACGGCCGGATCCAAACTGGCAAGGTCGCGGCCCGTGTGTTCGCTGATTTGGGCATCCAGCTTGGCGCGCCACCGGAGTACGCCCATTACAATCTCGGTGGCAAGGCGGCGGTCGGCATCCCGCTGGTCTGGGGCGCTGGATGGTGGCAGGCGGGCAAATGCTGCATCGAGGGCTTCGTTTGACCAGGCATCGTCAGTTTCAACACGCAGTAGGGCCATAAATGCCGCGCGCCGGGCCTGGCTGACTTCCCGCCGTGGCTCGCCCATTGCGGTGGTAGCCGGCTGCCGTGTGTCAGCTACTTCTGGCGTGGGAACCCGAACACTCATGTGCATCCTTGCGATCTCGAAAAAAACCTTACTTACCACCTGCGGCGGCCACCGGACGGCGTAGTTTGTGGCTTTCAGGTTTCGTCTTGCTCACGGTTGGTGGGTGGCAGCTATCACAACTCCCAACATTGAAAACTGGAATGAATCCGTGCTGCGCGGGCGCGAAACCAGGCAATGGTGATAGGCGTTGGGTACGTTCCTTGGTGTCTTTTTCATTCACCTTTTCAATGCGCTCAAAACCGTGGCAGCCAGCGCAGGCCAGGTTGGTTGGGTAGGTTGGGTTACGGCGAAAGGTCGTCTGCACTAGCCAGTCCCACTCGAGTTTTTCTTTCTCAAACTCTTCTTTGCTCTTCTTGCCGCGCTTTGGACGCGCATCGCGGAGCTCTTTGGTGAGCGTCAGCAGGTTGCCGTGGCAGCTCTTGCAGGAAAGCGCCGTCTGTTTGCTCGCGGCGTCTGGGTGCGTCATGGCGGTCAGGGGCGCAACCTTGCCCAATCCGTTGAGAAACTCGATGGTCTCGAATGGCTTGCCGGGATTCCACTGGCGATTGAAGACGGCATGGTGGGTTCCGTGCTGAAACTCGGAAGTCATGGCCGTGTAGCGCGGCGCACGCAGGAGACGGCGGTCAGGGTTGCGCTCCATTGGGTGACAGCCGGCGCAATCCGTGGCGTAGGGGGGCGCCGCATCGCGCCCGGTCAGTTCCTTGGCGTTCTCGATGTGGCACGCAAAGCATTCCCGATGCTCAGGGCGTGAAACATAGACGTTGTGAATCGGGTTTTCACCGTTGCCCACCAGCGTCGGCCGGGCTTGCACTTGATGGCAGCTTTCACAGCTTTCCTTGGCATGAGCTGAGATGGCGTGTGAATACAGTGCACCAAACTGCGTCAGCCGGGCCGGATTTGGAAAGGGATGAATGTCTTTTGCCGTTTGCCCAATGGGCGCCCCATTGTGACAAACGGCGCACATGGTCTGGAGCTTGGCCATGCGCGCCCGATTGCCGGGCGTCACCATGAAGCTGTGGCAGGCCGTGCAGGCTGAGTGTTTGACCGGTGCTGTCCGTCCGGCAAATTGCTTGAGGTAGTCAGGCGTCTCGAAGGGATACTTCCCAAACCCCTCCCGGCGCACTTCTTCCGGGCTGACCAAGTGGCAGTAGTTACAGTCGAGCTTGATGGTGGATTTGCCCCCATTGAAGCGAACCAGCTCTTTGTCCACGATGGCAACCTCGCCGGTTGGATGCTGGGCATGAAGGAAAGCCCCCTCCGGGAGGCGGTCTTCCGGCGTTGGCAAATAAATCGGCCCAGACGCCGGAGCTTCAGACTCCGCTGGTGGCTTGGGTGGAGTTTGCTGCGCCAAGCCAAACCAGCCGCCGCCAATGAACGCCAGTGCCAGTAGGGCCATTTTGAGTCGTGTCGTCGTCACCACAGATGCCACACCTCGTCTGGGTTTACGCCTCAGCCGCTGATGAATCAAAGGTTTGGGTTGGCTGGGAACTTGACAAACGCTAGTCGGACTCCGCGTACAATGACTTGGTCACTGCGGATATTGGCCGGCGATTCAAACCCGGCCGAACCAAAGGACGCAATGATGTCATCCTGGTCAATGCCATCACCGCTAATCCCAACGGCTCCGACCAGGACCCCGTTTTTGTAGATTGGCACGCCGCCGGCGAAGATTTGAAGACCATTGCGAACGTTATTGGGCGGACGCCGAATGACCGGCACGCTGCCTGGATTGGAATAGTTGGTCAGAATGTCGGCCAGCGTGCCGGCAATCAGGTCGAGTTGAAGACCGGTGTTGAACGGACTCCACACGTTGGTGCTAGTAAACAAACGGCTGGCATTCGAGAATGGCCCCGGCGCATTCGGCGCACAGGGGTTAGAGCCGGTACAGTCAATGCCATCCGGGAAAAACGGGCGATGAAGATCACCCAATCCACGACAACTAAAGGCAATCGAGCCGTTGAGTTGAACCCCATCGGCCGCAGCGCGGTTGACATAGCTGCCAAAGCCGGCCGCCGTCAGGATTGCCCCGGCGTTCGGATTGCTCAGAAAGGCCGCTGAACGGGCTTTTTGCACGCAGACATCAAGACCAAACACTGGCGCGTCTGGTGTGCCACGCAGCCCCAGCAAGTTGCCATTCGCATCTACGACAGCCACGTTGACTTCGGCAAAGTTATTGAGTGGCAGGCGAATGCCGGCGCGGGTGGAATAAGCCTGCTGAATCGCTTGGGACAGCAGCCGCTCGACTTCGGCAACGGAGAGTTGGGCGCTCGGCGTGATGTTGGCCAGTGGGGTGAAGATGCGTACTGGACGGCCGCCAAGTGTTCCACAGGTGAATTGGCTCCCCGCGCCAAGAAACGGCACGCCGGCTTTGGGCGTGGCCTGTGTCCCGAACGCCGGAATGACCATAAAACTGCCCTGCGTTGCAAGGTTGACCAGCGGTTCGGCGGTGGGGGGCGGCGCATTGACGAACCGCAGCGCCACGCCGTCCACCAGGATGAGATTCCCGCGGATGCCGGCCGGCGCTTCAAAGCCCCGCGCGCCGGCCACCGCGATGATTTCTTCAGGGGACTGGTCGTTGTCCGTCGGGTCGGGATCGAGCGAATAGTTGCCGTCGAGTTCAACGCCAATGCCGCCCACCGGCGAATCACCGATGTAGAGCGGAACGCCGCCGGCATCGGCGGAAAGTCCGAGCGGCAGGCGGGGGTTGATGTCGCTGAAAAGCAGGCTCGAGAACTGTACGCCAAACAGCGGCCCCCCACGGGTGAACGAGACGCCCGGTGGAAAATGTTCCTGCACGATAAAGCTTGCCGTGCGTGGCGTGAAGGCGTTGCCCGTTGTACCAAAAAACGAACAGGTGCCGGCCTTGGAAATCGCCGCTAGCTCGCTTGGGATAGCGCGTCCGCCAAGCGGACCACCGGGGATGAAAGTATTGGGATTGGCCCCGGTCATGCGGAAAACCGCTAGGACATTCGCTTCACGATCCGTCACCGCAATCGTGGCGCGGAGGTTCAGGGCAGCGGCGCGGGTGACTGCCTGGGTGATGATCTGGGTTACGTCGCTGGTTGAAAGGGCTCTCTCATTTGGCGTTGGACATAACGGCTTGTTGAGGGCTTGGGTTTGCGGTGGTGGGGCAATCACGACCCCGCTTCCGGCAATGTTGCGACCGCCACAGGCGGAGAGCAGCGGCAGGACAGTTGCCAGCAATGCTACAGCCAAACTCGGCAATGAATGCAGGCGACGAAACAACGAACGACACATTGAAGTCTCCTTATGAAACCCATCTAGCTGAAACTTGCTCGTTTGACTGAATGTTACTTGGCAAGGCAGGTCAGCCGGGTCAACTGAGCACGTGGCGAGTGTGGAGCAAGTAGAACGGCTCAAAAGTGTCTGGAAACATACCAAAACGCTTTCAGATTACAACCTGAAATACGGCGGCAACGCCTGTTTTCTGATGGTTCCAAGGTGGGTCGTCGTAAGTGGCTCCAGGCACTTACCGGTGTTCGGGAAGCGGTTCAGGCAACAGTCTTCCATCGCCGGCCAGGCGATAGATTTGTCCCCGCCAAGTAATGGTGCGTCCCCAGAACCCGCCGATCCAGACCACAAAGTGCAGGAGGTCACGCAACGGAAGCCATCCCAAGCGACGTATCTGGTTGTTACCGAGTGCGCTTGCCGTCTGCCAGGCGGCTAAAAAGCGCAGTGCGACACCCGTCAGCATCAGATACCAGGCTAGGGCAACGCCAGGAAAGGCGGTCACCAGCAGTAAGCCTAGCGTGAGGGTGTGGGTGACAAACAGTCCGGTGTAGCCACCAAAGCGGGCCGTCCGAATGGTGCGCGCCCACCGGAGTTGGTGACTCAAAAAATCGCGCCACGTCATCTCCGGGACGACGGTTTCGACGACACAGGACGACAACTGCACTCGGTAGCCGGCCTGGTAGGCGAGGTTGCCGATCAGGTAGTCGTCCGCCAGGTGATTCGCCAGGCGCGCCAGCCCGCCGAAGCCCGCAATGACCGACTTCCGGGTAGCAACCGTCGAGCCAAAGGCATAGCTCAGACCCTCCACGAGGCAAGCTACCAGGACGCTCGACATGAAGTCAGTCTCAATGCCCAGGCATTCAAAGCGGGATGGCAAGCCCGACTTCGAGACGCCGCGATATAGACAGGTGACGACCCCCACCTGCCGGTCATGCAGCGGGTGAATGACGGTCCGCACATAGTCGCGTGACACCCGAATATCGGCGTCGCTGAGGATCACCAAGTCGTGCTTTGCAGCCGACAGGGCATTGGCCAGGTTGGCGACTTTGGGATTGACGCCCAGTGGCGGCGGTTGAAATACGCAGGTCGTCGGCACATTTGGGTAGGCACGGCGTAGGCGTTCGATAACAGCGACGGCGGCATCATCGGCGTCGTGTAGCGCAAAGACAATTTCGTAGTCGGGGTAATCCTGCTGGAAAAACGTTTCCAGGCACGCTTTGGTCTCGCCGTCCGCGCCACGAATCGGTTTCAGCAGGCTCACCGGAGGGGTGAAGCCGGCCGAGGCGAAGGTTGATTGATGGCGGAGCCGCCGCAGCCAAAGCGTGCCAAGGATGACGACAAGCTGATAGGCGCACGAAGCGACAACCATCAGCGCCAAGAACGTAAAGAGCCACGGCGCAAAACGCATGGCCTAATCTCCAATCTGTGAAGCGGTCAGCCGAAGTGGGGAGGTATCAGTCGCCATGCGCGGAAGATGTTGGTTTTGAACGTGTCAGAAAAATAAAAGGTATGCTCCGCCGGTGACAAGCAGCGTGCCTACCCAACGGGTACGGTTCACTCGTTCTTTGAGGATGAACCGCGCGCCAAGTGTGTTGAGCACGAAGCTTACGGAAGTGGCCGGCTCAACCAAGCTCACCGGCGCTATGGAGAGGGCGGCCAGCAACGCGACGAACGCGCCGGCCATGCAGCCCCCCCCAACATAGAAACCTGGCGCGCGGAGTGTCCGCCAGGCCAGGCCCAGCGCATCGCGCCAGGTTTGGAGGCGAGCCTGGCCAACCTGTTTCATGGTGCGGCTCAGGGTGAGATCGCCCAGGGTGCCGCACACGACGATGCCGGCGATCAACGCCACGACGGTCGGGAGTGAAGCGGTCATGATGCGGATTCCGGCCGTGCGGTCAGGCGGTCGGCTTCGGCGCTACGTGTGACGAGGTAAACACCGGCCGCAATGGCTACAATGCCGAGCCAGCGCGTAGATGAAACGGCTTCGCCAAGCAGGAACGCGCCGAGCAGGGCGGTGATGATATACCCAAGGGAAGTCACCGGGAGCACATAGCTGAGGTCGAGTTTGGAAAGCAGCGTCAGAAACAGGATGAAAAATGTCACGAGCAGCGCCAACCCGCTCAGGAAGGTGACATCGGTCATGATCGTCAGCAACAGCGCCCTGACCTCCCACGCGGCCAGTTGCGCTTCCAAGGTTGGCGACAATCGCTTCATGGCGAGCGTCAAGAGGACATTCCCCATCGAGTTGACAATGACGGAAGCGGTGACGAGTGGATGCAGTTTCATGGCACAAGGTTTAGGGCAAGTCAGCATAGGTTGCCAGCCGAACATTCGTCTGCTGGAGGCGCGCTTTCACCGCCGGGCTAAGCAGCGCCGCAAGCTCTTTGGAACCATGGGCGTTATACGTTGGCAAAGTAGGCGATGGCGCTTCTGGGTGGCAATAGATTTCGTGCGTGACGTCACTCAACCGATCCAGAAGCGCAAGCCAGTAGTCCTCGGTGAACCGTCCGGTTTCATAGAGTCCATGGATTTCATCCGCCGAACGCAGGCCGTGATGCGCCAGTCGGCGCGCCGCCCCACGCGAAAGCCACCCGAAGATCAACCGATACACGGTTTTGGTGGGCCACCCCTGCCATCGAATCGTCAGGTTGCGCCAGAGCCGTTCGCGGGGCAGGCGAACGAAGCGAACGCCAAACTCGACGGCGCAGGCAACCAGCATCGGAAACACGACGGGATGCAAATGAAAGTGCAAGTGGCCGTCCACATGGGAGCAGGGCAGTCCCGTCTCAAAGAACCGCTCGAATTGGGCGCGAATTTCCCGCTGTAACTCAGCCCGGCACTGCGGATCAAAAAAGTAGCGCAGTCCGGCGGCGACTGGATTTGACGAAAACCGCCGCTGGCTGTCCACGAGGTGTGAAAGGTCATCGGCGGGTAGCACCGACTTGCCGCAGACCAGTGTCAAATGCAGTCCGACCGCCAACCTTGGGCGCGCCCTGGCCAGCATCACCGCTTCCTGGAAGGCATCGCCACCAACCATGAGGCTACAACTGGTCAAAACGCCTTCGTCATAAGCTCGAACCACGGCCTGGTTGACCGTGGTGGAAGCGCCAAAATCATCGGCATTGATGATGACCACTGGAGCAGACATGGGGAGCTTCAGATCAGGTCTCTAGACACCCTTGTGCGTGCCGGCCGTTTCAACTTGGCTGCGGTAGTATGCTTGCCGTTTCGAGCGGAGCCGCAGAAAATCGCGGGCTTCCTTGTAGAGCCGCTTTCGTTCCTGGTGGTCGAAAATTGCTTTGCCGACAATGCGGGCGACGATTTTCGGCCGGAAGTAGTAGCCGTCATAAAAATCCTCAACGGCCTTCATAATCTGTCCCTTGGTCAGCCCTGGATATTCGATATGCGGAATCTGATGGCCTTCCTCATCGGTCATCGCGCCTTCCGTGAGCCAGCCCTGTTCAACCAGGTAATCGTAGAGTTCCGTTCCCGGATAAGCATGCGCAATCGAAACCTGAATGGTTTCGCAGTCGAGTTCTTTGGCAAAGCGGATGGTCTTCTCGATCGTCTGTGATGTTTCGCCGGGCAGGCCCAGGATGAAGTCGCCGTGGACGACCAGCCCAAGCTTTTTGCAGTTTTTCATGAACTGCCGTGCCATGTCGGTCGTCGCGCCCTTTTTGATGTTTTTCAGGATTTGGTCGTCGCCGGACTCAAACCCGACGATGAGCAAACGGCAGCCGGCTTCCTTCATGGCCTTGAGGGCCTCATAGGTCGTTGTCACGCGGGCCGTGCAGGACCAGGTTTTCTTGAGCGGCTTGAGCTGTTCGCACACTTCAATTGTGCGCGAGGCCTGATAGGAAAACGTATCGTCGTCGAAGAAAATTTCCTTGAGTTTGGGAAACAGTTCCCAGGCGCGGGCAAACTCGGCGGCGACGTCCTTGGCCGACCGCTTGCGCCAGGGGTGTCCCGAAATGGTCTGCGGCCACATGCAAAACGTGCAGAGCGCCGGACAACCGCGTGTCGAGTAAAACGCCACGTAAGGGTGTAGAAGAAACGGGACGTTATACTTCGTGTAGTCGAGGTCGCGCGCATAGACTTCGGTGGCCCACGGAAGCGAATCCAAGTCATGAATTGGCGGCCGGTCGGGCGTGTTGACTAGTTGCCCCCGCGCGTCGAGGTAGGAAATGCCGTCAATCTCGGCGAGCGGCTTGCCCATCGCAAACTCGGTCACACTGTGGTCGAATTCCTTGCGGGTGACGAAATCAATCGCCCCATTGGCAAGTCGGAGGGTTTCCTCCGCGCGGACGGTGACATGGGGACCCACGAAGGCAATCTTGACGCGCGGGTCTTGCTCCTTGAACATCCGCGCCAACTTGAGGTCGTTATGCAGTCCCGGCGCACTCGTAAACAGCACAATGAACTCATAATCCTTGGCAATCTGGAGTGTTTCGGGCAGTCCGATGCCGTGGGGGGGCGCATCCAGCAACCGTGCGCCGGGAATCATCCCCGCCGGGTAAGCCAACCACACCGGATACCAATAGGAGGCAATTTCGCGCGTTGCCGGCCAGCGGGAACTCGCGCCGCCATCAAAGCCTTCAAAGGAGGGCGGATTGAGAAGCAACGTTTTCAACGGCATAAGATTCCAGCTCTCTCTGTAACCGCCTGGATGTTGGCTTGCCTGCTGCGCATCCACGCGGAAAGTGATGTCAAATGTACGGGAAACCCATGGGCATGAACGTGACGAACCCCGACGCAAGCCAGGGCTGCCCAAGTCTGAGCAACTTGGCGCGGGCCTTCAGGCGTTTGCAGACGGTGGTCTTGTGGCTGGTGACGCTTGGTGTGTTGACGCTGCCATCGCGCGCGCCGGCGCAGAGCACGATGGTGGCTGACCTGCCCTCGCCACAGGCGCTTGTGCTGCGCATGCGCGAGTCGTTCGCCCAAGTGGACGACTACACCTGCCGGTTGGTTGAACGCAACTTCAAGCGCACCGGTGACTTCTCCGAGAGCGCGTATGCCTTCAAAAAGCCGCGCCTCATCAAGCTGGTTGGCCAGGCCGGTCGGTCGAAAGGGGCCGTCGTCATCCTGGGAAAGGACGGGAAGCCCAGCTTGCGTAAAAACGGGTTTCCCGTGCCGGCATTTCTGGTGCGCGATGAGCTGCGGGATTTTGCCCACAGCGACTTTGGCAGTCTGGTGGATGAAATCGCGCGCCTGATGCTGGCCGGCGAGGAAGCCACGGTTGGGTGGCACGCTACGGACTATGCCCTGCGCCTGGCGCGCGGCAACCGCGCGCGAACCTATGTCATTGACGCCAAAACCTGCCTGCCGGTGACGTTGGTCGAGGCGGTGGACGGCGTCCGCGTGAGCCTGACCGAATGGCGCGACCTGCGGCTGAATGTCGGCTTGACGGAGACCGATTTTCGTCCGTAGGCGGCCGGTGCGCGCGGCTTGGATGTGTGCTTGATTCATACCCCGACGCCCAACGACCAGGCCGCAAGCTGGAGCTTACCGCTCAGCGTTTTCATGGCTTCCTCGACGGCGCTGTGCTCCGAGCCGCTGTGCATCTTGCAGTTGACGCAGCGCGTGTCCTGGCGGCTCTCCCAGTAGTTCCAGTCAACCGTGTTCCAAAAGGTGTCGAAGTCCTGGAAGTAGCCTTCGCCTTCGATCAGGTAGCAAGGAGCTTTCCAGCCTTTCGGCGTGTAGTTCACCGTGGACCACGGGGCGCAGGGGAGTTCGATGAATCCAGCCGCGAAGTCGAGAAACTTTGGCGTGGCATTGATTTTGTACTTTTTGGCAAAGGCCCGAATCGCGCGAAACTTCTCGTGGGTTTGCTCGCGGTTGAGGAAGATGTCGTTTTTGACGCTTTGGTATTCATAGCCCGGCGAGACCAAAATCCCGTTCGCGCCGAGTTCATCCACGAGTCGGCACAGTTGCTCGACTTCCTCGATCTTGGTTTCCCGGAAAACGGTGGTGTTGAGATAGACATGGTAGCCGAGCTTTTTGGCTTTTTTGATGGCGTCAATCGCTTTGTCGAACACGCCGGCGCGGTTCGTGACGTAGTCGTGCGTTTCGCGCATGCCGTCCAGGTGGATCATCAGCAGCAGCCGGTGGGTCGGCGGCACGACGCCAAACAGTTTTTCTTCGAGCTTGAGCGCGTTCGTGCAGAAGATGACGTGCTTGTCGCGGGCAAACAGCCCTTCGAGCAGTTCCTTGAGTTCGGGGTACAGGCAGGGTTCGCCGCCACAGATGTTGACGATGGGCGCGCCGCAGGCATCTACGGCTTCAAAGCACTTTTCCGGTGGCAGGCGGTCCGCCAACTTGCCGGTGTACCGCTCGGTCGAGCAGCCCAGGCACGCCAGGTTGCAGGTGTAAAGTGGCTCCAGCATAAGGACGGTCGGGTAACGCTTCCGACCAAGGCGCTCCATCTTGGCGCGGTGCCGGGCCTGGGCAATTGTGAACTTGAGGGGGAAACGCATGGGGTTGGGTCTCGCTGTGTGGATGACTTCGGGAAAGTTCGCGTCTACCGGTCTGTGTCTTGAGAAATCAGTTCAAAAGCGTCGTTGGTATCACAGATGACATGCGACCGACAATGACGGTTGCCGTTGACTTCTGTGTGCGCGGCGCTTGTCTCGATGGCGCCGGATACCTAACGTGTCAGCTAAACTTTGGTGAAAGGATTGCAATGTATGTCTTCTCCACACCTGTCCGCTCCGTCACCGGCGGCTGACGCTATCCCAACCTACCGGATGTTGATTGATGGGCAACTCGTCGCGGCAGAAGGTGAGCGCGTGTTCCACACCGTGTCACCGGCCGATGGGCAGCCGCTGGCCGCCGTTCCACATGCTTCGGTCGCCGATGCCGAGCGCGCGGTGCAAGCCGCCCGCTCCGCGTTTGAACTCGGCATCTGGCGCAACGCCGATGGCTTGCTGCGTGCCAAGGTACTCAACCGGATTGCCGATTTGCTCGAAGCGAACCTGGAAACCTTTGCCCGGCTCGAAGCCTTAGATCAGGGCAAACCAGCGGGATATGCGCGCGCGTTGGAAATTCCGGCCGTCATTGACACCTTCCGGCACTTTGCTGGCTGGGCGGACAAAATCTACGGCGAGACGATCCCCGTCCCGGCGGCCGGCTTGGACTTCACCTTGCGCGAGCCGGTTGGCGTGTGTGTGGGGCTTGCGCCGAACAACTATCCGCTGGCGCTGGCGGCGTTCAAAATCGCGCCGGCGCTGGCCGCGGGCAACAGCCTGGTGCTCAAGCCATCCCCCGCAACGCCGTTGACGGCCCTCAAGCTTGGCGAACTATGCGTTGAAGCTGGGCTTCCAGACGGCGTGCTCAACATCATCACCGAACCGGGCCACGAAGCAGCGGCGTACCTGCTGGAGCATCCCGAAGTGGATTTGATCTCGCTCACTGGCGGGACGGAAACCGGCAAGCTGGTGAGCCGGGCGGCGGCAAGCACGCTCAAGCGTGTCTTGCTTGAACTGGGTGGCAAGTCGCCGTTCATCATCTGCCCGGACGCCGACCTCGAGCTGGCTGTGACCGGGGCGGTGATGGGAACGTTTTACAACTCCGGGCAGACCTGCACGGCTAGCACCCGGCTGTTCGTTCACCGTGCCGTCTATGACGAGTTTCTGGAACGCTTCTCGTCTGCGGCCGATCGGCTCGTGGTTGGGCATCCGCTTGACGAAGCAACCAACAATGGGCCGCTGGTCACGCGCGCCCAATATGAGAAAGTGCTTGGCTACGTCGCGCTTGGGCAGGATGAAGGCGCGCGCCTGGTGACCGGCGGGGTCCGCCCGACGGATTTGCCGGAAACCGGGAACTACCTGCGCCCCACGATTTTTGCCGACGCGCGCAACGCCATGCGGTTTGTCCGTGAGGAGATTTTTGGTCCGGTGGCGGCGGTGATTCCCTTCGAGGATGAAGACGATGCCATCGCGCAGGCGAACGACTCGGTGTACGGCTTGGCGGCCTCGGTGTGGACCCGCGACATCAAGCGCGGACTGAATCTGACGAAGGCGTTGCGCGTCGGGCAAGTCTGGCTCAACAATCACAACATCTTCTTTCCGCATGCCCCATTTGGTGGATACAAGCAAAGCGGCAATGCCCGCGAAGGCGGCGCAGAGGCGCTCCGGTACTACACGCAGGTCAAGAATGTGTACGTCGAGTTGGGCGATGTGTTGATGAGTCCCTTTTAGGGGGCGGTGGTGACAGGGAGGGAGCTGGCGGTTCAGGCGTGGCCGGTCAGTCCGGGGACGGTGAACCGCCTTGTTCGGTGCTACTTTGCCTACGTGGTTTTCTCGTCGTCAGGAATGGCGATTTCGTCCACATCGCTGAAGGGATCAGGTAGGGCATGGCGCTTGAGGTCTTCAAGGGAAACGACTTCGAGCGCCTTTTCGTGCGTGGCTTCAAGGATGACGGGCGGCGCGACACCGGCCGCGAGGGCTTCTTTCCAACGGGAGACGCACAGGCACCACTGATCCCCCGGCTTGAGTCCGGGGAAGCGATACCAGGGTGCCGGCGTGGACAAGTCATTGCCCCGGGACTTGGTGAAGGCCAAAAACTCAGCAGTCATTTGGGCGCAGACGACGTGAGTGCCGATGTCATCGGGGCCGGTTTCGCACTTGCCGGTTCGATAAAAGCCCGTCATCGGCGAGGTGCAGCAAGTTTCGAGCGGCCCGCCAAGGACATTGCGGGGTGTTTTCTCAGGTTGGGGCATGCGCGTGACCTCGGAAGGTAAATCTGAAATGATGCGTGTCGAGGCGATGGATTGTTGGGCGCGGGGCGCGCTCCCGTCAAGCTGCCCATTCCGCTGGCTTGCCTTGCCAATCTGCTCTGTTGTGAGACTGTGGTATGTCAGATTCGATTTTCGAGTACACGGCGTCAGTGTCGCCCATCCTGCCGAATGAGGGGGCGCAGCTTGCCAAAAACTTTGCCTGTGCCGATCCCGGCCAGAAAACGTTCATTGGGTTGCCGCCTTCGATCAAGGACGCGCATGGGCTGCCGTCGGCGACCTGTGTCGTCGTTCAATTTGAGGTCAACACGGTCGCTCGGCAGTTGACGGCTTACATTGCTGGTGGGCGCGGTGGGCTGCTCCGACTCTCCACCGATCTAATGGAGGCGCTCCGGTTGGCGCCGAACGCAACAGCTACGATTCGGTTACTTTCCCGCGAGGGCGAGCTGCCGCGGATGGAACTCAGCGCCGTGAGCTGACGCCGGGGGATGGCGGCCGCCGCCACTCGTAGACGAGGTCGTCTCGTACGAATCGAAGCGAGTCCCAAATACCGGCCCAGGTGGGCATGGTCACGATGTGGTACGTAACAACTCATCTGGCCAGAACGCGCGCGAGACGGCGCTGTGAGCCACTGGAATGGCGTAAAGCAGGGTAAAGAGAGCAATGGTGAGGGTGTCTTCACGGTTCAGACCCGGCCGCCCGGTGGTTTCAATTTGGCGTGACGGAGGGGGCAGAGTCGTCAAAGTCATTCTATGTCTGACCATCTGAAGTCATAGACGAGATATTCATCTGTTACCTTCACAACCGGGGTTCCGAGACGTTCGAGGTACTGGATGAGTCCTCTGGCTTCGTGAACTTTGTGACAAACGATGTAGTACCTGTCATGCGCCGTGCGGAAGGCCTCGGGGGCTTCAAAACGTGGGGCGCGGGGATTGCCCAGTATCGCCCGCAACCCACGGCTGGGGTCTTCCGGCTGCGGATAGGTCAGGACTCCAAAAACATGCACAACCCGTGGCAGTTGGTCACCAAAGTAGTGCTTGAGCTGGAGGTACATCACACAGTCCACAAGCACCGGCTGGTTTGGGTCAGGCAGGTTGGAGACCGCTTCGGTCCTTGGCAAGACCAGTTGCCACGGCTGAAGACCCGTCCAAAGCGCCACTGCGGCTAGAATCGTCCAGATGCCCCGAGCGACCCACCGAGCATGGTGCGCCGTCAGTTGGCCCACGACATACATCACCAGAAGGGTCAATCCAACCACTGCCGGAAGCAGGTAGCGGGGCGTGAACATCGTCCGACCGGTGACTTTCATCAGAACCATCCATCCGACGGGCAAGCCGATCAGAAGCACAAACCCAAGCCAGAGCCACTCGGAAGGAAGTTTGGCAGAAGGCTGCGCCTCCTCCTGGCTTGGGTGGTGTCGAGAACGACGACCGAGCCGGTCAATGACTGCAACGACCGCCACAAGGGTCAAGAAAGCCAGACCGGTCAATGGACTGACCATCCACCAGTAAAACTCAGACAGCTCAGACCAGCGCAGCGACATCTTCCAGTAAGGCAGTTTTGATTGTTCGGTCAGGAGCGGCCAGTTGTAAGCCAACACTGCCAAGGGGGCGGCCAGCGCTCCCCAGACCCTCCACCGGACCTGTCGTGTGCGCCAAGTGCGGTAGCCCTCCACCAGCCACAAACATCCAATTGGGAGCAGCACGAGGTAATGAAAAGCCATTGCTAGGGCCAGCGTGCTGCCCAATCCGAGAACGGCGCGCCGTTGCCAAGTCGGCGGTTCAGCCGGGTCTATGAAGGCGTATGAGACCAGACCGACACCCAGACAACCCAACATCAAGCCGTAGGGACGGGCTTCGCTGGCATAGTAGCCGGTGCCGGTGACCAGTGGTGTAACCAAAGCGATGAGACCGGTGGTCGAGGTTTGTCCGATGCGGCGTCCCAAGGTGTAGAGGGACAGGCACAGAAGCCAGTAGCCGATCATCGCCGGCAAGCGGAAGGCCCACTCGCTTTCACCGAAGACGCCGACCACCAGGCGCGTGAGCGCGTAGAACAGGGGAGGGTTTTGGTCGGGTCCGTTTCGGAGCAAGTCCCAGGTGCCGGCCCAGGTGGGCATGGTCACGATGTAGTACGTAAACAACTCATCCAGCCAAAACGCGCGCGAGACGGCGCTGTGAGCCACCGGAATGGCGTAAAGCAGGGTAAACAGAGCAATGGTGAGGGTGTCTTCACGATTCAGACCCAGCCGCCCGGTGGTTTCGATGTGGGGTGACGGAGGGGGCAGAGCCGTCAAAGTCATTCTATGTCTGACCATCTGAAGTCATAGATGAGATATTCAGATGTTTGCCGAACTACCGGTACCTGATGTTTCTCAAGTCGTAACTTGAGATTTTCATCCCTAAAATCCTTGCAATAGACGATGTAAAACCTTTCGTTGGCTTCAAAGAAAGCGTTTGGGTCTTCAAAACGTGGGGCGCGGGGATTGCCCAGTATCGCCCGCAACCCACGGCTGGGGTCTTCCGGCTGCGGATAGGTCAGGACTCCAAAAACATGCACAACCCGTGGCAGTTGGTCACCAAAGTAGTGCTTGAGCTGGAGGTACATCACACAGTCCACAAGCACCGGCTGGTTTGGGTCAGGCAGGTTGGAGACCGCTTCGGTCCTTGGCAAGACCAGTTGCCACGGCTGAAGACCCGTCCAAAGCGCCACTGCGGCTAGAATCGTCCAGATGCCCCGAGCGACCCACCGAGCATGGTGCGCCGTCAGTTGGCCCACGACATACATCACCAGAAGGGTCAATCCAACCACTGCCGGAAGCAGGTAGCGGGGCGTGAACATCGTCCGACCGGTGACTTTCATCAGAACCATCCATCCGACGGGCAAGCCGATCAGAAGCACAAACCCAAGCCAGAGCCACTCGGAAGGAAGTTTGGCAGAAGGCTGCGCCTCCTCCTGGCTTGGGTGGTGTCGAGAACGACGACCGAGCCGGTCAATGACCGCAACGACCGCCACAAGGGTCAAGAAAGCCAGACCGGTCAATGGACTGACCATCCACCAGTAAAACTCAGACAGCTCAGACCAGCGCAGCGACATCTTCCAGTAAGGCAGTTTTGATTGTTCGGTCAGGAGCGGCCAGTTGTAAGCCAACACTGCCAAGGGGGCGGCCAGCGCTCCCCAGACCCTCCACCGGACCTGTCGTGTGCGCCAAGTGCGGTAGCCCTCCACCAGCCACAAACATCCAATTGGGAGCAGCACGAGGTAATGAAAAGCCATTGCTAGGGCCAGCGTGCTGCCCAATCCGAGAACGGCGCGCCGTTGCCAAGTCGGCGGTTCAGCCGGGTCTATGAAGGCGTATGAGACCAGACCGACACCCAGACAACCCAACATCAAGCCGTAGGGACGGGCTTCGCTGGCATAGTAGCCGGTGCCGGTGACCAGTGGTGTAACCAAAGCGATGAGACCGGTGGTCGAGGTTTGTCCGATGCGGCGTCCCAAGGTGTAGAGGGACAGGCACAGAAGCCAGTAGCCGACCACAGCCGGCAGGCGAAAGGCCCACTCGCTTTCACCGAAGACGCCGACCACCAGGCGCGTGAGCGCGTAGAACAGGGGAGGGTTTTGGTCGGGTCCGTTTCGGAGCAAGTCCCAGGTGCCGGCCCAGGTGGGCATGGTCACAACATAGTAGGTGAACAGCTCATCTATCCAGAACGCCCGGGTCACCGCTTCATGCCCAACATAGAGAATATAAAGTGCAGTGAAGAGGACGACGGTCAGCCAGTCAGTGCGCGTGATGCCAAGGCGCGGCGTCCTGCCTGGCGTTGGTTCGGCACAGCCAAGAAATGGCATAGGTCAAGAAGGTTGCCACCGGCAACCGAGTGCGTCATAGCATATTTTGCCGTGCGGTTTGCTGAGTGGTGTTGATTTTGCTGGAGTAAGGCTACCAACGCAACTGTAATCATCAGTTCAGGTACGGCAAAGCGTGAACAAGCTTTTACTGGCCGGCGCAGCCCGCTTGGCGCGACCCGAAACGTTGACCGAGCGCATCCGGCAAGGTCGCTGTCCGAACTTCGAGACTGGCGGAGACTTTCAGTCACCGGCTTGAGCTGGCGCTTACAGACGGCTGTCCACGGTGATTTCCAGTTGGTGTCTCCAGGCAGCTCCCTATCCGTGGTTGTGTTCGTCCGGTCGGTTGGGCTATGTAGGCCAGACGCAACTTTTCACAGCAAGGGGGACGCACGGCATGGCTTATGAAACCATCATCGTTGACACCAAGGACGCTATCGCGCGGGTGACGCTCAATCGCCCCGACACGCTCAACGCCATGAACCAAACCATGGTTGGCGAGTTGACGTCCGCTTTCACCGCGCTCGCCGAACAGTCCGATGTTCGCGCCGTGGTCCTGACCGGGGCAGGGCGGGCATTCTCGTCTGGCGGCGACATCCGGGGCATGCTGGCCGCCGCGCCAGAATCCACAGCCGAGACGGTGCGAACCATGATCGAGCGCGTCAATCGGATGGTGTTGGCGCTGTACGACTTGCCCCAGCCGGTGCTTGCCGCCATCAATGGCCCGGCGCACGGCTTGGGGATGAGCCTGACGCTTGCGGCCGATTACCGCATTGCCGCCATGAGCGCCAGTTTTTCCCAGGCTTTCATCAAAATCGGACTCATTCCAGATGGCGGCGGAACATTCTTGTTGCCGCGAATTGTGGGTTGGGCCTGCGCCACCGACCTGATGCTGACCGGAAGAACTGTCCCGGCCGGAGAAGCCAAAACCATCGGACTCGTTCACCAGACCATTGCTGACGCCGAGTTTGCCAAAACCGTCCAGCTTTGCGCCCAGCAGTTTGCCAGCGCGCCGACCCAGGCCATTGCGCGAACCAAAGCCCTGCTCAGAAGCAGTCGCCGGGCAGACTTCGCCGCGCAGCTCGATCTCGAACTCAATCACCAGGCCGGCTGCGCCGTGACTGCCGACTTCCGGGAAGGCGTCACCGCGTTTTTGGAAAAGCGCGCGCCGGTCTTCACCGGGCGGTGAGCTACGCCGAAGCGACATCGTCTCTGAAAGGCAACCCGGATTATGGCTTCCGTGCCACTGCCGAATGGTCGCTCAACCGTTGCGCTGCATGAGCGCGCCGAGGCTAACCTGCGCTTCATCCGGGAGACGATGGAGCGCGCGGCCCTGTTTACGGCCGTTCCTGGGTGGGGCATGGTCGCCGTTGGGCTGACGGCGACCGTCGCCGCTATCCTGTCCGCGGCGCAACCTTCCCTCTGGCGATGGCTACTGGTGTGGCTTGGCGAAGCCGGCCTGGCGCTGACGATTGGCGCTTCCGCCATGTGGCACAAAGCCCGGCGGCAAGATCATTCGTTGGCGTCGGCTGCCGCGCGGCGGTTCTTTTTGGCCTTTGTCCCGCCACTCGTGGTGGGCGGTTTGCTCTCTATCGTTCTCGTCGGTCACGGTGTCTATGATTTGCTGCCTGGCACCTGGCTGTTACTCTACGGAACCGGCGTCATGGCCAGCGGCGCGTTTTCAGTCCGCGTCATCCCATTGCTCGGACTGGTGTTTCTGCTGCTCGGCGGCATCACGCTGTTTCTCCCATTTCAAGTTGCGAACTGGGCCATGGGGCTTGGGTTCGGCGTCTTTCACATTGGTTTTGGACTCGTCATTGCCCGTAAGTATGGCGGCTAAACACAAGGCAAACAAATCAGAGGCTTCTCCGGCGACGCCGAAAGCCGTCGTCTCGGCCACGAAAGTTGCCTCCGAAAGCGTTGACAAGCTCATTCACGAGCCGGTCCGCCTCGGCCTGTTGTGCGCGCTGGCCGGCGTCGAGCGCCTGTCATTCGTCGAACTCAAGCGGCTGCTGTCCACGACGGATGGCAACTTGAGCGTGCACCTGCGCCGCCTGGAAGAAGCTGCCTACATTGATTGTGAAAAGGGCTTTCGCGGCCGGATACCACATACGACCTACCGGCTGACCGACGCGGGACGGGCGGCGCTGATGACTTACGTCAATCACATGGAAGCGCTCGTCCGCCATGCCAACCGCGTCGTCAGAGCGCGCTAGGACAGGCGGCACGCAGGCGTGGCGCGGTTTCCTCTGGAACCGTGTCGTTGATGAACGCGCCGGCCCCGCTTTCGCTTCCTGCCAGATACTTGAGCTTGGTGGCCGTGCGGTGGGGCGGCAACAACTCGATGTGAAAGCGCGCGTATGGATACTCGCCGCCGTCGGTCGGCCGTTGGTGCAGCGCCATGATGTAGGGTAGAGAAAAGCCAAACAGCCGATCATAGCCGACCAGAAGCGTTTTCAGCATTTCCGCCAACCGCCACCGTTCGACGGCATCGAAGTCCACGATGGCGGCAACGCCGCGCCGGGGGACAATAAGCGTTTCATACGGATAGCGCGCAAAGAAGGGAATGAAGGCGACGAAGGCCTCGTTCTCGCAAACGATGCGCCGTCCGTCGCGCAGCTCTTCGGCGAGCAAGTCACCCAGGAGGTCACGTCCAGTTCGTTGCCAGTGCGCCTCGGCCTGGGCAAGTTTGCGGGCAACGCGCGGCGGAACGAAGGGATAGGCGTAAATCTGCCCGTGCGGGTGGTGCAGCGTGACGCCGATGGCCTCGCCTTTGTTCTCGAAGATATAGACGTAAGCCACGTCCTCCCGCGCGCTGAGTTCGGCAAACCGGTCGCGCCAGACGAGAATGAGCCGCCGAATGCGCTCGACGCTTTCCTCGGCCAACGTCGTCGCATGCCGGTCGGTATAGACGACGACTTCGCAAACCCCCTGCGCCGGACGCACTGGGCAAAGGCGGCTGCCGGTGACGGTCGGCGCGGGGGGCGCTGCCTGCAAGCTCGGAAAGCGGTTTTCAAACACCACAATGTCGAACGCCGCCGCCGGGATTTCCGTCTCAAACGCCCCCGGCTGCGTGGGACACAGGGGACAGTAATCCGCCGGCGGCAAAAACGTGCGTTCCTGCCGGTGCGTCGCGGTGATGGTCCACTCACCCAGCAGGGGATTCCAGCGAAGTTCCGACATGGCGCACAGATTCGGCGGGCGGCGCATCGGCCGCATCGGGAGTGGCAGGAACAAACACGTACAACACCAGTCGCCGGCCGTCAGCTTTGATCGTTTCCTCCCGAACCAGCGTTGGTTCGGGAGGAATGGGGGCTGTGGCGGTCATGGCGACTTCGTCCACCGTGGGACGAGCAACGCGCCACCAAAGAGCGTCATTGCCAGTCCCCACCAGAGATTGATGTTGATGCCCAACGACTTGTCATAAAAACCGGGAATGCCGTTGGTCAGCCAGCCATAGCCGGCCAGGATCAAGCCCATCGAAACAAACATTGCGCCGATTGGAATGCGGATGTCGAGTCCGATGCCGCCGCTCATCCAAGATTCGCCTTTCAGAAGAAAATGAGATTGAGCAGGAGTGTCGCCGTCAGCACCACCACCGCCAGCACGCCCGGCCGTTGCCAGAAGGTCGCCTCTTCGGTCGGTTTCGGGGTCAGGGCATAGACCAGTCCGGTGAGTTCTTCGTCCGGGCGTGGCCGGGTGACGAGGCTGATGGCGATGGTGACGATGAAGCAGACCGTCCAGGCCACGATGGCCGTCCAGAAGGTTTGTGCCAGTTCACTCCGGTACAGTGGCAGGACGACGCCGAAAAAACCACCCTTGATGCCGACCGTCGCGCCTTCCGGGAGCGAAAGGCCATGGTGGAGGGCCGCCGCCAACGTGCCGGCAACCAGTCCCCAGAAGGCGCCGTGGCCGGTGGCGCGCTTCCAGAACATGCCTAGCAGGAATGTGGCGAAGAGCGGCGCGTTGACAAAGGCAAACACAAGTTGGAGCACATCCATGATGTTGTTGAACGCCGCTGCAACGTAGGCCGTCGCCACCGAAAGCGCGATCCCGCCGACTGTTGCCGCACGGCCCATCCACAGGTAATGGGCGTCGCTGGCATCGCGCTTGAAATAGCTCTGGTAAATGTCGTAGGTCCACACCGTATTGAACGCCGTGACATTCCCGGCCATGCCCGACATAAACGAGGCCAGCAGCGCCGTGAGTCCAAGGCCGAGCAGTCCGGCGGGCAAGTAGTGGGCGAGCATCGTGGGCGTGGCCAGGTCGTAGTCAATGACCGGACGCCCTGTCGTGTCGCGGATGACCGCGCCGGCCTCGGTGGTTTTGGCCGGAATGATCCCGACGCCGGCCGTCGCCATAGCCGGTGGCATCGCCATCGGGCGTGGCTCAACCGTGAGCGCAATCATGCCGGGCAGGATGACCAAAAACGGAAAGAGCATTTTGGGAATGGCGGCAATGAGTGGTGTCCGCCGGGCGGCAGTCATCGAATCCGCTGCCATTGCGCGCTGGACGACGAGGAAATCCGTGCACCAATAGCCAAACGACAGGACGAATCCCAACCCCATGGCCAGCCCGAACCACTCGACGCCAACCGGATTGCGTGTGGCGTCGCCCATAAAGGCCCACGACTGGGTATAGGCCGTTGGCGCATAGCCCTGGGCCACCGAGTGCGTCATCAGTCGCGCCTGAAGCCCGTCCCAGCCGCCAACGTCTTTCAAGCCGAGCAGAACCAGTGGCAAAAAGCCGAAGACGATGAGAAAAAACTGCAAAACCTCGTTGTAAATGGCGCTCGTCAGCCCGCCCAAGAAAATGTAGGCCAGCACGATCCCGGCGGCGGCCAGCATGCTGGCGTCTTCATTCCAGCCGAGCAGGAGTTTGAAGAGCTTCCCCATGGCGTAGAGCGAGACGCCGGACGAGAACACCGTCATCACGGCGAAGGAAACGGCATTGAGCGCGCGCGTTTTTTCATCGAACCGCAGCTTGAGGTATTCCGGCACGGAGCGTGCCCGCGAGCCGTAGTAGAACGGCATCATGAAAACGCCCACAAACACCATGGCCGGAATCGCGCCAACCCAGTAAAAGTGGCTGGTGGCGATGCCGTATTTTGCTCCCGACGCGCCCATGCCAATGACTTCCTGCGCGCCCAAGTTGGCGGAGATGAACGCCAGCCCGGCGACCCAGGCCGGAATGGCGCGCCCGGAGAGAAAGTAGTCGGTGCTCGAACGCATGAAGCGCTTGAGCGCGACGCCGATGCCAATGACAAAGGCGAAGTAAATCGCCATCAAGACATAGTCAATCCACGCCAGTCGAACGTCGGTCATGGGTTGGTTGCGGCTGCGTCGAGCATACTCTGCCGCGCGCCATTGCGTTGAACATGGGAGTGAGCTTGCTTAAGCCGCACGTTAGCCGATTCATTCCCGGCGGCCAATGTCATTTTCGTTGTTGTGAGAGCTGGGGACGCGATAAGCTGGGCGACCGGCATGACATCTTCCGGCAACAGGGACGGTTCAGGACGTGGTATTGGATTTGTTTCGTCTGGATGGAAAAGTGGCGCTCGTGACCGGCGCGCTTTCCGAGATCGGCGCTGCCATCGCCTTGGCCTTGGCCGAAGCGGGCGCCGATGTCGCCTGCCATGGGTCGGCGCGCGCGCCGGAAGCCCTCTGCGAGCAAATCCGGGCGTTGGGTCGCCGGGCGTTGGCCGTGACGGGCGACCTCTACGACCGGGCGTTTCACGGCCACATCGTGGCGACGACCATGGCGCACTTCGGGCAGATTGATATTTTGGTCAACAACGCCAGCACGATCCGGCGCGGGGCGGCGGTGGAACTCAGTGACGAAGACTGGGATTTCATTCTTGGCATCAACCTGACGACGGTGTTTCGGCTGTCGCAGCTCGTGGCCAAGGACATGCTGGAACGCCGGTCGGGCAAGATCATCAACATTGCCTCGCTGCTGGCGTTTCAAGGCGGTTGGCAAGCCCCAGCGTTTGCCGCATCGAAAGGCGGCGTCGTCCAGTTGACCAAGTCGCTGGCGAATGAGTGGGCCGCGCGTGGTGTCAATGTCAACGCCATTTCGCCCGGTTATCTCGAAGTTGACAGCACGCGCCCCCTGCGGGAGGACCCGGTCCGGTTTCGCCAGATCACGGAGCGCATTCCGGCCGACCGCTGGGGCAGCCCGGCCGACCTGGCCGGCGCGGCGGTGTTTTTGGCCTCGGCGGCGAGCGATTACGTCCACGGGCACGTCCTGGTCGTGGATGGCGGTTGGATGGGACGTTAGCGGTCGCCGGTGAGCGCGAGGTCGTCCCGGTGGATGACCTCGTCATGCGCGCGAAAGCCGAGCCGTTCGGCGATTTCAGCCGACCGCAAGCCACGAATGTCCGTGATTTCATCGGCGCTGTAGCTGGTCAGCCCCCGCGCGACTTCACGTCCTTGTTCATCGCGGCAGGCAATGACATCCCCGGCCGCAAAGCGTCCCTCGACGCGAACGATGCCAGAGGGCAGAACGCTTTTGCCCTGCGTCGCCACGGCGCGCACCGCGCCGGCATCCAGAGTGATGGCCCCCTTCGGACGCAGGTTGGCAATCCAGCGTTTGCGTCCACCAAGCGCGGTGGTCATGGGTGGAAAAAGCGTCCCAAGGTCTTCTCCGGCGACGACGCGCGGAAGGATGTCTGGTGTCCGGCCGTTGACGATGACTGTCGTGACGCCAAAGCGCGCGGCGGTTTGCGCGGCGGTCAGTTTGGATGACATGCCGCCTGTCCCAAGGCTGCTCGTGCTGCCGGAGGCCAGGGCCAGGGTTGCGGCATCCACTTCCGGGACGAAACTCAAGCGTCGTGCCGTGGCATGCCGTTTCGGGTCGCGGTCAAACAGGCCGTCCACATCGGAGAGCAACACGAGCAGGTCGGCGTCCAGGATGTTGGCCACGAGGGCGCTGAGAAAATCGTTGTCCCCGAACTTGATTTCGGCCGTGGCGACCGTGTCATTTTCGTTGATGATGGGAACGACGCCCAGGGTCAGCAGCGTCCGCAGCGTATGCCGGGCGTTGAGGAACCGTTCGCGGTCGCGGGCGTCGTCGTAGGTCAGCAACACCTGGGCGACGGGCGTGGGCGCAAAAGCCTGTTCGTAGTAGCGCATGAGCAAGGGTTGCCCAATTGCCGCCGCGGCTTGCTTGAAGGACAAGTCCTTGCCGAGTGGCAGGCGGTGCGCGCGGAGTTGCGTCATCCCGCAGGCCACCGCGCCGGACGACACGATGACGACCGTTCGCCCGGCCTCCCGCAAGGCGCGGCACTGCGCAACCAAGTGATGAAGCGCGGCTTCGACCAGTCCGGTTTTGGGTTCGACGAGCACGTTGCTGCCGATTTTGACGACCAAGCGTTGGGCCGAAGCCAGTTGGGCGCGCGTGGCGCGAGCCTGGTGATCACCGGTCGGTGGGGAATGGGTGTCGAGCGTCACGTTCCGATCCGTCATTGGAAAGCCATCGCGCGGCAAAGCCGACCTACCAAATCCGCCTGGTGCTGGACTGGCAAGGCATCAGTTGGCAACTTACGACAAGGCTTAGGCAACGCCATGCGCCTTGAACCAGGCAAGCATTTCCTGCCAGGCGGCTTGCGCCTCGTCTTTCCGATAGGATGGGCGATAGTCGGCATGAAAGCCGTGCGGCGCGTCGGGATAGACGATGATTTTCGAGCCGGACTTGCCCTTGGCCAGCGCCTCCCGCATGTGTTCGACCGTTTCCAGGGGAATGCCCTGGTCTTTTCCGCCGTAGAGTCCCAGCACGGGGGTTGCGAGGGTCGGAGCGAAATCGATTGGAAACTTCGGCCGGAGTGGGTCGGGCTTGAAATCGGGGTTGTTGCGCGGGTTGGCCACCAGCGAGCCGTACCAGGCGGCCGCCGCCTTGACCCGCGGTTCATGGGCTGCGAAAAGCCAGGTCATCCGCCCGCCCCAGCAAAAACCGGTGACGGCAACCCGCTTGAGGTCCCCTCTCCCGGTGGCCGCGGCATAGTCCACGCACCTTGTCAAATCCGACAGGGCCTGCGCATCTGGGACTTTCGACACCACCTTTGAAATGACCTCTCCAATGTTTTCCAGCTTCGATACATCGCCCTGGCGGGCGAAGAGTTCCGGCGCGATGGCCATGTACCCGACCTTGGCCAGTCGTCGGCAAACATCCTTGATGTGCTCATGGACGCCAAAAATCTCTGGAATGACAATGACGACCGGGAAGCGTTTGCCCTGTTCCGGCATGGTTCGGTAAGCCGGAAATTCGATGTCGGCCGCGGGAACCTTGACCTCATCGGCCGTGATGCCCTTGGTATCCGTCGAAATGGTCTGGGCGCTGATGGGTTGGACGGCCAGGGCGAAGCCGGCCGCTAGCGACGTGAGAACGAACTCGCGGCGGGAGCGTTCGGTATCGGGAAGAAGGCTGGTCAGGTGGTGGTCAAACATACGGCGTGTCAGTTGAAACGTAGGCAAGGAACAAAGCTGTCAGCTTTCACGGTAGGACGAACATAGCGCAGTCGCCGTCACTCATGCGATACTCAATGTCAGTCGTATGTTCCTCGAAAGGTCTGCCTTCAACCATGTCGAATGCTTCCGCCTCCGGCGCGGCTGCCGCCACGACCGCCGTGCCCGATACCTTGCTCGATGCCATCGAAATCATCGTTGGCGGCCGCAACCTCGATGCTCAAACCGCTCACGCCTTGGGGTTGGTGGATGAACTCGCGGCCGATGCCCAGGCTGCCATCGAAGTTGCCGCGCATCTGGCGCGCGAGTATGTCCTGACCGGAACCGGTCGGCTGGCCGAGGCCTTTGCGCGGCGGCAAGCGGCCCTTCAGCGTTGGGCGTCACCCCAGAGCGGGCTTTCCCGCGCCGAGGTCGAGGCTCACCCGCGGGTGGCGCGCCTCCTTGCGCAGGCGCGCGCCGTCGGTCGGGAAAAAGCCGTGCAGCGCGCCCTGGATTGCATCTTTTTCGGACTGGAGCAGGGCTACGCTGCCGGGTTGAAGCGCGAAGCCAAGGTCTTTGCGGAAGCCGTCGCCGATCCAGAAGGCGGTCAGTTCGGCATTCAGGCGTTTCTCGACAAGAAAAGCGCGCCGCTGCCGCCCCGCCCGCTCATCATGGCGGGGTCACCCGAGGAACAAGCCCTCCTTGAACGTGGCGACTTGCTGCCGGTCGGAACACCGTTTTATCCGGGGCTGACGCCATTGCCCAAGTATCAGTACGCGCAGGGCGTCATCAAAGACCCAACGACCGGGGCGGCGCTGCACGGCGACCCAAAGGAAGTGGAAAAGCACTTCATCGTACCGGTTCCAGAACCGAGTCCGGCCGGCGTTCTCGTGTATGTCCTGGTCAGCGAAGTCAACTTCAACGATATTTGGGCGCTCACCGGCATTCCCATCTCCGTGATGGATGACCATGACCAGGATTTTCACATTACGGGTTCGGGCGGCATTGGGCTGGTCGTTGCTTTGGGCAGCGAGGTCAAGCGGGAGGGCCGCCTGCAAGTGGGAGATTTGGTTTCCATCTATTCCGGTCAGAATAACTTGTTTTCGCCCCTGGTCGGCCTCGATCCGATGTTTGCCGACTTCGGCATTCAGGGGTATCAGGAGCCGAACGGTTCGCACGGACAGTTTCTGCTGGTTCAGCCGCCCCAGCTTCATGCCAAGCTGGAAGACCTGACCATCGAGGCCGCCGGAAGCTACATGCTCAACCTGGGAACGATTTACCGGGCGCTCTTCACGACGCTCAAGGTCACACCGGGCAAGCGTCTGTTCGTGGAGGGAGCTGCGACGGGAACTGGGTTTGAGGCGGTCAAGGTTGGTGTCCGCAACAACGTCAAGGTGACGGGCTTGGTGTCGAACGCTGAGCGCGCCGAGTTTGTCAGGTGTCACGGAGCCACCGGCGTCATCAACCGTCGCGCGCCGGAACTCGCGGGGTGCTTTACGAAAGTGCCCGAGGATGCCGCCCAGTGGGCAGCGTGGGAGTCGGCCGGCGAGCCTTTGCTGGCGACGTTTCGCGCCCAGAACAACGGTCACCTAGCGGATTACGCCATCTCCCACGCCGGCGAACTTTCGTTCCCGCGCAGCTTTCAACTGCTGGCGCCGGGCGGCACGCTGACCTTTTATGGCGCGTCATCGGGCTATCATTTCACCTTCATGGGCAAGCCCGGCGCGGCCGCGCCGGCCGACATGCTCCAGCGGGTCGGCCTGCGGGCCGGCCAGTCGGTTTTGGTCTATTACGGCCTGGGCGAAGACCTGGTGGATGAAACCGGCATCGAAATCATCGAAGCCGTCCGTGAAGCCCACGCCCGCATTGTGGTGGCAACGCGGACCGATGGACAAAAGGAGTTTGTCGCCAGTTTGGGCTTCGGCGATGCCGTCCGGGGCATCGTCAGCATTGAAGACCTCCAGCGGCGTTACGGTGCCGACTTTGCGTGGCCATCCACCATGCCGGCGTTTCCCGATCCGAAGGCTGATACCGAAGCCTTCAAAGAGGCCGTCCGTTTGTTCAACGAGATCAATTTCAAGCCCTTCGCCTCAGCCGTCGGCCGCTTGCTGGCCGGGCCGGACAACCCCCGTGGCTACCCGGATATGATCTTTGAACGCGCCGGACAGGATACCCTGGGCATCAGCACGACGCTCGTCAAGCCCTACACCGGGCGCGTGGTGTATGCTGAGGACATGTCCGGGCGGCGGTACAGTTTCTATGCGCCCCAAGTCTGGATGCGTCAGCGCCGGATTGACATGCCGACGGCCAACATCTGGGGGACGCACCTCAACAACGCCTACGAGATTGTTGCCATGAACGATGCCGTTGCCGCCGGGCTGCTGGATGTCACCCCGCCGGTGGTCGTCGAGTGGGCGGACTTGCCGGAAGCGCACCAGGCGATGTGGGACAATCGCCATGCCGGAGCGACCTATGTTGTCAATCACGCGCTGCCGCGACTGGGGCTGAAGACCAAAAGTGAGCTGTTTGAAGCCTGGGCGGCGCAGTCGGCGGAAGCGGCCGATGCGGACGACGCGGCAACCATCTTCCAGTGACGCTTTCAGCCGTGACGCTTGCAGCCACGCCTTGGGGGCATCTGTCGGTCCGCCGATGGCGTTTGCGGCGGGTGGCGCGGCGCGCGTTGTGTTGGCGGTCTCACGTGAAGTGCTTGGCGCGTGGCGTGGCGCGGCGTATAGTCGGTTGGCTTGCCCCCGCTTACTTTTTCACAGCCTGCGCTGAATTGACCACCAAGCAATGAGTATTCGAGCTTTCAAGCGTCCCCAACCACCCCGTTTTGGCGTTCTCCTCCTCAATCTGGGCGGCCCAGAAAAGTTGGCCGATGTCGAGCCGTTCCTGCGCAATCTTTTTTCCGACCCCTCCATCATTCGGTTGCCGATTCGGGCGCTGCAACGTCCGGTTGGGTGGCTGATCGCCCGCTTGCGGCGGCGCAAATCCATGCGGCTTTATGAAAAGATCGGCGGCGGCTCGCCGCAGCGGCGCATCACGACCGAGCAAGCGGCGGCCTTGCAGTCCGAACTCGCCCGGCAGGGGATCGCGGCGCGGGTGTATGTGGGGATGGTGTGTTGGCATCCACTGATTGAAAGCACGTTTCAGCAGATTCTCCAGGACCACATCACGCACTTGGTGGTGCTGCCGTTGTTTCCGCATTTTTCGGTGACGACCACGGGCGCGGCCGCCAAAAAGTTGATTCACTGTTTCGATCAGCATGGCGGCGTGCGCGAAATGCGGCGGAGTTACGTCACCCACTATGAAACCGAGCCGGGTTACATCGCGGCCCTGACCGACCTCATCGTGGATGAGATGCGGCAGTTTCCTGACCCGCGCCCGGCGGCAATCCAGTTGCTGTTCAGCGCGCACAGCATTCCCACGAAGTACGTCGAGCGCGGCGATCCCTACCTTCGGCATCACGAGCGCACCATCGCGGCCGTGATGACGGCGCTCGAACGACGATTGGGGACGCGGCCGCCGCATACGCTCTCCTTCCAGAGCAAGGTCGGCCCGGTGCGGTGGCTGGAACCGTCCACCGAGGCCACCATCCAGCGTCTGGCGCGTGAGGGCAAGACCCAAGTTCTCACGATTCCCATTAGCTTCGTTTCCGAGCACATCGAGACGCTTTACGAGCTGGACATCCAGTACCAAGCCCTTGCCCGTGAAGTCGGCATTCCCTATTTCCGCCGTGTCCCGGCGCTCAACTGTCACCGCGCCTTCATTCGGGGCCTGGCCGCGCTGGCGCGCGCGCGTCTGACCGCTGGTTATCAAGCGCAACCGGCGGAGCAAGCGGTTGGGGGTTGAGCCTCATGCGCTCCCCATGGAACGTATTCTCGTCATAGATGACGACACCGAACTCTGCGAACTCATCGCGGAATACCTCGCTGCCGAAGGCTTTCGCGTGGACGTCGTCCACGATGGCGAGTCAGGGGTCAAGCGGGCAACGAATGAGCCGTTTGCGCTGCTCATTCTGGACGTGATGCTGCCCAAGCTGAGTGGCTTTGAAACCCTCAAGCGCATTCGCGCCGTGTCACACGTTCCGACGCTGATGCTCACGGCGCGCGGGGATGATGTGGACCGGATTGTCGGGCTTGAGATCGGGGCGGATGACTACCTTGCCAAGCCCTTCAATCCACGCGAGCTGCTGGCGCGCATCCGGGCCATTCTACGGCGGGCGAAGCCCGAACTCCTGGCCGAAAAACTCGTGGTCGGCGATGTCGAGCTTGACTTTGGCGCGCGGAACGTCCGCAAGCTCGGCAAGCCGGTGGCTGTAACCTCGGTTGAGTTTGACTTGCTGGCCGTGTTGATGCAGCACGCCGGTCAAATCGTTTCGCGGGATGATCTTTCGTTGCGCGCGCTGGGCCGTCCGTTCCATGCCCTCGACCGCAGTGTGGATATGCATGTGAGCAACTTGCGCAAGAAGCTCGGCCCCCACCAGGACGGTAGCGAGCGCATCAAGGCAGTGCGGGGCGTGGGGTATCTCTATGCGTTGAGCCAAGCCCCGGAGGAGTCGCCCCCGTCCACCTGACGCCAAGCCTATGCGAACGCTTTTCATCAAAATTTTCCTTTGGTTTTGGCTGGCCATGGCCGGGCTGACCATTCTGGTTACGGTGGTTGGTTCGCTGACGGCATCCGACGCGATGTGGCCTATCCGCCGAACGCTCACGGCGGCGACCACGCTCTACGCTGAAACGGCCGTCTTGCTTTACGAACGGCAGGGGCAAGCCGCCGCGACGGACTACCTACAGCGGATGGCCGAAACCGCCAAGCTCCAGGCCGTGTTGCTCGATGAGCAGTGGCAACCGCTGGCCGGCGCGCTCCCGCCCGACTGGCCCGCGGGGCGGGATGGCAAGCCCCGTGAAGACTTTGCCGTCGTGGACAGCAAAACGTTTCTGTCGCGCCCGGTCGCCAGCGCCAGTGGTCGGCGCTATGTGCTCGGCGTGGTGTTCGACCGCAACTTATTGCCGCCACCGCCGATATGGACGCGGGGGCGCGTCATTCGCCTGGCGGTCTTCGTCCTGGGCAGCGGCCTGGTGTGCTATGCGCTGGCTTGGTATCTGACCCGTCCGATTGGACGCCTGCGACGAACCGCGCAGCGCCTGGCCTCCGGCGACTTGGCGGCGCGCACCGGGGCCAGGCCGGGCCGGCTGACGGATGAGATTGGCGGACTGGCGCGCGATTTCGACGCCATGGCCGAACGCATCGAAGCCTTGATCAACGCCCAGCGCCGACTCTTTGGCGATATTTCACACGAACTGCGGTCGCCACTGGCGCGGCTGCGGGTGGCGCTGGAACTCGCCCAACGCCGGGCAGGCCCGGACGCCCAGCCCTACTTGGGGCGGATCGAACGGGACGCCGAACGCCTTGACGAACTCGTAGGGCAACTCCTGGCCCTGTCGCGGCTGGAAAGCGAAGCCACCCTCACCGACGCCAAACTGCTCGATGTGGCCGCGCTGTCCGAGCAGGTCGCCGCCGATGCCGATTTTGAAGCGCGGGCGGTTGGGCGAAGCGTGCGTTGCCGGATTCTTTCAGCCGATGCCCATCAACCCCTGGTGGCCGATGAGGAACTCATTCGCCGGGCGCTTGAAAATGTCATGCGCAATGCCATCCGGCATACGCCGGAAGGTTCGTCGGTCGAGGTTGATGTCACATCACAATCGAGCGAACTTCAGGTGAGGATTCGGGACTACGGGCCGGGCGTTCCGCCCGATGCGCTGGAGGCAATTTTCAAGCCCTTTTACCGTGTCGAGACGGCGCGGGATCGGGCAAGTGGTGGCGTCGGCCTGGGGCTGGCCATTGCCGCGCGGGCCGTCCGTCTCCACCACGGGCAGATTCAGGCTGAGAACTTGCCCGATGGCTTTCAGGTGGCTTTGCGCCTCCCGCTCCGGGGTGAGGGCTGATGCCGGACTCGAAAAACGGTCAGTTGTCGTCCTGGTGACGGAGAATCTCCACGTTGAAGCGAATGACCAGCCCATCACGCACCAGCTCATCCACGATGGGAAGTAACTCGACGATGCGTTCCGGCATGTCAATGACCGTGACCACCACCGGTAGGTCAGTTGCGCCGCCTAACCGGTCGGCAGCGCGAATTTGGCCACTGAGTCCGAAGCCGGCCATCCCGCGCGTCACCGTCACGCCGGCCGCGCCGGCCAGCCGCAGCCGATGAATCAGCGCCCGGTGCAACGGCTCGTTTTCCCACAGGTCATCGTCGCCAATGAAGATTTGAAGGGCTTGCGCTGCGCCTTCAAGTTTCCGTGCCGCCATGGTTTCTCATGTTCCGCGATCAGGTCGAAGCCAAATCAGCCCGTCCTGGGATAAAAAGCTTGGGATAAAAAAAGCAAGCCAATCCGTTGTCATTGGCTTGCCGGGTTGTTACCGCATCTCTGGCGCGGTAGTGAGTACCAGGCCTCAGTTGGTCGCGTGAAACTTCACCATGCGCAGTTGCCAGTAGCCGGTGAGGTCCTTGCAGCCAAAGTGTCCGTAGGGTGCGGAAGCAAAACTGCGTTCACCGGTTTGCCCTGGAATACGGCAGGTGTTGCGTCCATAGACTAGGCAGCCGTAGCCAACGACTTCATCCACGCTCGACCAGATCGAGTAGCGATACGCACCCTCGTAGCCGGCGCTGGAGTTGAGTTCGGTAAGGAACGCGGACACGCCATAGGGGCCGAAGCCGCCCAGCAGGTAGCCCGGATAAAAGCCGTTCGTGTTGCCGCACGTTGGCGTGGTCGGACCTGACAGGTAGCAGGCTGCCAAGCCCTGGTTGCCACCGGCAATCCCAACGAAGGTATCCACGATGGAGGTCAGACTTGGTCCGAGGTTGTAGCTGCCCCCGGCGAGTGCGTCTGATGCCGGCCCGCCCTTGATGGCTTTGCGCGCCAGCGTGACGCCCATCGAGTGGGCGACGATGTCCACCTTGGCCGCGCCCGTATATTGCCTGACCGCCTGAATGAAGGCGCGCAGCCGGGTGAGGTTTTCACGTGAGTGATACTGCTGGGAGGAAAACAGCGCGTTCGCCGGTCCCCAGGTGGTGGCGTAGAGTTCACTCGGTTTATACCCCTGGGAGAGAAAGTACTGAATCGAGGCGTTCCAGCCGCTCTGGCCGGGCACACCCGTCCCAACCGCCTTGTCCGAGTTGCCGTGGATGAAGATGACCGGTTGGTTGACGACGGTATCGGCATCGTTCTGGCGTCCGCCATAGCTGCCGCCCACCAAGTCGGTCCGGGCAAAGTCAAAGCTGCCGTATCCGTTGGCAGCTAACCAGTTGCGGAAATGTGGCGTGAGTCCGGTAGTCGAAACCTGAGCTGCGACTGGCGCGGACGGTTTGCCCTTCGCTGCAACTGGCAACCACGCCAGCGCGACAAACGCACAGAAGAAAAAGCTTACAGAGGCAAGGTGGTAGCGGTATGTCAAAAAACGCATAAGCTCTCAGCGAGCGGCCAAGCCGCTTACAACGTAGATGGCAACGTAGGTGGCTGACAGGCGCAACGGCAAGTATGGGCAAAGGAAAAGTGTATCGCCCACCGCCACGGAAGACAACCTCCGAAGCGGTGGGTCGCTGGCATGCGCCGCGCCCCGTCGTCCACTCACTTGCGTGAACGGGCGCAACATCGCAGCGCCACTGGTGAGCGCGCCCAAGTGCAGCCGGTCACTATTCTTTCATGTACTTCTGAAACTCTTTGGCAAAGTACACAAAGGTCTTCATCCACTCCTTGACATTCTGCTCAGTGACGCCACCCGTCAGTTCGTAGTCGCTTTCGAGTACCGGGTCATTGTCGTTATCGAGGTAGGCTTTGGCAAAGCGCTTGCTCCGGTTCCATTCGTTGATGCGGTTGAGTGTCATCCGCTGCCCACCCCACCCTGCGGCCAGCAGCAAGCTTTTGTCGCGTTTGACCAAGCGCATCTTGAGACCGTCGTTGAGCTGGAGCAGGTAGGCGTTGTTGTCCAACTCGCGCCACTGGACATCGCTGAATGAGCGTAGAATGCGCTCGACGCGCGTCGTGGTCATGGTGTCGAACACTTCTTGCTGCTGGACTGCTGCCTGTTGGCTTGGCCCACGAAGCGCGGCCGGCGTTGGAAGCGACACCAGGGGCACGCCGATCAGCAATGACAGTGCCAAACTCAACCGGGCGCTCGTCAGGCGGGTTGGAACAAGTCGGGGAAAGTGGTTACAGGTTGTCATGTAGGGGTCCTTTCAAAAAGGTGGGAGTAGTCAAGGTCGGTACACCTCAGATGCGCATAGGGTAAGCGAACGTTGGTGGAACCAGTCACTGCATGGCCTGTTTCAGGTACGATGGGCCGGCCAGTCGAGACACCAGCAGCGTACGTTGCCAGACTTGGTAAGACGGCTCGAGGCTTGTCAGCCTAGTGTAGCTCGGGCAAGAAAGCAGTTGACGAAGTGACACTTGATGCATTCGCTATGATACGCATTACTGAAGTGAATTTAGCACCATTCAGCGCATCTGAGTGCCCTTTTGTTGAAGTGAAGCTTGATGTTGAGTCGAGGCAATTCCGATGAACACCACTATGAACTACGCTCCTTCTCGCATGCTGCGCCGCCGGTTGCTGGGCTGGCTGCTGGTTGGGCTATGGCTGGTCAGCCTGCCTGTCGGACGCTGGTCAGCCTGGCAGGTCGAGGCCCAGACAACCACCGGCACGATTCTTGGAACGGTCATTCAGCGCGATACGACGCCCGTGCCAGGCGCGATTGTCCGCATTCTCAATAAGGTCAACGGACTCACCCGCACCGCCCGCACCGACACCAGCGGCGTCTATCGGTTTGACTTGATTTTGCCAGGGTTATACGACATTCGCGCCCAGGCGGACGGCTTTCGTGAGAACGCCATTGAGAACTTCATCGTCGAGGTCAACCGCGAGAAAATCATCCAACCGCCGCCCATCGTGCTCGATCCGCCAACCGCGCCATTGCCGACCCCGACGGCCCCGGCCAGCGCACCCGGCCAGCCACCGGCCCCGACGCCGGGGACGACCCAGGCGAATGTAGCGGATGCCGCCCTGCGTGGCAGCGCCACGGCCGAGTTTATCCTGGCGTTGCCGTTGCGCGGTGTGCGAAATTTCGACACCTTCGCCTTGCTTGCGCCGGGGGTCGCCCCCCCGCCGACGTTCTTTGGAGCAAGTGGCCCAGGGATTGGCCCGAACGTGGGAGGCGGGGATTTCGTCGTGAACGGCGTTCGGGCGCGTGGCAACAACTTCACCATTGATGGCGCGGACACCAACGACCAGGACGTCGGCGGCCGCCGCCGTGGTTATGTGGCAACGGCCGCCCAACCCATCGAGAGTCTGCGGGAATTTCAGGTCACGACACTGCTGGCGGACGCCGAGAGCGGACGCAATGGTGGGGGGCAGGTCAATGTCGTCTCGCGGACTGGGGAGAACGAGTTTCACGGCAACCTCTATTCGTTTTTCAACGATGCGCGGCTCAATGCCCGCGACGCCTTTGATTTTCGCGCCGGCTCCGTCCGAATCGGGAAGCCGGCCTTTACCCGCCACCAGTCAGGGGGCACCCTGGGCGGCCCCATTCAGGCGAATCGCTGGCACTTTTTCACGGCCTTCGAGCGCATTGGGGTCAATCGCACCCAGGCGACCCACTTTGCCGTTCCCACGGCGGCCGAGCGCGCGGCGGCGCTGGCGCTTGGCGGGCCGCAAAGCTTGCTGGGGCGTGACCTGCTGGATTTGTATCCGCTGCCGAACAATCCGGGCGGACCGCATGGCAACCACACGCTGACCCAGTTTCTGGCCGGCAACGGGGCCGCGACGCTGTTTTCATTCCGCAGCGATTACCAGTTCAATCCGTTCGACCGTCCAACGCTTTTGACCGCGCGCTACAACTTGGCCGACGACCGGGGGCGGCTCCCAAACGTAGGCGACAGTCTCAACTCTGGTGTGGATTCCCAGACGCGCACCCACAATGTCGCGCTCGACCTGATCACGCGCCTCTCAGACCGGTTTTCCAACCAACTGCGGCTGTCGTACGGACGGCAGCGCCTGGGCTTCGATGAAATTCCGGGCAGCCCGTTCATTTTCCAAACCCGCTCAATCGGCGTGGACTTGACCGGTGACGGCCGCCCGGATGGGCGTAGCGGGCCACTTGGACGAGTCGTTGCGCTGCCTTACAGCAGCATTGGCGTAGACCCCAGCCTGTTCCCCCAGGGGCGCGTGACGAATACCATTCAAGTCGCCGATACCTTCATTTGGAATCACGGGCGCGGCACGCTCAAGGCCGGCGGCGATATTCGGTTCATTCGCTCGAATAGTTTCGCCGACATCAACTATCGGCTGACCCTGAGCTTTGCCCCAGGGATCGTCATTCCACCTTCGGGCGCTTTTCGTTATGCGAGTGGGGTTGATTTCATTGGGCTAGGTCTGCCGGCCGATATCCGGCAGACCTTCGTGACCGAACCAAATTCGACGCTTGGGCTGCGCACGACGGAATACAATGTCTTCCTCACCGAAACCGTCCGGCTCGGCTCGCGGGTCATGCTGCGCGGTGGGATTCGTTATGAACTCAATACCGTGCCTGATACCGGTGATGAGCGACTGCGCCGGCAGCTTGCCGTGCGCCCGGAGGATTTCCCGGTTTCGCCGAACGATCAGCCACGGGCCGCGGCCTTCTTTGCGGCGTTTAACAACTACCAGAGTTTTGTCAATGGTCGGGAGGGCATCTACGATCCGTCACGCCGAAATTTTGCCGGTCGCGCCAGCCTGGCCTGGGATGTGTTTGGGAATGGGCGAACGGCCGTGCGAGCCGGTTACGGGATGTTTTATGACATCATCCCGCTGACCATCACTGGGCAGTCACGTAACCTCTTCCCCAACAATGTGCAGACCAGTTTCCGGTCAGGGATTGTGTTTCCCGACATCTTGGTTTCCAATCCAGCCATCTTCCTCGGACCGTCCGGTGGCTGCGGTGGACAGACGCCAGGTCTTCCGATTTCTCCCGGTGGCGAAAACGCCACGCTCAACCCAAGCTGCGCACCAAGCATCATTGGGTCGCCGGCTGTATTCATCGGTGACTTGTTCGAACGCCGGAATTTTGCGCTGGCCTACACGCTGCCACGGCGCAATATGCGGGTGGCGCGCGTCCACCAAGTATCGCTCTCGGTCGAGCAGGCGCTGGCCGACCGGCTGGTAGCTTCAGTGGCCTACGTTGGCACGTTTGGCGGAAACCTCATCCGACCCGGCACGCCGAATGGCGGCCCGTTGACGCCGCTGTACTTCTTTCAAGGAACGCAGACAAATCCCTTCGATCGCGTCGAAGTCCTCCAGCGCCGCAACGATGGTGTGGTCGGTGCGATCTCTGGGTTTTCGACTGATGCCGACTCCACCTACCATGCTCTTCAAATCGGTGTGCGGCAGCGCTATGCCTATGGACTTACCTTCCAGGTGGCCTACACGTGGTCGCACGCCATTGACAGCATATCGGACCTCTTTGACACGGCCGGCAACGCCAACCGCTCCCAAATCGAGCTTGACATTCCAAATATCGTGCGACTTGAACGCGGCAGCGCGTCGTTTGACATTCGGCATCGTTTCACGACGGGGGTTCAGTACGACCTGCCCTGGATGGCGACGAACCCGTGGTTGGGCGGCTTCCAGGTTTCAGGCATCGTCACGCTTCAGACCGGACAGCCCTTCACGGTGATTACGGGGCTGGATACCAACCGGGATGGCAACCGAACCGACCGGCTGGCAACGACGCAGGGCCTGGTCTTCCGCAACCAGGGCGCGCAGCGGATTGCCCTGGCGCCGGGCATCAATCCACTGACACTCACGGCATTCAACTTCACGGAACCCGGCGAAGGGCTGGTTGGCCGCAACACCTTTCGCGCTCCGGGTGTGGCGCTGGTGGACGCCGCTTTGACCAAGCGGTTTACGTTTGCCGAGCGGTACGCGCTGCTGTTGCGGGTTGAGGCTTTCAACCTGTTCAACCGGACGCATTTCGCGACGCCCGTGCGCCTTCTGGAAGCTCCGGCGTTTGGTCGCGCGGTGGCGACGGCAGTTCCGCCCCGGCAGATTCAGTTTGCCGTGAAGTTCCAGTTTTAGCCAACCTGCAGGGGCAAGCGAACGGTAAACGTCGTTCCTTGCCCGACTGTGCTTTCGACGGAAATCCGTCCGCGATGGGCGGTGACGATGCGTTTGACAATGGCCAGCCCAAGCCCAAAGCCCAGGCTGGTGCGTCCACTCCCCTGCCGGTAAGGTTCAAACATGGCTGCCTGCATTTCAGGTGGAATCCCCTGTCCGGTATCGGCAATGCGGATGACAACCCACTCCCCATCTGCGACCCCGCAGACCGTGATGCGTCCACCCTCCGGTGTGAACTTGACGGCATTGGAAAGCAGGTTGGAGAAGACGCGCTCCAGCTTGGGCGCATCGCCGACGAACGGTGGCAGATCTTCCGCAACCTCCACGGCCAGCGAGATGCCTTTCTGTTGGGCCGGTAGGCTCGCTTCACGGATGCACCGCTGGATGAGCGTCGCTGGAAACACGACGCCCTTGAGCAGGGTCATGCCAGTTTGGTTGGCGCGAAACAGCTCAAGCAGGTCACTGGCGAGTTGCAACACCTTGTTGAGACCCTGACGGGCAACCGTGATGACTTCCTGTAAAGCTTCGTCTGGTTGCGTGTCGTACCGCTCAAAAAAGTCCAGCGCCATTTGCATGGCGGTCAATGGTGACCGGATGTCGTGGGCAACCATGGCCGTGAAATCTTCACGCAACCGCTCGGCCGTCTTGCGCTCCGTGACATCCCGAATGATCGCCACAAAGGCGCTTTCTTCGTCAGGAATGACCCGCGCTTCAAATTCACACCATTTACCGTGACACAGCGCGCGGTACTCGGCGACTTGCTGCGCCCCGCTGGTCAGATTGGCGATGGCTCGCTTGAGAAGGGAAGCGCCCTCTGGCGGAAGAATGTCGGCAACGCTGGTCTGAGGCGTGAGAACCAGCCCAAACATCTCCGGTGGGCAGGTGTCACTCGGCTTGAAGTAGGTGACGGTGCCATCGTGCTGGCCACGAATGACGATATCCGGCAGGCTGTCAACTAGCGTCCGAAACTGACGCTCGCGAGCCTTGAGAATGGCGTCGCTGCGGGCGACGTGGATGAGTCGTTGCAAGCGGCGGCCAAACAGGTGGAGGTTGATGGGTTTGGCAATGAAGTCGGTGACACCCGCCTCGAAGGCTTCAGCAATGACCGATTCGGTATCGTAGGCTGTCACGAGTAGAATCGGCAACGCCGCGCCTGTCGGTAAGGCGCGCGTCTGGCGGCAGACATCCAGTCCTGATCCGTCAGGTAACATGGCATCCAGCACCAGCGCGTCCGGTAGCCTCTGTTGAATCGCGGTCAGCGCTTCCGCAACACTGGCCACGCTGGCGACCTGATGGCCGTGCTGCTTGAGAAACAGCTCAAGGATCCGCCGTTGGGCGGCATCATCTTCGACGAGCAAGATACGGGCGGGCTTCTCTAGCGGCATATCAGGCAGCAAAGTCAACCTCTGGATTGTAACATGCACCGAACATCGGCTGAATGCTCAGGCGTGGAGGTCATCGTCAATGCATTGCTCATTGTGCTCAGTCTGGTTCGTGGCGGCATGCGGTTGGTTCATTGGTTTGAGTGGGGTTGGGGTGGTTGGCTCTCCGGTCACGGCCGCGCCAACGTACCAGTCGCCAACGTACCAGTCGCTGCCAACATCAGAAACGCCGGTTCCCAACCCGTCGGAAGTTTTCCAGCAGGTCCGCGCAGCCGGGTTTGACGCCCTGTACAACCTTGACTACCGTGGCGCACGCGACGCCTTCGAGCAACTCACCAAGCTTGATCCAGCGCATCCGGCCGGCTATCTCGACATCGCCAACTGCATGTGGGCGGAGAAGCTCTACCGCGCGCGCCGTTTGCAGGCCACGACGTACGCCGGCACGTCCTTCTTTGCCGACACGAAGGAAACCTTCGACCGCGACTTTGACCGCCGTTACCGGGAGGCAATCACGCGCACCATCAAGGTGGCGGACGCCCGACTCAAGGAAAACCCACGCGACACCGTGGCGCTGTACTACAAGGGCGCGGCACACGGTTTGCTCGGCGCCTACGAAGCAACCATCACCCGCGCATTCCTGGCGGCGCTCAGTCAAAGCAACAAGTCGGTTGCCTTGCATCGTGAGGTTCTCAAACTCGACCCGGATTATGCTGACGCCAACCTGTCCATTGGGTTGTACAACTACGTTGTCGGTTCGCTTCCGCTTCCGGTCAAGCTGCTGGCGGCTCTGGGTGGCGTGCGCGGTTCACGGAAGCGCGGACTGGCGCAGGTTGCCAAGGCTGCCGATGAAGGGCGGACGGCACGCGACGCCGCCCGGCTTTTGTTGATTACGCTCTACAAGCGCGAGAAGCGCTATGCCGATGCGCTGCCTTACCTGGAAGCCTTCACGCGCCAATACCCGGCCAACTATGTAGCCCGGCTGGAGTTGGCGGATACGCTCGTTCGGGTGGGGCAGACCGACGCAGGCATCGCCGTTTTTGAAGAGTTGATTCGGGTGTCCTCCGCCGGAGCGTACCGGGATGCCATCCACTATCAGCTAGCCGATACGTTGTTTTCGGTCGGGCGGGTGCAAGACGCTATCCCGCATCTGCGTACGGTGACGACCTTGCCCGGCGCCAACCCTGACCTCGTGACGCTGGCTCAGTTGCGGCTGGGCGAGGCACATGATGTTGCCGGGCGACGGGCCGAAGCCATAGATGTTTATCGGAACATTCTCAAACGGCCCAATGTCTTTGACTCTCACGCGCGCGCGCAAGCCCATCTCAAAAAGCCCTATGCGTTGCCAACGACAGTCGCCACGCCCACTGACACGGACGCCACGGACGATAGTCAGCCATGACCCATAAAAAGCCACATCTGCCAGAAAAAATTTGCCCGGTCTGCCAGCGTCCTTTCACGTGGCGCAAGAAATGGCGTAACACCTGGGAGAAAGTCGTCTATTGCTCGAAAGCCTGCGCCGGGCGCAAACGCGAATCGTCACCGCGAAAATGACCAGAAAGTGATCAGAAAGCGATTGCCGCGTGACTCATGGCTCGCTCATGGCTCGGTTTTCCCATCTGTCGGCGGTTCGTCTGGCGCGAGACGATGTTGCTGGCGAATGTGCGCAAGCAGGTTGCGCGCCGCAATGTCAAGCGCGCGGTAAACCAGCTCAAACCCTTCCTCCCCACCAGCATAGGGGTCAGGCACTTCCGCCACGCCAATGGACGGGGCAAACTCCAGCATCATGAAGAGCTTGTGCTCCTGACCACGCGGGCAGAGCGACCGTAAGTAGGCCTGGTTGGTTCGGTCCATGGCCAGCAGGTAATCAAATCGGAGGAAGTCGTCACGCCGAACCTCCCGCGACCGCAGATCGGCAATATCAATCCCGCGCTTGAGCATGGTGCGCTGTGAGCGCGCGTCTGGCGGTTCACCGATTCGCATCGGTGAGATGGCGGCTGAATCAGTTTCAATCTGATGCGAGAGCTTCGCTTGAGCGACGAGGTGGCGAAAAATACCTTCGGCCATGGGCGACCGGCAGATATTGGCAGTGCAAACAAACAGGACACGAATCATAATGCGTTGCTTCAAACAGACTTTGAATTGATTTGCTAAAACTTGAGATGGGAAGTGTAGCGATTGTGAGCGGGGTCTGCCATGGCAACCGATGGCTGGTGGTTGCGACGCGCTGGTTGCGCTTGGTGTTGCCTTTGTTTCTAGCCGTCCAGGACGGGCGCGCCGCCTCACCGCGTCCACAGGTCAGTCCGACGCCAGACGCACTGGAGCGGCTGCGGGCGGCCGCCGCCCAGGCCGGCGTTTCCTTTCCGCTCCAGCACGTTGCGCTGCGGGTGTACAAGCAACAACGCCGCCTTGAGCTTTGGTCAGGCGAGACCTGCATCAAGACCTACCGGGTCTCACTCGGAGCCGAGCCGGAACTCGACAAGGTACGCGAGGGCGACCACCGGACGCCAGTCGGCACGTTTTATGTCTGCACCCGAAATGATCGCAGCCGCTTCCATCTCTTTTTGGGATTGAGCTACCCCAACAAGGAAGCGGCCGAGCGGGGGCTGCGGGATGGACTGATCACCCGTCACCAGTACCGCGCCATCCAGCAGTCCCATCGGCGGCGCACGCGACCGCCGTGGAATACCCCGCTGGGCGGAGAGGTCGGCATCCACGGCGGGGGCGTGGGACAGGACTGGACCTGGGGATGCATTGCACTGAACAATGACGACATCGAGGAGCTGTGGTTAGCCTGCCCGCTAAAGACTCCAGTCACCATCGTTCTTTAGTCCAACCTGGGTTGACTTTCGGTCTATAGTCGCCAAGGTTATCGCCTGCGTCTAATAAACTTCATCCGCGCTACGGACATTGGTTGTATGTCATTCCCTGTACTCCGTTCTCCGTCCTGGCTGAATCATTACCGGCAACGTGGCTGGCGCTGGTTGCCGCTGGCGGTTCTGTGGTGCGCCCTGCTGCTGACGGCAGCCTGTCAGAAACAGGAAGCTGTCGTGACGGTGCCAACCGAGACCGAGGCCAACGAAATCATTGCCGCACTTCAGGACCGGGGCATCGAGGCCAAAAAGGAACCGGCAGGCGGCGAAGATCAAAAGGGGTGGCGCATCCTGGTGGTCGAAGACGCCTTTGCGTCCGGCAAGGCCGCCCTCGCCATCCGTATTTTGCAGGAACTGGGACTCCCGCGCCCAACCGGCACCGGGCTGGGTGAAGATACCGGCGGCGGAACCTTTGGCGGACTCTCCCCAACGGCAGAAGAGGCCAAGAAAATCAAGCAAATCAAGACCGAAATCGAGCGCCAGTTGCGGCAGTTGCCGGACGTGGCGCGGGTGAGTGTCAACATCGTCCTGCCGGAAAAAGACATTGCCAGCTTGCAGCCAACGCCGGCCAAGGCATCGGTTTTGCTCGTCACGACTGCCGCCGATACGCGCTTCAAGGAAGATGACGTGCGGCGGCTGGTGACGGGGGGCGTGCCCAACCTCGATGCCAACAATGTCGTCGTGACGATTTTTCACGAGCCACCGCGCCAGCTTCAGACCCAGCTTTCAGACATCGAGAAACGCGCTCGGATCAACAAGCTCGTGACCGTTGTCGGCGTGTCGGTTGGGCTGATCATCCTTGGTTTGGGTGGGCTGTTGTTCTATGCCCGGCGCCGTCAGTCCGCGCCGGCCGAAGCCGAGGGCGCGCCGGCCGAAGGGTCCGAACGCAAGCAACTCCAGGCTTGATCGCCAGCGCCGGGCCGCGCGGCGTGAGTTTCCGCAGCGTGGGTGCTATGGAAGCGCGCTGACCTTGGGTATGTATGACATCACCTGCTGAGTGAAAGCAATGAGCTGGGTGAACGTCCAGCTTCCGAAGAAGATGAGCGTCAGGACGGTGGCAATCATCTTGGGCACGAAGGTCAGCGTCTGTTCCTGAATTTGGGTGAGCGCCTGCAACAGACTGATGACCAGCCCGACGACCAAGCTGACGACCAGCGCGGGCAAGGACAGAATCAGGATCAACCAGAGCGTTTGGTTGGCGAGCGTGAGAAATGTCTGCATGGGCACACCTCGACTGGCACTCGTGGGCGTCAGGCGTAACTCAACACGAGATTCTGGATCAGCGTTACCCAGCCCTTGACCAGCACAAAAAGCAATAACTTGAAGGGAAGCGAAATCATCGTCGGGGACAGCATGAACATTCCCATCGCCTGGAGGATGTTGGACACCAGCATGTCAATGACCAGGAATGGAATGAACAGCAGAAAACCAATCTGAAACGCCTCGGTCAGTTGGCTCGTCACGAAAGCGGGCACGACCACCCGGAAGTCCCGCACGGTAATCGTACTGGGGTCTTTCCCATTTTTCTGGGCAAGGCGCTGAGCCAAACCCAGAAACAAACGCCGGTCGGCTTCGTGAGCATTCCGCTCAAGGAAAGCGCGCAGCGGCTCCTTGCCTTTGTCGAGCGCCTTGAACAGGGTTTCAGCCCGCATTTCCGTAAAGACCGGGGCGGTGGCGTCGGAAAGGCCCGCTTCCTCGAGCATTTTCTCGGCCACCGGCGCCATGATGAACATGGTCAGGATTAGCGAAATGCCGGTGATGACCTGGTTGGGTGGGACTTGCTGCGTCCCAAGCGCGTTTCTCAGAATGGACAGCACCACGGAGATTTTCACGAATGAAGTCATCATGATGAGGGCGAACGGGGCCAGTGCCAGTGCGCCGAGCGTCACGACCAGTACGACTGGGTTGGCTTGGAGTGAACCCTGGGCGGCGGCGGTGGACGATGAACTCACCCCAATGCCGGCCAACAGCAACGTTGCCGGCAAAAACCTCAACCGACGTGAGCGAACGGGCATGATTTCCTCACTTTCGCATGAACCACCGCTCCACCGTTTGGGCGAATGGCGGCAGTGGTCGAGCCGTTTCACGGGCAGCAAGCGCCTTTTCAACTGTCGTGGCGTCAAGCGTCTCGATGACGTGGATGCCGGCCTCGGACGCGCCAACCAGGAGATATTTTCCGTTGACCTCGATGACGTAGAGCGTCCGCCGTGGTTCGAGCGGCAAAACATCAACGACGTTCACCAGTCCCAGCGGCCGGCGCACCCCGATACCACCCAACTTGGGCAGGACGACGCGCAGGGTGACATAAGCCGTGGCGCAGACTACCCCCAGCGCAACGAGCGTCTGAAAGAGTGCCCAGACAAAGCCTCCACCGGTTGGTGGCAGTGGTTCTGGGACTGGTTGCCATCCAGCGAGCGCCAGCAGCATGTCGGGCTAACTCCGTCCTTGCGTGATGCGAACGCCCAAGCGTCCCTCGACATCCACCAACTCACCCCGTGCAATGGGGCGGCCGTCCACGGTGAGGGTAACGGGGTCGGTGGGAGCGCAGCCAAGTTCCAGGACGTGGCCCGGACGCAACTGCGCAAGTTCTTCGAGTCGCATGCGGCGGGCGGCGAGTTCAATCCGCACCGTGACGGTCAACTCCTCGAGCGCAATGGCGGGTGAGTCGGAGGTTGATTCATTGGTAGGCATTGGGGTTGACTCCTCCTGAGCAAGTAGCGCCGCCGGCAGCAGGTCCTGAACGGTGAGTCGGTGCGCGTCATCCAGTTCGCCAAAGAGCAGCACTGCATCTGGACTGCCGATCACGGCGGTTCCAACCCCGCCGGGTTGAAGTGCCGATTGCACCGTTTCGATAATGACGAAATCACCGATTTCGAGGCTTTGCAACTCACCGTAGGTGCCCTCGACCGTCCCGATCACCACGGCCATGGGGAAGCTGGGCACTATCGTTGCCAGGTCAGCGACGTGTTTCTGGCGGATGAGCGCCAGGGCGGGGTCAGTTACCGGCCGCTCCAGCGTACGTCTGGCAATCGCGCGGAAGGCCGCCAGCGACTGGACGTCAAAAATGAACTCGGCGAACCCAACGGCTTCGGCAAATTTCAAGCTCACCGTTCCGACCAAGTGACGATGATGGCGCTCGGCGGTGGATGTCGCCGATTGAAAGTGACCGAACGACAGCCACCGCGCGCAGGATGTGAGCCGGAGAGCCGGTTCACCCAGGAAAGCGTTGATGTCCCAGGCTAAGGTAAGCAGCAAAAACTCAAGGGCCGTGGCTTCAGCCGATGACACCTGGCGTGGGGTTTCGGGGGGCGTGCCGTTCCCCCCAAGCATCCGTTCGACGAGCGCCGCCGCAAACCCGGCGTCGGCCTGGAGAAACAGAGTCGCGTTGTCTGGTCCAATACCCAAGGTGGCGCAGAAGCGCCGGTCCTCGGTTGTTTGACACAACTCGTCCGCGCTGACTTCAGCCAGCCCAAACGAGGTCATGCCAAACAATTCAGGCGGGGTGCGCAGGATGGTCAGCAACCGCGCCGCCGCCGCGCGAAACATTGCCCCAAACAACCAAGTTGGTACGCCACCCAGTTCTCGACCGGCCGCGACCTCGGCCTGCGAGCACTTGGGGAGGGCGTCAGTCCAGCGTCGTTCGCGTGGAGCCGTCGCCGCCACGGGATGGACCACCGCCTCCGGCTCGACCGGGGCGACGATTGGTTGGGCAAACAGGTCAAAGGCAAACGGATCATCCAGCGTTTGACTCATGACGTTCCCACCTCATCCCCGTCTTCTGGCTCACAGCGTGCGTGTCACCAGTGCCAGTATCTCATCCCGTTCTGCCTTGACCGGATTGAACGACAGGCAGATGTCTTCCAGGGTCAAGTCGGTGATGGCCGCGGCGGTGTCAGCGTCGGTTGGAACCCCAACTTCCCGGTATTGCATCGGCACGCCACACCGCTGCTTGAGGTCACGCACGGCGGCAATTGCGGCCTCGGCCAGTTCGTCAGTGGATTGCCCATCCGGTGTGACGCCCAGGGCGCGGGCAATCGCGGCATAGTGTGCCGCCACGGCGGGCAAGTTGAATGCCATCACAAAGGGCAGCGCAATGGCGTTTGACAACCCATGATGAACGCCGAAAAGCGCCCCTACGGAGTGAGCAATGGCGTGGACAGCCCCAACCGGCGAGTTGGAAAACGCCATGGCGGCCATCGTCGCCGCGTATTGCATCTTGGCCCGGGCTTCAGTCGGGCCGCTTTCCTGGACGGCGGCTTCGAGGTTATCCGCGATCAGTTCGATGGCGCCCAGCGCCAGCGCGGCCGAAATCGGCTCGCGCTCGACGCACGAGTAGGCCTCGATGGCGTGGGTGAGGGCGTCAAACCCCGTCCAGGCGACCAGCTTGGCCGGGAGCGTTGCCACCATGGCCGGATCGAGCACCGCCATCCGGGGAAACAGAAAGGGGCTGGCAATGGTGAGTTTGCGCCGTTGAACCGCGTCTTTGACAACCGCCGCCAGCGTGACTTCGCTGCCCGTGCCAACCGTGGTCGGGATGGCAATGATCGGGGTGATTGGGCCGGGAACCATAAACCCGCCTTCATACTCATGCGCCTCACCACCGTAGGCAGCCATGACTGCGGCGATCTTGGCCGTATCCATGACGCTGCCGCCGCCAAGCGCGATGATGAGCGAAACGTCTTGTTCCTTCAGTTGAGCTGCCGCTTGCTTCACAAACACCGCATCGGATTCAGGCGGCGTATCAGCGATCACAGCGACGATGGCATGCTCGGTCTCGGCAAAGGCCTGCCGGACAATGTCGAGCAGGCCAGCCGCTGCCACGCCGGCATCCGTGAAGACCGCCAGGCGGGTACGTTCGGCCAGGTCAGGCGCAAGTTGCAGGTCAATGGCCAGGTTGCCGACCTTGCCGATCCCATATTTGATTTCGGTTGGGACGGCAAAGGTCGAATCAGGTCGCGTCAGAGGCGGGTTGCCGGTGATGAACCCCATAGGAACTTTCCCCTCAAGTGTGCTTGATGACCAAATACGCTTGGTGAGCAAATGGACGTGAAGATTTCCGTTCGTCGTGAGCGCACTATAGCCTAGACCAGACCCGTCGCCTACCGCTTGACTGCGCCGGACAGCGGCGATGGCATCGCATCTCTGTGCCACCCCGCGCGTGAGCTTGCGCTGACGGTCACCACGAGCCAGGCCGAGCGCGCCGGAGCCGACCGGTAGTCATTCGGCGAGTGTTTCCACCGGGTCGAGCCGGGCGGCGCGCCAGGCCGGATAAAGCGCTCCCAGCGCCGTGCTGGCCAGGCTGATAGCCGCTGCCAGGCCTAGCCACCGTAGCTCGATCGCCGGACGGAGCGCCGTGAAGGACGTGATGCCGGCCACAACGGCATAGGCCAGTCCAACCCCCAGCACGAGACCCATCACGCCCACCAGCAGCGCTTCAGCTTCAATCGCTTGAATGATCCACCAGGGTGATGCCCCAAGCGACTTCAAAATTCCAATATCCCGCTTGCGCTCGGCAATGGTCGTGTACATGGTCAGAAACACGAACGTCACGCCTACCGCTACCGCCAACCCAACGACCAGCTTGAGAAATGTATTGAGCGCCGGAATGCCTTGCTCATAAGCGGCCGGTAGGTCGCGGACGAGAATCACCGTGTTGTCGGGGAGTTCATCCACGATGCGGGCGGCGACGGCTTCCTGCTCGGATGGATTGACGCACTTGACGTAAACGAACGTGCACCGTTCGGGCGCAGCGAGGAGGTTCTGCATAGTGTCGAGGCGCATTTTGAAGCGGGCCGTGCCGGCCTCCGGCGCATACACGCCGGCAATCCGAAACGGGCGCTCGAAAACCTGAACCGTATCGCCAATCTTGACCCGGCGCGTGCGGATGAACTCGGCATCCACGACCGCATCGTATTCGTCCACCGGTGGCGTTCCGGCCGTGAGCTTGATGCCGGTCAAGCGGGCGTAGCTTTCCCATTCAATCCCTTCGATGATTTCCACGCCGATGCCGTAATCGCTTGGCTTGAGGTACTGCCCGACCGGGGCGGTAGCCGCCACGCCGGTGACTTGCCGCAGACGATCGGCGTACTGAATCGGCATGACCAGCGCGGACGTTGACGTGAGACTGAACTCACGCCAGAACATCAGCTCGGCTTGCACGTTGGTTTCGCGCTGGGCGCGTCCGCGCTGCGAGCCGTTGACCAGTCCGGCATTGACCAGAATGAGGATGACCGCCAGCGCCACGCCAAAGGCGCTCAAGGCCGTCCGCACCGGACGATGGCGCACATTCGACCAGACGAGTTGAAAGAGCATAGAAATCCGTGGCTTGAAAAGCGTTATGGCTTTCTGCCGATGAGAATGATGCGGCGTGAGGCATCGGCCGTGTACGCCGAGAGGTCATAGTCACCGAAAACAGCGTCCACGCGCAAACCGGCGGCAGTAAAAAAAGCCTGCAACGTTGGCCGTCGAAGGTCCTTGACGCGCTCGACGAAGCAAAAACGTTGTCCGGCATCTTCGAAAACGATGGTTTTGAGAATGAATCCATCCACGTACTCGCGCCGGATTTCAAACCGGATGCCGCCGACAACCTGAACACTGAAGGGCGTGAGGCGGGGCACAACCCAATGCGCGTTGAGAAAGTCAAGGACGAACCCCCCGCCTGGATCGAGGGCCTGGGCGGCAGCCGCGACGACCTGCGCATTTTCCTCATCGGTGGCGAAATAACCAAAACTGGTGAACATGTTGAATGCGGCGCGATAGCCCCCATCGGCAAACGGCTGCCGCATGTCGTGGACGTGAAACCGCAGGGTCTCGTTCGCGTAGGGTTGCGCCATGGCAATGCAGGACGGCGAGATGTCAAAAGCGTCCACGTCCAGGCGATGCTCATGGAGGCAGATGGCGTGGCGTCCACGCCCACAGCCGATGTCGAGCACACGGTCGCCCGGCCCTAGCCCAAGGTGGCGGACGAGATTGGCAATGAACAGACAGGCTTCGGTTTCATCCCGGTGGTGGTAGAGCAGGGCATAGTAAGGCGTTCCAAACCAATCCGTGTCGGTTGCCGCCTTGGCGGCCGGTGGAGGCGATGGCGTCTGCGTCATGCCGAGAAACCTAGCGACTGCCGGTGGCCGGACGCAAGTGGTCGGCGTGTAACCCCACAGTGGGCTTCTATTGTGCCAGTCGGCAATATCCACCATAATGTTGCGACTGCTCACCCCTTGTGAACCATCTGGCAATACGACTGACCTGTTGAGAGGGCTGAAACCATGCGCGGATTGGCTGGATTCGTTGGAATTGGATGCTTCCTCGCCGGCATCTACGGCCTTGGACGCAAGATTGTGCTCACCGCCGGCAACGGCAGCCTGTACTACAGCTCCTACTGGGGATCGTGGTCTGGCTGGTGGTATGGCATTGCCGCGGCCGGAACGGTTCTGCTGGCGGTTGCGGGATTGGTTGCGATTGTCTTCCTGCGCGGGCAGGCCCGCTGGATTGGTGGTGGACTCCTCGCGCTGAGTGGCGTGCTGGTCGTCTTTTCGGGACGCGCGGTGCTGCTTCCGACGACACTGTTCGAGTTTCTGGTGTCAGTCTTTCTGATGGCGATTGGCGTCAAGTTGTTCCTGAACTCGGCCCTGGCCAATCGCGGCGCGATCTACTAGGTCTCAACCCTAGAAAAGCGGCTTATGAATCCGTATTTCTGGAACGGCTTACAGCATGCCCTCGCCGGTCTGGGGTGTGCCTGGGGCTTTTTCGTTTTGACCAAGCTGGCGGCCGGCCGTCCATCGGCCGATCTGCCCGAACCCGACGGGAAGCCTGCGGGAAGTCACGTTTGGTTCTGGGGAGGCTTGGTGATGGGTTCGAGCGCGTTGTTTTTCGTCCCAGCGCATATTGGTCGTCCGGGAACCTGGGTGGATTGGCTCTGGCAGTTTACGCACTATCCGGTGCCGGACTGGGACATTCTCTGGCTGGGGATGCCCTGGCATCGGTGGTTTCTGACGCACTCGGCGCTTGTGCCATTTGTCGTCATAGGCCTGACCTTCGAGCATCGGCTGTGGCGCGCGGCCGGCTATGGGCTGGCCATTGGCATTGCCAGCCACCTGGCCTGGGATGCCATTACCCAGGGAAGTCGGACGCCCATCGTTTTTCTGCCGGATGGTCTGGCCCTGCGGGGAGAGGCGGCGCGCTTATGGTTGCTCATCAACGCTGCCATCGCCTTTGGCATTGCGGTCATTACCGCGCGCCAACATCCCATGCGGCCCGCGTAGGCGCGCCATCTCCCTCTAGGTCGTTACTTGCGTTCCTTGAACTGCTCGTAAAGCTCCGTGTGCCGACTGGTGAGCTGCGCCGGGCGGCCGTCAATGAAAGCGTATTTGACGCGCGTTCGCGGTTCGAGCAAGTCGCCATCGGCAACGACGACATTGGCCATTTTGCCGACCTCCAGTGAACCAACCCGGTCACTGACGCCGAGCACTTCGGCCGCCGAAAGCGTCACCGCCCGCAGGGCAACCTTGGGATCAAGCCCGAAAGCCGCGGCCATGCCGGCGTGGTAGGGCAAGTCACGGACATGCGCGCCGTTGTCGCCCGTCGAGATGCAGAACCTCACCCCGGCCTGATGAAGCTTGGCGGCGTTTTCATAAAGCACGTCATACGGGTCATCTTCACGATTGGGCAGGTCCAGCACCCCGGTCAGAATCACCGGGACGTTTTTGGCTTTGAGTTCGGCCGCGCAGACCCAGGCTTCGTTGCCGCCAACGATAATCGGGCGTAGTCCCATGTCCTCCGCAAAAGCCAACACTGCGCGAATATCCTGGGCGCGGTCAGCGCGGAAAAAAACCGGGGTTTCACCGCGCAGGGTCGGCAGCAGACTTTCGTACACGACATTGGTTGCCGGACGGGGAATCTTTGGGTCACTGGCTGCGGCTGCTTTGGCGCGGCCATAGTCGGCGGCTTCGCGCAAGACCTGGCGGAGTTCCTCGACCCGCCGGTTCCGCGCCGCGATCGCTTCGGCAATGTTCGCCGGTGGCGGTTGCCGGAAAGCGGCAAAGGGTCCGCCGCCGCCGACGTTCAAGCGAGGGAAATTGACGACCAGCCCAAGCGAGGGCACCACCGCCATTTCCTGCGGCGACGTGCCGTACAAGTTGATGAACGTCGCCTGGCCACAGATAACGCCACCGTCGGGCATGGTTGCGACATTCGTAATTCCGTTGTAGCGCGTCACGCGGACATGCGCGCTATGTGGATTGATGGCGACCAGCGCCCGCGCATTCGGGTTGTAATCCCCAACTTCGCCCTGATCAACGGTGGCGGCAACGGCCGGAATCTCAACCAGTCCGAGTGATGTGCCCGCGTCAATCATGCCTGGATAGACCGTGAGGCCCTTGCCATCAAGAATCTGCGCCCCGGCCGGAATCGGGGCTGAAGCCCCAATGGCGGCAATCCTGCCGTCCCGAATGACCAGGGTTCCGCGTTCGATGGTTTCACCGCTCACGGTCACCAGCCGGGCATCACGGATGGCCACCGTCGCGCGTGGCGCAATGTCGAGCTTCTGCTGCGCCTCCGCGCCCAACGTCAGAGCCAAGCTGAAGCCGGCCAGGGCCAGCCATTGAAATGAACGCCATGAGCTACCCAATCGCATTACGCCTTTACTCCTTCGTCGTTTGCATGCAGTTGTCGCTGTAGCTGTAGGCCGGCCGCCGCCGCGCCGGGATGGTTGGCGGGGCGCCGCCCCCCTGCGGCCGATTCACCTCGGCGGCTTCGAGTTCGGCCCGTTCCTTGGCCAGCGCCTCACGTCGCGCCAAGTCGGTTTGCCGGTCGAAAAACACCTCGCCATCAATCAGCGTGGTTTCAACCCGCGCATAGACGCTCAACGGATGCGCCGTCCAGATGGCCAGATCGGCGTCCTTGCCGACTTCGAGCGAACCCACCCGCCGGTCAATCCCAAGCTGGATGGCCGGGTTGATGGTAATGAGCCGTAACGCTTCGTTCTCGTTGAGATCGCCGTATTTCATCACGCGCGCCGCTTCCATGTTGAGCCGCCGCGCGCGCCCGTCGTCATCCGAGTTGAGCGAGACGATGACGCCGGCGCGTGTCATCAGCGCCGCGTCATGCGGAATCGCGTCATAGGCTTCGACTTTGTAAGACCAAAAATCGGCGAACGCCGATGCGCCCGCGCCGTGCTTGGCAATCTCACGGGCGATCTTGTAGCCCTCCAGAACGTGCTGGAGCGTCCGGACCCGAAAGCCGAACTCTTCGGCCAGGTTCATCAGCATCAGGATTTCTTCTGCCCGGTAGCAGTGGGCATGAACGTACCGCTTGCCTTCGAGGACCTCGACCAACGGCTCGAGCTGCAAGTCGCGCTTGGGTGGGACGACCTGTTCCCCGCGCGCCCTGGCGGCCGTGTAGTCGTCCCATTGTCGTTTGTAGTCACGCGCCCGGACAAACGCATCCCGAATGGTTTCTTCCACCCCCATGCGGGAGTTGGGGTAACGCTGGGTTTGTCCCGGAAAGCGGAAGTTGGAGCGTTTGGGGTTTTCACCAAGGGCAAACTTGATGCCTGGTGGGGCGTCGGGGAAAAGAAACTCCTCAATCGGGCGTCCGTACTTGATCTTGACAACTTGGTTCTGCCCGCCGATGGCGTTGGCCGAGCCATGCAGCAAGTTCAGCGCCGTCACGCCTCCGGCCAGCGCGCGGTACAAGTCCACATCGTTGGGATTGAGAACGTCGCGGATGCGGCACATTGAGGTGACCGAGAGCGAACCCTCGTTGACGGCATCCAGCATCGAGTGCGAATGGCAGTCAATGATGCCCGGCAGGACGTACTTGCCCGTCGCGTCAATGACGCGCGCGCCGTCCGGGGCGGTCAGTCCCTTGCCGATTTTGGCAATCTTGCCGTTTTCAATCAGCAAGTCGCTGTTTTCCAGCGTTCCTTTCGTGACGGTAAGCAGGGTCGCGTTCTTGATGAGCGTTGCCGGCTTGGCTTTCTGCTGGGCCTGGAGTCCTGGACCGGGTAGGAGCAGGACAACACAGAGCAGAGCGAGGCGGTGGATACGAGGCAGCATCATGTTTACCCTCACAGGCGAGAAATCAGAGCCGTGCTCCCGGCGCGCCTTTTCAACATTTTGCTCCGCGCCGGAACAGGTTTTCTTCTTCCGGAAGTAGAGGATTTTCGTAAAGATAGGCACCATTCCAGGACCATCGCTTGGGAATGACGTCGGGCGCGCGCCGGTCGCGCGGATAGGCCTGAAGCGACGAGTAATGCACCACGAACGAGCGGCGGGTAAGACGTGGATTGTTGACCCGCAGCCCGCCATGGGCCAGCGCGGCGTGCCACATAAACATATCACCTTTCCGCGGGAGAAAGACGCGTTGCTCGAGACCAAGCTCGGCGCACGTGGCTTCCAAGTAACGCTGGAAGGCATCCTCGCGCAGTGGTGATTCCGGCGTAAGAAACAAGCCATTGCCGAAGTTGAACTTCGGGATACGGTGTGAGCCGGGGAAGTACCCGAGCGGACCAGCGTCTGGGTGGACATCTTCCAGCGCAATCCACGCTGCGGCGAGGTGGCTGGGAATTTGGGCCACCACGTAGGGAAAGTCTTGGTGCGTACCCTGTTCTGAACCGTGGATGAAGGTCAGTGATTGCATCGCCACGACCTCTGCCTGAAACACATGGCGCAGGAAGGTCACGGCAACTCGGTTGAGAGCCAGTTTTTTGCCAGCGATGGAGTGGTTGTGAAAATCCATCAATCGCAGGTGATGTTCGGCATCGAGCTGATCGCGTGACAGCTCACGGACCGGCTTGATCCCAAAGCTTTCACCCAAGATGAGTGCGCCGCAGTCACGTCGGTCGTAAAGTTCTTCGATGTCAGCCAAGTATGCGTCGATGGTTGCCTGGTCAACTGCCTGTGGAAAAAGTGCATAACCCAAGTCGCGCCACGACCGCAGGGCATCCCCAACCTGGGCCTGTTCTGCCGCAGAAAGGGTGGCAAGGTAGCCTTCGACATCGGCGTCGGGCTGGTCAATCCAGGGCAGCGTCGTCGGATCGAAATCAAGCGTGGTGTGGCTCGCCACAGGTTGCCTTGTTGAAGACGCCGGTGGCGTGCTGCGATCGGGCCAGACTCGCTGATGCACAGCCGAAGGAAGAAACGACCAAACTTTCATGAGGCTGCTGGTTTTCATAGCTAGTCGTGTGGTCTTGGTTTACTGGGGGCGCGTCCCACTGATGGATGCCGTGCCCTGGGGGGAGACAACCGAACCCTCCAGGCTATTGCCGTTACCGGTGCCGCTGAGTTGAAGTTCGATGCTCCGTCCCCCGAAATCAACCTGTGCGGTGGCTTCCATGCGGTTACCGGTGACGCGCCCATTGCTCAACGTGGCGGTGCCGAGCGGCCCTAAGCTCAACGTCCCGGTTAGGCTTGTTCCTTCCTGCCGGAGGGTCATGGTTGCCGGCAGGCTCTGCGGCCCAAACGACACCACCAGATTCCACGTCCCGGTGAAGTCAAACGTCGCCGCGCCATTGCCACCGGCGGCAGTGCCGGGGGTGGAGGGCGGCGCGGTTCCCCGCTTGAAAACAAGTTCGGCTTCGGAGCGACCATCAACGACGAATGCGCCCCGCAACTCATCGCCAGTGTACTTGCCGGTGAAGGTCGCCGGCTTCGCCCCGCCTTCCCGTGGCAGGTCGGCGACGAAGCGGACCGTGGACAGGGAAGCGTCTTCATCCAGGCCCAGCCGTAGCTCGCGCAGCTCAAGGTCTTTGTCGCCACTTCGCGCCTTGCCCTTGAGTTCACCGTTGTCGCGGCTGAAGGTGAGTGTGAGGCCCTTGGTTTCCCACGTGCCGCTGATTTCGGTCGGCGTCACATTCGTTCCGCGGAGGTTCACCATCGCGCCGTCAATGAACACGAACGCGACTCTGCGCTTGGCGTCAAAAAGATCGCCCCGAACGGCAACGAGATTGGCGACTTTGCCGACGTCGAGCGTGCCAAGTCGGTCGGCAAGACCAAAGATGTCAGCCGGACGCAGGGTCAATGCCCGGATGGCCTCAGCCGCCGGAAGTCCGTTATCTACAGCTTTTTTGACATTTGAGATGGCGTCGGCCGGAGTGAGTCCGCCGGTTTGGAAGGCAAATGGAATGCCGGCGTTGTGGAGCGCCGTGGCCGTTTTGAGCGCGGCTACCCTGGCGCGCAGTAGCGACAGTGGCTCTGGGTCAGCTTCTGGCGTAAAGGACGTGGCGCGTTTTGGGAAGTTGAGCGACAGGAGCACCGTCGCTTGAGCCGCTTTCAGGCGGTCGGTGACTTTCTCGGCCTCACGCCCCCCGGCAATGATCGGTCGGAGGTTGAATTCCTGCGCGAAGTCGAGCGCGCGGATGATTTCACGTTCCGTATCGGCATGGAAAACCACCGGGAGGTCACGGCTGAGCGCCGGGAGCAGGGCTTCCAGTGAAGGATCATCGGCCGGGCGCTTCAGCCCGCGCGGATTGGCGCGGTAGGCCGCCCAGTGCGCCTGGTACTGTTGGGCGTCGAGAAAGGCCTGGCGCACCATGGAAAAGACGCCCATGAGCGAGTTTGGATAGCCACTGCCCGACACGACGCGAAAGGTGATATGGAGGGCGACCGGGGTACGGATGACCATGTCACGCGGTGAGCCTGCCCCCAGCGCAATGACGGCCGAACGCCCCATGACGATGCCATCGCGCGGAACGGTCAATGCCGTCGTGAATCCGGCCTGGCGGGCCGGCTCAAGTCCATCGCCGTTGGTCCGCACCAGCTCCGCCGCGAGTAGCTCTGGCTGAAAGCCGGTCGGGCGGATCGAGTTGGCCAGTCCGCCGACCGGCACGGTGGCCGGCGGCGTTCCGGGTGTCGCGCGGGCGATGCCGGTGGGAGCCGCGGCCGGCGGCCCAGACTGAAAGCCGACATGGCTGACCGCGTCTATCAGGCCGGGATAGACGGTGAGGCCCGTGCCATCGAGCTGGCGAACATCGGCCGGCGGTTTGACATCGGCGCCGACTGCGACGATCAGTCCATCGCGGATGACGATGGTACCGCGTTCAATCGGAGGGCCGGCAACCGGAATGAGCCGAGCATTGACAATGGCGTACGCCCTGGGCGGCGTGACGTCGCCGGGCCGTTCGGACTGGGCAACTGCTGGAGACCCCAAGGCGCTGCCCAGCAGCAAACAAAGCAGAACCGAAAATGTGGACTTGAGCATTGAACCTACGTTGCGGAAAGGGAGCGTCCCCTACGAAGTGCCTCTGAGGTCTGCGTCGAGTGACGATTGGGCCAGACCGAGGCCAGAACTATGGCGCAGCTTCAGCCGTCTGACCAGATAGGAAAACATTTCTTTACATCCAAACTCTTTACATCCAACCGACTCTTTACACCCAACCGAGGCCGGCTACGCTTTCGCGCGGCGGGCGAACTCACCAGTGGTCGTGTCCACGACGATGCGCTCGCCGACCTCGATGTAGAGCGGAACCTTGACGCTGGCCCCCGTTGAAATCCTGGCCGGCTTGGTCACCTTGCCGGCGGCCGTATCCCCGCGTGTGCCCGGCTCGGTTTCGACCACTTCAAACTCCAGGAACTGCGGAAGCTCGACGCTGACCAAGGTGCCGTCGTAAAAAAGCGCCTTCAGTTGGGCCTGTTCGGTCAAGTAGGGCGTCACCGCCGCCATGGCGGCCGCTGGTAGCGCATACTGCTCGTAGGTTTCTTGATCGAGAAAGTAGTATTCGTCGCCCGACTCATAAAGGAACTGTACTTCGCGCTGGTCAACGTCAGGCTCGTCGAATTTGTCACCCGACTTGAAGGTTTTTTCCAAAACCGCGCCGGTCAGCACATGGCGGACGCGCGTCCGCACGAGCGTCGCCGCACCCCGTGCCGATGGCGTTTGCACGGTCCAGTCGAGGATGAGGTATGGCGCGCCGTCCACGAGAATGTAAGCGCCACGTTTGAAGTCGGACGTCGAAAGCATGGTCGGTTGGTCTCCGGTTGGTTAGCTTGGGTCGTAGTCGAGTGAGCGCGCCCAGGCTTCGTGCTGGGTCAGTTCGGCCATTTGGCTTTCGAGCTTGGCACGGATGAGGTCCACCGCCCGGTTCCCCATGGCCAGGCGTAGCGGTGGATTTGGCATGTTGACTAGGTCGATCATGGCGCGCGCGGCTTTGACCGGATCGCCAGCCTGCTTGCCGTCGGCTTGCTCGAAGTAACGGCGCATGGCGCCGGCCGTGGCGGCATAGTCGGGGAGGGCCGGAGCCACGACGAGCGACCGCCCGGCAAAGTCTGTTCGGAACGGCCCCGGTTCGATGATGACCACCTTGATGCCCAATGGGGCCAGTTCCTTGGCCAGGGCCTCGGAGACGGCTTCGAGAGCAAACTTGCTGGCGCAGTACATCCCCAGCCCAGGGTTGGCAATGACGCCGGCAATCGAGGAGAGGTTCAGAATCCACCCCTGGCGTCGCTGGCGGAGGTGGGGAAGAAAGGCGCGCATCACGGATAGCGCGCCGAAAAAGTTGACTTCCATTTGGCGGCGAATCTGTTCCTCGGTGACTTCTTCGATGGCGCCGGCCGTGCCGTAACCGGCATTGTTGACGACGACATCCACCGTTCCAAGCCGTTCGAGGACGTGTGCCACCAGCGGGGCAATCGTGTGGCTTTCGGTGAGGTCGAGACGGAAGGCATGCGCCCGCCCGGGCGCGAGGGCTTCAAACGCGGCCAAGTCTTCCATCCGCCGCACTGTGCCGGCGACGGTCGCGCCTTGTTCGAGGAGGAGCTTGGAAAGCTCCAGCCCAAAACCGGTCGAAACGCCGGTAATAAACCATGTCTGGGGTGATTGACGCATAGGGATTGCTTTCTCGATTTTGGGATGTGCCAGTCAGTGGGGCATTTGCCCCCGGCGAGTATAGGCTGCCCATCACGGTCGCCGGCAACCAAACTGCGCCAGCGCCAGGAGGCTCAAGCCACCGTGCCCCGTCCAGGCCAGTGTCCTCAGCCAATTGGTGCGTATGAGGGTGTCGAGGGTCGCCGCGTCGAACCCCTGGGCCAGTTGGTCGTGGCAGGGAACGGAAACCAGGGCCGTGACCCCAAACGCCGCGAGGACGCACACTAACCCACCCCACAGCACGGGCGGCCAAATGCCGGTTGGTGGTTGGAGCGTCAGCCACGCCGCCGTCAGACCTTCGACCAGCATAGGCAGCGCCACGACCGGGAAGATGGCCGCCACATGCCGCTGGTGATAATCGGCGAAGGCAGCCGCCCCGACATAGCGCAGCAGGGGGTAGTGGACACACTGCACGAGCCAGATGACACCGGTCATGTAAAGCGCCGCGGCCGTGTTGAGACCGAGCACCCACCAAGTCAGGTTAGGCAACATGCGCGCGCTCCGGTTGATACGGATACGTGAACGGTCGAAGGGCCGCATTCGGGCGCATGGTATGTTAGTTTCATCACGCTGTTTGTTCTTTCCCTACCTTTCATCCCTTTCCCGCATGGAGGCACTATGGCAGTCAAAGTTGGCATCAACGGGTTCGGCCGCATTGGTCGCAACATTCTTCGGACGGCGCTTGGCCACGGCGATATTGAGTTTGTCGCCGTCAACGACTTAACGGATTCCAAAACCCTGGCGCATTTGCTCAAGTATGACTCCATCCTGGGCAATCTGACCAATCATACCGTTGCCGCGCCGGATGACGACACCATTGCCGTTGATGGGCATCCCATTCGGGTGTTCAAGGTTCGCAACCCGGCTGAAATCGACTGGGCTTCGACTGGCGCGCAAATCGTCGTCGAGTCAACCGGTTTGTTCACCAACAAGGACAAAGCCATCGGTCATCTGCGCGACAGCGTCAAAAAAGTCATCATTTCCGCGCCGGCCAAACAGGAAGACTTGACCATCGTCCTGGGCGTCAACGAAGCCGCCTATGATCCGGCGCAGCATCACGTTGTCTCGAATGCTTCCTGCACCACCAACTGCCTGGCACCGGTGGCCAAGGTTGTGCATGAAAGCTTTGGTATCGAAAAAGCCATCATGACAACCGTGCATAGCTACACCAATGACCAACGAATTCTCGACTTGCCGCACGACGACTTGCGGCGCGCACGCGCCGCGGCGCTTTCGATGATTCCCACTAAAACTGGCGCAGCGCAGGCCGTCGAACTCGTCATGCCAGAACTCAAAGGCAAGTTTGACGGCATCGCCGTGCGTGTGCCGACACCAAACGTCTCACTGGTGGATGTCACGTTTCAGGTCGAGAAGGCGACCGACAAAGCCGGTGTCAACGCTGCCCTGCGGGAAGCGGCCGAAGGCAAACTCAAAGGGATTCTGGGTTACTCCGAAGAGCCGTTGGTTTCGATTGATTATCGCGGTGATGACCGGTCGTCCATTGCGGATGGTTCGTTTACGCGGGTCATTGGCGGCCATTTGATCAAAGTGCTCGCTTGGTACGACAACGAGTGGGGATATAGCTGCCGCGTGCGCGACTTGATCAAGTTCATGGTCGAGAAAGGCATCTAGCCGCGGGTATTGCCGGTTCTATTGCCGGCCGAGGCAGTTCGGTGTGGGGTATGGGCGTCGCCTTGGCGGTGACGCCCACTTCACATGGAATGCAGGGAAAGTGGACGATGCGGTATTTCAATACGGCTGGGCCGTGTCGCCCGGACATTCACTACATGCTGTCGCCGGTGGAGCGGCTGCCGGGGCTGCGGCGGCTGATTGATCAGCAGGCATACTTTGTGGTGCATGCGCCGCGCCAAGTTGGGAAGACGACCCTGATGCTGACGCTGGCGCAGCAGTTGACGGCGGAAGGGCGTTACACGGCAGTGCTGTTGTCGCTAGAAGCCGGAGCGCCGTTTCACCACGATCCGCACTTGGCGCAGCAGGAAATCATCCGGTCCTGGCGGATTGGGCTGGCGGCCCAGCTTCCATCAGAACGCCATCCGGCGTGGGCGGAGACAATGGAGATTCCAACGCTTTCCATATCGGAGGCGCTGGCCCAGTGGGCGCAAACGGCGCCAACGCCGGTGGTGGTGTTTTTGGACGAGATAGACGCGCTTGAGGACACGACGCTCATCAGCGTGCTGCGGCAGTTGCGGGCCGGGTATCCGAGTCGGCCGCAGGCGTTTCCGTGGTCGCTGGCGTTGATTGGGATGCGGGACGTGCGGGATTACAAGGTAGCGGCGGGCGGCAGTGACCGACTGCACACCGCCAGCCCCTTCAACATCAAGATGCGCTCCCTGACCCTGGGGAACTTCACCCAGGACGAAGTCGCCCAGCTCTATCGCCAGCACACGACCGAGACCGGACAGGTGTTTACCGACGAGGCGGTGGCTTACGCCTACGACCTGACCGCCGGGCAGCCCTGGCTGGTCAACGCCCTGGCCAAGGTGTGCGTCGAGGAACTGGTCGAGGACACGGGCCAGACCATCACCCGTGACGACATCGAGGCGGCGAAGTGGGTGCTGATCGAGCGGCAGGACACGCATTTGGACAGCCTGGCGGAGCGGTTGCGGGAGCCGCGCGTCCGCAACCTCATCGCGCCGATGCTGGCGGGTGATTTGCCGGGCGACCTGCCGGACGATGACCGGCGGTACGTGCTGGACTTGGGGCTGGTGCGCCGCAACCCAGACACCGGCGTGTTGGAAGTTGCCAACCCGGTGTACCGGGAAGTGCTGCCGCGGGTGCTGTCGGGCGGGGTACAGGATGCGCTGCCACGTCTTGAGCCGGTATGGCTGGATGGCGAAGGGCGGCTGGTGCCGGAGAAGTTGCTGGAGGCGTTTTTAGGGTTTTGGCGGCAGCACGGGGAGCCGTTGCTGCGCGGGGTAGCGTATCACGAGATTGCGCCGCACATCGTGCTGATGGCGTACTTGCAGCGGGTGGAGAACGGCGGGGGGCGGGTGACGCGGGAGTACGCGATTGGGTCTGGGCGGATGGATGTGTGTTTGCGGTACGGTGGGGTGACGGTGGGGATTGAGCTGAAGGTGTGGCGGGAGGGGGCGGGCGACCCGGAGGCGGAAGGGCTGGAGCAGTTGGAGAGGTACCTAGCGGGGCTTGCGGCTGGGGCGGTGGGGTGGCTGGTGATCTTTGACCGGCGGGCTGGGCAGCCGCCGGTGGCGGAGCGGACGCGGGCGTACCGGGCGGTGACGCCGGGCGGGCGAACGGTGACGGTGGTGCGGGCGTAGGAGAAGCGATTGGGCAAGGTGGGAGGCAGGCCAATGCGGTACTTCAACACGGCCGGGCCGTGCAATGCTCAAGACCACTACATGCTGGCGCCGGTGGAGCGGCTGCCGGGGCTGCGGCGGCTGATTGACCAGAAGGCGTACTTCGTGGTGCATGCGCCACGCCAGGTTGGGAAGACGACCCTAATGCTGACGCTGGCACAGCAGTTGACAGCGGAAGGGCGTTACACGGCAGCGCTGTTGTCACTGGAAGCCGGTGCAGCATTTGACAGTGACATTGGCGCAGCGGAGAACGCGATACTTGATGTTTGGCGGTCGGCGCTCGCCGTCTGGTTGCCGGAAAGTCAACAGCCTCCCCCGTGGCCGGAGGCATCGCCAGGGAGTCGCCTTCATGCGGCGTTTGTGACTTGGGCGCGGCAAGCACAGACAGCTCTGGTGCTGTTTCTGGACGAGGTGGATGCGCTGCGTGACAACGTGTTGTTGAGCACGCTACGGCAGTTACGTGATGGTTATAGCTTACGTCCGGCGGGGTTTCCGTGGTCGCTGGCGTTGATTGGGATGCGGGACGTGCGGGATTACAAGGTAGCGGCGGGCGGCAGCGACCGACTGCACACCGCCAGCCCCTTCAACATCAAGATGCGCTCCCTGACCCTGGGGAACTTCACCCAGGACGAAGTCGCCCAGCTCTATCGCCAGCACACGACCGAGACCGGACAGGTGTTTACCGACGAGGCGGTGGCTTACGCCTACGACCTGACCGCCGGGCAGCCCTGGCTGGTCAACGCCCTGGCCAAGGTGTGCGTCGAGGAACTGGTCGAGGACACGGGCCAGACCATCACCCGTGACGACATCGAGGCGGCGAAGTGGGTGCTGATCGAGCGGCAGGACACGCATTTGGACAGCCTGGCGGAGCGGTTGCGTGAGCCGCGCGTCCGCAACCTCATCGCGCCGATGCTGGCGGGTGATTTGCCGGGCGACCTGCCGGACGATGACCGGCGGTACGTGCTGGACTTGGGGCTGGTGCGCCGCAACCCAGACACCGGCGTGTTGGAAGTCGCCAACCCGGTGTACCGGGAGGTGCTGCCGCGGGTGCTGTCGGGCGGGGTACAGGATGCGCTGCCACGCCTTGAGCCGGTATGGCTGGATGGCGAAGGGCGGCTGGTGCCGGAGAAGTTGCTGGAGGCATTTTTAGGGTTTTGGCGGCAGCACGGGGAGCCGTTGCTGCGCGGGGTAGCGTATCACGAGATTGCGCCGCACATCGTGCTGATGGCGTACTTGCAGCGGGTGGAGAACGGCGGGGGGCGGGTGACGCGGGAGTACGCGATTGGGTCTGGGCGGATGGATGTGTGTTTGCGGTACGGTGGGGTGACGGTGGGGATTGAGTTGAAGGTGTGGCGGGAGGGGGCGGGCGACCCGGAGGCGGAAGGGCTGGAGCAGTTGGAGAGGTACCTGGCGGGGCTTGCGGCTGGGGCGGTGGGGTGGCTGGTGATCTTTGACCGGCGGGCTGGGCAGCCGCCGGTGGCGGAGCGGACGCGGGCGTACCGGGCGGTGACGCCGGGCGGGCGAACGGTGACGGTGGTGCGGGCGTAGGAGAAGCGGCTGCGGCTGGGTTGGTAGACACGCGACTGGGTAAGGTGAGAGGCAAGCCAATGCGGTACTTCAACACGGCCGGGCCGTGCAATCCTCAAGACCACTACATGCTGTCGCCGGTGGAGCGGCTGCCGGGGCTGCGGCGGCTGATTGATCAAAAGGCGTACTTCGTGGTGCACGCGCCACGCCAGGTTGGGAAGACGACCCTGATGCTGACGCTGGCGCAGCAGTTGACGGCGGAAGGGCGTTACACGGCAGTGCTGTTGTCGCTAGAAGCCGGAGCGCCGTTTCACCACGATCCGCACTTGGCGCAGCAGGAAATCATCCGGTCCTGGCGGATTGGGCTGGCGGCCCAGCTTCCATCAGAACGCCATCCGGCGTGGGCGGAGACAATGGAGATTCCAACGCTTTCCATATCGGAGGCGCTGGCCCAGTGGGCGCAAACGGCGCCAACGCCGGTGGTGGTGTTTTTGGATGAGATAGACGCGCTTGAGGACACGACGCTCATCAGTGTGCTGCGGCAGTTGCGGGCCGGGTATCCGAGTCGGCCGCAGGCGTTTCCGTGGTCGCTGGCGTTGATTGGGATGCGGGACGTGCGGGATTACAAGGTAGCGGCGGGCGGCAGCGACCGACTGCGCACCGCCAGCCCCTTCAACATCAAAATGGATGCTCTGACACTAGGTAACTTCACCGCCGACGAGGTGGCGCAACTGTACCGCCAGCACACGACCGAGACCGGACAGGTCTTCACCGATGAGGCGGTGGCTTACGCCTACGACCTGACCTACGGTCAACCCTGGCTGGTCAATGCGTTGGCGCGGCAGGCAACGGAGTTCATTCAACCTGACCTGACGCAGCCGATTACCCGTGACCACATTGAAGCAGCGAAGTGGCGACTCATTGAGCGGCAGGACACGCATCTGGACAGCCTGGCGGAGCGGTTGCAGGAGCCGCGCGTCCGCAACCTCATTGCGCCGATGCTGGCGGGTGATTTGCCGGGCGACCTGCCGGACGATGACCGGCGGTACGTGCTGGACTTGGGGCTGGTGCGCCGCAACCCAGACACCGGCGTGTTGGAAGTCGCCAACCCGGTGTACCGGGAGGTGCTGCCGCGGGTGCTGTCGGGCGGGGTACAGGATGCGCTGCCACGCCTTGAGCCGGTATGGCTGGATGGCGAAGGGCGGCTGGTGCCGGAGAAGTTGCTGGAGGCATTTTTAGGGTTTTGGCGGCAGCACGGGGAGCCGTTGCTGCGCGGGGTGGCGTATCACGAGATTGCGCCGCACATCGTGCTGATGGCGTACTTGCAGCGGGTGGAGAACGGCGGGGGGCGGGTGACGCGGGAGTACGCGATTGGGTCTGGGCGGATGGATGTGTGTTTGCGGTACGGTGGGGTGACGGTGGGGATTGAGTTGAAGGTGTGGCGGGAGGGGGCGGGCGACCCGGAGGCAGAGGGGCTGGAGCAGTTGGAGAGGTACCTGGCGGGGCTTGCGGCTGGGGCGGTGGGGTGGCTGGTGATCTTTGACCGGCGGGCTGGGCAGCCGCCGGTGGCGGAGCGGACGCGGGCGTACCGGGCGGTGACGCCGGGCGGGCGAACGGTGACGGTCGTGCGGGCCTAGCCGCTTCAGCCGACGGCCCTATTCATCTTCAGGCAAGAGCGCATGCCCATCGAGCATCTCCACGTAGTCGTAGGCTGCCTGTTTGACGACACGTGGCTTGCTTCCGTCAATCGGGCCAATGAATCCCTCGCGCTCCATCATATCGAGAATGGCTGCCGCGCGTCCGTACCCGATCCGCAGTCGCCGTTGGAGCACGGAAGTTGACGCCTTGCCCATCTGCACGACGATGCGAACCGCTTCGTCATACAGCACGTCCCGTTCGCCCACACCGGCTTCGGCGGCTTCGACTTCTTCTTCTGACATCTGGACGCTTTCGTCGTACTGTGGCGCGCCCTGTTGCTTGATGAACTCGATGATGCGGTTGATTTCGGCCTCACTGACGTAAGCGCCGTGAATTCGAATCAGCCGCGACGAGCCGGGGGAAAACAGCATATCGCCCTGCCCAAGCAACTGCTCGGCCCCGTTGGTATCGAGAATCGTGCGCGAGTCCACCTTTGAAGACACCCGGAATGAAATTCGCGCCGGAAAGTTGGCCTTGATCAAACCAGTGATGACATCCACAGATGGTCGCTGCGTGGCAATGACCAAATGGATGCCTACCGCGCGCGCCATTTGCGCTAACCGGGCGATAGAGGTTTCAACGTCGCTTGATGCGACCATCATCAGGTCGGCCAGCTCATCAATGACAATGACGATATAGGGCAGACGTGGTGGTGGTCCGTCGGGAAATCGGGTTGGATCGGGAGACTCGCTTACCGCGCGATTGAAGCCTTCGATGTTTCGCACCCCTACGCTGGCGAGTAGCTTATAACGGTTTTCCATCTCACCCACTGCCCAGTTGAGCGCGTTCGCCGCGCGCTTCGGGTCCGTAATAATCGGGGTCAACAGGTGCGGAATCCCGGCGTAAAGCTCTAGCTCAACGCGCTTTGGGTCAACCATGATGAGCCGGACTTCATTGGCTGTGGACTTGAACAGAATCGAGCAAATCAGTGAGTTGATCATGACCGACTTGCCCGACCCGGTTGAACCGGCAATGAGAAGGTGCGGCATTTTGGCCAAATCGGTCGCGTAAGGCTCTCCGTTGATGGTTTTCCCAAGCGCAATTGGCAATCGTCCCGGATTGTCGCGGAAGACGTCCGACTCGATGATTTCGCGCAGGTAGATGGTGTCGCGGCGGGTGTTGGGAACTTCAATGCCGACGGTTGCCTTACCGGCAATCCGGTCAATGCGTACCGATTCAGCCTGGAGTCCGAGGCAAAGGTCATCCACCAGGCCAACCACTCGACTGTATTTGACACCCGGATCAGGCTTGAAGCCAAAGGTGGTCACAACCGGCCCCGGCTCGATTTCGAGAATTTCACCAATGACGTTGAACTCGCGACACTTTTCCGCAAGTAGCCGGGCGCGGGCGTGCAGTTCTTCGTCGGACTGATTGGTTTGTGGTGGGGCCGGTGTCAACATGTCCACCGAAGGCAACGTGTAGGTTGTCTCAACGAAGGCCTCGCCCTTCGGCGGGTCAGGCTTGGCCGGGGACAGGGCCGCCGCTGCCGAATAGCCCCCGCCGACCGGGGTGGTTGCTAGGGGGCGGTTGGCCGGCGAGGCTGGGTTGATGGTTGCGTTGTTTGATGAAGGGACGGTTGCCAGCGCGGCCGCCGGCAGAGGCGTTGGCGGCGTGGACTGGCGGCGGACGATCTGGACGCCCTGCACCATCTTGGCGACATCCTGCTCGGCGTTGTTGGGGGCTTGGTTGTCGGTGGCTGCCAGTCGGCGACGCGCGGCGGAGACCTCCGGCGGACTGCTTGGCTTGTCCCGGACGAGTGCATTGTTGCCGCTGTTACGCCGTTCGATAGCCTCGCGCGCCAGACGGCGCACATCCGCCCCGGGCGGGCGTGGCACTTCCGGCTTGGGTGGGCTGGGCGGCGGGACCGTCGCTGGTGGAGACGATGGCGCAGGCTCGTCGGTAGGGTTCGCTCTGGACGCCGAAGCTGCCGGAATATCCACCTGAGCTGACGGTGGCGCGTCGAGGTCAACCGCCGGGATGCCATGCGGCGTCCGGCGGGCTGGGGAGACAATGCCAGGCGCGTCATCTCCATAGAGGGCTTCGGCTACGCGCTGCTCGTGCTGGCTCTTATCGCTCACCGTTTCGGTGAAAGGTTTGTGTCCGTTGACGCTGGCTTTGGTACGCTGCCGTTGAGCGGTCGAGGTGGTTTGAGAAGGCGCTGCCGCGGCTTGGTCGTCGTTGGTCACGGCCGGTTGCTTAGCCTTGCCAAAGGGGAGTTCCTGCCACCACTTCAGCAGCCAGTGCCGTGGTGAAAATGCTGTGGCCAGCATCAGCGAAAGCAACGCTGCGCCGCCAAGCGCGAGTCCGGTGCCGACGGGGTTGAGCGCCGACTCCAACCAGCGTTCGAGTGTGAACCCTATGAAGCCTCCGAGCCGGATGCGCTCTCGAAACAGTGGCAGTTCTTGAAACAATGAGAGGAATCCGGCCAGTGAAAGCAACAGCCCGGTGATGCCGGTGGCTTGTTCGGCCGACACCAGGAGTGCCTTGCCCCGAAAAACGTTGACGGCGTGCAACCCAAGCAAGACGGGCAGCGTGTAGGCGACGAGGCCGAGTCCCTGAAGCAATCCATCTGCCACCCGCGCCCCAACGATGCCAACGGCATTCTGCGTTTGGCTGACCTGTGCGCTGACGCTCCACGAGGGATCTTCCGGGTGAAACGACAAAAGGGCAATCGCCAAGGTGAGCGCGCCCAACCCAAGGGCAATCCCCAGCGCTTCGCCCAGACGTGAGGGCACGACGTACGTCGTGGTTTCCCGTGCAATGGGGGGTGGAAGGCCATTCGTCATCGTTGGATTGGTCATCATCGCGCATCTATGGAAGAAACAACTAGAAACAAACTGGTTTCGCTCCCCTTGGTCTTGGGGTTAGTCGTCGTCGCCAGCCGTCAAGAACCCTTCGGGATGGCGGCTCCGGGCAACCAGGTATTCTTTGATGAAGTCATCGAGGTCGCCGTCGAGAACACTTTCCACATCGCTGCGTTCAAGCTTTGTGCGCGCGTCTTTGACGAGTCGGTATGGATGTAGCACGTAATTGCGAATTTGGGAACCAAAAGAGATGTCGCGTTTGGTGGCTTCCAGTTTGGCGCTTTCGGCGCGGCGGCGTTCGACTTCCAGCTCGTAGAGCCGTGACTTGAGAACCTTCATCGCCACTTCGCGGTTTTGATGTTGAGAGCGCTGGTTCTGGCACGACACGACGATGCCAGTGGGCAGGTGCGTGATGCGAATGGCGGAATCTGTGACGTTGACGTGCTGGCCACCAGCGCCCGATGAACGATAGGTATCCACGCGCAGGTCTTTCTCATTGATCTCGATCTCGATGTCGTCTTCAACTTCAGGCGTGACGAAAATCGAGGCAAAGCTCGTCTCACGGGTGCCGGCCGAGGAAAAGGGCGAAATTCGCACCAGTCGGTGGACGCCGCTTTCGCACGACAGCAGCCCGTAGGCATAGTCGCCTTCAACGGTAAACTCTGCCGAAGTAATCCCTGCCTCCTTGCCAGGCTGAACGTCCAGCACGCTGGTTTTGAAGCCACGCCGCTCACACCAGCGCAGGTACATCCTCAGCAACATTTCCGCCCAATCCTGGGCGTCAGTGCCACCCGCGCCAGACTGAACCCGCACAATGGCATTGTTGGCGTCTTGGGGGCCGGCCAGGAGCATCTGGGTCTCGGCGGCTTCGACCTTGGGCTGAAGTGCGCGCAAGCGCTGCTCGAGCTCGCCGAGCGAACCCGAATCCGCTTCGGCAAACTCAAAGAGCACTTCCAGGTCGGCCAGTTCCCGATCATAGAAAGCCGCCAGTTCGATGGCATCGGCCAGTCGTCGCCGCTCTTTGAGGACCTTCTGCGCCTGCTCCTGATCGTTCCAGAAGCCGGGGTCGGCTACGCGCTTTTCAAGTTTCTCAAGTTGGGGACGCTTACCCTCTGGGTCAAAGGAACCTCCGCAAGTGCGTGATGCGTTCCAGTAGCTCATTGTAAGTGTGGCGAAGTTCGAGCAAATCCGACATGGTGGGTGGGCCCTCTCCTATGGTTCTGAGCGAATGTTTCTGCTAGATGAAAGCTAAACCAAACGGTGGTATCTGAAAACCAAGCATTGCCTCGGAAACAGAAAAAGCAAAAGCCTTGTGGAAGGTGGGTTGGTTGGCGAGTCAGTCGAGTCGTGGCCCCCTGGGCAGAAGGTGGTGAACGTCTCTATTCACGGCCTGCGTCTTTCAACTAGCTTAGTCGAAGCCTGTGGTCGGTTCCAGCCCGGCACTACCGTAATCCACGTTTTTCCATGATTTTGCGCTTATGAGTCAGCCCGATGACGAAATTCTTGGCAAAGCCTATGACCATCGCCTTGCCAAACGGCTTTTCGCGTATTTGAAACCCTACTGGGGGCGGGTGGCGCTGGCCATCCCCCTCATTGCCCTCACGGCTGGTTTTGAGTTGCTGGCGCTCAACCTCACGATGGCGGCCGTGGACCTGTTCCTGATGCCGCCGGCCACGGAGCGTCTTGGCTTCTTTTCGCGCCTGACCGCATCAGTGTTTGAGGCGCTTGGCGGGCGACCGTCGCCGGTGGATGGTGTGAGTGTAATCGGCGGCCTGTATCTGGGATTGATGCTGGTGGTGTTTGGACTTACCTACTGGCAAACCATGCTGCTGAATGGCACTGGGCAGTTTGTGATGTATGACCTGCGCCGGGAACTCTTTGCCAAGTTTCAGCGCCTGCCGCTCAGTTACTATGACCGCACGCCGATTGGGCGCATGACGACACGTCTGACCTCGGATGTGGATGCCCTGAATGAGCTGTTCACGTCCGGCTTTGTCACGCTTTTCAGCGATGTGGTCGTGCTGGTCGGTATCTTGTTGTTTCTGTTCCTGGTCAACTGGAAGCTGGCGCTGGTCAGTCTCTTTGTCGTGCCGCTACTGGCGGCCGTAACCGCCTGGTTTCGGGTCAACGCCACCCGGACGTACCGGGAAGTGCGCACCCGCCTGGCCCGCATCAATGCGTTTTTGCAGGAGCATCTCTCCGGCATGGCCACGGTGCAGTTGTTCAACCGCGAACAGCGCGAGTTTCAGGCCTTCGATGCCATCAACGACGCCCACCGGCGCATCAACATCGAGACGATTTTCTACTACGCCGTATTTTATCCGGCGATTGGCTTCGTCAGTAACGTCGGCGTGGCGCTGGTCATCTGGTACGGCGGCGGACAGGCCTTGACCGGCGCGCTTTCGCTCGGCGCGCTAATCTTCTTCATTCAAGCCATGCAGCGGTTTTACGAACCGATTCAGGACATCAGCGAAAAGTACAATATCTTGCAGGCGGCGATGGCGGCGGCAGAGCGGGTCTTCAAGGTGCTGGACGAGCCGCTGGTCATCACGTCGCCGCCGACGCCCAAGCAGCCATCGGTCAAACGCGGGGAAATCGAGTTTCGGAACGTGTGGTTTGCCTACAAAGGTGAGCACTGGGTGCTGCGCGATGTTTCGTTTCGGGTTGCGCCGGGTCAAACCGTTGCTTTGGTCGGCGCCACGGGGGCCGGAAAGACCTCGATCACCAGTCTGCTCATGCGCTTTTACGACGTGCAGCGCGGACAGATTCTGATTGATGGCGTTGATGTACGCGATTTCGACCTCGCTGAGTTGCGCCGCTACTTTGGGGTTGTGTTGCAAGACCCAACGTTGTTTGCCGGAACCATTGCCGATAACCTCCGCCTTGGAGCTACGGACATTGACGACGCGCGTCTGATGGCGGCGGCGCGCGAGGTGCAGGCCGATGCGTTCATTCGGCGACTGCCCGGCGGCTACCAGGCAGAAGTCAAGGAGCGCGGCGCGACGCTGTCGGTCGGGCAGAAGCAACTCCTGGCCTTGGCGCGGGCGCTGGCCTTCAGTCCCCGGATTTTGATTCTGGATGAGGCAACGGCCAGCATTGATAGCGAAACGGAGGGCTTGATTCAGTCGGCCATTGAACGAGTCCTGGTCGGGCGCACCTGCGTGGTCATTGCCCATCGGCTCTCCACCGTGCGCAAGGCCGACTGCATCATCGTGATGCACCGGGGCGAAATTCGGGAAATGGGGACGCACGCCGAACTGGTTGCTCGCCCGGACGGTATTTATCGGCGGCTGTATGCCTTGCAGTACCAGGAAGCCCGGCCGGCAGCGCGCACGACCGCCACTGGTCTGCCGGCGACCGCGCCACTGATGCCCGGAGCCTGAACCGGCGGCCGGCCAGTGCCGGCTGGTTGCCCGGTCACCCAAGGCGGACGCCGACCAGGGTGACATCATCGCGTTGTGGTTCTCCGGCCCGGTGTTGGTCAAAGTCCTGTTCGATCTGCTGCCGCTGGAGCGGAAGGGGCTGCGGCGCGACCATCGCCAGCAACTGCTTGAGCGCGCGCGACCCGTAACGTTGTCCGAGCGGGTTGTTTTGGTCGGCAAAGCCATCCGAGCCAAGGTAAAGCATGGCGCCGGGCGCGAGTGAAAGGCGCTGCTCGGTAAAGCGCCGCTGCCGGATGCGACTACCGATGCTGCCCCGGTCGCCGCGAACCTCCCGCAAAACGCCACGTTCAACGATGTAAAGCGGACGCCCCGCGCCAGCAAACGTCACGCTTCCGTCGGCATCGAGCCGACAGAGCGCGACATCCATCCCGTCGCGCTGTCCATCCTGGCGGGCGTCGTGCCGGAACGCCGCCCGAATGCTCGCATCCAGGGTGTCGAGCGCCGCCGCCGGGGATTCAATCCCCCGCTCGATCACGATCTGGTTGAGCAACTCATTGCCGATCATCGCCATCAGCGCGCCGGGGACGCCATGCCCGGTGCAGTCCACCACCGCCAGCCACCGCGCTTGGCCGCCGGGGGGCTTTCCACCATAAAGCCAGTAAAAGTCGCCCGATACGATGTCGCGGGGGCGCCAGAACACGAAGTGCTCGATAATGCACTGCGTAAATTCCTCCGGCGTGGGCAGGATCGCCCGCTGAATGCGTTCGGCATAGCGTAAGCTGTCCAGAATCTCGGACGTGGTTTGTTCGAGCCGGCGGTTCTTTTCGGCCAGCTCTTCGGTGCGCCGCCGGACTTTCTCCTCGAGACTGGCGTACAGGCGGGCATTTTCAAGCGAAACCGCCGCCTGCGCGGCCAGAATCGTTAGCGCCTCGCGGCGCTGAACGGTGAAAGCGTTGGTCACGGCGCGGTGTTCCAGGTAGAGAACGGCGCGAATCTGTCCCCGATGTTGAGCTGGCAGGCAGAGCACCGACCGTACGCCGGTCGCCTGAACATAGGGATCGGCGCCAAAATCCGCCGATTCGGTCGCGTCCGCCAGCAGGACACTCTCGCCGGTTCGGGTGACGAGGTGAATGACGCTGGCCGGAAGCGTGTTCGTTTCGGTGAGTCGTCGGGACGGCTGCCCGTCCACCGACTGATGCACATCGCGTTCGGCCTCGACGTACCACTGTCCATCGTCATGCGGCAGGAGGAGTACGCCGCGTGTTGCTCCGGCGTTTTCCAGAGCAATGCGCAACAGCGCGTCGAGCAGTTGTTCCTGCACGATTTCGCCGGATAGCACCCGCGCGGCCTTCATGACGCTGGCCACATCAAAGCTGGTGCTCCCGGTCGTGGTGTGGTCGGCCGTGCCGGTTCCCGTCAGCGCCAGGTGCGTCCCGGTTGAGCGCAGGAAGTTGACCTCGCCTAGCGCAACTTGAAACTGCTCATCCAGATGGCGAACCTTTTCGGTTGCGCCCCAGCGGGCGTAGGCCCGGCGGGCATCAGCGGCGTAAGCGCGGGCAATCTTGGTTCTGCCTTGTTCCAGAAAGAATCGCGCCGCGCATTCGTTCGCCATGGCTTCCTCGTGGATGAAGCCCTGTTCGCGCGCGACGGCAATGGCCCGGTCATAGGCGTCCAGCGCCGCGCCTGTCTCGCCACGCGCCGCATGGATTTCAGCGTCCACCAAGTGGAGTTTCTGGGCGTAGTTCATCGGCGCCAACTCGGCCCACCGTGCCAGACGCCGGCGCGTCTGTCCGAGCCAGTCCCACATCGCGTTGGCTTCCGGCTCGTCCACGCCGCCGGCGCGCAGCCGCGCCAAGCGCGTCAGCGCGCCGAACAAATACACATTCGGTTGCAGGCAGGATGACTGGAGTCCGGTCATGTTGGTTTCACACAGCACGGACTGTTCATAGGCGCGTTGGATGTCGCCAAAGAAGTACGCCAGCTTCATGCGCAGATAGGCTAGCGTCCCCAGCGTGCCGTAATCGCCCGTTGCTCGGACAGCGGCGTCATCCAGGGGCTGGTTACCCTCGCCCCAGGTCAGTTGCATCGGATCGTCCGTCTTGACGCGCAGGTTTCGGGTGTAAGCAAGGCACAACTGATTCGTCCGGTAGTTTCGTTCCTGGCGCAGCGCGCGAATGGCATCGCCATGGGCCCTGACATCGCGTTCCAGCGCATCCAGCGGCTGTCCAATGAAAATACCAACCCAGGTCAGCGCCAGCAGGGCCGTCGAGGCAAACTCCAACTCGCCGGTTTCGACGCCTTCCCGGTAGGCAGCCCGCAGCGGCTCGATGGTCTCACGGACCGGCTCGCGCCAGATATGCAGGAAAAAGTAGTAGGAAGTCAGGGTGCGGACGCGAGCTTCGCTCGACGGGAGACGGTCGAGCAAGTTGCGCGCGAAGCGGCCGAACAGGGAGCCCCGCGCCGGATCGTCAAACCCGCCGCTCACCACGAGTCCGAGCGCCACGAAGGATGAAGCGGTCAGGGTGTTGATCCCGTGCCGCAACGTCAGCTCGACGCGCCACAGGACGACCAGCGTGAACAAGACGCTATCGCTCAGGAACGCCGGAACGGATATCCGGTACAGAAGGCGCATCGCCGCGTGCGCCTGTGGGTCCTCCAGGTCAGGCATGGACAGCAACGCCTCGAGGTCGAGCGAGGTCAGGCGCGATTCGAGCCGGACCCAGAGCGGGCCAATGTCAGCGCGCGTTGGCTGCTCTGGCAGGTCGACGCCGAGTTGCCGGAGGACGCTTCGGCCGTGGCCGATCGCGTCATGGAAGCGGTACTGGGCCGAATAAGCCAGAATGGCGACTTCGTGGGCTGGAAGTGCGTCGGCCAAGCTCCGCGCGTGGTCAAAGACGGCTTGCGCCAGGCCTTCCGCCGTTTGCGGCCTGGCGCTGAAAAAAGCGGCTTCAGCGGCTTCGAGGTGCAAGTGGAGCGCCAGTTCGTAGTGGGTCGTCCAGGCTGTTTCCGGCAGCAGACCAAGGCCGGTCTGCAAGTACACCAGGGCCGGCGCGAAGGCAGCGGCTCGTTTGGCCGCCCGTCCGGCATGCAGGTTGAGGTGGGCCAGTTCTTCGCGCTCGGCAGCCGTCGCCAAGTGGTGTCCGCGGTTGAGGTGAGTGGCGATGTCAAAGAGCCGGGCCGCGGAACTCGCCGTCGAGGTGGACGGCGCGGATGGGTTCAAGTCGTTGAGCAAGTTGCGTCCGATGCGCCAGTGGCGGGCTTGGCGTTCAGCTTCCGGGACGAGTTCGTAGGCGGCTTGCTGGACACGGTCGTGGACGAACAGAAAATGCGTCGGGCGGCGTCCGGCGACGGCCTCGCCGACGACGAGATTGGCTTCGACGGCCGCCTCCAGCGCGGCTTGCACATCGGCTACGGTCGTTTCGGCCGCCAAGGCGACTTGCGCGGTTTCGACATGGTTCCCAAGACAAGCGGCCGCCTGGAGAATCCGCTGCACATCAGGCGCGCAGCGGTGAAGCTTTTCAATCAAAAACGCCACGACGTGCTCGGTAATCCGGGCCGTGGCGATGCCTGCCAAGTCGGCGCGCCATCCTTGTTCGGGCTGATAGGTCAGCCAGCCATCGGCGGCAAGTCGCTCCAGGAGTTCGCGGACGAAAAACGGATTGCCGCCGGTCTTGCGGTGAACGACCTCTGCCACCGCTGTGGCATCCGGCGCGTGGTCCATGGCCGCTGCCGTCAGTTGCGTGACGCTCTCCAGCGTGAGCGGTGACAGCTTGATGTGGGTCATCGTCAACCCGGTCGCACGAATGGCGTCGAGTGTCAACAGCAGGGGATGTCCGGGTGGCGTTTCCTGGTCGCGGTAGGCCAGAATGAACAGCGCCTGGGTGGTGTGCCGGCTGCGCGCCAGGGCTGCCAAAAGGTCGAGCGAGGCTGCGTCCGCCCACTGAACATCGTCCAAAAACAGGACGATTGGACGTTGCCGGGTGGCAAACGCGCCAAGGAGCGACGCGAAGGCGGACTCAAGCCGAGGCCGTGCCTCCATAGCCGAAATTTCGACTACCGGCTGGGCTTCGCCGACAATCAGCGCCAGCTCCGGGACGAGCGGGAGCAGGATGGCCGCTCCTGAGCCAAGGGCCGCGGTGAGCGTCGCGCGCCAGCTTGCGAGTTCGGCGTCGCTTTGCGCAAGGAGCTGCCTGGCAAGCTGTCGGCAGGCGGCGCTGATGGCCGAGTAGGGGGTGTTGCCGCGCAGTTGGTCGTATTTTCCCGTGATGAAAAATCCCCGGCGCGCCAGGACCGGCACCTGGATTTCCCCGATGAGCGCCGTTTTGCCGATGCCAGACGCGCCGCTGACGAGGACCATCTCGTGCCCGGACTGACAAACGCGGTCAAAGGCTTCCTGCAGGAGGGCGATTTCACGCGCTCGGCCGTACAGGCGCTTGGGCACGACAAAGGTGGCCGCATCTCGCCGCCCCAGTGGAAAGGGTGTCAGGGCCGGCTGGGTGTGGTCGCCCTGCTGGGTGAGTTGATGTAGGACCTCGGCCAAATCGAAACGCGCCCCGGCGGCCGTCTGGTAGCGGTCGTCCGGTGACTTGGCCATCAGTTTCGCCACGATGTCCGACAGCACAGGCGGAAGTCGCCGGTTGCGCTGATGCGCCGGCGGTGGCGTGAGCGCCAAGTGGCCATGGAGCATCTCCAGGGCATCGTTGGCGTGGAAGGGCAGCGTCCCGGTCAACAGTTCATAAAGCGAAACGCCGAACGCATAGAGGTCGGCGCGCGCGTCCACGGTCCGGCTCAGTCGCCCGGTTTGCTCGGGAGCAATGTAGGCCAGGGTGCCTTCAAACGTTTCCGCCGCCAAACGACCGGCCGTGACGCGCCGACTCTGAACCGCAATCCCAAAGTCAATGAGCTTGACCTGCCGGGTCGTGCGATTGATGACGATGTTTGCTGGGTTGACATCCTTGTGCAGGATGCCGGCGGCATGGACGGACTCGATAGCGGTGAGGACCTCGATGGCTATCGCCAGGCGTTCGGTGAGCGGCAGGTCGGTGTAGGCGTTGACCGCGTAGCGCAACGCCTGTCCGCCAAAATCTTCAGCCACCAGGACGGGGCGGTGTCCGACGCGGGTCAGGTCATAGGCCCGCGCGACTTGGGCGGAGGGCTGGGAGGCCGCCAGCAGCGAAAGCAACGACCACTCGTGGTCATAGCGCAGGACGAGCGCCGCCGCCGGAACGGCTTCAACGGTTGTTTTGAGGATGACCGGTTCGCCAGTTTCCATCCGCTGCGCCCGAAGCACCAACGTTCGGTCACTGCGGTACACTTCAGATAGAACTTGGTAGCCGGGTGGTACGCAGTCGTAAACCAGCATTGCCCTACTTGACTCGATGCCACAAAAATGTTTGGGAGGCTTAGTCTAAAATTTGTCAAGGGGAATGCCAAAGAAAGTTTGGAAACGATCCGGTTGTGCGGTCGCCAGCCTCGCCGTTGGGTTGCCACGTGCCGTTGGGTTGCCATGTCGCAGACTTGGTGTTGCGTCATGGTGTGGAAGGCAAGCGACACCCGGCGGGAGATGTGTCGGGTCGGTGCTTCGGCGTGGGCGCCGGCCGCGGCCGACTTCCCATGCGCTACCGGACTTGGGCTATAGTAGTGGGTAGTCGGTGACAGAGATTCCCAGATCGAAAAGGGGCAGCGCCGCATGGCAACGCAGGAAGACGCCCAGCTCATTCTGAAACTTTACGAACTCCGCCGCGAGCCGGTGATGCGCGAGGCAAGGGACTTCGTTTCATTCAAGTTTTTCCCGGAATCGGCCCAGGACATCAAGGATTTGCTTTTTGACAAGCGCAATCCGGTGTATGGCGCGTACTGGCGGCAGGTGACGACCTACTGGGACATGACGGCAGCACTCGTCAACCATGGGACGCTCGACGAGGCGCTCTTCTTTGACACCAACACGGAATGTTTCGCCGTCTTTGCAAAGATTGAGCCATTCTTGCCGGAACTCCGGGAGATGTTTGGCCCGTGGTACATGGTCAACCTTGAAAAACTGATCCGGCGCTATCCGAACTACAGCGAGCGTTTGAGCAGTTTGCGGACCCGTCTGAAGCTGTATGGCGAGGCTTACAAGGGCAAGAAAACACGTGGCTTTCACCCGGAAGAGGATTGACGGAGGCGTGACGGTGGGAGTGGACATCCCCGCCTCAGGGAGTCGGCATGAACATCGCCAAAATTCTTGAGCTACCGTTCAAAGGGAACTTCATTCCTTACCCCAGTCGGTCTCTGGTCGAGGTTGGCCAAGCCGCGCCGGATTTCACGCTCCCGGATACACACGGGAAGCCCTTCACCTTGTCGGCACTTGAGCCGCGGTGGTGTTTGCTCTATCTGACACGCATCGTTGATCGAGGTTTTATCTGACCGTTCTGCTATCCGCGACTGGTCGAGTTGCGTGACCGATACAGTGAATTCCAGGCAAAGGGCGTCGAGGTGGTGGTCGTCACCACGACGGACGTGGCAACCTCAAAGCTCATTGCCGAAGACTTGGCGCTCCCGTATCCCTTGCTGAGTGACCCGGAGTGGGTCGTGTTCAAGGGCTATGGAACCGGAGCGGCGCTGGGTGTGCCGTTGCCGGCGCAGTTTTTGATTGACGGGCGTGGGCAAGTTGTCGAACGCTACCTGTGTGATTTGATGCCGGACCATCCACCACTCGACGCGACCTTGGCGCGGGTTCCGGCGCGCTGAATCGTCGTGTTTTGCTCCTGCCCGTGGTCCTGGAAGCTGGGAAGTTCAACCGCGGAAGCGACTGCTCATGAAAGCTTGTCCAAAGTGTGAAACGCTCTGGGATGACAGCAAGCGGTTTTGCCCTTACCATGGTGTGCTCCTGACGGAAGTGCCGGAAGGGGATGCCGTGGTGGAACGTGATGGCTCAGACGCGGCAAAAGGTGACCTTGTGGACATCGAATTGACCGTACGCATGAGCGAAGAAGAACGCGCCCAACTGTTCACCCCGCAGTTTCCGCCGCCGCCTTCGCCGCTGGCTACCCCGTCGCCGGCGAGCGTGACAGATGAAGCCCTCTTCCAGACAGGCCGGGAGGCGGAACGCCCTGACCCGGCCCTACCCTTCGCGCCGGAACCGTTGCCCCCGTCGTCATTCGAGACGGCGGCTTACCTTGAGGACCCGCCTACCGCAAAGTCCGGCCGCGTTGTTGCCACCACCGAGCCACCGCCTGATGCGTTTGACCCGTTTATTCCGCCGACGGTTATTGTTGCGCCTGCGGCGCTTCCCCCTGAGTCGCGGCAGGTCACGCCCCCGCCCAGGCTGGATGTGGTTATTCCCCCGACTGTCGTGGTGGCTTCGGCTGAAGCTGGCCTGGCTACCCCATCCCAGTTGGAAGGCGGCGTGGCTGGGCCGGCTGCCACTTCCCGCCTGGCTGACGACTTCAGCCCATTGACGGTGAATCCCGGCGCCGCCCCAACGACGCCTATGGATGCGTCGGCCACGCATGTCCACTTGAATTTGCCCATGCCCAGTGGCCCGCGTCCGCCGGTCTTTCCCCCCGAACTCAAAGCTTCGGACGTGGAGGATGATGTGGGCTTTATTCTGGACCTTGGCGAGAAAAGCAGCGCCCGCCTCACCCCGCCACCAGTGCCTGCGGCAGTTGAGTCGCCTCAGCCACCAGCCGGGCGGAGCCTGACGCCCTCCGCCGTTCCCTCGCTGGTTCCGCCGGTGTCCCCAACGATCAAGCGGCTTACAGCCGTGCAGTATTTCAAGCTGTTCAACGAACGCAAAAAAGTCATTCAGCAGTTTGTTCAGCAGCTTGATCCCAAAAAGGCACAAATCGCCGAGGGGCACAGTAACCAGGAAGACCTGTTACTGCACCGCTATGACCTTACTTTTCGGGCCCTCCACGCCACGCGAACTTTTCCGCTTGTGATTATTTTGCAACGGAAGCCAGTCTATGGCTTGCTCACGTCAATTGACCTCTACGAAATTGCCGAATCCCAAATGCTGCGCGAAGAGCGCACAAAAAGCCTTGGTGGAGATTGCAAGTCAACGCCGAATGGGGTTCTCTACTATTTGTCCTATGCTGAAGACCTACCCACCGAGCAGTTTGGCGATTGGCTCCGGGCAAAGTTTCAAGCGATTGTGGGATTGATTCCGGGCGCTAGCCTGTAAGTTTTATGGTGATGGAGACGGCTTTAGCGGAGGCGTCCACGGCGGCTGAATCTGGGTTGTGCCAGGTGCCGGCGTCCGCCGTGGGGGTCCGGCTCGATGTCTTTTTGTCCACGCATTTGGGGGTCAGCCGGGCGCGTGTCCAGCGCGCCATCACCGATGGTGAGGTTCGGGTCAATGGGCAGGTCAAGCGCCCAAGTTACCGGCTGGAATCAGGAGATGACATCGAGGCTGACCTTCCGGCTCCAGTGACGACCGACTTGGTGCCGGAAAACTTGCCGCTGCGGGTGCTCTTTGAAGATGAATCCATCCTGGTGCTCGACAAGCCGGCCGGACAGGTCGTTCATCCCGCAGCCGGCGTCTGGCAGGGAACGGTTGCCAATGCGCTGGCCTTTCACTTTGGCGCGCAGCGTCCAGGCGCAGAGGCCTGCCGTCCGGGCATCGTCCACCGACTCGACCGGGATACGTCCGGCGTGATGGTGGTGGCCAAGACGGATACGGCGCTGGAGCATCTGGCTGCCCAGTTTCGGGAGCGGATGGTGGAAAAACACTATGTGGCGCTGGTTCATGGCGATTTGATTGAACCTGGTGTCATTGACGCCCCACTGGCCCGCGACCGAAAGCATCGCCTCAAAATGGCCGTTGATGCCCAAGGTCGCCCGGCCCGGTCGCGCTATGCCGTCCGGCAGCGGCTGGGGCAAGTGACACTGCTCGATATTCAGATTGAAACCGGGCGAACGCACCAGATTCGTGTTCACTGCGCGCATATCCGCCATCCGGTGGTTGGCGATCCGCTCTATGGGCTAGGGCGTGATAACCAACTGCGGGATGCGGCACAGCGCCAGGCTGTTGCACGGTTAGGAAGGCAGTTTCTGCACGCGGCTCGACTGGCGTTTCTGCATCCATCCTCTGCCCAGCCGGTCTGCTTTACTGCTCCGCTCCCACCAGATTTGGAAGCGTGTTTGAACGTCTTTACCAGTGCATCCAGCTAGACATCTCCACCAAAAAAACGCGCGGGGACAAGCCCCGCGCGTGAACAAGGTCGTTGAGATTGGGCTCAGGCCTTTACGCTGACTTTTTGGTCTTCTTGCTGGCAGTGCACTGTCCATCCACGCAGCAGTCGCTCCCTGGGGCGCAGCACTCGGCGCCCATGTCACAGGACTGTCCGGTGCAGCAGTTGGGTTTCGCGCAGCAGGCGGCACTTTCCTTCTTCTTGGTTGCGCAGCAGGTGGCCGGGGCTTTTTTCGCCGATTTTGGCGTTTTCGGAGTCGCAAAAGCGCCGCCAAAGGTGGTCGCAACGAGGAACAAAGCTGGAACAAGAACCTTCAACATGATGTGTCTCCTTTTTTTCAAGTTCAAAGTAACTAGTTGTGAAGTCCTGACCCTCGGTAGAGGATCGTTAGCCAACGCGACCAGACTTGCAACTAAGGTACTAAATTCTGAAGACACAATGTTTTAGGTAAGTTTCACGCCGTGATGCCAAATAGACGCTTGCCGCCACCGGGCGTGGCTGGCAGGGCTTGGCGGTTACCACCCAGGTCAGCCGCGCGGGCATCACCGTGGGCAGCGGCGCGGCAAAGGTAAACGTTTGGGTGACTGTGAACCGGGTTGGCGCGGATGACCGATGGCAGCCACAACCGGCATCATCACTGCCGGTCAAAAGCCGCGTTGGGTGCTCGCCGTCTGACGCGCTTTGCCCGTCACCATTGATCAGTTGGGGCGGACCTGGTTGACAGTCTTTGGCTGACCGGCCGGGCAAACTGGCTTGATCCGCTGGCTTGGCAGGTTTCCTGGTAGCGCAGCAGGCAGGCGTGTGGCGCGTAACGCGCTCGGTGCTCAACGCGGCCGGCGCAGACGTTTGCCGTGTATTCACCAACCGTGTTTGCGTGTCCAACGGCGCGCGCGTGATGGACTCTGGCGCTGCGGCTGCGTCCACGGCGCGCGACTGGGCGGCATGCAGGCAGCCCCCCAGCAAGCAGGTCAGCACACAGGCCAGCGGCGTCACCCAGAGGCTTGAAACCACGAGCAGGGAAATCGGTGCTGGCCAACGAGACAAACGCATCATGGGCAGAACTCTAGTGCAGTTCCGCCGGGATGTCAAGTCAGGCTGCGGCTTGGAAGACATCCAGGACAAGGCGCTGCGGCAACGGAGTGGATGCCCGGCAGATGACGGCTGTCCCCAGGATGCTGCCAATCAACCCTTCAAAGAAACCAGCGAGAAGGTGCGCTGTGGACGGTTGTCCGTCCTGAATGTGGACGGACAAGGTCGGTTCCTGCGCGATGAAGGCACAGGTTCCAAAGCCATGCGTCTGGAGATAATCACGGCACAGGTCAAGAAAAAGCTCAACCGGAAACTGGCTCAGGGATGCCGCTTGCCCGATTTGCTCGGCAAGGAGTTGCGTGAAGCGCCCGGCCGTTTGCTTGCCCCAGGTATGGCCAATGTGGCGCAGAGCGTCTAGCGCGTCGGTCTCGGTTTCGTGGAGCGTGGCAAGCAGGTCATCCAGCGCCGGGGCTGCCATCCCCGGCGCACCCGTTGCATCGGCGCAAATGCCGTGCTTGCCGTCCATCTGAAGAAATAGATTGCCAGGTGCTGGGTCCATCGGTAAACCGTACGGCGTTGGCGCCAAGTTGAATCATCCAAAACCAAAGCCACCGCGCCCAAACGAGCCGGAGCGCCCGGCCCGGGTGCCCGTGACGCGCCCGCCGGAGCCAACGCGGACGGTGCTGCGACCAAAGCCGCTGGGCTTGCTGCGTCCCACGCCGCGTCCGCCGCCCACGCGCGATGCCGAAAACATCGTTGGGCGTGAGGTGGGTGTGTAACTCGGCACCCGCCCGGCCATTGGATTCGTTGCCGGCGTCACCGTCCGGTAGTAAGGCGTTCGACTGACATAGACCGGCGACGGCGCGTAAAAAGGGTAAGCGTAGAAGAACCATACACCGCCCATGGGATGGCCGCCGTAGTAGTACCGGGGACGACTTCCGGCTGCGGTGGTCTGGTTTGGGTCGGCGATGAACTCGTTTGCGGGGAGAATGGCGACGTTGAGGCCAGCCTCTTTGTATTCCACAAAGTCTTCGTTGAGGTCGTCCATCTCAACTTTGCGGGAACTGTCCGGCGTGACGTAAATGATGTTTTTGATGCCGGCTTCCTTGAGCTTGGCGGCCGGCGGAACCTTCGCCAGATAGCGATTGTCAAACTGGTTGTCGGCGTCCTTGTACTCATTGAGCCGATAGGCATCGAGCAAAAACACTGGCGGCGCATTTTCCGCGAGGGTCGCCTGCTTGCTGGCGATTTCATCCGCGTAGTACAGCATAGCCGCCAGCGTTTCATGGGATGGCACGACCCCAAGTGGGTGTGGGTAGTTGTCAAACAGCGTCACGAGGCGGCCATGCGAGGCGAGGCCGGCCGCATAGGCCACGCTGTCCCGTCCGATCAAATCCACGATGATGGCGGTTTCGCCTGGGTTTGAGGCGTTCGCCAGGATGTCTTCGGCGAGCGCCTGTCCGCGTCCATAGCTGGCTTCCATGCTCGGCGCGAGGATTGGACTCAGTTGACTTCGCAACGATTCGGCCTGGAGCGACTGGATGAGTGTCGGCACGAAATACGGCTGCCATTTGCCGCGCGCTTCAAAGGCGGTCAGCATGGTGTTCTGGTCAAGGTACGTTTTCCAGGCCTGACCGTTGCGTGAGTCAATTTGGGTTTTTGGAACGCTGAAGTTGAGCGGACGGTCTTCGGAGCCGATGTTCCAGCCGTTCTTTTTCTGGAGTTCGAGTGAGTCGGTGTCAACTTCTTTCTCGCCAAACAAGGTGACAAGGCCCGCAATGCCGCCAATCGTGACGACACCGGCCGTTGCACCGCCAATGATCCATCCGCGCCGCGACACCTTTTGCCACCAGGGTTTGGTTCCCCCGGCATAGGCCGTGCCCGCTGCTGCATAGGGGTTGGCGGCGTAAGCCGGTGGAGCATAATTGATCCGTCCAACGCCTGCTGACCCCATGAACTGCTCGCTGGGCGGCTGATTCGGGCTGTTGGCCGGGCCGGGTGGAATCTGGACGGGTGGTTTGGGCGCTGACGGTGGAATGTTTTGCTCTGGCATAGGCGCGCGCTGTTTCTTGGGGAGGGAGTCGAAAAGGAATGATTTGTCTGAGGGCAACCGCCAAGCGTGAAAAAACTGGCAGTTTGTTACTTAGCATACTTTTGGCGAGCGCGTGAACCTTGTTTGGGAGAAAGTGAATCGGACCGGTTTCTAACGGCGCGGAAAACTCGGTTTGCGCCATGCCGTTTTGTGTATTGACGCAACCAAGTACGTTTTCGGTCAGCCTAACGTTGCATTGTGTTTTTGCGGCGAGTAGCGTAAAAGCTGAGGTAGCGAAAGCGCGAGTGGAAAGCGCCTCGCAGGGGGCGTCAAGGCGACGGTAAGGGTCAAGGCGACGGTAAGCGACGAGGTATTGAGTATGTCGATCACGGTGACGGTCAACGGCGTCAAGCAAGCTTGCAACGCGCCGGCTGACATGCCGCTTTTGTGGGTGCTGCGTGATGTCTTGGGTTTGACTGGGACAAAGTACGGTTGTGGCGCTGGTCTGTGCGGGGCTTGTACCCTGCATGTGGACGGGGTAGCCGTCCGGGCTTGCGTGTTTCCACTCTCAGGTGCCGAAGGCAAGACCGTCACCACCATTGAGGGGCTGTCGCCGGATGGCACGCATCCGGTGCAGGTTGCCTGGAAGCTTGAAGACGTGGCGCAGTGTGGCTACTGCCAGCCGGGGCAGATCATGGCGGCCGCGGCGCTGCTGGCCAAAAATCCAAAGCCCACGGATGACGACATTGCCAATGCGCTGGCGGGGAATCTCTGCCGGTGTGGGACCTACCAGCGCATCCGCGCGGCCGTCAATCGCGCGGTGACCTTACGGAAGGCGGAGAAACGCGCATGACGACGGTTACGAATCTCTCACGTCGTGATTTTCTCACCGGGGTTACGCTGGCCGGCGCGGCACTGACGCTGGGCTGTCAGGTCGAGTCAGCCGACAGCCGGGTGACGGCGGCCGGGGGGGCGGCGCTGGCGCCCAATGCTTTTCTGACCATCCACCCGGATGGGCGGATTCTCATCACGGTCAATAAAACCGAAATGGGCCAGGGCGTGCGCACGGGCTTGCCGATGCTCGTTGCCGAGGAACTCGATGTGGACTGGTCGGCCGTCACGGTGGAGACCGCTTCGTTCGATCCGTCCCGGTATGGGTTTCAGGGCACCGGCGGCAGCGGTAGTCTCCGGGGCGCGTGGGAACCGCTCCGGCGCACCGGTGCCACGGCGCGCACCATGCTGGTTGAGGTAGCCGCCCGGCGCTGGAATGTGGCAGCGGCCGACTGCCGGACGGAAGCCGGATACGTGCTACACCCTTCCGACCCGGCGAAAAAACTCAGTTACGGGGAACTGGTCGCCGATGCGGCCGCGTTGCCAGCGCCCGACCCCAAAACGGTCAAACTCAAAGACCCCAAAGACTTCAAGCTGATTGGGCGGCGCGTCGCGCGATACGACAACCCAGACATCGTCACAGGCAAGGCCGTCTATGGCATGGATGTCCGGCAGCCGGACATGCGGTTTGCCACGATGGTGCATGCGCCGGTCTTTGGCGGCAAGCCGAAGCAGGTGGACGATCAGGCGGCCAAAGCCATTCCCGGCGTCGAGCAGGTTTTCGTGACCGACCGTGGCGTAGCCGTGGTGGCAACCAATACGTGGGCGGCCTTTGAGGGCGCAAAAAAGCTGCGCGTGACTTGGGATGATGGGCCACATGCGGAGCTATCCAGCGCGTCCATTCGCGCCCTGTTTGCCGAAAAAGCCAAGGCGTCGGGCGATATTGCCCGCAACGATGGCGATGCGGAGTCGGCGCTTGCCCAGGCGGCCAAGCGACTCGAAGCCATTTATGAGGTTCCCTTTCTGCACCATGCCACGCTCGAGCCACAGAACTGTACGGCCCGAGTGACGGCGGAAAGCTGTGAAGTCTGGGCGCCGACGCAATTTCCAAACTTCGTGCTGGACGAAGCCCGGCGCATCACGGGCTTGGATGCCGCGCGGATCAAGATTCACGTCACCTTGCTCGGTGGCGGCTTTGGACGGCGCATCGAGGCCGATTACGCCGCGGACGCCGTCGAGGTCGCCAAACGACTCAACGGCCGACCAGTACAGGTAACCTGGACCCGCGAAGAGGACATGCAGCACGGTTGGTACCGTCCGGCCAGCCTCCACGTCGTCAAAGGTGGCTTATCTGAGCAGGGGCAGCCGGTGGCCATCCTGCACCGGCTGGTCGCTCCCTCGATTCGTGGACAGCGCCAGCCGGACGGTGGCAAAGGCGTTGATCCGGGCGCGATGGCCGGCATCAGCTCGATGCAATATGACGTGCCGAACTTCCGTGCCGAGTACGTCCGCGCGAACACCGGCGTGCCGATTGGTTTCTGGCGGGCGGTGTTCGACTCGCAAAACGCCTTTGTGCAGGAATCCTGGATCGATGAACTGGCCCACGCCGCGCAGGCCGATCCGGTGGCGTTTCGCCTCAAACTGCTGGGGAAGTCGCCACGCCTGAAGCAGGTCCTGGACGTTGCGGCGAAAGCTGCCGGGTGGGGCAAGCCACTTCCCAAGGGACAAGCTCGCGGTGTCGCGGCGCATTTTTCATTTGGGGCGTTTTGCGCCCAGGTCGCAGAGGTTTCAATCGAGGACGATCTGCCGCGCATTCACCGGGTGGTCTGCGCCATGGATGTTGGGACGGTGGTCAATCCCAGCCAAGTCGAAGCCCAAATCGAAGGCAGCATCGTTTTTGCTCTGAGCGCCGCGCTCTATGGAGCGATTACGGTTGAGAAGGGGCGGGTTGTCCAGTCGAACTTCAACGACTACCCGCTCCTGCGATTGGGTGAGATGCCAAAGGTGGAAGTTCACCTCATCCAGAGCGGAGAAGCGCCGTCGGGCGCGGGTGAGCCGGCGCTGCCGCCGACCGCGCCGGCCGTGTGCAATGCGCTTTTTGCCCTGACCGGAAAGCGGATTCGGAAGCTCCCCATCGAACTCGACGTATGAGCAGGCCAAAGCAACCGCTCTGGTGGTTGGTGTTGCTGGTTCTGGTGTCAGGTAGTTGGGGCCCGGCGTGGCGTGCGGCGGCGCATGCGCCACTGATGATATCGTCTTCCTCTGACGAAAAAACAGCCGGCTACGATGTGCTCATCAAAAACGCCCGGGTCGTGGACGGCACGGGCAATCCCTGGTTTCGGGCCGACGTCGCGCTGCGCGACGGACGCATTGCGCGGGTTGGTCGCCACCTTCCCGGCACGGCCAGGGTGGTGGTGGATGCCAAAGACCGGATCCTGGCGCCGGGGTTCATTGATGTTCACGCCCATGTCGAGGACATCTTCAGCTACCCCGACGCCGAGAACTTCATCCGCATGGGCGTCACCACGCTGGTGACGGGGAACTGCGGGGCATCGGTGACCAATGTCGGTGAGTTTTTGGGGCGTTACCGCGAGACGCCGCTGACGGTCAATCTGGCGACGCTCATTGCCCATGGTTCGGTGCGGGCGGCCGTGATGAAGTATGCCGACCGCGAACCGACGGCGGATGAGTTGGCCGAGATGAAGCGACTCGTGGCGAAAGCCATGGAGGAGGGCGCGGTTGGGCTTTCCACGGGCCTGATTTATGCGCCGGGCAGCTTTGCCAAGACCGATGAAGTCATTGCCTTGGCGGAAGTGGCCGGCGCGGCCGGCGGGCTCTATGTCACCCACATGCGCAATGAAGGCAATGGTGTTTTGGAAGCCATCGAGGAAGCTCTGACCATCGGCGAACGTGCCAAGCTGCCGGTTGACATTTCACATCTCAAGGTTGCCACGCCACGGCTGTGGAGACAGAGTGACCGTGTGTTGGGTCTGATTCGAGCCGCCCGCGCACGGGGGCTGGAGGTGACGGTAGATCAGTATGCCTACACGGCTTCCTCGACCAGTCTGGAGAGCATGCTTCCCAACTGGGTGCTGGCCGGGGGGCAGCAGGAAGCGCGGCAGCGCCTGGCCGATCCGGCAACGCGGGAGCGCGTGAAACGGGAATTGCGGGAAAGCCTGGAGTCGAAGCAGCGCACGGATTTCAGCTATGCCGTCGTGGCCTTTTACGGGGCGAATTTAGACTATAACGGCAAAAATTTGGTCGAGGTGACGCGCCTGGCGCAGGAAACGGACAGTTTGGATGCCCAGCTCGAGCAAATCGTCGTCATGTATGAGCAGGGCGGCGCCGGGATGATCTATCACTCGATGCATGAGGACGACGTCGCGCGCATCATGCGCGAGCCGTTCACGATGGTGGCATCCGATGCCGGCGTGCGGAAGGTGGGGGTTGGGTCGCCGCATCCGCGTGGCTACGGCAACAACGCGCGCGTGCTGGGGCGCTACGTCCGGGAGCTTGGGGTTCTGACCCTGGAGGACGCCGTCCGCAAGATGACCAGCCTGCCGGCGCGTACCTTCCGGTTAGGTCAGCGGGGACTCATCCGGGAAGGTTTCATTGCCGACCTCGTGCTGTTTGACGACCGAACGATTCAAGATACATCCACTTATGAGGACCCACACCATTTTCCGACCGGGGTTGATGCGGTGTGGGTCAACGGTAGCCTGGTGTTTCAGGACGGGAAGCTAACCGGCGCGCGTCCGGGGCAGCCGGTGCGGCGGGCCGTGTTGGGCGAGGTCGAATGACGCCTGTGCCAGTCGAGTTTGCGCCTGACGTGGCGGTTGCCTTGGCGGAGGGGCGGCCGGTGGTGGCATTGGAAAGCGCGGTGATTAGCCATGGGCTACCGTATCCGGTCAACATCGAGACAGCCTTGGCCTTAGAGGCAGTCGTGCGGGCGGGTGGGGCGGTGCCGGCGACGATTGGGGTGAGCGGTGGAGCCGTCCTGGTTGGGATGGACAAGCATCTGATAACGCAATTTGGGCGGGCAACCCAGGATGGACGGTCGGTGGCCAAGTTGAGCGCGCGCGATCTGGCGGCGGCAGTTGCGCTGAGGCAGGACGGGGCAACTACCGTTGGCGCGACGGCGCGCGTGGCGGCGATGGCTGGCATCGAAGTGATGGCGACTGGTGGTATCGGTGGCGTTCACCGGGGGGCGTCCCGGACGTGGGACATCAGCGGGGATTTGCCGGCGCTGGCGCGCTATCCGGTACTGGTCGTTTGTGCCGGCGCAAAGGCAATTTTAGACATTCCGGCGACGCTCGAATGGCTCGAGACGCTTGGCGTTCCGGTCGTGGGCTGGCGCTGCCGTGAGTTCCCGGCCTTTTACACGGCAAGCAGTGGTTACACGCTGAACGTCACGGTTGAGCGGCTGGAGCTACTGGCTCACCTATGGCGGGTGGAGCGCACTTGGCAAGGTGGGGGCATGCTGGTTGTCCAGCCGCCGCCAGAGGAATTACCAGACGCCGAGATGGTCATCCAGACAGCACTCGCCGAAGCCGAAGCCGAAGGTGTCCAGGGCGCTGCGGTGACCCCTTTCCTGTTATCGCGCGTATGCACTTTGAGTGGGAACAAAAGTCTGGATGTCAATGTTGCGTTACTAAAGTGCAACGCTTCGGTAGCTACGCTTCTTGCCTGTGAGCTAGCTCGCCAGAGAGAGAAGATGATCTAATAAACACCAATGAAACAAGTTGTAAAAAAACATGTTTCATTGAAGAAAACGCCCGGACAATGTGCCGGGCGTTTTGGCTAAGACACTACCAGTTTCTTAGTTTATTGATTTGGGGCAGCTTGGGCGCTGGTGACGTTGAAGCGGTCGCGGGAGCCGTCGAATTTGACGCTCTTGAGAACGTTTGTGTCGCCGCTCTGGGTAAGGGCGATTTCATCGCCATTAGCCTTACGCTCGTCGGTTGCAAGTGTAACCGTTGTCTTTGCAACCACTTCCTTGCCATTCAAAATGGTCATCTCGCCCGTTTCCTTGTTGATTTTGACCTTGTAAGTTCCCTTTTTCACAACCGTGCCGTTGACCGAGATGTCACGGTTGAGCGTCAGGGTCTTGGTCATTTCTCCTGCCAGAGCTGAAACACCAAGCAGGGCAGTCAGGGTCATGGCGAGAACGAGAGATTTTCCGAAGAAACGCATAAGAGCTCCTGTAAAGTCTTCCGAAGATTACGATATGGAATAAGTCTCTAGTTGCTTTTCCATATCGTTGTCTTGCGACGTAATCCGTAACGATACAGGGCTGCTTGAGGTTCAAAAAATTCCGAAATTTTTGCCGGCTGTCACCTGTCAGGCCCGGACGACCGTCACCGTTCGCCCGCCCGGCGTCACCGCCCGGTACGCCCGCGTCCGCTCCGCCACCGGCGGCTGCCCAGCCCGCCGGTCAAAGATCACCAGCCACCCCACCGCCCCAGCCGCAAGCCCCGCCAGGTACCTCTCCAACTGCTCCAGCCCTTCCGCCTCCGGGTCGCCCGCCCCCTCCCGCCACACCTTCAGCTCAATCCCCACCGTCACCCCACCGTACCGCAAACACACATCCATCCGCCCAGACCCAATCGCGTACTCCCGCGTCACCCGCCCCCCGCCGTTCTCCACCCGCTGCAAGTACGCCATCAGCACGATGTGCGGCGCAATCTCGTGATACGCTACCCCGCGCAGCAATGGCTCCCCGTGCTGCCGCCAAAACCCTAAAAATGCCTCCAGCAACTTCTCCGGCACCAGCCGCCCTTCGCCATCCAGCCATACCGGCTCAAGGCGTGGCAGCGCATCCTGTACCCCGCCCGACAGCACCCGCGGCAGCACCTCCCGGTACACCGGGTTGGCGACTTCCAACACGCCGGTGTCTGGGTTGCGGCGCACCAGCCCTAAGTCCAGCACGTACCGCCGGTCATCGTCCGGCAGGTCGCCCGGCAAATCACCCGCCAGCATCGGCGCGATGAGGTTGCGGACGCGCGGCTCACGCAACCGCTCCGCCAGGCTGTCCAAATGCGTGTCCTGCCGCTCGATCAGCACCCACTTCGCCGCCTCGATGTCGTCACGGGTGATGGTCTGGCCCGTGTCCTCGACCAGTTCCTCGACGCACACCTTGGCCAGGGCGTTGACCAGCCAGGGCTGCCCGGCGGTCAGGTCGTAGGCGTAAGCCACCGCCTCGTCGGTAAACACCTGTCCGGTCTCGGTCGTGTGCTGGCGATAGAGCTGGGCGACTTCGTCCTGGGTGAAGTTCCCCAGGGTCAGGGAGCGCATCTTGATGTTGAAGGGGCTGGCGGTGTGCAGTCGGTCGCTGCCGCCCGCCGCTACCTTGTAATCCCGCACGTCCCGCATCCCAATCAACGCCAGCGACCACGGAAACGCCTGCGGCCGATTCCGATACCCATGCCGCAACTGCCGCAACACCGACACCAGTGTTTCGTTCTCTAATGAATCAATCTCATCCAGAAAAAGCACCAATGGACGTGGACAGGTCTGCGCCCAAGTTGTCAATGCCGACAACAACCGCTGTCCGGCCGGCGCGTTGGCCTCCAGGGCAGGCAAGCCCAACGCCGGCGGCAGCCACACCCGACTGTCCACCTGCCACGCGCCCAGAATCGCCACTTCTGCCCGGTCAGGGTCAGTATTGAACGCCGCGCCGACTTCGAGTGAGAGCAGGACCGCCGCATAGCGCCCTTCTTCCGTCAACTGCCGCGCCAGCGTCAGCATCAGGGTCGTCTTCCCAACTTGGCGCGGCGCATGCACCACGAAGTATGCCTTCTGGTCAATCAGCCGCCGCAGCTCTGGCAGCCGCTCCACCGGCGACAGCATGTAGTGGTCTTGAGCATTGCACGGCCCGGCCGTGTTGAAGTACCGCATGGGGATGCACCTTGGCGTGACATCAAGCCAGGAGCGAAACCTGGGGCGTGACCACCGACTTAGGAATGAGCGCTGGGAAGTACGCCACGACTTCCTCGACCTTGGGACGCCCTGACCCAAAGCCGGTCACGGTTGGCGGACCGTTGAGGGCTAGTGGCGCGAGTTCTTTGGTAAAGCGTTCGACACTGGCTTGGTCGCTTGATCGGACGGCAACCCGCAGGACGACTTCCGGGATGTCACGCGATGGTTCTCCGGCCAGTTGTAAGCCATGACAGGCCCCAGCGCCGACATACTCGGTCCAAATTTCATCGAAGCGCAATCCGAGATCGTGCAACCGCTGGCGCAGCATGGCGTCGGCGCGGCGAGCCTTGGCGTAGGCGTCCGGCCAGGCATAGATGAGACTGCCGACGGCTTTGTAGCCGGCAAAGTAGCTGGCCGAGACTTTGTAAAACGCCGTTGCCGGCCGTCCCGCGATTCCCCACACGCGGACGCGATCATCTCCATCCGGCGCCAGCCGAATGGTCGTGAAATCGGCAATACAGTCCGGCGTAATATAGGTGGTTGGATCGCCCATTTCGTAAACGAGCTGCTCTTTGACCGAGGCAACCGATACCCGCCCGCCGGTGTTGGGATGCTTGGTAACGACGAACGTTCCATCTTCGTGCATTTCGACGATTGGGAAGCCGATGTTGGCAAAGTCGGACATGGTTTCCCAGTCCACCAAACAGTTCCCTCCGGTACACTGCGCCCCACACTCAATGATGTGACCTGCTACCGTTCCGGCGGCTAGGCGATGCCAGTCATCAGCGGCCCATCCAAACTCATACATGCAAGGCGCCAGGGCCAGCCCGGTATCCGTGCAGCGTCCGGTGATAATCACCTGGGCCCCCTGCTGGAGGGCTTCGACGATAGGTTGGGCGCCGAAATAGACATTGACGCTCTGGATATGCGCGCGGACATCGGCCAGGGGTTGGCCAGTGTCTAAGTTTTCAAGTCGGTGACCATCGGCCAGAAGCGCATCCAGTCGGGGGAGGATGTCGTCGCCCGCGACGATGCCAATGCGAAGCTGATCGGCCAGACCGTGCTTGACGGCCACCAGGCGGACCGCCTCGGCACAGGCCTGTGGGTTGACGCCGCCGGCATTGGCAATGACCCGCGTGTTTTTCGCCAGCACCTGAGGCAGGATGCGATCCATGAGGGCAACAAAGTCGGTGGCGAATCCGGCTTTCGGGTTACGCGCCTTTTGTTTCTGCATGATGGACATCGTGACTTCGGCCAGGTAGTCGAGCACGAGATAATCTATTGGGCCGCCTTCGATGAGGCGCACCGGGGCTTCGAGCCAGTCGCCCCAGAAGCCTTGCCCGCAGGCAATACGAATCGTTTTCATGGCAGTGGTTTCCTGATCCTGAGTGCGCGCGTCAGCGTGAAGTGCCGGGTGACCGCGCAGGGTGAGATGCTGGGCAAACGATACCCAACTGCCCTGCCGAGCGGAAGCGGGGAATCGGACGGTCGTTGGTTGCCAGAGGCGTGATATAACACCCTGTCGCTCGGTCAACCGGGTGGCGGCCGGCGGCTTGGTCGTCAATGTTTGGTCTCGACGCCCCCTCACCTTCACTTTCCATCAGTTGGCTACGTCATGATGCAATCACTTGGCTATTTTGGCCCGTTTGGCGGTGTCTATGCGCCGGAAACACTCATCCCGGCGCTTGAAGAACTGGAAGCCGCGTTTCTGGCTGCCCGGTCAGACGCCACGTTTCAGGCCACGTTTCAGCGCCTTTCGTCCGAGTTTTCGGGCCGTCCAACCCCGTTGTTTTACGCCGGCAATTTGTCGCGCGAGCTTGGCATCAAGCTCTACCTCAAGCGCGAAGACCTCCTGCATGGTGGCGCGCATAAAACCAACAATGCCCTTGGGCAGGCGCTCTTGGCGAAGCAAATGGGCAAGACCCGCTTGATTGCCGAAACCGGCGCTGGGCAGCACGGCGTGGCGACGGCCATGGCCGGGGCGCTGCTCGGTCTCGAAACCGAGGTCTATATGGGCGAGGTGGACATGGCCCGCCAGCAGCCAAATGTCTTTCGCATGCGGTTGCTGGGCGCAACGGTGCATCCGGTCAAAACGGGTGGGCGGACGCTCAAAGACGCCATCAATGACGCGCTACGCGATTGGATGACCAACCTGCGGACGACCCACTACGTACTCGGAACGGCTGCCGGTCCGCATCCCTTTCCCACGATCGTCAAGTCCTTCCAGCGCATTATCGGCGACGAGGCACGGGCGCAAATGTTGGCGCTGGCCGGACGTTTACCGGATGTGGTGGTGGCTTGTGTCGGCGGCGGCTCGAACGCGATTGGGATGTTTACGGCTTTCCTAGAGGACGCGTCGGTACGGCTCATCGGCGTCGAACCGGGCGGCCAGGGGCTTGATACCCAGGCGCATGGCGCGGTGCTGGCCAAGGGAACGCCTGGCACGTTGCACGGCATGCGAAGCTACGTCCTGCAGGATGCCGATGGTCAGATTCAGGCAACCCACAGCATATCGGCCGGGCTAGACTATCCTTCGGTTGGTCCTGAACATGCTTATCTGAAAAGCATCGGGCGGGTGCAGTATGAGGCCGTGACGGATGATGCGGCCGTGGCAGCTTTTCACAAGCTGTCCCGGAGCGAGGGGATCATCCCGGCGCTCGAACCGGCCCATGCGGTGGCCTACGTGTTGCGCGCGGCCGCGGCGTGGCCGCCGGATACGGTGGTCTTGCTCAACCTCTGTGGCCGGGGTGACAAGGACCTTCAAACCGTCCTGGCGTATGGCGACGCTTCCGCCTAGCGCCGCAGCTTTTTACCCGAGAGAACTGTCCGGTGAGTCGGTTTCAACTGGAGCTACGCGAGGTTTGCCTGGCCTATGACCGCGCCATCGTGCTCGATGGGATCAGTCTCCGGGTTGGTGCTGGTGAGCTGGTCATGCTGCTGGGCGCGTCGGGGAGCGGCAAGACATCCTTGCTCAAGCTCATGAATCGGTTGCTTGAACCGACCGCTGGTGAGGTATGGGTCGAGGGGCGTCCAGCGGTGGACTGGAACCCGGTTCATCTGCGGCGGCGGATGGGCTATGTCATGCAGGACGCTGGACTCTTTCCCCACATGACGGTTGCCCGCAACGTTGGTTTGCTGTTGGAGCTTGAACGGTGGCCGGCGGCGCAGCGGCGGGCGCGCGTCGAGACGCTTTTGGAGCGGGTTGGGTTGCCGGCCAGCCAGTACGCCGACCGCTTCCCGGCGGAACTCTCCGGCGGCGAGCGGCAGCGCGTCGGGATTGCGCGGGCGCTGGCGCTTGACCCACCCCTACTCCTGCTGGATGAGCCGTTTGGGGCGCTCGATCCGGTCGCGCGCGCCCGGTTGCAGCAGGCCTTTGCCACGCTCGTTGCCGACCTGGGGAAAACCGCTTTGTTTGTGACCCATGACTTGCAGGAAGCCCTCCGCATTGGCACCCGCATTTGCTTGCTGTCCCACGGACGGTTGGTGGCCGACGCGCCACCGGCCAAGTTTCTGGAACTGGATGTTCCGGCCGCGCGCGAGTATGTGCAGGCGGCCGGTCTCTGACGCTTGCCTATGACGCCCTGGCTTGAGGTTCTCGCGGAACAACACACGGCACTGCTTGTGGCCTGGCGTGAGCACGTCTTGCTTGTCGTCGTGGCAACCTTGCTGGCCTGTGGGTTGGGGATTCCGTTGGGTATCGTTGCGGCGCGTCATCCGGCGGTGCGCCGGGTCGTGTTCCTGCTGGTCAATGTGACGCAAACGATTCCGAGTCTGGCTTTATTCGGGTTGTTGTTGCCGCTGCCGTGGTTGGGCGGCATTGGGGCGCGGACGGCGATTGTTGCACTGACGCTTTATGCCCTGTTGCCAATTGTGCGGAATACGGCCACCGGCTTGCTGGGTGTTGCGCCGAATCTCCGGGAGGCGGCCGAGGCGCTCGGGTTGACGAGTTGGCAGCGCTTGCTCTACGTCGAACTGCCGCTGGCCGCCAACGTCATGTTTGCCGGGGCGCGGGTGGCGGTGGTTCTCTCGGTCGGGACCGCCACGATTGCCGCCGCGATTGGCGCGGGTGGATTGGGGACGTTCATTTTTCGCGGGCTACGGCAAAACGACAATCGGCTGCTCCTGATCGGTGGCGCCTTGGCCGCGTTGCTGGCGCTGCTGGCGGACGCCGTCTTCGCGGCCTTCGAGCGTGCGCCACAGGCCCAGCGCCGGACGCCTTGGCGCTGGCTGGTTGCCTTTGGCGGGTTGGCCGGCATTCTTTTGCCGGTCGCCTGGAGCTACTGGGTGGAGTTACCTGCGGCTGATAACGTTCGTTCGCGCGTCGTGGTCGGCTCGAAGGATTTCACCGAATCGGTGATCCTGGCCGAGATTCTGGCGCAGCAGCTCGAAGCCCAGGGCGTTGCCGTCGAGCGGCGCTTCGAGCTGGGCGGCAACCTAGCGCACGAGTCACTGCTGGCCGGTGCCGTTGACGTGTATCCCGAATACACCGGCACGGCTTGGACGGCGATCCTGGGCAAGCGCCCGCTGTCCGATCCGCAGGAAGTCTATGCGCAAGTCCGGCAGGACTACGCCCGGCGCTTTGGTTTGGTGGTTGGCCCACCGTTGGGTTTTCGGAATGACTTTGCCATCCTGGTGCGTCGCCAGACGGCAGTCGAGTATCACCTGAAAACCATTTCGGACGCCGCCCGGTCGCCACTTCAGTGGCGGGCCGGTTTTGGTCAGGATTTCATGTCGCGCGCGGACGGCTATGCGGGCTTCCGCGCGACCTATGGTTTTCGCTTCGTCTCCCCGCGTGAAATGGATTTGTCGTTGACCTACCGCGCGCTGGCGGCCGGCGAAGTGGACATTATCGCCGGCAATGCCACCGACGGGTTGATTGCCGCGCTCGATTTGGTTGCGCTCGACGACGACCGGCGCTACTTCCCGCCTTACCAGGCGGTCTATGTGGTCCGGCAAGCCGCGTGGGATGCGGCGCCGGCGCTGCCAAGCGTCGTGCGCGGGCTTGGCAATGTGATTGACACCGACACCATGCGCCGGATGAACCATGCCGTGGATGGGCAACGGCAGACGCCCCGCGAGGTGGCGGCCGCGTTTCTCCTTGCCTCTCATTCGAGTCGCTCATCCGCGCCCTGACGTTTGGCTCAGGCTAGCTGTATTGCCACTTTTTACCCAGACCAAGGCGATTCAGCCTGGATTGTCGTGGTATGCGCCTGAAGAACCAACTGAACACGAACCCGGCGCGGGGTCTCCTGGCCTGACAAACGCCTGGCCGCCGGTTACGCACGTTGAATGAGTACTTGTCGTTGCCGTTATTCCTGATTAGGCTGTTGGCGTGCGCTTGATCACAATCTTTCTGAAAGGGCGTCGTTTGTGCACGTCAGCCAATTTCTCTCGTTGGCCCGGCAACGTCGCTTCGACTTGCAGCAAGCCCTGGCTGCCCTGCCGGCTGAATTTGCCCGCCATGACGCGCGTCGGCAGGAGCTTCAACAACTGCGCGAACAAACGCTTGACGAACTGGCGCAGGTCAACCTCCCAACCCTTGATCAACCAGCACTCAACGCCGTTGAAGCGTGGACCGGCTATGGCCGCTTCCGAGGCCTCAACCTGACCGACTACCTCGCGCGTGAGCAGAACCGCCTAACCCAACGTGCTGCCGAAATCAGGGCCGATGCGCGTTTCATCCGGCGACAGGAACTCCTCGACCCAACCGCTGGAGAACTGACGCTGCGGGCCAAACAAGCGGGTGATGAGCTGACGCTGATTGAGAGTGGCTTGCAACGCTATGAGCAGGAACCGGATTTCGTGAGCCTGTACCGGCGTGGCTACCGCACGCCCAGCTACCGGCAAAGTATCCTCACCTTGCAGTACTACAAAGACTGGAAGCGCGGCGACGAGATTACAGAAAAGTTTGGCTGCAAGGCGTTTTCCGAGGTGCGCGCCGCGTATGAGCATCTGTTGCGCGGGCGTGAGGTCTGCCAGAAGACGCTCCAGGGCATTGAAGGCGAAATCCAGGACGTGCGTCGGTTGATCGCCGAACTCAATGAAACTCAGCGCCGGTTGGCCGACCTGCCGGCATTTGTGCTGGCAGACTTCCGCCGGATGCTGCGCGAGCATCTCGCTTTCGCCAATCGGGAGCAACTGTTTCAGTGGGCAGGTGGTGATCGCGTGCGCGAGTCACTGATCAAGCGGCTTGACGGCATTGAAAAGCAACTCGAGTACACGACAGCCCTGGCCGGACGGCAACTGAATGAAGAGCGGCAGTACTTGACAACCGAGATTGGCAAGCTGGAGCGGAAGCTGACCAAGTTTTCGCGCCCGAAGTATGCGGGAACACAGCTTCGTCCGGCGGATGCGCAGTCCTGGTTGCGCGACCCGCGTGAACGATTGGCGGCACGGCGCCAGCGATTCTGGCGGGACTACGACCGGGTGGCCTATTACGACCGTTACGACCGCTACGATTTTGCTTCCGATCTGTTGTGGTGGGATGTCATGACCGACGGACGCCTGGACGGCGACTTTATTCCCGAAGTGTATCAGTATCGGCAAATGCATCCGGGCTATACGTATCAGTCTCCGACCGAACCTTATCGTTACGGAGTGGACGTGTCATGACGCGGGCGCTGACGGTCGTGGCTTATGCCGTCAATGGGGCCGGCGTCGGACATCTGACGCGGACGCTGGCCGTGTTGCGCTGGATGCGCCGGTTGGCGTTGTGCGCCGGCCGGCGGCTGGATGCCTACGTGCTGACGACGTCTGAGGCGGGTCAACTTGCGCTGCGTGAAGGTTTCGCAACGTTCAAGTTGCCGAGCAAAACGGTCGTGCGAACGGCTGGTCTGCCAAAGGACGATTACCTGCGTCTGGCGCGCCAGTGGGTCTGGCACAGCCTGGGGTTACTCAATCCTGACCTCCTGCTGGTGGATACCTTTCCGGGCGGCACGTTTGGGGAACTTGGCCCGGCGCTGGATATGCCGGGCCGCAAGATGTTCATTCACCGGGCCGTGCGAGAGGGGTTTGACGCGGCCGGATTTGCCGCTTGGCTGCCGTACTACGATCGAATCCTGAGCATCGTCGAGCCAGGGCTGGTGGAACAAGCATCTGATAACGATATTGATCTCGACGATTTTGAGACGGATGCCGCCGCGTGGCAGGCCGGCGCCGGGCAAGTTGGTGAGCAAGCCGACGACATGCAAGGCACGGATGGCGCGCCTCCACCATCCGTGTGCGCCCCGGTATTCCCGGCAGTCGTTCGGTCACGGGTACGTTGCGTGCCGCCCATCCTGCTCCGCGAGCCAGATGAGCGACATGACCGGGCAACGGCGCGACGGCGACTGGGGGTGCCCGATGATGCTTTTGCGCTGTGGTTGAGCGCCGGGGGCGGAGGCGATGCTACCGCCGAGCGTACCCTCACGACGCTCATGGATGCGCTGCTGCCGGAACAGGATATCCATCTGGTGGTTGGGGCAGGTCCGTTGTTTACCGGCAGTCCGCGCCGGGGGGCACGAATCACTTGGCTGACCGAGCCGTTGGCGGCCGAGGATTTCGCCGGACTGGATGCGGCCATTTCGGCCGCCGGGTTCAATACTACCTACGAGCTGCTTTCCATGGGCGTCCCGACGGCACTCTTTGCCCAGGAAAAAATAGCTGATGACCAAGCGGCCCGTCTGGCACGGGCCGTTGCGGCCGGAGCCGCGCTCCAGTTACCGGCGCGCGCCACCGGTGAGCCGGATACGTCCGCATTGTCCGGACTGCTCGCGCGCCTCCGTGACGAGTTCACGCGGGAGCGCCTGGCGGCGCGGGCGGCGGCGTTCGTGCTGCCGGATGGGGCGCGGCAGGCCGCCACGTACGCCCTACAACTCCTGCTCGACCAGTCCGAACTCCAGGCGGCGGCGGCCCGCGCCACACCCCGCCTGTGTCGCTGGCTGGAAAGCCACCGTCCCGATGCGGGTTTGCTGGCGCGGCTGTGGGCAGTGACGTCGGCTGTGACCGATGGCGATGATCTGGCTGAGTGGCTTGCCACTGTCCCCGATAGCTTCACCGTGGATGAGGCGCTGACATTTTTACGCCGCCTGCCGCCGCCGACTGATGCGGCTGACCTGGAAGCCGCTCTGACACTGTGGGGGCGGCTGGCAACTGCCCTAGAGGCGTTTGTAGATGACCGCGCGCGGGCGGCTTTTCTGCGGCATCTGCCATGGTCGCGGCGGGTAGCGCCCGATGATCAAGTCCGGGTGCTGACGCGCTTGTTGGTGGCGGCACACGGGACGGGTGACAGCCTCTACCGGGTGCTGGGCGTCGTGGAGCGGCACACGGCCGGGGCCGAACAGGATCCATTTCGCTGGCTGGCCGGGTTGGTGGCCGCCGCTGAGGAGGTGCAGCATGGGGTTGCCCTGGGCGCGTCAACAACGCTGGCAGGGGATTGCTGAAGGACGGACGCTCGTTGGGCCACAAACCGTTCATGTGGACCTAGCCAACGGCTGTAACACGAACTGCACGACCTGCTGGGATCACTCGCCGCTGCTGTCTCAGCCACGCTCAGTGGACTGGAAGCGGAAGCTTTTTAGCCTAGAGCGGTTCAGGACACTGGCTGCCGACCTCGCTGGACTGCGTTCAGTTGAAGCCGTGATTTTATCGGGCATGGGCGATCCGTTTGTTAATCCGGCAATCTACGACATCATTGCCGAGTGCAAGCGGCAGGGGTGGCATGTGACCGTTTTGACGAATGCGCTGTTGGCCGATGCCGACCGGATTGCCGCCCTGGGGGTGGACGCAATGCTGGTGTCGGTCAACGGCGTGAGTCCGGCGTCCTACGTGGCGTTTCATCCAAACTTGCGTCCTGCTGATTTTGAACGGTTGAAAGCGTTGCTGGCACGGTGGCAAGCGCTCGGCGTGCCGGTCAAGCACGTCCAGGTCATCAACCGTGACACGGCGCCGGAGCTGGTGGACATGGTGCGCTTTGCCGCGCGGTATGGCGCACGGCAGGTGACCTTCAAGTTGGCCAGCCTAGGCCAGGGCACCGAGGCGTGCGCCATCACGGAAGCGCAGCGCCGGGATTTACAGACGCGGCTCGTCCCGGCTGCACAGTCGCTGGCAGCACGGTTGGGTGTGGCAACCAATCTGGAGGTTTTTGCCCATCAGCTCACGGCGGACGGGTTGGCAACGACGCCGATTGAAGCCGTAGGGTGTTTCATGGGTTGGCACTACGCTCGGATCACGGTTGAAGGTGAGCTGCTGTATTGCTGCGCGGCCACGCTCAGGGTCGGGCATTTGGATTGGGGAACGTTTTCGTCCCAGTGGTTTGGAGCGCAGTGGGAGGCGATGCGGGCGCGTTTGATGGCGGGGCAGTATGCGGAAGCCTGCCACCAGTGCGGGAAATTCAACCAGAACGTGAAGGTGGCGCGGAAGGTACGGGCGCAGTTGGGGGAGGGGGTCTATCGAGCGCGGACGGGACAACAAGCATCTGATAACGAAAATTCTTCGCCTTACCCGGCACTGCCGGTTCCGGTTGCGTAAGGGAGGCGCTATGCCACCACGTCCGACAATTGAATGGCAGACCAACGGCGTCTGTAACTACGACTGCTCGTACTGCATTCAGTCCCGGAAATACCGGCAGGGTCATCCGTCGGATGCTGACATTGACCGTTTTTTGGCGTTCTTTGCCGACTTGCCGGGCGTGTGGGAAATCAAGATGTCGGGTGGCGAGCCATTTGCTTTCCGGGGCTTTATGGAGCGCATCATCCCTGGGTTGGCCACGCTCCCGCATCGGGTTTCGGTGCTGACGAATTTCTCCGCGCCGCTCGGCGTGCTGCGGCGGTTCGTGGCGCTGGTGGGCGACCGGCTGGAGGTCGTCTCGGTGAGTTTGCACCGGGAATATGTTGATGTTGGGGCTTTTGTGGCCAAGGCCCGGACGTTCCGGTCCTGGCTGCGGCCGGAAACTGCCTTTGTTGTCAACAATGTGCTGGTTCCCGGGACGGTCGCCGAGTTGGCCGCCGTCAAGGCCGAAGTCGAAGCTGCCGGCCTGAAGTACTTTCCGCAGGTCATGAAGACCAAGCATGGTGTCCATGCCTATGACGCGGAGGAGTTGCCACTCGTCCAAGCGATCACCGGGGCGTGTCCGACGGCGCGCGAGGCAAACGTTGCGCCATCCTATCGTGGGCGGCGCTGTTGGGCCGGGACGGCCTATTTCGTTCTAGACCAATTTGGTCGGGCTTTTGCGTGTCGCACGGCAAAGCGGTTTGGTGAAGGGTACTTGGGGAACGTGCTGGATGGCACATTCCGTTTGGCGCCAGGGCCGGCGGTTTGCCGGTATGACATTTGTCCCTGCACCGTGCCGGCCAACCGTGGGATCGTTGAGCTTGGAGCGTAACCTGTGGAAGGAGACGATGCGATGACGACCCAGTTGCCGCCGCGTCCGCCGGAAGGCGTTGTCATGTGGAACTTGAACACGACGTGCAACTACCGGTGTTCGTACTGCACGCAGCGGTTTCTGGACGACCGGACGCGCTGGGCCCGCGATACACCGCGCTTTCTGGAGGGGTTTCGCCGGTTGCCGGGGCGGTGGGAAATCAAGCTGTCCGGTGGCGAGCCGTTCCTGCATCCGACGTTGATGGAAGTGGTCGCTGCCCTGGCCAAGATGGGCCACCGGGTCAGTGTCGTGACCAACTTTTCGGCTTCGGTGGACAAGCTCGACCACTTCCTGGCAGCGGCGGGAAGCGCACTGCGCGTCTTTTCCGCCAGCTTGCACCGTGAATACGTCAGCACGGATGAAGCCTTGGCGCAGTTTCTTGAGAAAGCCCGGTACGTCTTGTCCCGCTTGCCGGCCGGCGCAACATTCAATGTGACCTGTGTGGCCACACGGGCTAACCTGCCAGAGCTTCCGGCGCTGGCGCAGCACTTTGCGGCTGCCGGCATTCGCTTCAAAGTTCAGCCCGAAAAACAGAACCGCGATGTCATTCCTTACACTGTTGAGGAGCAGGCCCAGCTTGTGACGCTTGGCGGCCACAATGACCTAGGTGTGATTGCGCCGTCGTTTGAGGGGCAACCCTGTTGGGCGGGTGCATTGGCGTTCACACTGGACGACCGCGGCGCGGCCTGGCGGTGCTACCCGGCCCGGCGCTACCGCCGCGAATATCTGGGTAACTTTTTGGATAGTACGTTTCAGCTCTACGACCTTGCCCGTCCGTGCCAGTATGCCTACTGCAACTGCACTGTTCCCATTGAACGCGGCATGATGGCAAGTCTGGGCCGGCGGGGAGGCTAGTATGAAGTTCAGAACATTTTTGGCGTTGGTCATTACTGGTGGCTTCGTTTTGTTTGCTGGAATCGTTGGTTCGTGCGTGTGGTTGGTCAACCGGGAGTCAGTGACGTCACCGGCGGCCCAGCCGCCGACGCCATCGGCTGCGCCGCAGTCGCCGCCTCTCCCGGCAAGCGACGGCAAGCTGCGTCCGGTGGATCGTGACCTCCTGGAAGCGCTGCGCCGACCGGCGACCACCGACCGCATCAAGGATGCCTTTCCCGGTCGTCCGTACAAAATCAGCCTGTACTGCGATACGCCGGGGCAGGGTTGGAATCGAGCCAAAATTGACCTCAACCGGAACAACAAGTGGGATGAAAAAGTTACCATCGTCAACGGCGAGCCAACCAAGCGAGCCGTGGCGTCGCGGGATGATGAAAACTACGATGTGGAGTATCGCTGGCGTGGCGGCCAGTGGGTTGCGAAGTGAAGGATTGTGCGTGATGACAGGGATGGTTGGGTTCTCTTGTGGTGGATGCCAACGGTATAGACCTTACGTTAACCGCCGATGAATCGCTCGGCACAGGTCCCTGAAAACCACGACCGATGGCAAGCGGTCAAAACCAATGGGCACGTACCCCGTCCGCAAGGGCGGGGTTTGTTTTTCCCGACCGATCCCGAAGCCCCGCCAGCGACTGGTCAAGAGCTGGTCAGGAGGATGTTGCGGACGCGCGCGGACGAGGGATTTCAACTGAATGACCGGACAGCCAGCGCCAGAAAGCAAAAACTTGCTGGACAAGCCAGGCAAAGTAGATTGCCTAATTGATGTGCCTTCGTAATAGTAGGTTTAGAAAAAGCAAGATACCTTCATCAAAGGGGTATGGCTATGCTGCTGCCGTCACGCCGTCTGTCTGTCGCCAATCTACTTGCCGTCCAGGTGGTTGCCGCTCGCGTTGCCGCTGGCGTTGTTCTGTGCCTGGGCATGGCGGGCGTCTGGGGGTGGGCGGTCATCCAGCGTGGGTTGACGTCTGCTCACGCCCAGACTCAGGCGCCCCAGCCACCACCGAGGGGCTGCGCTATGCCTGGCGGTTCGACTCAGGTGTTGACCTCGTCTTACTACTGGGTGGCGTCAGACGTGGAAACCACCTTGCTGCTCAACAACAAGAGTCCGCAGCCGTTGACCGTGCAGCCGACGCTGTTTGCGCTGGATGGGCGGCGGCATCGCGCCCCACCGCTGACCATCGCGGGGCAGTCGTTTCGGGTCGTGCCGTTGGCGGAGCTTGGAGCGCGGGAAGGGACGGCATTTGGGAGCGGGAGCGTGGCGTTGGCGTTTGAAGGGGCGCCATTGGTGCTTGGGGCGCAAGTGGAGATGAAGGATCGGCGTGGACGGTTGGTGAGCGACCGGCTGTCGGATGCGCGGGTGAGTTTGGCGACGACTTGGTTGGCCGGGGTGTATCGGCTGCCGCGGGGTGGGGCGCTGAAGGTGGCGGTGACGAACGTGACAGAGCGGCCGGTGGGGGTGCGGGTACGTGTGGATGGGAAAGATGGGAAAGGCGTCCGGTTTGAACTTGGGGGGCGGGCGACACGGTTGGTAGATGTTGGGTTGGCGTTGGGGGAGGTGCCGCGGTCTGGAGGCGTGGTGGTGGAGAGTGATGAGGTGGGTGCGGTGCGAGCGAATGGGTGGGTGTGGAACGCGGCTGGGTATGTGAGTGTGGTGTCGTTCATGGATTTAGGGCGTGCCAGGGATGGGGTCTGGCATGCGAATGGGGTCCGGGTGCGACCGCTGGTGAAAGGGAAGGTGACGCCATACGTGACAGTTCACAACTTTGGCGCTCGGGAGAGCGAGGTGAGGGGGTGGTTGGTTGGACGGGTTGGGGAGGCGATGGCGCGGCGGGAGTTGGAGACGGTGCGGTTAGGGGCGGGCGAGACGCGGACGCTGGCGGTGGTTCTGAGTGAGGAGGAGCGGCGTGGGATGCAGATAGCCGGGATCGAGTTGGCGTATGGGAGTGGGGCTGGGACGATTGGGGCTGCGGTAGATGTGGAGCGGGAAGATGGGGCGCGAGGGTATCGGGTGCCGGTGGTGGATCGGGAGATGATTCCGAGCGCGACGGGGAGTTATCCGGTGCGGTTGGGGATGGATGAGAACACGGTGGTGTATTTGAAGAACACGACGGACAAGGAAGTGCGGTATCACGCTTCGGTGCGGTTTGAGCGTGGGGAGGACTATGGGTTTGGGCAGGCGAAGCTGGGGCCTGGGGAAACGGTGATGATTGACTTGAGGAGGGTGGAATTGATGGAGCAGCCGGACGCGCGTGGGGAACGGATGCCGTCGTGGTGTGAGCGGGGGCAGTTTTTCTGGTCGGTGCAGGGTGTGGAGACGAAAGGGATGGTAGGGCGGGCGGAGTATCTAGACTCCAGGACGGAGGCGAGCAGCACGTATGCTTGCTACAACTGCTGTGGGGATTTGTTTGGGAGTGGGTGGATTACCGGTCCTGGGGCGCTTGGGGTGACGCAGGTACGTCCCTACCGGGCTTTTGAGCAGTACCTGACGTGTTATGGTGGGCTTCACGTTCCGCAACTGGCGTGGGTACAGACGTGGGAGTACAGTTCGGCGAATGGGGCTGGCGCGGTGGTGCAAGCTGGACAGTCGGAAGCAGAAGTCTCAGGAAACCACATTGGCGAGATGGCCTTGTTGGCGAGATGGACGGCGTATGACTGCAATCTAGGCAGTTTCTGGCACACTGCGTGGTTTCCGGTGCAAGTAAAACCGTTGGTGACACTTCAAAGTGTCGGTCCCTTCAATCCGGCCACCATCACAGCAGGCAATACCTCGAAGTGTCGTGTCACGGTCAGTGTCGATGGCTTCACAGCGAACTTAACATCACTCAGTGTCAGTGTTAACGTTGTCAAGCAAAATATGATTGGATTCGGACAGGTAAGTGTTCCTCAACCGCACCGCACAATTAAGGTCTTCGCGAGTCAGGCCACGAAGTCTGAGGAGGTTGAGTTTGTAAGCCAATTTGACATCAACATGACCGATGTAGTGACGGTACGGGGGCAGGCCAGGATTGTGCCAAGCCCTGATTACGTTATCGAGCCGCCAGACGTAAAAGTCAGTCCTGATCGTCTCACCGTCAACAAGCCGTAAAAATTCATTGGCAACGCTTAGCTCCGGTGCCTGAATCTGACGGTGCTTCGCGCTGAACTATCGCGCTTGGAATGCAACCGGCAGGTGCGACGGCGCGCAAGGCAAGTGTGGCTAGCTGGCGATGGTTTTCACTTGAATGCCGGCTATCAACCACATCACAGCCGGTAGGAGGGTGCGCGCGCACACTGAGACAGGGCTCGAACAGTTTGATTGAATCCTTTTAAGTGTATGCAATACTCTATTAAGTGTATGCAATACTCTGCAATATGGAGAGATTCGTAAGCATAGGTAAAGCTGCTTCGGCGCTGGGCGTGTCCAGCACGACTCTGCGCCGCTGGGAGGCGTCGGGCAGGCTGGCCGCAGAACACACGGCGGGCGGCCATCGCCGCTCCGACCTCGCCAAGCTCAAGCCCGAACTGTTCCGCGCTGCGGTGGACCCGCAGCGCCGCACCGTGGCCTATGCCCGTGTCTCAAGCCACGACCAGACGGATGATCTGGAGCGGCAGAAACAGGTGCTGGAAACTGTACTGCGCCCGCCAAGGCTGGACATTCGAGGTCATCGCTGATCTTGGCTCCGGCATGAACTACCACAAGAAAGGCTTGAAGAAGCGGCTGGAGGCCATCATCGATGGTCAGATCGGGCGCTTGGTGATCACGCCCAAAGACCGGCGGCTGCGGTTTGGCGCGGAACTGGTGTTCGCCATCGGCGAAGCCAAGCAGGTCGCGGTCGTCATCCTGAATCAAGGCGAAGACACGACGTTCGAGGAAGATTTGGCCAAGGACGTGCTGGAAATCATCACGGTCTTCTCGGCCAGGCGGTACGGCTCGCGCAGCCGCAAGAACCAGAAGCTGCTCGATGGCGTGCGGCAGGCGGTGGAGGCATCGCAATGCTGATCGCCCACAAGGTCGCGCTCGATCCGAACAACGTGCAGGCAACGTATCTGGCACGGGCGGCGGGCACGGCGCGTTTTGCCTATAACTGGGCGCTGGCCGAGTGGCAGCGGCAGTACGAGACATGGAAGGCTGACAACGGCCAGCCCAAGCCATCGCAGGCTGCGTTGCGCCGCCAGTTGAACGCCATCAAGCGCAAGCAATTCCCCTGGATGCTGGAGGTCACGAAGAACGCGCCGCAGATGGCGATCATCCAGTTGGGGCAGGCGTTCCAGAACTTTTTCGCAGGCCGCGCCCGCTATCCGCAGTTCCGCAAGAAGGGCGTGGATGACCGTTTCACGCTCACCAATGACCAGTTCAGCATCGAAGACTCGCGCATACGCATCCCCAACCTAGGCTGGGTGCGCATGCGCGAGTCGTTGCGCTTCGCTGGCAAGATTATGTCGGCCACGGTCTCCCGGGTGGCCGACCGCTGGTTTGTCAGCATCACCGTGGATACCAAAGACCATTCGCACCTGCCCAAAGCCGAAAACCAAGGCGCGGTGGGCGTGGATTTGGGTGTTGCGGCGCTGGCAACGCTCTCGACGGGAGAGGTCAGCGACGGCCCGAAGCCGCACAAGGCGCGGCTGGCCCGGTTGCAACGGCTCTCGCGCAGTCTGAGCCGCAAGCAAAAAGGATCAGCCAATCGCAAGAAGGCAAAGGCAAAGCTGGCGAGACTGCACGCCCGCATTGCCGCGATCCGCTTTGACGCCTTGCACCAGCTCACGACAAATCTCACGCGCCGGTTTCATACCATTGGCATCGAGGATTTGAACGTGCGCGGGATGGCAAAGAACCGCCATCTGGCCCGCTCCATCGCCGATGTGGGCTTCTTCGAGTTCCGGCGGCAACTGGAGTACAAGTCGGCGATGCGTGGCGGCGTGGTGGTGGTCGCCGACCGCTTCTATGCCAGCAGCAAGACGTGTTCGGACTGCGGACACAAGCTCGCAGCCCTGCCGCTGGCCGTGCGGGAGTGGACGTGCCCGGCCTGCGGAATGCGCCACGACCGCGACGTGAACGCTGCGATCAATCTGAAGAACTTGGCCGTGAGTTCCACGGTGTCAGCCTGTGGAGAGGAAGGCTCTGGCTCCGGTCGCAAGACCGGAGTGAAACCGGCCGCGGTGAAGCAGGAAGCAAGCCGCAGATTTAGTCAGAAATGACTAGATTTGTGTAGGTATTGCAGAACGGCTAGGGAAGTTGATTGCGGATGGCATACACCATTTCCTGAAACTCCTCGGCTGACTGTCCGGCAAACGACTCCAGGTTGGCGCGGGCTTGCTGCCGAATCCGTTCGCGCTCGCGCCCACCGGCAAACTCATATTGCGAATAGGTCGCGGTGGCGAGAATGGCCAGCGACTCGGCCAGGATTTGGCGCTCGCGGTCGTCCGAAGCCAAGAAATCTTCGTCGGTGAGGAGGATTTCCTGGAACTGCTCGTAAAGCGCATAGGGGACGCCCGGTGGCATCGGGGTGCCGAAGACGATGGTGTAGTGGTTGTTGAGGTAGAGCACCATAGCGGCGGCGACGTCCTCGACGGGCCAGCCCTGCTCAATCATGCCGCGCCGATACTCACGCAGGGCATCTTCATAGAACCGACGCGCGGCAACTGAGTCGCCATCCACCGATTGGGCCAGGATGCCCGGCGCCAGCATGTCGGACACCGGACGGTAGGCCGTTGTTCTGCGCTGGGGTCCGCGCCGGGGGGCGTCCGCCGGACGGACTCGGCGGCGCGTCACCGGCTGGTCGGAGAAAACGGCCCCAGCGCGGTTTTCATAGGCGCGGATTTTATCCCGCGCCGAACGGCCATTGATGGTGGGTTGACGACCGACTTGTTCGTAGTCGTACCAGTCAGGATCGGCTGATTGACGGTCAGCCGGCCGATCTTGACCAAGGGCCGGCGCGGCAATGCTAACTATGAGCCAAATACCCAAGAGGGCGCGGAAGGCATTGAGCATGACGACTACCTCACAAGGCGACTGAAGTTCAAGCCAAGTCGAAGAGCATGATTTCACTTTCGGCGGCGGCGTCAAAGGCAAGGTCGCGCTCCGCACAAACGGCCAGACCATCGCCGGCCTGGAGCGCGTGTCCGTTGACCGTGACCATTCCGCGCAGGACTTGTACCCAAGCGTATCGTTCGGGAGCAAGGCTGTGGTTGGTCGTTTCACCGGGTGCGAGCGTTGCCAGCCAGATGGACGCATCCTGGTGAATGGTGAGTTCGTCCGGTTGGGCCTTGCGGGCCGCGATGCGTTGAAACGCTCCGCGGGGCGGGTTGTCGCGCAGTGACGTTTCTTCGTAGCTTGGCGTCAGTCCCGCGCGTTCGGGCAGAATCCAGATTTGGACGAGATGGATGGGTTCGGTGGCCGAGGCGTTCATCTCGCTGTGGCGGACGCCGGTTCCGGCTGTCATGCGCTGGAGTCCGCCGCGCTCCAGAACGGACGTATTGCCCATGGAGTCGGTGTGCCGCAGCGCGCCATCGAGGACATAGGTGATGATTTCCATGTCGCGGTGGCCGTGCATGCCGAAGCCGGCGCCGGGCGCGATGCGGTCTTCGTTGAAGACGCGCAGGGCGCGGAAGCCCCGCCAGCGTGGGTCGTCATAGTTGGCGAAGGAAAAGGTATGGCTTGCAGCGAGCCAGCCGTGGTTGGCGTGGCCCCGTTCCCAAGCTCTGCGAACGGTCAACATGGGGTGGTCTCCTTTCAGGTTTAGACGATTTTCGTTCAAACGACTATAGGGGCAAAAAACAGGCTTACGTCCGCATCCGCTCGAGCAGGGCGAGCAGGGACTGGCATTCGGCCGGCGAGAGGCGGCCAAGCCGTTCCGCGTGCCAAGCTTGCACCGGTTGGTCGAGGCGGTTGACGAGATCAAGGCCGTCCGGCGTCAGGATGGCTTTGACGACGCGCCGGTCCATGGCCTCCCGGCGGCGGATGACGAGTTGTTTGTGTTCGAGGCGATCGAGCAGGCGGGTCACGTCGGGGTCGCGGGTGATGAGGCGCTCGGCGATGGTTTGGCAGGTGGCGCCGTCCGGTCCGGCGCCACGCAGGATGCGCAGCGCATTGTACTGAACCGGTGTGAGGTCATAGGTTTTGAGAAAGTTCCCCAGGTCCGTCGTCAGGGCTTCGGCGGACTGAAGCACGGCCAGACAGAGCTTCTCGTAGAGATTGGCATTTGGGGTGGTTCGACGGCTCGGCATGGGGCTGGTCCTTTCGTAGTTGCGACGATAGATGTTGTAACGAGTAATGTCAAGCGCGACCGCCGAACTGCCAGAGAATATGCCAGAAGCTCGCGCCTTCCGAGCGACTGAAAACCTCAATTCAGTACTTCAGTTAGCCGTCGCGCTTGCCATCTATTGCTTTCATTCCTGCTCACTGGTAGCGTCGCCGCGCATTGGTCATCACAATCTGTTTGTAAAGCTCCTTGAGGCTCATTTGGGTAGAGCGGCTTCCCCGGCGGCTTGGGTAGGGATGACTGTTTTCTGCGGTGGATGGTCTTCAGACAGCCTTGCAAAGAGGAGGTTCACTCGTGGGAAGCCCGAAACGACGACTTATTTTCACTGTTCTGCTTGCCGTACTGTGCGGCGGTCCCTGGTTGGCCGCCAGCTATGTGAGTTCAAACTCGGAACGCCGTGCGCCCGCCTCGGCAAAACCGGCCACCACCTCAGGAGCGGCCGTACCTTCTTCAAAGCCCAACGGCTCGCAGGCGCGGGATGGTTCAGGCGATATTTGGCGCGATACCGAAGAAACCGCCATTCCACGGCGCGGTATGGCCCGCTGGGTTGAGCCTCAGTCCTATCGAACCCTTGCGCTCGATGTCCCGGCGCTCAAAGCGCGCTTGGCGGCGGCGCCGGTCGAAGGCAGTGTTCGCACGCAAGCGAGTCCGGTGACGATTTCGCTTCCGTTGCCTGACAGAGGTTTCGGCGCGTTCCGTATCGTCGAGTCCTCAATCATGGAGCCGGAACTAGCCCGTAAGTTTCCTGACATCAAGACTTATCTCGGTCAAGGCGTGGACGATCCCGCGGCGACGGTCCGCTTTGACTGGACGCCGCAGGGCTTTCATGCGCAGGTGCTGACGCCTCGTGGGAACTACTACATCGATCCTTACCAACGCGGCGATCAAGGACACTACATTGCTTATTTCCGCCGTGACTATCGCAATGTGACAAAGCAGTTGCTCTGTGGTGTGACCGACCGCGCGGATGCCGACCATCTCGATACGGCGGCCGTGACTCCGCTCAATCCCTCTGGGGCGACCTTGCGTACGTATCGGCTGGCCTGCGCGGCGACGGGTGAGTACACCGCAACCTATGGGGGCACGGTCACCGGTGGCCTGGGTGGCATCGTCACGACCATCAACCGTTGCAACGGCATCTATGAACGCGATTTGGCGATCCGCTTCGTGCTGGTGGCGAACAATGATCTCATCGTTTACACCAATGCCGCATCTGACCCTTACAGCAACAACGATGGTGTGGCCATGCTGGGACAGAACCAAACCAATCTGGATAACGTCATCGGCAATGCCAACTACGACATTGGTCATGTGTTCAGCACCGGCGGTGGAGGGGTGGCCGGCCTGGGTGTCGTGTGCACGACCGGGCAGAAGGCCCGCGGGGTAACCGGGCTATCGACGCCAACCGGGGATATTTATGACGTGGACTATGTGGCTCACGAGATCGGTCATCAATATGGTGCAAGACACCCTTTCAATGGCAACCAAGGCGCTTGTTCTGGCAATCGCAGCGCCGTGGCCGCCTATGAAGTCGGCAGCGGTAACACGATTATGGCGTATGCCGGCATCTGTGCCGCCGACAATCTCCAGCCCAATAGTGACGACTATTTTCACACCATCAGCTTTCAGGAAATTTTCAACTACACCAACAGTGGCGGTGGGAGTGGCTGTCCGGTTGCGACGGCAACCGGCAACACGCCTCCAACGATAACACCACTGACGGGCTTCACGATTCCGCGCCAGACGCCGTTTACGCTGACCGTCGCGGCCAGCGATCCCGATGGCGATCCGCTGACCTACTGCTGGGAGCAGTTTGATCTCGGCCCGGCACAGAGCGCCGCGCGGCCGTTCAGCGATAACGGCTCATCTCCGATTTTCCGCAGTTTTGATCCGGTCACGAGCCCCTCGCGCACGTTTCCATCCCTACGTTACATCCTCAACAATCAGAATGATCCCAACAACGCCACCGGCGTGCCGGGCGAAACACTGCCCAACACGAACCGGACGCTGACCTTTCGGGTGACCGCCCGTGATAACCGGGCTGGCGGTGGCGGTGTCCGCCACGCCACGGTGGGCGTGACGGTCACAACGGCGGCTGGACCCTTTACCGTGACCGCGCCCAATACCGCTGTGACGTGGGCGGCGGGTTCGAGCCAGACGGTGACATGGAACGTCAACGGCACCGACGTCGCGCCGGTCAACGCGACCAATGTGAATATCCTGCTGTCGGTGGATGGCGGCAACACCTATCCGGTGACACTCGCGTCAAACGTTCCCAACAATGGCACGGCCAGCGTGACCGTGCCGAGTAGCACGCAGGCGACGGCGCAGGCGCGCGTGCGCGTCGAAGCCGTTCTTCCAAGCGGGAGTGGCACCTTTTTTGACGTTTCGGACGTGGGCTTTTCCATCACCAATGGACCAACTGCGGCCCCGACACTGACCTTGGGCGGACCGATCGTCACCCGTCAGGGTTCGCCTACGACGGCCCCCGTGACCGTGGCGACGATTGCCGGCGGCACCGCCCCGTACACCTTTACCCTGGATCAGGAATCGCCCACGCCGGACCTGACGGTAGCAGGGTTCATTTCGGGTAACATCATCACGGCGACGGCCACGGCCAGTTGCAACCTCGTCGCTCCCAATCCGCCCAGCGTGCGTTCATATCCCGTGCGCGTGACGGTGACCGACGCGGTGGGGCGAGTCGTGTCGGGTAACTTCAACGTCAACGTGTCAAATAACGCGATTCCGACGCTCGGTGCGTTTTCAAATCAAACCGTTCCGGTTGGTGCATCGGTTGACGTGTCACCTAGCCAGGGACCGGCAGATGCCAACAACAACCTGGCCGGGCTAACGGTTTCTCCGACAACCTTGCCGGGTGGCGGCACGGTGTCGGTCAATCAAACGACCGGTGTCGTCACCGTGTCCACGGTTGGCACAACGACGCCGGGAAGCTACGTCATCGAGGTGCGCACTGCCGATACCTGTGGAGCCACGGACATCGAGCGGTTCACCGTGACCGTGCAGCCATCCCAGGCGAATCTCGCGTTGGGGACCCGCACCATCACAACCGGTGATGGGCAGATTGACCCGAATGAGTGCAATGCGCTGAGTATCCAACTAATCAATGACGGCGTCTTGGATGCGACGGCGATTTCGGCCACGTTGTCAACGACGACGTCAGGCGTGACGGTGACGCAGGCGACGTCGGCGTATCCGAATCTTCTGGCGGGTGGTGGCGCAGGCGTCAACACCACGCCTTTCCAAGTCAGCACGACCGGGTCCATTGCCTGCGGCACAACCATCAACTTCACACTGACCGTGACGTATTCAGGCGGGCCTTCGCCGGCGACATTCAACTTCACGCTGCCGGTGGGACAGGACGTAAACAACTATCAGTTCACGTCAACACCGACCGGGGCGGTGATCCCGCCGGGCGGAACGTTTGTTCCGGGCAGCGCGGCCGACGACGTCGTTGTGACCACGACGACGCCGTTTGCGTTCTTGGTGTACGGCACGCCGGTGGCGGCCGGACAAACCATCACGGTGAGCACGAACGGAAACGTTCAGTTCGTGGCTTCCGGCGGCAGCACGAGTTTGACCAATGTCTCCCTGCCGGCGGCGGTTTTCCCCAATGTGCCGGTCGTCTGCCCCTACTGGGATGACCTCATTTTGACGACGACGGGCGGCGGGATATACACCAACACGGTGGGAACGGCGCCGAACCGTCAGTTCATCATTGAGTGGCGCGGACGGCGATTTGGCGATGGAGGCGGTCCCACGCAGAACCTCAACTTCGCGGTGGTCTTCAACGAAGGATCGAGCCAATTCCAGTTCCGCTACGTGCAAACCGGTATTGGCGCCACCGCCAACGGCGCCAGCGCGACGGTCGGCGTGCAGGCCGGAAACACGGCGATGTCAAACTTCACCCAGTTTTCGTTCAATCAGTCTGTCATCACGCCGGGATTGCAGTTGGCGGCGGCGTTGGGGCAGTGCACACCGGGCAGTGGTCCGTGTGGCACGTGCCTGCCTGGGGTGATCAATTCGCAGGTTTCGCTGGTGATCACGGGGTCTGTCCTGGAAGCGCCAACGTGTGGAGCGCAAGGGTACGCCAATGACTTTGTCATGAGCGGGACGTTGACGAATGTTTCGGCAACGCCACTGTCGAATTTGGCCTTTGAGGTCGTGGAGCTGCAAGCGGCAAACGGTCCGGCGCCGACGGTGCCTTTCCGGCTGATTTCAGCGGATGGGGCAACGTGTGCGAGTGGTGGCTTGGTGGGTGCGATTCAGACGCCGAGCGTGACGACACTAGCGCCAGGGGCATCAACGACGGTGACATTTCGGGTAGCCCTGCCGTCGGTGCGGCGCTTCCGGTTCTTCGTGAATGTTTTAGGCTGTACCGGTGGCGGAAGCGTGACGGGTCGGGAGAGCCGTGGGCTGGCGGTTGCGCCGATAGAGGTCAAGACGGACGTGCCGCCGGTGCGTCGTTGGGGAGGTTCGTCCCCCGGTGACGGGTTGGCGACGAAACGACGCTGACGGAAAGGGCGAGGGCGCATGCCGGATGGTGTTGGGATGCGCTCTCGTTGTCGTCGCTCAACGTTGATGACGGCGCGTGGTGGATTGGCCACGCGCCGTTTTTGTGGTTATGGTTGGAATACCGCGTGTTGATACATCCGTCTGATAACGTAAAAACATAAACTGACACCATGGGGCTTTACCACCCGACAAACAATGAAGCTGATAACGTCATAGGCAAGCCCACCCAACGCCAATACATCGTTACAACCAACCACCAGGAAACCACCAACGGTTGCCGTGACGATCATAGCGGTCTGCTGTACCGTCCGCGCCCGGACATCATCTTTATTTCTGCTTCGGATACCGAACTAGAGACGCTCACCGCCGCTCAGTCGCAGCTTCCGCCCGGCTTTCCACGGTTGCAGGCGCAAAGCAGCGGCACCCTCCAGACGCCGACCGATGTGGCGGCTTTCGCCAAGGAGATTGCGCCGACCGCGCAGCTGGTGATCGTTCGTATCCTGGGTGGTCTGGCGTATTTCCGTGAAGGACTGACCCAGCTCCGTATCCTGTGTGACCAAACCGGCGCGGCCCTGGTTGCGCTACCGGGGGACAATCGCCCCGACGCCGAACTAGCCGGCTACACGACTGTTGACCCGGAGATTGCCGCGATCTTCCTTACTTATTGTGTCGCTGGCGGGGCAGCGAACTATGCGCAGGGGCTGCGTTACCTAGCCGATGGCATCCTGGGCACGTCCTTTGGTTTTGCGCCACCGGTAGCCGTGCCAATGTATGGGTTGTACCACCCCGACGCGGCTGACCATGAAGCCACGGCCCGGCTGGATGTGGCGACCTTTGCGCGGACCTACTGGCGTGAAGCGGTCGGTCCGGTGGTGGGTCTCCTGTTTTACCGGGCTTACTGGCAAAGTAACGACCTTGCCGTCGTGGATGCCCTCGTCCGGGCGCTTGAAGCCCGTGGGTGCCGCCCGCTGCCGGTTTTTTGCTACAGCCTGCGGGACACACCGCCAGAGACGCTGCTTGCCTACCTTGGCCATCAGGCGCGGGCCGATGTCATCATCAGCCTGCTGAGTTATGCGTTGGCCGACATCGTTCACGGGCAACGTTTGACACGGGCTGCCGGCCCTGGGCTTGATGTGCTCGCGCAACTGGGGGTTCCGGTCATTCAGGGCCTGACGGTACGCGCTTCACAGGCCGAATGGGCGGCCAGTTCGAGCGGGCTGTCTCCGTTGGATGCCGCCATGAAAGTCGTCATGGCGGAGTTTGACGGGCGCATCATCTCAACCGTCATTGGCGCACAGGAGCTGACGCCGGCCGGAGCAAGTCGCCAGGTGGCGATTCCGGCCCAGATCGAAGCCTTGGCCGCACTGACGGCCCGCTGGGGACGGCTGCGCCGGCTCCCCAATCGGGAAAAACGCCTAGCTATTGTCCTGACCAACTTTGCCAACCGCAACGGCCGGGTCGGCAGCGCCGTGGGCCTGGACACGCCGGCGTCGGTGCTACGCATTCTTCAGGCGCTGCGCGAGGAAGGCTATGTCGTGGGGGACCTGCCGCCAGATGGTGATGCGCTCATGGAAGAACTGCTGGCGCTCGGTGGCTACGAAGTCGAGTGGCTTTCGGAAGAGCAGGCCCGCCAGTCCGCCCATTATCGGGTAGCGGATTACACAGACTGGTTTGCCCGGCTTCCCGAACCGGCGCAAGCGGCGCTGCGGGCGACGTGGGGGGAGCCACCGGGGCAGGTCATGACGGTCGGAGACCTTGGGTACATCCCGGCACGCCGTTACGGCAATGTGGTGGTTCTCATCCAACCGCCACGTGGTTACGGAGAAAACCGACAGGCGCTATACCATAGTGGCGAACTCGCGCCTTCGCACCATTACTTGGCGGTGTATCACTGGTTGCGCACCGTCTTTGGTGTGGATGCCGTCATTCACTGCGGCAAGCACGGGACGGTCGAATGGCTGCCGGGCAAGTCGCTGGGTTTGTCGGCGCAGTGTTATCCGCAACTTGTGCTCGGTGACACGCCAGTTTTTTATCCGTTTCTCGTCGGTGATCCGGGCGAAGGCCTCCAGGCGAAACGGCGCTGGCATGCCGCGCTGGTCAGCCACCTGCCACCACCGATGACCCAAGCCGAGGTCGAACAGGAATGTGAACTGGCGCCGCTTCAGGCGCTGTTGACCGAGCTGGGGCGCGCCGACCAACTCGACCCGGAGAAACGGCCGCTCATTGTCGCGGCCATCTGGGAAGCCGTCGTTGCGGCAAATCTCCACCGCGATCTGGGCTACACGGCCCGGCCAGACGAAGACGAGTGGCCGGCGTTTCTGAAAAAGCTCGACGGGTACTTGTGCGAGTTGGGCGAAATCCAGATTCGGAACGGATTACATGTCTTTGGTGAAGCCCCGCAGGGCGAGCGGCTGGTGGACTTTCTCTGCGCCCTGGCGCGGCAGGGGACACCGGAGCGTCCGGGACTGCCGACAGCGCTGGCGCAGGACCTGGGTTTACCGCCGAACTTGGACGACCTGCCGGCCGAAACGGCGTGGCTGCCGGAAGCTGTCCCGTCAGGGCTGGCGGCTTGCGACCCCTCAGCCATCACCAGCGTTGGACGCCTGCGCCGGGCGCTGGATGCAGCGGTTCGTGAGCTGGTCGCCACGGCGGTGGCGCATGACTTCGATCTCACCCACCCCTTTGCTGCAAAGCTTGGCAGCGCAACCAGGACCGGGCTTGCGTACCTTGGGCAGGACATCCTCCCGCGGGTGCGACGCGCGCCGGACGAAATCCGTCACCTCCTGGATGGCTTGGCCGGACGGGCCATTCCGCCTGGGCCGAGCGGCGCGCCGACCCGCGGTATGCCGGACATCCTCCCGACAGGGCGCAACATGTACGCGGTTGACGTGCGGGCCGTTCCATCACCGTTTGCCTGGGAGGTCGGGCGGCAGTTGGGTGACGCGCTGGTGGCCAGCTACGTCGCGCAAAAGCAGGCGTTCCCGGAGGTGGTCGGGTTGACACTCTGGGGAACGTCCAACATGCGTACCCAGGGGGATGATGTGGCCCAGGTGTTGTGGCTGTTGGGGGTTGAGCCGTGCTGGCAGCCGGCCAGTCGGCGCGTCATAGGTCTGCGACGGCTCCCGCTGGAGACACTTCGGCGGCCGCGCATTGATGTCGTCCTGCGGGTTTCCGGTTTCTTCCGTGATGCGTTCCCAAATGTCATCGCTCTGCTCGATGAGGCTGTCAGGCTCGCTGCGGCTGCGGATGAGCCGGATGAGTGGAACTATGTGCGCAAGCGCACACGTGTGGCTGAGGCCCACTACGTGGCAGCCGGCGACTCACCTGACGCGGCACACCGGCGAGCACGGTTTCGTATTTTCTCCAATCAGCCAGGCGTCTATGGGGTCGGGATTCTGGCTGCGTTGTCGGAGAAGGCGTGGACGGAGCGCGCTGATCTGGCCGACATCTACCTGCGCTGGAGTGGTTATGCCTACACGGCGGACGAGTACGGCACGCCGGCCGGCGAGGTATTTGCGCGCCAGTTGGCAGCCTGCGACGTTGCCGTTCAGAACCAGGACAACCGCGAGCATGACATTCTCGACAGTGACGATTACATGCAGTTTCACGGTGGCATGGCGGCGGCGATCGAGAATCTGCGCGGGCAGGCCCCGACGACGCTCTTTGGCGACACTTCAGACCCGGCGCGGCCACGGGTGCGGACACTACGGGAAGAACTGCGCCGGGTGATTCGGGCCCGGGTGACAAATCCCAAGTGGTTGCGGGCTATCCGGGAACATGGCTACAAGGGGGCGCTTGAAATGGCCGCCACGGTGGACTACCTGTTTGGGTATGCGGCGTTGACCGACTTGGTTGACGATTGGGTTTATGAGCGGGTGGCGGAGGCGTACCTTTTTGATGAGGAGATGGCTAGTTTTCTCGGCCAGAGCAATCCCTGGACCCAGCGCGACATCGCCGGCCGCCTGCTTGAAGCCGTGGAGCGTGGCCTGTGGCGACATCCGCCGGAGACGGTGACGACCCGCTTGCGGGACATCCAGGCCGGCGCTGAGGCGCGTATCATGGCCGCGGGGAAGCGAGGGTGATGAGCGGACGCATGGGGCGACGCAGGTGGCCAAGTGAGGTTATCTACCAACTGACGGTCGTTGGGCTGGCGACTGTGGTCGCCTGTCCGGCTGGTGGCTGCCAAGTTGGCGTCTCGCGCCCGTCCGGTGAGCCGGCGACGGCTACGACTCCGGCTGCCAAACGACAGCGGGTGGCATCACTTTCCATCGGGACCGATGAAATCCTGTGTGCGCTTGTGCCGCCGGAGCGGATCGTGGCGCTGTCGAAGTACGCCGCCGACCCTGAAGTAAGCTATGTGGCGGACGTTGCGCGCCAGGTCGGGGTTTTCGTGGAGCGTGAGCCGGAGCGAATGTTGTCACTGCGGGCCGATCTGGTCTTGCTGGCGCGCTACACCAGGGCCGAGCTGCGGCAGGCGGTTGAGCAAACCGGGACGCCAACGCTGCTCGTCGAAGACTTCCGTTCGCTGGACGATATTGAAAACAATGTGCGTCGGATTGGGCGCGCGCTCGGCGAGGAAGCGCGGGCCGAGACGGTCATTGCCGCCATGCATGCTCGGTTGAAGGAAGCGCGCGCGGCACTGCGGCCGGACCGCGTTGGCTGGCGGGTACTGTATGTCATGCCGCCGCTCATGGTTGCCGGAAGGGATACGATGACCCACGTCAAGCTCACGTCCGCCGGGTTGCAAAACGCGGCATCTGACGTAGTCGGGCATACGGCGATCTCGGCCGAAGCGTTGCTGAAGCTCAACCCGGATGTGATCTTGGTCGCCACGGGCTTTGCTTCTGATGTAGGTTTCCGTGAACGTTTACTGTCCGACCCGCAGTTAGTGGCGCTGGAGGCGGTTCGCCGCAAGCGTGTCCTGGCGCTGCCGTCGCGGTCGCTACGGACGGTTTCACACCATACGGCCGATGCTGTCATGACGATTGTCGAGGCAGTGAATGCACTACCGTAATGCCTGTTCGGCAAAGCCAGGCTCGCCGGTGAGGGGCTTTTTTTATGACCGAAGTTGCCGCTGTCACACCATCTGAGCCGTCCGAGTCATCCGACCGCCACCGTGAGCGGATGGCTCGCAAGAAAGCCATCCAGGATGAGCGGATTGCGCAGGCTACCCAGGAAAAAGGTCTCATTATCGTTCACACCGGAGCCGGGAAGGGCAAAACCACGGCGGCGCTCGGCTTGATCTTTCGGGCGCTGGGCCACGGGCTGCGGGTCGGCGTCGTCCAGTTTACCAAGGGCGCGCGGACAAGTGGTGAAGCCGCGTTTGCCCGCGAGTTACCGGGACGGGTGGATTTCTTTGCCATGGGTGAGGGTTTTACCTGGGAAACCCAGGATCGTGACCGTGACCGCGCCGCCGCCGAACGCGCTTGGTCCAAGGCCTGTGAACTGATGGCCGACCCCAGCTACCACTTGCTTGTGTTTGATGAAATCAACATTGTGCTCCGCGACGAGACCCTGCCGGTGGCGGCGGTTCTCGCTGCGCTGCGCAGTAAGCCCGACCAACTTCACGTTGTCCTGACCGGCCGCAGCGCTCACCCGGACATCGTCGAACTGGCCGATCTCGTTACCGAAATGAAACTGGTCAAGCACCCCTTCCGGGCCGGCATCAAAGCCCAACGCGGCATTGAGTTTTGACAATGTGGCCGTCAAGCTCGACCGGTACGTTTCCCACACGGGTGTGGAACAACTCAGCACGACACCTTACTGACCTTGATGACGCTTATGTCTACCCAGGCTCTGTTCGATTCGCGCGGTTCACACAAGCGACTTTTGTTGATCAATTCCAGTATTCTCACGGCTTACGGACTCTACCGGTATGAACCGTTGACGGCCGAGGCTGCGCGTTGCCTTGTTGCAGAAGCGCAGCGCGCCGGCGATGACATTTGTTCTGCGGTTGGGCATCACTCGACGGCGGTCCTGATGAGCCGTCTGCTCGGCATTGTTGTTCCCGCCAGCCGGATTGCTGTCGAGCAAGCCGTTGGGGAACGGGCGATCGTATTCCGTCTGAACCGGCGCCCACCGGAAGGTGCTATTCTATCTGAGGCACAGTTGGAGGCCATCGGCTACGAACTTGGGCTGTTGACCCGCCTGGCCGACGAAGGAGCCGAGCCCGGTTAGGCGGCAGCCGTCCAGACCAACTGCCTGCCGTCATCGCCCGGGACAGACTCACCTTTTGATCCCGGTTGTGACTTTAGTTCTGTTTATTTTTCTTTTCTTCCTCTTTCCGAGCGCGTTCGGCCTCTTTTTTAGCCCGTTCGGCCTCCTTTTTGGTACGCTCAGCCTCCTTTTTGGCACGCTCATTCTCTGCTTTGTAGACGTGGCCGATGATCTGGTACACCTCATCGGGTAATACCACCGGATAAAACTCATGGTAAGACTGGCGGACCGGCATCGTAACCTGGATTTTGTCGGGAAGCGGGGTTTTATCTGAAAAGGTTCGGATGACTTCACACCAGGCGAGCTTGTCTTCCACGTCAACGACTTTCAGAAAGCCGACCGGGACTTCAGTCATGCCGACCTTTTGTCCCGAGGCTGGGTCGTTGATAACCCGCCCGTCAGTGTAGACTAAGAACTCATGGTCTTTTCTGCAGCCTGAGATAGCGCCGATATTGATGGCTACTCGGCCATCTTTGTTGGCCACGACGTATCCCGTCAGCGGCGACATTTGGTTGATCTTTTCGGCAAACTTCCGGGTGATGGCCGGCATAGCGGCCTGGTACATCGTGAGCGCTTGCGATTCGTCCAAATGGGGAAGAGACGGTTTAGCGGCCGATAACACTGATGCCACTCGGCTTGCTTTGCTTGACGGTATCAGGTCTAGGTCACCGGCCACGGTTGAGAGAATTGCGCCCACGGTCCGGCTCGTCGAAGTGTTGAGGCTGACTTCATTCCGAGAGATCATCGACAAGATGATGTTCCCGCTCGCCACCTCAACGAGTTGGATATGTGCGCCAATGCGGGCTCGATCGGATACCGCGCCGCGGGCAGCACCGTAGTCGAGAATCTCCCCCAACACCAGGTAGTCAGCCGCGATGATTTTGCCAACTTTCTGAGCAGCTTTGGGGTCGACCAGCTCGGAGTTACTCAACTTGAGCTCACTCAGGACCTGGCCGAGTTGCTGTCGCTCGACCAACTTGAGATTGCAGTAGGTGGCAAGAGCATTCGCCAGTTCAGATTCAAGTACGGCGACGATCTTGGCATCTACCGTCTGGCTGAACGGAGCAACGGCGACCCGCTTCGGTTCATTCGCAGGTTTTTGAGCAAGAGCCGTCTGGACGGCCACCATCAGACACAGCCAAACAAAAATCAGCCTCATATGAATACCTACTGTAGCTATTTGTTTTTCTTTTTGGCAGCTTTTTTGAGATCTTCGAGCAAAGCGAGACCTCTGCGCTCAACCTCAATCAGAGACATTTGCGACTGGACAACTGAAAATACTGGGGATGGGTCGTATTTGACTCCTCCTAACAGCACACTGGCCTGCGGGGAGTTGGTGGCGAAAATAAAACCGATGGAAAACTGTTCAAATGCGCCGATGATGACAATCCGGGCAATCGGTTGTTTTTCGGTCGAGAGTATTTCCCCAGTAATTGGGTCTTTGATGGTGTTGCCATCGGCAAAGATCATAAACTCTTGCCCAGCCCGGACACCGTCTTTGTAGCTCAGGTTGATGTATACCTCCGGGCCGACGACGTTCACGACATATCCCTTGAGTGGATTGATGATATTGATCTTATCAATGAACTTGCGCACGAGCTCTGCAGCGTTGGACCGGTAAGCTTGCAGCATTAATTCCTCGGCCAGAGACGATAATGCATATTCCTCAGGCAGCTTGAAGAGACCAGAAGTGGTGACAGAGAAGGTATCGGCAACTTTGACTGTGCCTGTTTCCACCTCAATAAGCTGGAATTGGGCCTTGATCTCAAGCTGGTCGGGCATAAACAGCGCGCCGGGGGTCAGATTCTTGCCCAAAAACCGGCCAACGACGATGTAGTTGGCTCCAACAAGCTTCCCGACTTTTTGGGCCGTGTCCGGATTCACAAAGTCAGTGTTACTGAGCTTCTGCTCGCCGAGGATTTCTCTCAACTGATTCCGGGCAACGACGACCTGAAACCGGCTGTAGTTGACGAGGTTATCAGTTAGGGCAGTTTCCAACACTCGGTCGCCGAACCCGATTGGAGCAATGGCAATGCGGGGACGGGTATCTTTGGGAAGGCTATCGGTGTCCGCTGTATCTGCCGAAGCGGCAGAGGTTGCCTCGGCAGGCGGAGTTGCCGCAGCCGGGGCAGCGCTTGTTTCCGGGGCGCTGTCTGGTTTCGGAGTGACGGCCGGTGCCGGAGCCTTTCTTCGGGGTGCCTTTTTGCGACCTTGGGCATCCGACTCAGATGTGAACATCACTCCGCTCAACAAGAGCGTCAAGCCAAAGGTGAGAACTTTAGGCCATTGAGACAGCATAGCGTCATGATAAGCTTGCCTCTTGACATCGGGACACGGGGCAACCGTGCTCTCTTTCAGCGTGCCAAGAGGGAAAGTCCCGCAGAAGCGGATACACCCGTCCAACGTTTTTCGCAAAACGACCGAGCAAAAGTATATCACCATCATAACACAAAAAACAGACAGAATAACACAAAAGACAGGCGGAGTGCGCCAGAAAGGGTACAAAGCTTGCTCCTGACCTATTCGTGCAGCTTTGTGCGGTAAGCTCTGCTTTTTATCCAGGAAATTTTGACGGTGTCACCCCCGAACAGCGAGACACTACCGCCACATCCAGTACACAATACCAACCACGAGTGCCCTCTGGCGCTCTTTCCGACCGACAAAGCCTTGGCTGATGCTGCGCCCGTGACAACCAGACCTGTGCCACGGCTGATCGTGGCCGCGCCGTCTAGTGGAAGCGGCAAGAGCACCGTTGCGACCGGACTCATGGCCGCGCTGGCAGCGACCCGGCAGGTGCAAGGCTTCAAGGTCGGCCCAGACTACCTTGACCCGATGTACCACACCGCCGCGACGGGCCGTCCCTCCCGCAACCTCGACACCTGGATGCTGCCCCCGGAAACCGTCCGGCAAAACTTTTGGCGGGCGGCGGCCACAGCCGACATCAGTGTGATTGAAGGCGTCATGGGCCTCTTTGATGGAGCGGGCGCCGATCCGCTCGATGGCAGCACGGCGCAGATGGCGCACTTGCTTGAAGCCCCCGTGGTGCTGGTCATTGATTGCAGCCGGATGTCGGCCAGCGCGGCAGCCATTGCCCATGGCTTCCACACCTTTATGCCAAAGGTCAATATCGCCGGCGTGATCTGCAATCGCGTGGGGAGTGACCGCCACGCCACTTGGTTGCGCGAAGCCATAGGCCGGTACGGGCTGCCGGTCCTGGGCTGTCTTCCCCACATGGCCGACCTCACCGTGCCGGAGCGGCATCTAGGTCTCTTCACCACGGCCGAGCGTCCGCAGGCGGTGCGGGCATTTCTGGCGGCGGCCCGCGCGGCCCTGGCGCGCCACATTGACTTGGATGCCGTGGTCACGTTAGCCGCGGCGGCGCCACTATGGCCGGTCAAGGCCGACTCATTGCCGGCTGCGGCCACACCGCCGAACATCCGAATTGCCGTTGCTCAGGACGAAGCCTTCTGCTTCTACTACGAAGATAACCTTGACGCGCTGCGCCAGTGCGGGGCCGAGATCGTCTTCTTCAGTCCGTTGCGCGCCGCGCCACCGGCGGATGTCGCCGGGCTGTACCTCGGCGGTGGATACCCAGAGCTGTATGCTGCCGCCCTGAGCGCCAACCGGGACTGCCGTCTAGCCCTCCAGTCCATGGCCGGGCAGGGAATGCCCATCTACGCCGAATGTGGCGGGCTGATGTACCTCACCGAAGCCATCCACCTGCCCGACGGAACGAGCTACCCGATGGTGGGTATCCTCCCCGGTCGGTGCCGCATGCAAGAGCGGTTGACGATGGGCTACCGCGAAGTCGAACTGGCCCAGGACGGGTTGCTCGGACGGGCCGGAGAGCGGTTGCGCGGCCACGAGTTTCACTACTCGCAGTGGGAAAACGCCCCGACCGACCGACCGGCCTACCGCATCCTAGCGCGTCAGCCGGCAGAAATGCCCGCCTGGAAGGATTGGCGTCACAGAACGTCCACGCCAGCTACATCCATGTTCACTTTGGGCAGCGTCCTGGTCTGGCGCTGGCTTTGGTTGACCGCTGCCGGGCCTGGGCCGCATCAACCATGCGCTGCATCACTCGCCGATGACTTTGACGAGCACCCGCTTGGGGCGCTGGCCGTCAAACTCGCCGTAGAAAATCTGCTCCCACGGTCCGAAATCAAGCCGCCCGTTGGTAATCGCCACGACGACCTCACGGCCCATGATCTGGCGCTTGAGATGCGCATCGGCGTTGTCTTCACCCGTGCGGTTGTGGTGGTAGTGGTTGGGGTCGGGGTTGAACGGCGCCAGCTTTTCCAGCCAAACGCTAAAGTCGTGGTGGAGTCCGGCTTCATCGTCGTTGATGAAAACACTCGACGTAATGTGCATGCTGTTGCACAGGACAAGCCCTTCCTTGACACCGCTGCGCCGGACGACCGACTCGACCTGGGGCGTTATGTTGATAAAACCCACCCTGGAAGGTAGGTGAAAGGTGAGGTATTCCGTCAGTGATCTCATGTCCAACTGCCAAGTTTGCTCGTAGGCTAAGGCTTGGAAAGCTGGGGCGCCTTTGCGCTACGCTGAACTGGTTTGGTTATTGTCTTTTTGACAGTCATCGTTTCGGTTATCGTCTTTCCGTTGGTTGTCTGTTCAAGGGTCACGGTGGCATCGCCTAATTGGGCGACAAGTTCAGCATGGTTTCCACCGAGACCTACTTCCAGGCCGGACAAAACCTTGCCTGTTTGTTCGTCTTTGACCTGAATGCCATGGCCGAAAATGTCATTGCCGAACGATAGCACCTTGCCGTTATTCCCTTTGATGCAGAAAGAGCCGTCTTTTGTCACCATTACCTTCACGCTCGTCGCCCCCCTATCAAGTTGAGTGCTTTAGTTTGCTCCATACTGAAGACGTTTTCAGCATAAACCACCTGAAAGCGGTTGTCTTTGCTTGCAAGCTTGCCGTCGGGACTCCTTCACTCGTTTCACCCATGACTTTGCGCTTGGCTTTGGGTTTACCGTGTCGGGGCTTGCGCCACCGTGCTTGATGCCACTACCGTCCGCAAGCTTGCCAGTCCACCTTTGACCGTACTGGTCAACTTGGCCTGCGCAAACTTCTTTTTTAGGAAGCCGAGTTGTCCGCCAAGCAGGTCGGTTTGGACCCGGATGCTGTAGGCAACGAGTGTCCGCATCTGGCCGTTGGTGTCAGCCCAGGGAAGCAGCTCGGCAACGACCAGCGCTGCTTCTGTGTAGTGGTTCGCGTACACCAAGCTTGACGCAACGTAGTCGCGCCCGTCGTCATGCCAGATGACGACGTGGACCAGGGTTGTGACGGGCTTCAAGTCGCCGTATTTCTGGACAGCCCAGTATAAAAACGACTCCGCGCGGTTGGCGTCCAGGTTTGGGAAGTGCCGCAGCGCCGCGCAAACCGCGGCCTGTCCGGGGCGTAACCGGGACTGTTCGGCCAAGAGGGACGTCGTGGCGCGGCGCGCGTCAATGGGTTCTTTTTTGTCGGCGTAGGCCGGAAGTCCGGCCAGCCCGTGAGCCGCATACGCTTGAGCGCGCTCGACGAGCATCTGGCGGTACGTGGCCGCCAACTGACGACGGAACACCAGGGGCGCATCGGCCTGCCGCAAGCGGCTCAGTTGCTCGATTTCAGCAGCACAAAGCTTGACGCCGGCATCGCTTTGGCGGACGCCGGCCAAGCTCGTCACGAGATCGTCACTAACCGGCAGGGTCGCTACGTCAGCAGGCGTCGGGGTTGGGCTGAAGCGTCCGCAGGCAATGACGCTGCCACCGTGACGAATGACCTCCAGCGAGCGGTAAGCTTGGAGAAAGGCTTCCGGCGAGGTATCGAGGATGGCCAACGCCTGGGCCGCAATGGTTTTGGGTTGGGCCGTGGGGAGCGCCTGACTGACGATGCCGCCGCCATGTAAGGTTTCGATTTCACTTGGTTGAAGCTGAAAATCCGCTAACCGATGGTTGGGCTGGGTACGCGACAGGACGCTGCGCGGTGGCTGACCGCCGATGAGGCACAATCCGACCAGCAGACTGACCGACCAGTTGGCCAGTCGGCGTGGGGTTGGGTTCGGCTGCATGGTTTGGTTCCTCTCAGGGGGTAGGCCGGCCAAATCAACGTTGAGTTTGTTTATGTGCTTTGCATAGCTAATTCGTTGAGGCTACATCCGTTGAACATCGAGGCAACATCGGGTGCAATTTGGTGTAAATCACTGGTTGAATGATGGCTTAGACGGCAGCTAATCTACATAATACACATTATCAGACTCTCCGCACCAACACCTCCCCTTGAAAGTAACTGGTGCAAGGCCAAACCAGTGTCTCGCCCAGCGTCTCCGGTGGCAGCTCCATCCCGGCGTCCGCGCTGGCCCAACCACTTCATTGTCCAACGCCGCACAGTTGCTCACCACGGCGTATCCCGTAGGTCGTACACGCGACGCCTCGTTTGCTTGGCCTGGCTGCAGAGAGGCGTTGACCAGGTCGAAATGCCGGAAACACATCGTTACGGGCAGCGCTGTTCCGCGTAGACTGGTCAGGCACTCAGTTGCCGTGTTTCGGCGTCCCCGGCTGCCACCCAGTAACCTGCCGTCCAACGCACTGGACCGATGCTCCCGTAATAACTCAGGGTCAGTAGCCAGCGATGAATGACCCGTGATCTCAGCTAGTGCTGGCACCCGGATACCAGTCACTGAACACCAGTCACCATACACTGAAGCGCTTTGCGGAAGGTGAGCGATCCCGGCGACCTTTGGCAGCCAGGGACTGCCCTTCCCTCCCTCCCGATGTTCGCGCCAGTGACGGCTCACCCCCTTGTGTGTGGGGAACAGAAAACTAGTGTAGCGCAGGTTACACCTTGCTCCAGCTCCAGTTCCTCCAGTTCATCCCCACGTGCGTGGGGAACGGGATCGTCCGGCAAGGGCGCCGGGCCTCGCCGCCGGTTCATCCCCACGTGCGTGGGGAACGGTTGACAGCTCATCAGCCATGGCAGCAATTGGTCGGTTCATCCCCACGTGCGTGGGGAACGGTGGTGAGCGCGGAGAGCGAATAGCCGTATATGCGGTTCATCCCCACGTGCGTGGGGAACGGCCTCGCAAACTCACAAGTTTGCAGTTTGGCGTTGGTTCATCCCCACGTGCGTGGGGAACGGCTTTGTAGCCGTAGATAACGACAATGAGGGAACGGTTCATCCCCACGTGCGTGGGGAACGGCCGTGTGTCCATAAGTTGTTCTCCTAGTTAGACGGTTCATCCCCACGTGCGTGGGGAACGGGTTTCCGCCTCAGTCGGCGGCTTCCTCACCGTCGGTTCATCCCCACGTGCGTGGGGAACGGCCGGCGGCGCGTGCCTGTTGAAGGGCGGCAAGCGGTTCATCCCCACGTGCGTGGGGAACGGCCTAGATTCACGAAGCGCGGGCGAGTGTTTTACGGTTCATCCCCACGTGCGTGGGGAACGGCCAACCTCAAATTCCTCAGATACAATCAAAACCGGTTCATCCCCACGTGCGTGGGGAACGGTTGAGTTAGGAAGGGCATACCAAGCCAAACACCGGTTCATCCCCACGTGCGTGGGGAACGGCCATGCGGCGCATGGAAGCCTGGAAGATGCGTCGGTTCATCCCCACGTGCGTGGGGAACGGCGTTAGCTCCCGTATCTGGTCGAGGCTGAATCCGGTTCATCCCCACGTGCGTGGGGAACGGCACATTTGGCGGCGGAGACTCCCCGGGCGCTACGGTTCATCCCCACGTGCGTGGGGAACGGTCGTTCGGCGGCCCTCCCACCAGGTCGTTTTTCGGTTCATCCCCACGTGCGTGGGGAACGGTTTCTCGAGAGGCTGGAAGACGCGGGATTCCCGGTTCATCCCCACGTGCGTGGGGAACGGCCCTACCATATTAAGTTACCAGACGAAGCGAACCGGTTCATCCCCACGTGCGTGGGGAACGGGAGCCACGATTCGCTCTCCGCGCCGCACGACGCGGTTCATCCCCACGTGCGTGGGGAACGGGGCTTCCTTCCGCAACTATCTCAAAGTCAACGACGGTTCATCCCCACGTGCGTGGGGAACGGTGCGGCAACTGAAAATCGGGCATTCCCAGCAGCGGTTCATCCCCACGTGCGTGGGGAACGGCGCCAAAACCCGGAACCGACCTGCTGGCAGCGCGGTTCATCCCCACGTGCGTGGGGAACGGGCAGACCGGCGTCGCGGAGGGCATCAAACTGACGGTTCATCCCCACGTGCGTGGGGAACGGAACGTGCCCTTCGTGGCCAGCGCCAGATTCCGCGGTTCATCCCCACGTGCGTGGGGAACGGCACGACGAGTCTGGGCGGCAGCCATGACGCACCGGTTCATCCCCACGTGCGTGGGGAACGGACCCTTACCCATACTACGCTCCTTGACAGTCGCGGTTCATCCCCACGTGCGTGGGGAACGGGCAGGCGTTCCAAGAGGAACCGCCACAACTAGAGGTTCATCCCCACGTGCGTGGGGAACGGTTTGTCGCAATCCCTGTCGAAGACAATAAACACGGTTCATCCCCACGTGCGTGGGGAACGGCTCCTGTGCAGCCCGCCAAAACCGGCGGGCTTCGGTTCATCCCCACGTGCGTGGGGAACGGGGCTACTCAAAGAAAGCCCACACAAAGCAAGCCGGTTCATCCCCACGTGCGTGGGGAACGGAGCCGGAAGCCGCATTTCGCCACGCCCCTCGACGGTTCATCCCCACGTGCGTGGGGAACGGCCTGGTGCGCCTACTTTTGCGAACTCGTCTGGCGGTTCATCCCCACGTGCGTGGGGAACGGTGTGGGCGTACGGTGAGCGTGCGCCCGTTTCGCGGTTCATCCCCACGTGCGTGGGGAACGGCGCTGTATCTGGCGCTCAGTCAGCGCCAGTCGCGGTTCATCCCCACGTGCGTGGGGAACGGCAATTTGCGCGTGCGGAGACTGGCGCAATGAGCGGTTCATCCCCACGTGCGTGGGGAACGGATTCGGGGGCGGCGTGGCGCGCGGTATCTCGTCGGTTCATCCCCACGTGCGTGGGGAACGGCGATTGCGCAACAGCTCGAGACGATGACGCAGCGGTTCATCCCCACGTGCGTGGGGAACGGCGGACTCGAGCCAAACACGCCCGCTGGACACGCGGTTCATCCCCACGTGCGTGGGGAACGGCTGCCTTGCCGACACAGGAAAATGTTGAAACCCGGTTCATCCCCACGTGCGTGGGGAACGGCAGCTCGTCCAGTAAGCGCCGCCGCGCAGTCGCGGTTCATCCCCACGTGCGTGGGGAACGGCTACGCTCCCTAATGGTCGCTTCGTCTGGTAACGGTTCATCCCCACGTGCGTGGGGAACGGGGGCGGGTGGGAGATTGGCAGAAAACTGAACACCGGTTCATCCCCACGTGCGTGGGGAACGGCAGGAAGGCATCGGGACGGGGATGGCGCGCGGCGGTTCATCCCCACGTGCGTGGGGAACGGGGTTCTCATCCCGCCGGGTTCACCGGGGGGGGCGGTTCATCCCCACGTGCGTGGGGAACGGACTTCTTGGAACCTACAGTAAAGACGTTGGTTGTGGCAACACACAAATGCTACCGATTTTTTGACCCAACATCACTAGAAACAATATGCGATTGTCAAAGATCAGGTTTCTTTTGGCGGACTCACGGAAGTATCGTCCGAGTTGGGAGGAGGCAGGAACTGAACAAGCTTGATGCCGTCGTAATCAACCGGTATGCGGCGGTTCGGACCAAGTGTCCGCAAGTCGTAGCCCGATTCATTCGGCGCCTTCCAAACCATCACCGCGTTTCCACCCTCAATGGCTTTTTCGACTTGCTCCCAAAGATATTCGCGGACACGCACCGAATAATCGCCCACGTAAACGCCCGCGCGTACTTCCAAAAGCCAAATTGCCAGCCGTCCCTGTAATCGAGGGGGCGCATTTTCAACAACGATGACCAGCATCTCCAAAGCTCTCCGGGTTGGGAATGGCAGGCGCGACCGACTCCGGTGCTGGCGTAGGTGGTGTCATGTCACCGGCCGCAAGGACCTCCTCAATCATTGGAATCAGCTTTTCCAGCAGGTTTGTTTTTCGGAACATGTCCCGACAGGCCAGTCGGACGGCCCGTTCTGGGATGGGTGGATCTTGTGCGGCCACCCGAAATGCCACCGGGACAACTGTCTCGAATTTCACAATGTCCGCTATGTCATAAACAAACGAAAGCGGTTTCCCGGTATGGATGAATCCAATGGCTGGGGCGTACCCCGCTGCCAAAACGGCGGCCTCGGTCACACCGTACAAGCACGCCGTCGCCGCGCTGAGGCACTTGTTCGGCAGATCGCCAGTGTTCCAATCGGTGTAGTCGTAGTCCCGACGCTTCCACACAACGCCGTACTGCTTGGCAAGCAGGTCATACATGGCCCGGACGCGCGCGCCCTCAATACCACGGAGCTGTTCGATTGAACGCTTGGCAGGCGCGGCTTCCTTGAACCGCATTTCATACATCTTGCGGACAACTTTCAGCCGGGCCTCATCGTCGAGCGCCAGTTTAGCCTGATACAAAAGCTTGTCAGAACGAGCCCCACCGGGTTGTCCAGCCGAGTAGAAGCGGACACCACCCTCGCCGCACCAGATGAGAAGTGTTCCGGTCGTTGCGGCGAGTTGAGCTGCCCGGTGGGAAAGGCGTGTGCCGGGTTCGAGCATGAGACAGGCGACGCCGCCAACCGGGATATGCGTCCGAACCCCGTTCTTATCCACGACGACGAACGCCCCGTCGAGCATGTCAATCTCACCGCGCTCGATGAACATCAGCGAGATGCGTTCCTTGATTTGAAGCGGCTTAGGTGGTTCGAGCATAACGCCATCCGTCTCCGTCAGGTTCACCTAGCGGTGGTATTCAGTTCAGGTCGTTGCCAGCGGTCCACGGTCCCGGCTGAAGCCGCGCGTCCGTCCGCGGCCCGTTACCTGCGAGCCAGCGACAGCAATCCACAGCCAAAACCCTTGGCGGAGCCAATGCCAAACTTCAGGGTTTCCACGAAGGCGTCGGGTTGGGTGACGGTCAACCGGCCCTCGAACAACACCGTATGGATCGTGAGCGACTGGCCGGTCTTTTCAAGTTTCTTTGCTCCGCCATCCGCTTGAAAAGGGTCGGCTTCAGTCAGGGCCGGAGGCGCTTCACGCCACGCCGTCCAGTGGCCTTCGTCCACCATCCAAAGCTCACCCTTCGCGACCGAAAATCCGCCCCGGTTGCTTCCGCCAGGAGGATTTCCCTTCCGCACCAGCCACTTGAATAACGGTTCCTCACCGTAAATACCGTACCGCTGCCCAGGTTTTCGGTTGCCCTCTGCCTTGTGACAACGGACGGTCGGATTGGCGCGCAATCTGAATCGGAATTGTTGACCGACGCGAAACTTCGGTTCGAGGGAGCGTTGTTCCACGTGGAGGCTGGCGCCGAGTTCGGCGCGCAGCGGTTCCCAGTTGGGCGCCGTCAGACTCTGGACGAGCACCGTCACCCACGGGCCGGTCGCGGGTCGCGCCGGTTCGACCCGAAAAAGAACGCGCCCGTTCCCAGCGTGGCGGCCTTCGGCCGGTCGGTCGCCGGGCGGGAACGCACGCATGATCGCGGCATGCGTATGGTACGGCGTTCTCAGCAACCGAAACACATGGCGATTGGTTGGGTTGAGCGTCAATTGGCTGAGGTAGATCATGCCGATGCGTCCTCCACTGGCTTGGTCGGTGGACGTGGAATCCATTCCGTGGTGACGAAGCGGGTCATGAAGTGCCGCGCGCCATGGGCGAAACTGACCGGCACATCGCGCCTCGGCTCACCGTCGCCGGGCGGGCACTCCACCACCAGTCGAACCCGTTCCGGATGGATGACCCGCTTCCCTCCCGGTGGAACGACCGAAGGGTAGGTCTCCACCACGGTTCTGAGTGGTTCTTCCTTCAATCCGTCAGGGAGATAGAGCGGGAGTCCAGGAGGAAACGATTTCCTTCCCAAAAACAGCGGCCACACTGGATTGGCCAGCGCCGCGTGGATGCGGCCAAGCAAGCCAGCATCTCCCTCCAGGCCGACCAGAAAGGCCGCATCAGCGAGATAGGCGCGCCGTGAAAGCTCAGTCTTCGTCGCGTAGCGTCCGTTCGGATCGATGTCCTGAATGGTGTGGAAATCAGTTTGAAGCACCCCTTCGGCATCCACCCGGACGGCCATGGTGAGGGCGGCCAGATCGGCGACTGACGCCGTTCGATCCCGGCCGAGCGCCGCGCCAATCAGACCGATCATGCCGCTTTTGGTCGGCTCGCGTTCGGTATCGCGTTCCTGGAACCGGCTCCGCGACCCCCAGGACTGCAGCGGGGCGACACACCGGATGAGCAAACACGTCATGCCGCCTCCTGTGCTGTCAGTCGAGATTGGACCGTCTCGACAACCTGGGTGATCAAGTCCTGCAGGCCAACCGGGTTTTCAACCATGTCCAACGTGGTGCAGGTCAGATCCTGGAGGATGCCGGCGCTCCCGTACGCTCGTTTGAGCTTCTCGAAGTAGGCCCCCAGATTGGCTGCCGAACGAGTCAGCAAATCTTCGCCATCCTTTCGACCGGGTCGGACGGGGGTCAGAAAAGCGTTCGCCAGCGACCACGGCGCGCCACCTTCCCGCGCGAGAACCCGGATGTAGGCCGGAGGATTGTGGGCCGCCATCGAATTCTGTTTTCCGCTGGGAATCGCCAGCGCCGATGCCTCGAGAAAGCCCCCGATCGCTCCCACGACTTGTTCCACGTCATGGGCAAGGTTTTCGGCGAGCTTATCCACGTTGACTAGGGCGTAGCGATAATAGGTCGCGCTGTTGTACTCGACCGTTCCTAACATGCCCGATCCGGCGTCTTCGTCCCGATCCTCGGCCTTGAGATCGTCAACCGCCGTGTAAAAATCCATTTCCATCTCGACTTCATTGGTCGAGATGGCGTGGGCCACCTGACAGGCGGCGTCAACATTGAGGTTTTTTCCGTCGGCGACCATGCGCCCAAACATGGCCACGTCGGCGGCATAAGCCGGTCCAAACACCCCGGCCAAATCTTTCTGAATGGGTTCCGGAATCGCGGCCCTTTGCTCGCGCTTGGCTTTCGCCCCACTTGACTTTTTTTCGGTTTCGGTGGTCGGTGTTTCTTCGGTAGGGATGCTGGCTAACGCCTGGGCATGGTTATCGGCAACGTCAATCAGTTTTTTAATCTCGCGCTCCCCCAAAAACAGGAGGTATTGCGTGAGCTTCATCGTCTGCCCCGTTTGCTTGCTTTCCTTGCTGTCGAGTTTGAAACTCAGCCCTCTGAGCGCGTTTTGGGCAATGTGTGCGGCGACCTGACCAGCGTGTCCCCTGGTTGTCAAACCGTCCACCAGGCGATCAAACAGGCGTTTTGTTCTGACCCCGACCGAACCCTGGTGGGACTCAACCGCTGCCTTGAAGGCTGGATGACGGCGGATGCTCCGCTTGAGGCACTGGCTGGAAATCCGGGCGCGCCGGTAGCCACCGAACACACAGGTTTTGGGCGTGTTCGTGTCGTCGCGGTTGAGATTCGAGGGAGCAAAGTTTTGCAGCATGTGAATTTCAATGAACATGGCAGGTATCGTCCTTTCATGGATGGTCTTGGAACAGGATGGGTCTGGTGGACGCGGTGACGGACTCGGTAGCCTCCGGTTCAGGTTCGTCCAGCGGCGACCAGAAATCCTTCGCCCACCGGAGCTGTACCCTTTTTTCCGGGTGATGCCACCCCGTGAGGTCAAGTAGCAATTTTTTGTAATCCACGCCAATTTCCCGACTTTTCAGCAGGGAAACGGCGTGCCGCAGGTGGCTTCCAAGGTCGTCCTCGTGAGCGTTGAGCAGGGCTTGAAAGCGCTTGGCCGTGCTTTCCGTTTCGCGTTTTGGGTCAAGCCGAAGAAAGGTTTTCCCAAACGACTCACCGGCTCGTGGTGGAAGATGGTTCAAGCCAAACAATGCCGCGATGAGGAAATACCACCGCGCCTCATACGCCTTGTCCGGCAGGAACGGCACGACGTACGGGTACATCTCCACCACCCCATGGTCGTGTCCCAGCCCGCGTCTGAGCCGAGCCAGCGCGGCGCGGTCTTCACGCAGGGATTCAAGCTTGTCAACGAATCTGTGAATTTGGTCGGTCATCATCATGGGCTCCGTATGGCAGTCGGTCTGGTGGGGACGGTCACCGCGTTGTTTCCGTCATGGTTTTGCGCAACCGTTTCAGCATGGCTTCGCCTTCGGCGCGCCCTTTCAGTTCCCGGGCCGTGCGTCCCAGGCAGTTATCCATGGACGCCGAAAAGGTTGCTTCACAGATGGCAAAGACTTCTTTGCGCCAGCCTTTGGCGAGCGCATCGAGGTCGGCGTCAGGCGGATCTTCGGGCAAGTCTTGGAGCGCCTGGAGAAACCGACGGAATGGAATGTCCAGACGTGACCAATAAAGCGGAGCAACGCCAAGCGCCGTGACGAACTGCGTGACGGCTTTCCCATCGGCCTTGCGCGTTCCATCGGTCAGGCAAACTTCAGCGACTTTGCGGGAGGCGCGAATCAGGTTCTGCTCGACCGATTCGGTAAGCTCAACGGCGTCACGTAGTTCGCGGACAGCTTCAATTTTGGTCAGAAGCGACCGGGGAACGGGCATGGTCTCCTGCCGCCACACCAGTGGGTTGCCCTGGTCATAGGCCAGCCCAAACAACATGCACTCGAACTTCTTTTCGGTGGGAATGAACGCTTTCCTGGCAAGGTTGGCGGCAAAGTCGAAAGCTTGTGGTCGTTTGCTGGACGTTTCCTGCCCTCCCTCGACGAAGCCAAACAGTGCGGCACTGTCCCGCCACAAAGCCCGGTCAGGACTCAACTGAACGGGAACAAAACGCATGCCGTCCTTTTCCTTGCGGCGGACGTAGGCAAACATCGGCTCCGTGACGATGTCTGCCACCGTGCACGCTTGCCCAAAGTACATATCCCGAACAAACACCCGGTTTCCCTGCTCGACGGGGATCAGCCGGATGTGCCGGGACATCCAGGTCAGGTAGTCCAGGTAACCGTCTGGAACGAGAGATTCCTTGTGAGGCCAGAACTTCTTTCGGTTATTTGCGCTGCCACGTTCCCAAATCGGCAGGTCGTCACCTAACCTTGGGATGGGATGGTTATCCCGGTAAATCAACAGGTTGAGCAGCAAGGTCTCGAACACGGTGTCTCCACGGAGCAGGGTGACCACGCCGGGAGCCAATGGCGCGCCCGAAAGATATGGATGCTCGCCGAACAGGTTACTGGTGACGCCTTTCCCCCCAGCGAGCGCAAACGCCTGGGCGGCCAACAGTCCGCGGGCTGCCTCGGCCGGCGTGAACCAACGCTCGCCATCTTCCGCGGGGTGGTTGAAGAACATCCGCAAATGCTGGATGAATAGACGCGATAGGGGCGTGGGTTCCTTCACCTCAAATCCCGCCGTCTGAAAAAACGGTTCGGTCTCGGAAAACAGGTCAAAGCGGTCTTGCCACGTGGTTAGGTAGTTATCCATCGGCGTTTGGTGAAAGTTTCGGTGCTGCCAGCCTGTGTGCCAGTCACGCTCGCTCTGCGGCCCGTCAATGGCGCGGTGAACGATGGCGAGCAGCAGGCGGTACAGTGCCGCGTTGACCAGGGGGCTTTCGTCCTCGATGGCGCGAAGTTCATGTGCTCGCTGAAACACCTCCCGCAGGGATAGCTCAACTTGCGTGCCATTCAGCAACGAACAAGGAATCCAAGGTTGAATAACAAGGTTGAATGAAGGCATGAACATACCTCTGGCTGGAGGCTACCGGTTACCGGCAGCCAGGAAAAATGGTTACGCTTCTTCAGGGCGTGATCATTAATTTTTGCAACATAAAGATTTAGCGCGCTGGTTGCCCCGACGGTGACAGATAACTAAAAACTACCCCAAGCTCGGGGTTCAAACTCAGCGTTAGACCCTGTTGCGACAGTGATCCATCCTCAAGCTCAGCTACCCGACAGTGCTTGAGCAACGGCGACTTTGCCCAACCGGACGGCACCGGCTGGCTTTGGAAGTACTTGACCCAGTGGGGATGGCTGATCGTGACACCTTGCCGGAGGATTGCCTGCGCCTGGGCTCGATCCGGTGTCTCGTTCAGGTCGACTGTCCGGCGGTCCGGCGCGGCAAGGTAAAGGTGACCTTGTTCTCGGTGTAACGGAACGAATGTTATCGTGGGGCGCGCCAGGCGGGTTCGCGCCGGGGCGAGGAGTTCGTCATCATCCATCACATGGGCGAGTTCCCTGAGAACGCATTCATCTCCGTTGTCGTGGGGTGCCGGGATGCTTGCGGCTTTGCCAAGGTACGATTCCGCCCGTTCCTGACCTTCGGCGAGATGTTTCCACGCTTGCAAAGTGTCCCTGAGACAGTCCGGGCACGCCAAGTCATCTGGTCCATAAACCTTCGCTATCAATCCCTCGACATCGGTGGGAAGCTGGACCGTGGTGACTTGCCGGAGGGCCAAAGCGCTCTTGAGAAGAATGTACGGCTCATAAACGAAGGCCGAGTTGCCAAAATCTGGCGTGGGGTCTGACAACTCAGGCGAAAGGCAGTACAGCACCGCTTCCTCGGTGAACCGCTCGGGGCGGTCGCGGTCATGCCGCTGAAGCCGCCCGCCGCGCTGCAAGACGAGATCAACCGGCGCCAGTTCTGTCACCATCACGTCAAAATCCACATCCAGGCTTTGCTCGATGACTTGTGTGGCCACAAGAATCGCCTTCCTGGGGCGGCAGCGCGACCCTTTGCCGAACCAGGTTTCAACTTGGTTTTCGATCTCCATTCGCTGCCCAAGCGGAAACCGCGCATGAAAGAGTAGAACGTGGGTATCGGCCAGACCGGCGCGGTTCTTGAGATAGGTGTATAAGGCTTGCGCATCGCCGACGGTATTGACGATACAGGCCGCGCATCCGCCACCTGCCAAATCCCTTTCGAGATGATCGGCCACGGTTGACCACCAATCCCGCCTCGCCTTCTGCAAAACATGGAGCGTGAACGCCCGCCCTGGAAGATCCCTGACTTGTTCGGCGGTGGTGTCTCCGTTCGCGCTCACGCCAATGACACAGGGATAGGTGACCGAAGCAACTCGATGACATGATGAACCATACGCTCTGAGCAATTCAGTCCGGCGCTTTTGCGGTAAGGTTGCCGAAAGCAGAATGACCGACGTGTTCAGGGCACGGAGCCAGCTCAAGAGGCGGTCGAGAACCGTGGATGAATAGGTGTCATAAGCATGAACTTCATCAATCACAACGACTTTTCCCGCCAGCCCGAACAGCCGGACGAACATGTGCCGCGACTGGAGCACGGACAACAGGCACTGATCCACGGTGCCGACGGCAAACGGCGCGATGAGACCGCGTTTTCTTGCCGTGAACCAGTGCGAGGCCGTGATACCTGCGTTTTCCTCGGCTCCGAACACCGCCGTCGCTTTGAGTTCCTGATAGGCATGCTCGAAGTCGGCATTGCCGTGCAGCAGGTGAAGTTCGGTCTGGGTGCCCGTTCGCGCGGGGTGCCGCTCAAGGAACGTCTTTACCCGTTTGAACATTTGGTTGCCGGTTGCCTGTGTGGGCAGCGCATAGTACAGCCCGCGCATCCCGCGCTGACGCATCCACATATCCGCGACACCCAGCGCGGCTTCGGTTTTTCCCGACCCCATCGGGGTTTCAATGATCAGCAAGGACGGTCCGGTGAGCTGTCCGGCAACCGAACGTGCCGTTTGCTGGCACTGATTCGGAGCGAAATTCGGGATATGCGCAAACAGGGATGCGAATTCGATGTCATCCGAACGGAACAGCGCTTCCCCCAGGTGCAGCGCCATGACGGCTTGCTGGGCAACCTCCCGGCGCTCCGCAACGTAGGCTTTCAAACCAGCCATATCGGTGATTTGATCGCCGGTGTACGGGAACCACCGCTCGTCCGAACCGATCCAGTCGGCGACCGTCGTCAAGCCGGCGAGCGTCATCAGAAACGAACCCGTGAGCGTTTCCGGCGTAAATGGAACCTCGTCCCACGCAAGCTCAAAAACCTCCGCCAGGACCTGGACGAGTTCCTTCCGCGCGGTTTCCCACGGCTGCTTCCCTACTTCGTCGGGTAGTGAAGGATGCGCGGGAAAGCTTCCGTGATGGCCGCCCACGGCGCGCGCCAGCGGTTCGGCGACTTCATCTTCAATCTGACCGAGGCAAGATAAAATGTTGGGTAAGGTCAGTAGCGTAACGAGACCATGGTCAGGTTCATCCTGGCGACTGTAAGGGAAATGATCCTTTGGCAGGAATTGGTTGACGAGATCGGGACGCTTCTTTTGAAAACCAGGCGAAATTTTCCCGACATCGTGGAGTGAGACGATGAACGCGACCCAGCGAATGACCTTCAGTAAAGGGCTAGAACAGCGAGAACCGGTGAGGGATTCAAGGAAACCCGGCGGCCGCGTGGCCGGTGACAACAACAGCGCTTCGGCAACCAAGGCGACGTCAATGACGTGACAAAGAACGGAATGGTATGGCGGAGCCTTCTTTTCTTCTTCTTTTTCTTCTTCTTTTCCTGCCTTGCCCCAGAATTTGATGAGTTGTTCAATCCGTTGTTCACCCATTCCATCAATCCGAAGCTTGGAGTATTGCTTGTGTGGGTGGAATCATACATCCGACAATTGACAAGTACGGGCACATATTGCGCTTGCCGATGAAAAAATTCCGGGTTTACGCAGGCAGGCGCTGATGCTCTGGAGTGGAAAGCGCCTGGCTTACCGGACAAGGGTTCCGGGAGAGCCACGCCACTTGGTCTCAACCTTGCTGAAACTCAGATACTTACCTTGCCGATACCTTCCAGGAAATTCAAACCATCCGCCAAACCTGCCAACTATACCGGCGATAAGCGTGGGAATCTGACCGCAATGCTGGTCGGTATCCCCCTGCTTTTGGCGCAACGACCTCACAGCCTTTCGGAACTTGCCAGGCATTTCAACGTCAAGCCGATCACGATCAACCGCGCTGTTGACCAGTTGGGTGATTTCTACCCAATCACCGAGGAAAAGCATGGTCGAAACAAGGTGTTCTTGTTCCGGGATGGGTACACGTTCAAGCCACCGAAGTTGACGGTGGAGGAAATTGCGACCCTGCTGCTGTCGCAAAAAGTCATTGGAGCGTTAGAGGGAACTGCCTTCCGAATGCCCTTTGCCAGGCATGGCGAGTCGCTGCTGAAGAAGGTGCGAGCGACCCTCCCGGAAGAACTGCGCGCGATGCTGGATAGTTTTAGTGAGATTTACGGCACGTCACTGGTGGCCGTGAAGGATTATTCAGCCCATGCCCAAACGATTGAAACGCTGGCGTACGCCGCGTATCGGCGGCTGAAAGTGGCGCTTGTGTACCGCTCGCTGACCGATGGGCAACCGAAAGCGCGGGTGTTTGCGCCCTACGCGGTGTACTTCGACCCAGACGGCGGCACGCTCAAGACCCTTGGCGTTGATTCGCGCCGGTCCGGTATCATCCCCCTCTCCATCGATCACATCGAACAGATTGAACTTACCGACGAGACCTTTGACCGGCCGGCGGACTTTTCACTCAAGCAGCATCTGGATGCCAACTGCTTCAACGGCATTCATGGCGCACCGGTAACCGTTCGGCTGCGCGCGTTTGGGGTGACGGCGCGCATTTTCACGGAACGGACGTTCCATCCGACCCAACGGGTGATTGAACGCTTCCCAAAAACAGCGCACCAGGACGAATCGGTGACGATTGAGCTGACCGTCGCCGGCGGACGGGGGCTGGAGCGGTTCGTGCTCAGTTGGCTGCCGGAAATCGAGGTACTCGCGCCGGATTCGCTTCGGGAAGCCATCCGCGCAGTCTGCGCTCGTGTGCGATGACGGACGCACGCTCCCGGCAGGTAGTCCGGAACAGGTCGGTCACTCGACATAGGCAATGTTATCAGACTCTAAGTCACCACCCTCTGCCCCTGTAAAGAATACGGCAGCGGCAGCTACTCGGTCGGGTCTAGATAACGCTTCACTTCTTGAAACCAGGGCTTATCCTTCGCCCCTTTCCACACCCGTGACTGGTCAACGATGGCTTCCGCAACCCGGCGCTTCCCTGGCACACCATCTGGCAAGTTCTGCCACCGCTTGGCAAAGTCTCCCAATCGGGCAGCAACTTCATTCGAGCGCAGTCCCTTGATCTGCGCCACCAACTGGTCAGCTTCGACCTCGGACGGATCAGGCGGCAGCACGGCCTTTGCCTCCAGCCGCAGGCGTCCGTACCCGGCCGCCGTCTTGGCCCCAACCCCCAGCTTGGCCAGCGCCGCGTCCAGCAAGTCAAATGCCGCATCCACCCAGTCCGGCGGCCCGGCCAAAGCCAGCAAAAACTTCCCGGTTGCCGTCAAGAACGGCACGACCGTCGGCGAGTCCCAGTCCGCCGGCCAATCCGCCCGTCCCTGGTAATAATCGGCGTGATGCACCGCCATGACATCCGCCGCCAACGGATGCTCCGCGCTGCCCGGCACCCAGAGCGCGTCAAAAAAGATGACATACCCGGCTTCGGGGTCCGTGTCCTGCGCAGACCCAAACAGCGTTCGGTGGGCCGAACCCTGCGGGCACCGGGGCGTCAACTTGCGCCACGCCGTCTCCTCCACATACCGGTGCGCGTAGGCCGCGGCCAACCCCTTGAGCGCACTGCCGGGAATCACCGGCACGCCGTAGGTCCGGTGCAGCGAAATCGCCGTTTCACTGACACTGTCCGCGCCAAGCCCAACCACAAGCCGCCCCACGACCTCAGCTTCCCGCATCTGCGCCCCGAAAACGCTCAAGTGATGTTTCCAGCGCGCATACCACGCCGCATAAAGCGACGCCGGGCGCAGTCCAGCAACGGCCTTGACCAGCGCCGTCCGGGGCGGCTCGCCCGGCTGTACCGCCCCGGACTTCCCCACATCCGGCGCTTTCGCGTCGCCTTTGTCGGTAAGCTGAGCCAGCAAAAACCGCTCAAACCCCAACCCCGGATGGGCACAGTCACGCCATGCCACGTTGTTCAGCGCCGCCCGCCGCGCCCCGATCTCACCCATCGGTTTCCTCCGTCCCACTCACCTTGAAGAGCGACTGGGCAAAACGCTTGTACCACACCAGCGCCGCCAGCGTCCGGCGCGTCAGACTTAGATAGACCATGACCGGCGCTTCCCGTACCGTTGCCCCCAAATGACTCCGCCCGCTAAAACCCAGTGTCTGCGCCAGATGCTCAAGCAGGAGTTCCCCCTCCCGCTTGCCGCGCGCTTCGACGAAAGCTACTGCCTGCGCCAACCCGGCCGTCCGAATGAGCACCGGCAGCTTGAGCGCCAGCGCGCCATACCGCGCACGGTCACCTTCCGGCAACGCCGTCATCTGCTCGTACGCCCGCCGCGCATAGCGTTGGTCACGAGTCTGCATGCTGATGCCCTCCTCTGGGATGTGGATTCACCGCCCGCCAGGCCTGCCTTCACAGTGTCGCGCCGCCATCGGCAACCCGCACTTGGCATAGCCCACGCCCAACCGAGGCCTTGCCTCCAAATTGCAGTGGCTTCTCAAGTAGCCTTGCCAGAAGTGTGAAGATGAAATCGGCTTCGAGTTCGGCTTTTTTCACCGGGACGGCAACCGCCAGGCCGTACAGGACGCTCTCGGCCGGAAGGGCTTCCTCGTACCACAGCGCCCCCTCCGCAACAGTCTTGGTTTCATCGTCCAACCGGATGCGGGCCGTCGTTTCCGTTGCCGTCTCGGCCAGAAAGTTAAAGACATCATCCCCAACCACACAGAGCCGCTCACGCAACCATGCCTGCCAGTCGGCGCTCTCCGGAAAGAGCGCCCGACCGAGCCAGTCCGCCCAGGCGTTGACAGCCGCCTGGGGCTGGGCAACAAGGTCAAGGTCTTCCAGAATGACGGTTTTTTCCTGGGCGCACAGCTTGGTTGCCTCGGTTGTCCAGGCCTGGTCGCTGTTGGCCGGCAGGGATGGAATGAAACCCGGCAACGCACCCCCAACTGCCGTCAGGTCCCGCGCAAATCGCGCCAGCCCGTACGGCGAGGTAGTCCAGGCAAAGGTGCCGGCAAAACTGCGCACCGGCAACAACAGTAACCGCTGATCACTGATGTGGAGCGTGCCGGCATGGTCGCTCGCCTGCTCACTTTCCGGGCCAAACACCTGTGACACGTGGTGACGACCTTTGTCGTCCGCCATGCACGCTTCGCGCAGGACGCCTTTGACCGATGAGCCGGGCACATAGGGCAGTCCCGTCGCTTTTTCGCGCGCAATCGGCAAGTCAATCACCCCGACACCCTGCCCGGTGCCCGCATGGAGCGGCGAGAGCGCATGCATAAGCAACAATCGTGAAAAGTTCATAGCCGCCTCCCTACGTCCTGGGCTACCTTGCCCGGCGTCACCCAATCCAGAAATGCCGCCAGCACATCGGTCTTCCCCTGCAGAGGGATCACCTTCCGAGCTTCATCCGGCGTCAAGTCGCGGTCACTCACCGCCCCCCGGTAGCCCTCTCCCTTCAAATTCAGTCCGCCAGGCAGCCGGGTCGGGGCAGACAGCACCAGCGCCAACCCGAAGGCGTCACCACGAAAGACAACCGGACGCAGCAGCAACGGACTCGCCAGCCGTTCCGTCTCCCGACCGACCAGCATCGCATCAGGCGTTTGGTCCTGGGGAAAGTGAAACACGATGGGCAACCCCAATCTGGCGCGTGGAAACGGCGCCGGCGCTGCGGCGGACTGGCGCGCGGCTTGCCGGATGACCTGCGGCTCGGGCCACACCGAAGCCCCGTAGTTGTCCGGCTGCCTGGTTCGCCTGTTTATCCGGTACTGCCGAAAGGTTTGTAGCTTGCCGATAAGGGCCTTCCAGGCTGTGATGGCGTTCTGGTGCGCTTCGGTAAGCCGCCAATCGGCATGGCCCGGCGCCAGTCTGGGGAATCCGTCCAACCGCCCGTTCACCACATACTGGCGCAGACCTTCCCGGATATGCCGCTCAACCTCATCCCGGCTGCGCAGGTTGGGCGCTCCCTGGCCAACCCGCCCGATGGCGCCAAATCCACGGCGCGTCCGTCCACCGATGCCACCAAAGGTTTCCCAGGCCCAAAAAGCAGCTTCAATCTCGTCTTGCCATCGCTCTGCCGCTTGCTTCGACAGCCGATAGTTGACCCGAAACTTGACCCCCATCCGCACCGGCTTGGATGCCCACCCAGGACGCTGTTCTTCGGTCTTCGGCAGCAACGGAAAGGCCGCATACGGAGCGATGTGTTCTGACGGCTCCGGTTTTTTTGCCTTGATGGTGAAGGCGGTTTCTTCCCACCCCCGCTCGAGCACCACCACCTCGATGGCAACCGCCGATGGGGTTTGCGTATCGCCCCAGAGTTGAGCTTCGGCAGCGCGGAGCGCCTGCGCATCGGCGTACTGCGCGCCGCGGGTTGCCCGCCACCAAAAGCGCAGGTGTCCGCGCACAGACGACGCCCGCACCACCGTGATGGGGTCGGCCTGCTGTGGCTCAACCCCACCGCCGAACAGTGGCGTCACCAACGCATAGTCACGGTGCTGTTCCACGACCCTGATGGGCGTCATTGCCGGTGGCCGGCTTGGCGTAGGTCGCATGGTTTCCACTCCACATCACTGCAAACTGCCCAACTGTCCGTCCCACGCTCCAACCAGAGCGCAGCCAAAGCCGTCCCGGCGGGACTGGTCATCGTCGCTGACCGGCTGGAGCCAAACCCGGTTCAGCCAGGCCGCGCGCGCGTCTTGACTGCCCTCGAGCTTGAGAAAGTACACGCTCCCGGCCGGGGCCAGCCGCCGGGTCGGTTTGGCCTGATTGGTTTCAAAGTCCCAGCCTGAAACCACCATGGCCCGCCCAACGGCAGCCCCCACCAGGGTGACGGTCAGCCCGGACACGCCGGCCGCCAACGTCTCGGCGCCAGGTCGCCACCCGGCCGTGAAGTAACCCGGTGTCGCCAGGATGAGCCGACATGCTCCCTGCCGGCACACGGCCTGGTGGACGGCGGCAGGGCACGGCGGAAGGGCGGACTTCGACGGCCGCCACATGACCAGTCGCCGTTCACCACCCAGCGGGGCCAGTCCGGGCTGAAGTGGCGCGTCGTCCGCAACCCAGACGGCCAGCGCCAGTCGCCGGGGCGGCTCCCCGTCCACCCGACAGGTAAAAGCCAAGCCGCTTGTCTGAAACAACCGACCGTCTTCGGCCGTCAACGTGGCCGGGTCAAGAGCGACGTGCGTGCGCTGTTCGAGCACCGGCCCGCCGTGGCCAAGCGCCTTGGCTGTGGTTGTCCAGTCGTCGGAGCGCGTCAGCCAGCGTTCAACCACCGACCCGTACCAGTACGCCGGGGCATCGCCGGCCGGTTTGGCCTTGACCCGCACCGCCAGGCCAACCGGGCACAGCCCATCCACCGGCAGGCCGACCGTGACGCCTGGCGGCAACGCCAACGGCACCAGGCGCTTGATGTCAAAATCGCCGGCCGCCAGGCCGCGCAGGACCAGCGCATCGAGCGGCGCCGGCCACAGCCACTGCTGGATAGCGTCTGATGCGTCCAGTTCGACCAAAAACGGCCCGCGTATGGACAGCGCCCGTGCCTCCGCCGGTGTTCGGCCAAAGGCAGATGGGTCAAAGACCCCCTGGGCGGTGCGGAAAGCGCGGGTTCGGACGCCTCCAGCGATGGTCGAGGGAAACGGAAACGGCAGCGACGTCGCCCGCGCGCCACCCCAGGCCCCAAACGGACGCCCATCGCGGAAGATGATTGGATCGCGTGGCTCAATCATCCACAGCGCCATCGGCGCCTCCTTTGCCGATCACCAGTCTCCGGGTGGATACCGCCGTCGGCACGGCGCGGCTGACACGCTCGAACTCCCGCGCTACGACCAACGCATCAGCCAGTTGCCCCACGCTCTGACCACGCAACGCCGCCTCCACCACCCCCAGGGTCGCGTCGCTTATCGCGCGGCCCTGCCGGTCGCGCTTCCGCCTGAGGATTCGCAGGGACTCTTGACGCAGCGCCGCCTGAAAAGCTGGCTCGGCCTCGGCTTCGTTGAGTTGGAGGGCCAACCGGCGCAGCTCATAGGCAGCGCCATGCGCCAGCGCGCCCTGCCGGTACAGGTCAATGAGGCTTTTCAACTGTTGGTCAAAGTCACCCCACCGGCCGCCGACGACCGTCTCGCCGCCGCTCCGCTTGTCAAAGGCAATGACCAGTGCATTGCGCGTCCGTTTGGCAACCTGCTCTGCCCGCCGTGCCCGCCGGAGGGCATCTTCCAGCGGGTCAAGGTGGTGCGAAACGGCCAGGCCCACCGAAAGCGTCGGCGACACCTCGGCCGGTCGAACCCCGGCCAGTCGCTGCTGAAAGGCTGTCGCCAGGTCTTTGGCGCAGTCCAGCGCCGTATGCAACGGCACATAGGCCAGCACATCATCCCCGCCGGCATACATCAGCGACCCGCGATGTTGTTCTTCGACGAGTTGCCGCGCCTCGCTGGCAAAAGCCGCCAGAGCCTGTGACAGCTTCCGGTGCGCCTCCGGTGTCTGACAAGCGTCAATGGCAGCGCCCATGTGGTCGCCATCGGCAAGCAGCAGCCCATAGTAGGGATACGGACGGCCCAGCCCAGACTGGCGCAAGAAAGAACGCAGCACCTGTGCCGCCGTTTGCACCTTGGCCCGACGCTGCCCAACGTCCGGCTCGTCCTCGAAAAACTCACCGTAACGGCTTTCAAACAGTAACCGCCCGTCGTAGTTCTCAAAGACCGGATGCCGAACCGGTGTCTTGCCCAGCATCTCCGGCGACAGCTTGAGGTCGTCCCGCAAAACCTTGAAAAAAGTCCTCGCTGCCTGCCGCGTCATATCGTTATCAGACAGTTGTTCAAGCACCGGCAGCGCCGCCATGTGCGACGTGCTGCTGACCCGGTCGGACCCGTCCTGGCGTCCGCGCTGGCCCAACCGCTTCATCAGTCCAACGCCGCACAGTTGCTCACTACGGCGTATCCCGTAGGCCCGCAACAGCTCATCCGCCTGGCCTGGCCGCAGAACAGACTCCCGCAACCCGTCCAAGGACGACTTCGGACGCGCGCTCCCCCAGTCCACCGGCGCAAAATCACGCAGGGTTTTTCGCGCCGCCAGGGCCCGCTCGGCCAGGTCACGCGCTACCCCGTAGCCACCATCGCCGACGACAGCCGTGGCCCAGGTCACTTCGGGCAAATCACGCGCCTGGCGAAGCGCCACGTCCCGATCAAAGCGCTCACCCAGACGCTGGAAGGCTTCCGTGGCCAGCGCTGCCACCCGCTCCCTGACCGCCTGGGCCGCTTTCCGCGCCAGTTCCGGCGCCTGCCCTGCCGGCACGAGCGCCACCACCTTGTTGGCGACATTGAGTGATGAATCGGGCGCGACATCTTCAATGTTATCAGTCGCAGGGAAAATCAAGCACTCAACGCCACAGACCTCCGCCAGGGCCCGCGCGGCAGCCTTCGATAATTCGCTCAACAGCCATGACCCATACCACAGGTCACGACTGCGCCGCGCGGCGGCAATCCAGCCCTGGACCGGCCCAATCGCCACGATCACGACCGCCTCGGTCATGCGCTTGCCTCCGTCGCGCTTCCCGCATCGAGCCGCTCAACCCGCATCCGCCCCAGCCCCATACTCGTGCCTGTGCCGATGTGCAGGTGCTCGCCAACCGCCAGCAGCGTGGCAAACCACCCCAGGTCGCCCCCGCCAAACACCACTTCCCCTAACAATCCACCCAATCGCAGGCGCTGCTGTTGGCGACTCGACCACCGCGCCCAATCCAGCCAGCGCAGCCGGCGGTGCTCGGTTTGCACGGCGTCGGCCGCAGCCAGCGCCAGGCGGACATCCCACGCCGGATGCCCATCACCATGCACCTCACTCAACAGGACCAACCGCCGCAGCAGATTTCGCGCCAGCACGCCAAACGTGATGTCGGCTTGCAAATCACCCCGGACGCGAATGCGCGTCGGAGACTCAAACCTGACGCGGACGCGCCCCATCGGCGTCAGCGCCGCCACGCGCGCCGCCACCAGCTCAGCCAACGGCCGCACGCCGGCCGCGGGGCCTCCGGCGGCATCCAGGGGCTGAACTTCCGTCAGCCGAAAGCGTACCCGGTCGCGCCCAAGTCCGGCCCGAGCCATTTCAGAAACGGCCTCGATGACATACTTCAGCCCCTGGTTGGCGCGTACCCCAATCACAGTCAGCCCGAACCGGAGCGGCGCGTCAGGGGTCGGACGCGGCGTATAGCTGGTCGGGCACACATCCAGCACAAACGGCACCGGCGCATCGGTCAGCCCTGGGAGCGTTGGCAACGGCTTGGGCGGTGACGTTTCAAAAATGTAGGGATAATGGCAACGCGCCTGCACAATGCAGCGGGAGCAATCCCGGTGTTCCACCACGCAGACGACGCGCTTGAGCGCCTGTCCAAACGCTCCACGCAGCATAGGGCCGGGATAATCGGGCAACACCGCCGGCCCCTGTGGACGCAGGGTAAAGCCATACCGCCCAATGGCTATCGCCGGTAGCGTCATTTGGGCCATCGTCGCCATGCGCATCCAACCTCTCACGTTTGCCCCAAAACGGGACGTGCCCACGGAAAGCACCCTCGCCAACGGGTGACCGGACGGCCTCCAGACCAACCCGCGCAGCTCGATTGCCGGAGACTAGACATGCTGAAGTAGTTACATGACAACATACAATGCAATCTGGAGAACAAAAAGCTATTTTTAGAAAAACCAATGCAGGTCGGCTTGGGACGTGGATGGGTCATAACCGCGTGGAGTTGATGAGCCAGCCAGCTTGCGGTAGGCAGGCGATGATGTGTTACATACCCGCCTACGGGAACAGCCCTACCACGCGCGTCACAGCGCGCAGCGTGGGCTAACCTCATCCAGACCGCGTGACAGGGGGGATTAGCCACATACGGATGACCTTGCGCACAAAAGACTTTGCCCGACACCGACCATTTGCCGACCCGCTTTTGTGGGCTGATTGCTCACCGTTAGCCAAAGCCGGTCACATCTTGATTGACAGCCAACGACTTAGCGGCGCGGCCTGCGGATTGAAGACGCGATTTGAAGCGGATTGAAACCGGGGTCGTTGCCACAAGCACTCCGTCTTCGTTGAAGACGCGCCTGCGGATTGAAGACGCGATTTGAAGCGGATTGAAACAGCAAGCAGCGCTTGTTCGAAGTTTTCGTATACCATACTTCTGCGGATTGAAGACGCGATTTGAAGCGGATTGAAACACTTCAACCGGGCGCTCTAGGATTTTGCTGGCTATATCCCTGCGGATTGAAGACGCGATTTGAAGCGGATTGAAACCACGACTAAAACGAAGTGTTACATGGTCGTTATTTGATTCTGCGGATTGAAGACGCGATTTGAAGCGGATTGAAACGGGAGAGGAAAAAAGTAAAAAAGAATCCGGCAGTGTGAACCTGCGGATTGAAGACGCGATTTGAAGCGGATTGAAACCTGCACTCAAACGATACGAAGTAGGTGAATTCTTTCTTTTTCTGCGGATTGAAGACGCGATTTGAAGCGGATTGAAACGTCCGTTACCGCTTGACAAGACGGTAACGAAAGTACATCTCTGCGGATTGAAGACGCGATTTGAAGCGGATTGAAACGCGCCCCACTTCGGGACGCAAACGATACGAAATAGGTGAATCTGCGGATTGAAGACGCGATTTGAAGCGGATTGAAACGACGGTGACGACATCGCACACCGTCCGCCTGATTCGGCGCCCTGCGGATTGAAGACGCGATTTGAAGCGGATTGAAACCTAACGACTGTCCAGGTCGTGACCCGCCAGTTTGTGGTTTTCTGCGGATTGAAGACGCGATTTGAAGCGGATTGAAACCATTGTGCGTTGATACTCAGCCCGGTCGTACGTGCCGGTCTCCTGCGGATTGAAGACGCGATTTGAAGCGGATTGAAACTCGAAATTAGGATCACTAACGACTGTCCAGGTCGTGCTGCGGATTGAAGACGCGATTTGAAGCGGATTGAAACAGCGCCGCGTCGAACGCATTCTGGTCGCGAATCACCGTCCCTGCGGATTGAAGACGCGATTTGAAGCGGATTGAAACTCTCTCTAGCTTCTAACGTTTCCTTAGAAAATAAATCAGCTGCGGATTGAAGACGCGATTTGAAGCGGATTGAAACAGCGCGAATGTGCGATTGCAAACAGTCTTCGGACGTTTGGCTGCGGATTGAAGACGCGATTTGAAGCGGATTGAAACTTTTAACCCCCGGCTTGCGCCCATGGCGCACAAGGTCATTCCTGCGGATTGAAGACGCGATTTGAAGCGGATTGAAACCTTTCCGGCCTTGCTTCGCTTCCGTTACCGCTTGACAAGGCCTGCGGATTGAAGACGCGATTTGAAGCGGATTGAAACCTTTCCGGCCTTGCTTCCGTTACCGCTTGACAAGGCGATAACTGCGGATTGAAGACGCGATTTGAAGCGGATTGAAACATCGCGGTTCAGCAGAGCTTCACGAAACTGGTCGAGTGGACCTGCGGATTGAAGACGCGATTTGAAGCGGATTGAAACGGAAAAGTAGTCAAAACATACCCTTCGTTGTACTGAACTGCGGATTGAAGACGCGATTTGAAGCGGATTGAAACCATCCCAGAGAGGCGTCACATGAATTACGGACGTGTGATGCTGCGGATTGAAGACGCGATTTGAAGCGGATTGAAACCCGTGTGACGGAACAACCGCCACGAGTATTCCGTTTTCGTCGCTGCGGATTGAAGACGCGATTTGAAGCGGATTGAAACCAGAGAGAAAAGAGAGATTAGGAGTGAGGGATTAGAGATGGACTGCGGCTCGAAAATGTGAGTTGAAGCGGATTGAAACCAGAGAGAAGAGAGAGGTTAGGAGTGAGAGATTAGAGATGGAATGCGAATTGAAAATGCGAGTTGAAGCGGACTGAAATCAGAGAGAAGAGAGGGGTTAGGAGTGAGAGATTAGAGACGGAATGTGGATTGAAACTCCCAGTGGTGAGAAGTTAGGAGAGAGAAGTGACGAGAGAAAGTGAGAAGAAGGGAAGAAGAAGTGCGGCTTGAAAGCTAAATTACGTTATCAGTCGCTTGTCCATCCCAACCAGGGCGACAACGGAATCAGGCAGCGGGTGGATTGAAACGGCTGAACGTCCCGCCTACCCAGTCCCACCACAGCGCAGGGGCAGTAAGAAAGCCTTCAGATGGAAAGCTCGGCGCGGGGTGGCAGGGACGAATCAACCTTCGCCGTCGTCACCAAGACAACCCACACATCCGTTGTATCAGGCTCGGCGCGGAGTGGCAGGGACGAATCAACCTTCGCCCCTCCACCAAACCCGCTCTACGCTCCGCGCCCGGCAACGGACAGCACGCCGGCACCCCAGCCACCACAAGCTTGCCGTCCCAGCAGACGCTTCCCAACTTCGCTAAGGTCATCCCAACAACGCTCTGATTCACCTGCGCCAAGTGCGCGCCGAAAGGATGACCTGTCATGGCGACGCTTTACCTCACCGAACAAAACACAACGCTGCACAAGCGCGACAACCGCCTTGCCTTGGAACGCCAAGGACGCATCGTGTCGGAAATCCACGACTTCCAGGTTGAACGGGTGGTGGTCTTTGGTCACGTTCAGCTTTCAACCGCGGTCATCAGCCACTTGCTGGCCCAGGGGATTGATACCGCATTCGTGACCCTCAACGGTCGCCTGAAGGGCCGGCTCGTGCCGCTTGAATCGAAGAATGCCCCCTTGCGGGCCCGCCACTTTGAGCGGATGACCGACCCGGTGTTCAAACTCACCCTGGCCAAGGCCTTTGTTCAAGCCAAGCTTGCCAACTGCGTCGAAAATCTCGCGCGGCAACAGCGCAACCACCCGGAACTGACCCTGGGCGACGCCATTGACTTTCTATCGGCGCTTGGGACGCGCCTGGAACGCGCGGCTGACCTCAACGAGCTGCGTGGTCTCGAAGGCACCGCGGCGGCAGCCTACTTCAAGGCGCTGGGGAGTTTGTTCCGGCGCGGTTTCACCTTTGAAAAACGGACGCGCCGACCACCGACCGACCCCGTGAATGCACTGCTGAGTTTTGGCTACGCGCTCCTGCTCAACGAAGCCATCGGGGCACTGGCCAGTGTTGGGTTCGATCCCTACTTCGGATGCTTGCACGAGGTCGTTTACGGTCGTTGCTCACTCGCGCTTGACCTCATCGAGGAGTTTCGCCCCATCACGGCTGACCGGCTGGCACTCAACTTGGTCAACCTTGGCATCGTTGAAGCCGATGACTTCGCCCCGACTGACGAAGGCGGCGTCCATCTGGACGACGATGCCCGCAAGCGTTTTCTTTACGAATACGAACGCCTTTTGACCCGCGAGTTCACCAACGCCCGCACCAAAACTCGGACGACCCTGCGCCGCGCCCTGCACGAGCAAGCCGAGGCATTGCAAAAAACAATCCTCGAAGGCACCCCCTACGCAGCCTTTCGCGGCTGGCACTGAACCACATCAACCTCGAACCACATCACTGCCGGGAGGCCGCTATGCAGTTCCTGTTGCTGACCTACGACATCCGCGATCCGCGTCGTCTCCGGCGCGTCATGGACATTGCCGAACGCTACGGGCATCGGGTCCAGAAAAGTGTCTTTGAGTGCTGGCTGCGTGATGAACAGGTCGGCGAGTTGATTGAAGAACTGCGCCGGGCAATTCACCGGCGCGTAGATGCCGTCCGGCTCTACCGGCTGTGCGCTGCCTGTCGCGCCCGGCGGTGCGCTTGCGGGGACATGCGCTGGCGCGAAGACCTCGACCCCATCCTCTGGTAACACCGGCTTACGCATCGGGCAGGCCCCAGGAAAGTCAAGGTTGCAAGGCGCGCCGGTCGGGTGTTGTCAGACACACCGTTCAGGGCTGCATCAACGTGTCAAATAGCGCATAGCCCGACTTGACAATCTCATCAAAGCGCGCCTGCGCGGCTTTTGGATTCAAGGCATCAAGTGGAGCCTTTAGATCCTGGTCCTCGGGATCTGTGCCGTGCACAACGGCATTGCGGAGATTGGCGATGTTCTTGAAGTGAGAAGCGTAGTCTGACCCAAGCTCTTCCTTGATCTTTTTGCCGGCCTCCCGGCGCGAATCGTAGGAGAGCGGCTCGTCGATTTCAAACTTCTGGCAGCCCGCCACACAAAGCGCCTCATAGAGCAGGACGATGCCCTTGAGCCGCTGGTTGGCCGCAAACGCCGTCTCTGCCTTGCGGCGCAGCCGTTGCGCCAAGGTATCTCCGGCAATCCAACTCAAAGGTTCGTCCAGCGCCTCGGCCAACGCGCGGTCAAGCGCCGCCACTTCACCCACGGCGCTCAACTGCGCTCTAGCTTTATTCACAGCCTTCTTCGTCACCCGATTGACGTTATCGGCATAGGCTGCCTGTTCGAGCTTGTCGAGCAAATCGGCTTCTGGCGCAGCCAACCGCCCAAAGACATTGACCAGTTGGCCGAAATCATCGGTGTAGCGATAGGTCGCCAGAGCTTCGGTCACATCGAGCAAGTCTTGGCATAGCGGCAGTTCAATGACTTGGTTACCAAACTCAAACGCGCCGTAGTACATCTCCACGCTCGCCAGCCGCCGAAACCAGCGGAGTGTCGTTGCCATAAACGCCATGAGGACTGGCTGGTGACGCAAGCCGTGGGTAATGTCCAACGTCAGGTCGTCGCCCACCCCAACGTTGCGGTAAAGGGCTTTCCAAACGCGCATCTGTGAATCGCGGTCGTTTGCCGGGCCGACCAGCTCGCAAACCACCTTTACCCGACTTGTCTGGCTCAACGCCGCAGACCATTCGTCAAGCAGTGGCTGCGTCATGTCTTCTTGACGCACGGCTCGGCTGACAGCGTCCCAAATCTTTTCAATCGAGCTGATTTGATCGTCAGGGACTAGCTCTACCAACGCATCCCAGATGGATGCAGCCGTTCCCATCACCAACCAGAGCTCGGCCGGCCGGTTCTGCCTGGCAAGGTGCGCAAGCAGAGCCGTGCCGAAGACCGAAGCCGATTGTTCTTCTCCGTTCGAGAAGACATAGGTTGCTTGTTCATAGCCTGTCCCGTTGGCTTTTTGTTTGCCCTTTCCGATGAAACCGGCAACTACCCGTTTGGAAACCGTGGTCATTGGCGAAACTCCTCACTGAACGTTCAAAACACATAGCACGGGAGGACAGGCCGATTGGGCGCGACACCCAAGTTACGGGTCGCCCGCGCGCACCCTTTGCAGAATTCGACGTACATGATGCTGTCCACGGCCGGCAGCAGCAGGTGGCGGACCTCCGTCTGGAGCGCCGCCAACCGCTCCGGCGTCAACCAACACTCGAAGACACTGTACTGCACCGGGTTTCCGTAACGCATCAGCGTCTTGCGCAGCAAGTTGCGTCGGCGATCAGAAACCACATCATAGGCAACCACAAACAATGCCTCACGACGGGATGGCATAGACAGCCTCCATTTGCGGCTACGCCGGATTTGATGGCTGGATGGCGCGCGCCAGCAACGTAACGAGCGCCTCGCTGCCGCCAACCGATAGTGCCGCCACTTCACAACGCAGTTGACGCGCCACCTCGTTCAGACGTTCAAATTCAGCCTGGCGCCGTTCCAACTCGGCTTCGAGCTGCTCGACCCGCAGCACCAGCCGGTTGTAGCCCTCGACCAAGTCTGCCTTCTGAAAATGCAGTCCCCGGGACTCACGCTCACAGGCTTCCAGTGCCGCCCGCTTGTCATCGAGCGACCGGCGTGTTCTGTCCAGGACTTGTAACGCTTCAAGAGACATCGTGCCCTCCTGTGCTGCCAAGTTGGCGTACAGTCCTGCCACCCCGGCAAGCTCCGACTGCAACGTGTCACGCGCGACTTGCCGGGTGTAGAGATCGGTCAAGCACTGCCGGTGGTTTTGGAGGTAGGCGTCACACTCGGCACGGGCCGTCTTGAGCGCTTCGGCAGCCTTGGCGGCGGCTTGCTGCGCCTGTTCGGCCTCGTATTCGGCATGAGCGGCCACCCGCAACTTGGGCAGCGCGGCGTCATACCACTGCAGGAAGTTCACCGGTGACATCAACGTTCCGGTCGAACGGTCACAAGGTGGCAGCCACGCATCGAAGGCCCCTTTGCGGTACTGCCGCCACAGCGATTGTTTGTCTTCCGAAAAGTAATGACTCGCCGCCTGGTTTTGAAGAAACAACTTGAACACGACCAATGCCGCGCACACCAGCCAAAAGCCCCCTTCGACCGTCAGCTTGGTACTCTGCGCTTCCGGTCGCATCAGCACTTTTTCCGAGCGGGCGCGCCGTTCGATCGGTGAGTCACTCGGCAGGTCCACCCCCCAGCGCCGCTTGATGTCCTCCAAAGCGTTTCGCGCCGCCGCCTGGTTGAAGTCTGCCAGCTCGGTCTGCTTGTGCGTCTCAAGCGCCTGGACGGCCGCCTCGTTGGCCAGGATGCGCTCGCGGATGGCCCCGGACGTCAGTCCGTCGCCGTAGCGCCCCGAACGTCCCCGTCCCGAAACCTCAAGGATGAGCGCCTCTCGGTCAGCCCGGATGATGCGGTTCAGTTTGGCGATTTCGGCATCCGACCGGGAGGCAATCTCCCGGCGGACGCTTTCCAGGACTCGGTTTTGCTCGCGGCGGAGATCGGCTTCGATGTCGGCGCGAAACACAAGCTGGGTCAGGTACGGCGCACTGAGCCACACCGAGACAGCGGTGAGCGACAGGCGCAGGACAGCCAGTGGCGTCGTTTGCCAGAAACTCTTTTTGAACGTATCACTGGTCATGAGCGATACGTCCAGAGACCACACCACCAAAAAGACAACCAATCCGAGGGTGAGTCCCAAGCCAACGCCGAGCCAACCACCGGCAACGCCAGCGCCAAACCACCCCCAGGCACAAGCTTCCAGCAAGGCCATGGCAAAGACGAGGATGCGCGCCGCGTAGGTCCACATGAAAACGCTCGGTGTGAGCATTTCATCGCCAAACGGTTGGAGGCTGAAGAAGCGCTTGATGCGCTCCCATCGTGACGTGGGCAATGTGGTCTGCGTCAGTGGTGGGTTGGGGACGATTTCGCGCGTCATGGGGTTCTCTCCTTGTCTAAAAAAACCAAAGTTTCGCGTCCCTGGCACTGGGTCAGTCTTTGACGCACCCAGCGTCAACCGGTCAGCGTGAATGAGCCAAGCGATATATTGCATAGCTCGCCAGGTTCTGCTGGGACCGCAAGCTTGCGGCGTTAACCAACCGAGACCGGAGAGCAACAAAAGCGGCCTAAGATGGAATCAGCCAGCGGTGGAGCACGAAAAAGCCGGTGGATGAACCACCAGCTTTTTTCGATGAGAGCACGTTTTCGGTCAGTGAAGATGCTTACGGCACGCGCTCTTCGGCCGGGAGCGCGCGGGAAAGCTTCCCAAGTGAACGTTGCCAGCGCGCTTGCTCCCACCGCCGAATGCCAAACGCGAACCACCGATAGGCATTGAGCACCGCCACTTGGCGAAACCAGTGAAAACCAAAGGCCTCCGCCAAGACGGTCAGCGCCAGTCGCCGGCTCCCTAACGCCAAAGGACGTTCGGGAAAGGTCCGGCGGTATAGCCTTACCATCAGAGCCGTCAGGACAAGGTCATAGCTCAGTTTAGCGCCGAAGAGCGTCACGGCGTACCACCGCCACTGCTCACGTCCAAACCAGAACGCTCCGATCAAAATCAATAGCGAGGCAACCCCCCAGATCGGCAGGAGCGCGTCCACGGTTTTGATGGGTAACATCACGAGTCCAACGGCCCGGTGGGTAGGCGCGCCAATCATCCGGCGGTAAGCCCACAACGTGTTGAGAAAGCCGGCAAACCAGCGCGTCCGCTGCTTGATGAAGGCAAACGGCGCGCGCGGCGAATCAGTATACGCCACCGCCGTCGGCACCATTCGGATGGCATAGGGCAACCCACGGTTCCGAAAGGACTCATGCATGCGGTAGATGATTTCGTAATCCTCAACGAGCGTGTCCTCTGAAAAACCGCCAACGTCCCGCAGCGCCGCCAGGCGAAAGGCGCCAAAGGCGCCGGAAACCTGCAAGCAGACGCCACAGTGCGCCAAGCCGATGCGCCACATGAAGTTGCGGAAAAACTCAAGGTACTGGTGACGGACCATCCAGTTTCCCTGCTCCGCCCCGCGGACGTAAATGAAGCCTCCGGCCGCAACCGTTCGGTCGTCCTCAAACGCGGCAACCAGTTCCAGCAAAGCGTTTGGCGCCAGCAAGGTGTCGGCATCCAGCGTCACGAGCACCGGAGCGGCGGCAGCTTGCAGTCCGGCATTGAGCGCCGGGCCCTTCCCGACTTTTGGCAGCGCCAGCAGCGTCAGCCGGCCCGGTGGCGCATCCGCGCGGGGGATGTCACCCTGCCACCGACCCGGTCCATCCACCGCGACCAGCCCGAAGGTTTGAATCAGCAGGTCAGGCATCCCGTCCGTGGAACCGTCACTGGCCACAATACAGTGCGGGATGACGCCGACCTGTCCGAACACGCTGGCCAGGGTTTCAAGAATGCAATCGGCTTCGTTGTGAGCCGCAATGAGGACACTCACCGGACGGGCCAGGCCGGCGCGCGGCAGCCGGTAGCAACGCTTCCAGGCCGCAATGCCCAGTCCGGTCGCCACAAACAGGAAGAGGGTCAGTCCGACTTCGTAGGACAGGTAGCCCAGCGTCAACCAAACCAGGGTCTGCGGCTGCCCCAGGATCAACCCCACGAGACTCCACCCAATAACGCCGACTACCACCCCGAGCACAAGCCAATAGGGTCTGAATGACAAGGTAGCACTCCCACACCAACTGACTGGGGAACGAAGTAGCTGAAAATCATTATCAAAATTTTCGGCTTCGACCAAGGCGGGCACGGCATCAGTCCCTGGCGGTAGAGCTGCGCCCACGCCGACTAGCATGCCGCTGGAGGATTCGCGCGGCTTCGGCCCTGGCTTCTGGTCGCTGCCGAAAGGCATCCAGGCGGGCCCAAGCCGCTTTGGCCGCCGTCTGGTGATCCACGATCGGGGATGGATAGTCGCGCCCAATGCGGCAGCCCGTCGCCAGTTGCAGCAGGGGCGGCATACGGTATGGCGCATGGATGTAATCCGTTGGGACGTGTTCCAGTTCTGGCACCCAGCGCCGGATAAACCGGCCATCGGGATCATGGTCACGCGCCTGCTTTTCCGGGTTGTACAGGCGAATCGGGTTGATGCCGGTCGTCCCGGATTGCATTTGAAACTGGCAGTAATGAATGCCCGGTTCATAGTCGGTAAACCATCGCGCCAGGATGAGTGCCGGGGCACGCCAGTCCAGCCACAGGTCATACGCTGCAAAGGAAACAACCATGGCGCGCATGCGAAACGGCAACCAACCCGTCCGCCGTACGGCGCGCAGGCAGGCATCAATCAACGGAAACCCGGTTTGCCCTTCTCGCCAGGCCGCCAACCGCTCCGGGTCGGGGCAAGTCCGGTCGCGCAATCCATCAAACGCGCGCGTGAAGTTTTCAAACTCAACGGCCGGTTCATCTTCGAGCTTTTGGATGAAATGACAGCGCCAGCCGACGCGCTTGAGGAAGGTCCGCACCGATAACGCCCAGTTACCGCCAAGCGACCGGCGTTCCCAGGGTGGACAGGCTTCGACCTCGGCCAGGCGCTTCCGCGCCAGCCGGACGACCTGCCGAACAGACAGATTGCCCCAGGCCAAATAGGGGCTGAGCCGCGAACTTGCGGTGACAGCCGCAATCGGACTCGATAGCGCGCGGTGATAGGCCGCCCCCCGCGCGGTCAGAAATGACTCAAGCGCCTGCCGGGCAGCGGCTTCCCCGCCCGGTTGCGGCTCCAGACACTCACTTGGGGGCAGCCCGATCTCCGCCCCGGAGGGAATGGGTCCGGGGTCGAGTCCGGTCACCGGCGGAAGGCGCGTGACCGTTGGCGGAAACGGGGCAGCCATGCGGCTTTCCCACGTTGCATCCCACCCATCCCGGCTGACGAGACGGCGCACGACACCGTTGGATGGGTACTCATAGAACGGAATGCCCCGCGCGCGCGCCCAGGCGCGTACCCGCCGGTCACGGGCATAAGCCACCTGCTGGCTGGTCTCCTCATGCGCCCAGAGCGCACCGATGGAGAGCGCTTGCGCCAGCGCCTCAAACACCTGCACGGCCTCGCCAAATCGTACGACCAGCGGCTGCCCCAACCGATGCAAACGGTCGCGCAGCGCCGCGAGGCTGTCCCGGATGAACGCCCAGTGACGCGCGTCAAAATCCTCGGCGTGAATAATTTCCGGCTCGACAATGTAGAGGGGGAGCACCACGCCACGCGCAGCCGCTTCCGTCAGTGGCGCGTGATCGGCAACCCGCAGGTCGCGCTTGAACCATACGACGTGCACCGGCGACTGGCGACTCACCACCCCACCGTCACGCGCCAGCCGGCTTTCGCGCCGCAGCAATGAGCGACCGCACCCGCGCCATGAGGTCCTCGCTTGATTGCGAACCCTTTTGGAGAATCTGCTTGATCCGGCCATCGAGGCGGTGACGGTCATCATCGGTCAGGTCTTTGGCCGTGATGACCACGATGGGCAGTTCATTCCACTCAGGCTGCTCCCGAACCCGCTCGACGAACTCAAAGCCATCCATTTCAGGCATCATCAGGTCAAGCAGAACGAGGGCGGGGACACTTTCAGCCAGCCGCTCTAACGCCAAGCGCCCGTTGATGGCCTCGACGACCTGCCAGCCTTCCCGCTCAAGCATCCGGCGCGTCATGTCACGGGTGGTGTCATCGTCTTCGACCAGCAAGACCGTCCGGGACGGGTTGTGGCTATGCCGGCGTAACGCTTCGAGCAAGCGATCACGGTCGAGCGGTTTGGTCAGGTAATCCGAAACACCCAGGGCATACCCAAGCTGGCGATTATCCACCATGGTCAGCATGATGATCGGGATGGTTGCCAACTTTGGATCGAGCTTGAGCTGCGACAGCACAGACCATCCATCCTCATGCGGCATGACCACATCCAGGGTAATCGCATCGGGCCGCAGTTCACGCGCCCGCTTCAGGCCATCCAGTCCGTTGTGGGCCACCTCAACCCGATAACCTTCCCGCACCAGAAAGCGCCGGAGCAAGTCGCAGGTGATGGGGTCATCGTCAATGACGAGCACGGTTCCGATGGCCGGCTTGCCGGACGCGGCCTCAAACGTTTCAATCTCAGCCGGGGCTGGTTTTGGGGCGCCGTTGGCCGGGAGTTCAATGGTGAAGGTCGAACCCTCACCAACGACGCTTGAAACGAGAATGTCACCGCCCATCATCTGGCAAAACCTGCGACTGATGGCCAGCCCCAATCCCGTGCCGCCATACTTGCGGGTGGTTGAAGCATCCGCCTGGGTAAAAGCTTGGAAGAGACGCGCCAACTGTTCTTCGGAAATGCCAATGCCAGTATCGAAAATCGTAAAGCGCACCCACTCTCCACCAGCCCGGCGCTCACGCGCGACATCGAGGCTAATCTTGCCTTGGTGCGTGAATTTCGCGGCGTTGGAAAGCAAATTGAACAATGCCTGGCGGAGCTTCGTGACATCGGCATACAGTTCGCCGATGTCACTCGGACACGAAACTTCAAGCTGGTTGCCGTTTTTCTCGACCAGCGGGAGAATGATGGAAGCGACGTCGCGGACCAGCCTTCCAATGTCAAAGGTCTCGAAATAGACGTCCATCTTGCCGGCTTCGATCTTTGACAAGTCAAGGACGGCATTGATGAGTTCGAGCAGGTGACGGCCGGCTGCCTGAATTTTTCCCAAATCATCACACACAGCGTCGTTGCCGTTATCCTGAGCATCCTCCATCAGAATTTCGCTGTAGCCAATGATGGCGTTGAGCGGGGTGCGGAGTTCATGGCTCATGTTCGCCAGAAACGTGCTCTTTGCCAGGCTGGCCGCTTCCGCCGCCTCCTTGGCTTGGCGGAGTTCAGCTTCGAGCCGCTTGCGCTCGGTGATTTCCAAGATGACCCCCGTGACGCGCACGGCGTCTTGGGCGGAACTCATCCGCGGAATCATGCGGTTTTCAAGCCAGCGGTATTCGCCCTGCTTGTTGCGCTTCCGGTATTCGACCAGGACTTGCCGGCCGTTGTATTTGCCCTCCAGCAAGGCATCGAGCGCCTGCTGGAGCGCCGGCGTGTCTTCCTCGTGAATCAGGCTCAACCGGTAGGCATGGCCTCCAGGACAACAAAAATCCTCCGGCAAATGACCCATCACATCGGTCACAACCGGTGAGTAATAGTCATAGGACCACTCGCCGTTCTCATAGAACATGCTGTAAATCACGCATGGAATGGACGTAACCAAGTGGCGGTACTCAGCTTCAGCGTGCTGGACGCGCAGTTCGGCAGCGTGGGCGCGGAGGAGCGCTTCCAAACGGTGAATAAACAACCGTAGGGGAATTGGATGACGCGCATAATCCGATGCGCCAGCCCCGAAGGCACGGTCCACTTCGAGGTCATCGTTGGTTTCACCAACGATGGTCAGTGGCACGGTTTTACCATCTGCGCGGCGGCGCACCTGACGGCACAGTTCAATCCCGTCTCCATCTGGCAACGCGGCAGCGATAACCAGCAAGTCCGGCATTGCTGGTTCAAGGCCAGCCAAACCGTCTGCGCTAGTTGCGGCCCAGGCAACGGCATAGCCACGGGTTGTCAGTTCATGACGCACCGACTCGGCCAGCGATGCCTCAAGTCCGATCAGAAGTACGTTTTGCATCGTTGCGCTCACTTCTTGAGGCTCAGCGCGGCGTTGATTTTGTCGAGCAGGCGCGGAATATCAATCGGCTTGGTGTCGTAATCGTCGCATCCGGCGGAGAGCGCCTTTTCACGATCTCCGGCCATGGCGTGCGCCGTCAAGGCAATGACCGGAATGTGGGCGGTGGTGGGGTTTGCTTTGATTTGCTGGGTGGCCTCCCAACCATTGATGACCGGCAGGCTCATATCCATCAAAATCAGGTCAGGAACGAGCTGGGCGGCCATTTCAACGCCCTGGGCCCCATCTATCGCCACATCAACGTCAAAGCCACGCTTGGTCAAGCGCCGGGCGAGCATGTCGCGGTTCATCTCGTTGTCTTCAACCAGGAGAATTTTCGCCACTGGAGTCCTCCTAGGCAGCCGGGCTACCAACCAGTCATTCGCTCCGTTATCGTGGTGCCATGGCGTCTGAAGCAAGCTGTACGGAGCCACAAGTTTACTGAATCTTTCTGCATCGGTAAACTTCATTGCCCACCCTACTCCCGCTCGGCGGTGGCTATGTCTTTCGATCTGAACCAAGATGGCAAACTGACGCCGCGCGGCAAGCTACGGAAACCGTCGGCAGCTTCGGTTCTGCTTGGCGAACTACGCCATGAACTCCGCACACCGCTCAATGCCATCATTGGCTACAGCGAGCTTTTGCTTGAAGACGCCGAGGAAGGCTCGCTCCTCCGGCTGGAACTCGACGGCATCTACGCCACTGGCCAGGACTTACTGCGAATTGTCAACAGCACTCTCGATGCGGCCCGCATTGACGCTACTAGCGCGCAACCCAAGCTGCAAAATTTTGGGGAGACGCTCTACCAGGACACGTACACCCTCCTACAGGATATCTTGGCGCACACCACGCAGGCGCAGGCGATGGCCGCTGCCGATGCCCGGCCGGATATCGAAAAAATTCACCAGTCGGCCGAATATTTGGCGTCGCTCATCCAGACGCTCTTTAGCCTGTCAGCCTTTGATGACGACTTGGAACTTGCTGATATTGTGGCGCAAAGCCGCAATGCCCCAACCGTCGAGCGGTTCGTTGCCGACCGACAAGCGACCTCCGGCGAGTTTTACGGACAAATCCTGGTGGTGGACGACAACGCGCTCAACCGCGACCTCCTGACACTCCGCTTGGCACAGCAACGGTATGCCGTCGTTACGGCACGCAACGGACGCGAGGCGCTGGAACTAGTCGCGGGCGGGGCGTTTGACCTGATTCTACTCGACATCATGATGCCTGAACTGGACGGGTTCGAGACGCTGCGCCGGCTCAAGGAAAATGTCATCTCCCGTGACATCCCGGTGATCATGATTTCCGCCGTGGATGAAATTGACAGTGTTGTGCGGTGCATTGAAATGGGGGCCGAAGACTACCTGCCCAAGCCATTCAGTCTGCCGCTGCTACGGGCGCGGGTTGGAACCTGCTTTGAGAAAAAGCGGTTGCGTGACCATGAAAAAGCTTACTTGCGTCATGTCGCCCGACTCACTGAGGCAGCGGCGGCAGTTGAAGTCGGCACGTTTTCCGAAACGCTACTTGCCGAGGTCGCCATCCGTAACGACGAACTTGGACGGCTGGCGCGGGTGTTCCAGGAGATGGCCGCAGAAATCAAAGCCCGTGAAGCGGTGCTGGAAATGAAAATCCGGGAACGCACCGCCGAGGTCGAAGCCCAGCGCAACGCTCTTGCGGCAAGCAACACGCGCATTCTCGACAGCATTCGGTACGCGCTGCGCATTCAGCAGGCCATGTTGCCATCGCTCGATCACATCGCCAGCCATGTGCCGGAATTATTCACGCTTTACCGGGCGAAAGACATTGTGTCGGGCGACTTCTATTGGTTCCACACCTTTGACGATGAACTCATCCTAGCGGTTGCTGACTGCACCGGGCACGGTGTTCCCGGCTCGCTGATGTCCATTGTGGGGATGAACGGGCTCAACCAGATCGTGCTACAAAATCACGTCACGCAGCCGGCCGAGATTCTCAAGCAGCTTCACGCACACATTCGCGCGGTACTCAAACAGGATCGCCACGGTGGGCAGTTCGAGTTTCAGCTTGACTCGATGGATATTGGCGTGTGCCACGTCCTCAAGGGCGAACGCCGTTTAATGTTTGCCGGGGCGCGCCGCCCATTGTTCATCGTGGCCGATGATGGGCAGTTGGCAGTTATCCCTGGGAACCGGCTCTCGGTAGGCGGCCGGCAGCATGCCCGCGAACGGGCGTTTGAAGCGTTTGAAGCGCCGCTGGACGCCAATGCCACCTACTATCTGACCACCGATGGCTTTGCCGACCAGCCGGACGCCAACGGCGAGAAATTCGGCACGCCACGTTTCCGTGACCTGCTCACGACGCTGGCCGGTCAACCACTGGAAATGCAGCGTACAACGCTCGAAAAGCAATTCGACCAGTTGCTGACATTCGGGCCGCAGCGAGATGATGTGACAGTGCTTGGCTTTCGGGCTTGATGCGCGCGGTGTCGCCGCGCGAGTGGCAACGAAAAAACCAACTTGGTCCAATCTGTGCGCCCAACCGAGCCTAGTTCACATTCCTCATCATCAATTACGTCTAGGTTAATTACGTCTAAGTTGCCCAGTGCCTTCATCGGACGTCGGTGTAACCGAAGAAACCTCATGGGAAACGTCAGACAGCCCAGACGACAACGCCCTGGCTTTTAGGGTTCCAGCACGCAACGCCAATAACGTTATCAGACTGATGTAAACCACACGCGCACGTGAAGCCCCTCACCCATCAGCGCCGAAACCACGATCAAACCGAGTGCCAGATGCCGCGCCGTCAGCCCTGATCTCCTTCACGAACCAGACCAAGCCGGTACACCGCGTCACATCGGCAGGAATGATTGGGCTGCGTCACCCGCTGAAAGCCAGCTCGTTCATAGAGAGCGATGGCTTCCTTCAAGACGCTGGCGGTTTCTAGGACCATCCACTGAAAACCCAGCCGCCGGGCTGTTTCGATGGCCTGGCGCAAGAGAAAGGCTCCCAGGCCTTGCCCGCGCACTTCCCGCGCCAAGTACATTTTCCGTAACTCGCATGTCACGGCGTCCACATTGAAAAGCGCAACTGTGCCGACCACCGTGCCATCATCCCGCACCAAACAGGCAAACCAGCCGCCGGACTGCTCATACGTGGCAGTAATGGCAAACAGGTCGGCATCCGTTCCGTCCGGCTCCGGTTGCAGCCCATATTCACGCAAAACGCCAAAGATTAGGTGCCGGATTGCCTCGCCGTCGGCGTCAGTTGCCGGACGCAAGGTCACGTCTTCAGGTAAACGCATCGCAACCTCACAACTGGCGCACCCAGCGCGCAATGCCTGGCCACACGACATCTACGGCGCTCTTCCCGATTGACAGGCCATGGTGGCCGCCGTTGACGGCAAGCAACGCCTTCTTCTGGCTCCCAACGAGCGGCATCAGCGCCTCCGAAGAAACGCGCGGCACGACGTCGTCATGGTTGGCAACCACATTGAGGAGCGGCACGGTAATCTGCTCAAGCCGCACCACGCGCCGCCCCAACTTGAGCTTGCCCTGGACGAGTTGGTTTTCCTGGTAGCACCACTTCACAAACTGGCGAAATGTCTCCCCCGGCAGCGAGACGACATCGTTGACCCAGTAATCAAACGCCAGAAATGTCTCAACAAAGTCATCATTTTCGGCGTTCTGAAGCAAATCCACGTACTTGGTGAGGTTCTTGGTGGGCTTCATCATCATGAAGGTGGACTGGAGGAGCTGTTCCGGCGGGTTGCCCAGCGTGTCCACGAGTTTGTCCACATCAAAGTAATCACGGCGCGTCCAAAGATTCAGGATGGCGTCATTGTTGAAATCCACCGGCGTCGCCAGAAGCGCCAGTCCCCGGACGCGGGCCGGATGCAGTGCCGTGTACATCAGGGCAAGCGTTCCGCCCATGCAGTACCCAAGCAGCGCGACCTGTTCGGCCTGGGCGTCGGCGCAGACGGCTTCAACGCTGTGGGCCAAATACTGATTGACGTGATGAGCCAGGGTGAGTCGGGCATCCCCGGCATCGGGAACGCCCCAGTCAATCATGTAAACCGGGATGCCTTCCCCGGCCAGGTAGGCCACGAAGCTCTTTCCCGGCGTCAAGTCGAGAATGTAGTACTTGTTGACAAGCGAGTTGACGATGAGCACCGGCGCGGCAGGCTTCCGCCGTTTTCGCGCCGGTTCATATCCGAGGACCCGCAGTTTGTTTTCCTGATAGACGGTACGCGACGGCGTCGGAGCAATGTTCGGCTTCTTGCCGAGACGCGCGACCAAGCGCGTGATGTGCGCCAGTTGGGTCATACGGGTTTACACCTGCGTGAACTTGCGTTGTGAGTAATAAAGCTATCCTGCCTTGCCTAGACTAGAGAGCACAGGTCGGTCAAGGCACTCACACGAAGCGCACGCCGTACCGCCCGGCAACCACCTCACTACCCAACCCTGTCACGGCACCGACACCGGCGGCGGTTTGGGTTGCCCGTCCCAGTTCCCGATCAGCGGCACATCCCCAGGCACACCGTAGTTCACCCGAATCTCCGGCGCCCCGCTCGTGTTCGTCGTCCGTAGCTGAAACTGGATCGTCCCTCCCAGATTTACCACCACACCCACCGCCGCAAAACCCTGCCGCAGCCAGTCCCCGGCCACCGGACCGACCACCGTCCCGCTCGTCGTCACCGCAAACGTCGCGTCCGGCGCCCCACTCACGTTTGCGTTCTTCAGCAAAAACTGCCCCGTACTCGGCCGGTACAACCCCAGCCCCGTCACCGAACTCCCCACCGTCCACCGGCCGGCCACCGGAAGGTCATTCGCCTGTCCCCCACTGATCACCACGGCCAGGTCGGGACTCCCCGCCGTGTTCGTGTTCCGCAGGAAAAACGTCTGTGCGCCAGGACGATACACCCCGCACGTCACCGTCCCGTTCCCGTCCCAGTCTCCCGCCAGCGGCACATCCCCAGGCTGCCCAAACCCAAACGACACATCCGCAAACCCGCCCGTGTTGTTGTTGATCAGGAAAAACGTCATCACCCCATTCACATTCCGGTAAATCCCCGGCGTGTCGATCCCGTCCCCATCCCAGTCTCCCGCCAGCGGCGCATCTCCGGCCAACCCATAGAAAAAGTCGTTGTCCGCAAAGTCGGAAATCAGTCGGTTCTTCAGGTACATATAGCCGTTCGATGGACGAAACATCGCCATCGTCGAGCCAATGGGCGCACCCGGCCCGCTCGACCCGGCCTGCGTCACCGTCACCACCTGCCCGGCGACGAAGAACGTCCCCACGCGCGGCGTCGCGCTTGGGTTACGTCCCACGCCAATCGTCAGCGTCGCGCTCCCGGTCACCGAAATCGCCAGCCGCCGGTTGACATCCCCAAGCTGCCCCACCATCCGCGGCGTGATGACTTGCCCATTCGGCAACTGGGCTGAAATGAGCTTGATCCACGGCGCGTCAATGTTGCGCACCGTCGCCTCCCACGCACACGCAGGACCCGTCGTCACCGTCAGCGTTTGTGCCGGGATGACGTCTCCACCAAGGTTCAGCGCAGGTGGGTCGATAAGATAGGTACAATTCAGGCAGGGTCCACAGCTTTGGCTTTGCACCTGCCCATCAAGCCGCAACCCAGGTGTAAGCACACCCTGATTGAAAGAAAACTGCGTGAAGTTGGCTCCGTCACTTCCGGCCGCCTGAATACCCACCGTCGCACCACTGCCGTTGCCCGGCCCGGTCTGCGCGTAGAGATATTCGACGCGGTTCGTGCCTTCCCGCAGCACGACAGCCACTTCGATGACCTCACTCGTGCCAAACCGTACCCCGCGCCACTCGATGATCCACTGCCGATTGGGCGCGCTCCCCGTCACTTGCGTAAAGATGCCGCTCGGCGGTGCGGATTGCTGCACCGTCAGGTCAAGGTCATCCCAAAACACACACAACGCCGGGGCATTGCCAAACCCAGGCGCTGGCAGCGCAGTGTTTTCGAACAAGGACGTCCCCCCGCTGGCCAGTCGCAGCACCCCGTTGGTGTCGGCAACGACCGTCGCCCCGGCGGGGACATTGGTTCCATAAACCGAAAAGGCAAAGGGCGTCGTCAGCGAGATGAGCGCATCATCCTGGAAGCTGCCCGAAACGAGCTGTCCGCCGGCCGGAATCGTCGCGCCGCTCGACGAGGTAAACACATAGCTGCCACCGCCGGTCACACCGGTCGGCACGTGCAGGGTTGTTACCAGGGGGCTTCCACCGCCGGTATAGTTGACCGTCAGTTGAAACTGCACGACTTGCCCGCAGGGCACATCGGGCCCGAGCTGGAAACGGAAAGGAGGTGTCGGCCCGGTCACGGTCTGCCCCTGCCCCAGATTGGCCACCGTCCCGGTTCCGCTGACCACAGACACCCCTGGCGTCAGTGCCGTCAAGGTCGCCGACAAGTTGCTGGCCGGCGTACCGTCATTGCTCAACTGGAAGGTGAGGTCCCCTTGTTCGCATGGCTCGATGACCCCGTTGCCGTTGCCGCCGGTCTCAGTGGCCGTCGTGCTCAAAACGGACAACAGTGGCGTGGTCGGCGTGCTTGGCGTCGCATTCGAGATGACCAGGGCAAAGTTTTGGTCGGTTTGGTCGCCGTTGCCCAAAATACCGTCGCCGTTGAGCGCCGCCGCAGTGACCCGCACCACCACGGGCGTCCCGGCCGGCTGGGGCGGCAGAAAAACATTCTCGATGTTGTTTCGATTGTCATGACTACCGCCGGTGACGGAGAGTCCACCGGCAAAGACATTGCCCCGGTAGGTCTGCCCGCCGACTGACACGAGCAGATTGAGATCGTTGACCAGCGCTGGGTTGGCTCCAGGCGCGCCGGGTACATCTGTGTAGGTCAACGTTACCCGCAGCGGTCGGCTGCCGTCGGCAACTTGCCCGGTAAAGACATAGGTTTGACCGTTGTCGAGCAATGGGACATTTTCGTTGACGTAGGCAGTCGGCAGTCCCGTGGGAATCGAGTTGCGCAAGTTGACACGCCCCCACCCTTCCACATTGTTCGGAATGGGCGCGGTCGTGCTACTGCCCGGCACGCCTGGATGCTCGGCGCTCATATCTACCGTGCCGTTGATGAGGGCTGCCTTGACGAGCGCCGGCGCCGGCTGTTGCCCGCCGTTATTGGCTTTCCACCAACCGGTAAAAACGGCTGCCGCACCGGAAACATGGGGCGCGGCAAAGGATGTGCCGCTGGCACGGATGTGAATGTCATCACCGATGGAAGAAAAATTGACCTGATTGGAGGTTGTGCGCGGCCCCGTAATCTGCTGCCCTGGCGCACAGACATCCGGCTTGATGCGTCCATCTGCCGCTGGACCACGGCTTGAATAGTCAGATATGAGGTCAATGTTCGTGTTGGGAACGCCTTGGACGGGAGGCAACTCCGGGCGAATGCCAACCGATGACCCCACGGTGACGACGTTTTTGGCAGCCTTGGGGCGCGTCAGCGTCTGCGCGCCTGGCCCACTGTTCCCAGCCGAAAAGACAAACAGCAGCGGGTCAATGCCGCCTTCTGCCGATGCGTCACGAGTAAAAGCGTCATACTGGGCTTCACGAGTCCCGTAGTCCGTGCTCACACCGGCGCCCCAACTGTTGTTTGAAATCGTCGCCCGGACGCCGTTGGGCGGCAGTGTCGTGATGCTGTCGGTGACGGCCGTCGTATCGCCTCCCTGAAAAGCCCCGCCGGTGATGAACGGTACGCTCACAATCTGCGCCCCCGGCGCAACTCCCAACCCGTAGTTGTAGTCGCGTGGGTCGCGGGTCAGTGGGAAGGGCGTTGTACCGGCAATGATGCTCGCGCACAGGTGACCGTGCCCGCCGCGAAATGAGGCTGCTCCGTCCGCACCGCGTGGCGGCCCGGCAACGGCATTGCCCGCCGTGATGTAAAAACCCTGTGGACTTGGAATCTCGACGCCGTCATCCACCACGGCCACCGTCACCGTGCTGCCGTCGCTCCCAAACTGCGCCTGGGGGTTGTAGCCCGGCCCGGCCAGGTTATCAATCCCAACGCCGGTGTAGTTTCCGGCCGTAACGTGCGCGTTGCGTTCATCCTCCAGCGTCGGCGGAACGTATGGCTCAACAGACATCACCTCCATCAGTTGCGCCGCCTGGACAACAGCCTGCGGCGTCAGCCGAACACGTACCACATCAAAGACCGCACTCGCCGGCATGCGCTCGACTGCAACGACCTTGCCGATGGACTCCAGCCGATTCGTGGCGGCTTCGATGCCAGAGCGCTTGAAGGTGGCCACCAAGTAGGTGTCATCGGCCGACGGCTTCCCCGGCTTGCCCGTCAGCAACCACTGGAGTTCCGGGCTGAGCTTGTATGCCGGCTGGTACAGCCCCATCCACCGCACAAACGACTGCCCGCCCACCATCTGCCGCGCCTGCGCCGGGACATAGGCCAGGTAGGCTTGGTTGGGGACATACTGCACCAACTCAACGCCCGCGCTCCGCAAGTGATTCAACCAGACATCCTGAGCACGGTCGGTGAACTGCACGATCTGGTAGCTGTCCCCGGTGGCTTCGGCCAGGTAGCCTCCACGCTTGGCCAACACCCGCGCCGGATCGCTTGTCTTTGGGTCAAAACGAAAACCACGGAGCGAGATTGTGAAATCAGTAGGCATCGCAACGTCCGACATCGTCAAGCGGTGGCCCCAACCGGCAGCTTGTGGGCGGCTGGGAAACCCAACGGCAACCAGTGTCACCAGCACGCCAACCAGCGCGCTGAACCAAAAGCGGCGAGATGAAAAAGCAGCAGGCATCACAAAACCCCACAATCACCCAAGCCAGAAAGCGTGAGAACCCATACTAGTGACGGTTTCGTACTTCATATCAAGAGTAACTAGGTAAAGCGAAAGTCTGAAGAAATTGCGCGAAGTCGTGAAGCACTGACCCGACAAGCAAGCAGGCCGTGTCACCCTAAACCACTTGTCAAAAGCACATGCAGGAATGCCTATGTCACCCCACTGTCCTGCCTCAAAGCACAGGCAAGAATGCCTGTGTCACCCTACCTGCTTGCCACGATTCGCCCACGACATTCGCCAAAGCCGATCCGGCGAAAACCTGCTCGATGGCAAAAGCCGCGGAAGGTAACTTCGTCGCCATCCTCCAGAAACCGGCGCGTCTCCCCGGATGGCAGCGTCAGCGGCTCGGCACCACGCCACGTCAATTCCAACAAGCACCCACGTGCCTCTTTCGTCGGCCCCGACACCGTCCCACTGCCCAGCAGATCACCTGGTTGCAGGTTGCAGCCGTTGCTCGTATGGTGGGCAAGCATTTGGGCCGGCGTCCAGTACAGACTGGATAACCGACTCTGGCTCAACTGCGCCGGCGGGAATCCAGCCTCCCGCATCACAGCCGTCGTGAGTTCGACTTCCAGCGTTACCTCAAAGCCGCCGCCGGACTGGTCGGCCGCGTCAAACAGGTATTCGAGCGGGGCCGGATCGCCTTCCGGCCGCGCAAATGCCGCGCAGCGAAACGGCGCTAACGCATCCCGCGTGACAATCCAGGGCGATACGCTGGTGGCAAAACTTTTGGACAGAAACGGCCCCAGGGGTTGGTATTCCCATGCCTGAATGTCCCGCGCCGACCAGTCATTGAGCAGGCACAGCCCAAAAATATGCTCATCCGCACGCGCAACCGGGATGGGTTCGCCCAACCGATTGCCCTGCCCGACAATGATCCCAACTTCCAGCTCATAATCGAGCAAACGCGACGGGCCAAACACCGGTGGCGCCTCCGGGTTGGGACGGAGCTGCCCCTGTGGACGGCCAATCGGCGTGCCACTCGCCACCACCGACGACGCCCGCCCGTGATAGCCAATTGGAACGTACTTGTAGTTGGGCAGGAGCGGGTTTTCAGGACGAAACATCGCGCCCACATTCGTGGCGTGAAAAACCGAGGCGTAAAAATCCGTGTAGTTTTTGAAATCCAGCGGCCGGTGCAGGGTTGCCTCCGCCTGCGGCACGAAGAACGGGGATAGGCGCGTGCGCCAAAGGTCGGCGTCAGGTGAACCATCCCACAACGCATTCGACAGCCAGCCCCGCAGCGCCGTCACCGCGGCCGGCGGCAGCGCGCAGAGTTCAGACAGGTCACCAGTCGCGCACACCTGGAAACCGACCTGCGCGGTTGCCGCTTCGGACGGGGGCAGCGCGTCCGCCAGCCGCGTCAGATCGAGCACTTGGTCGCCGATGGCAACCCCAATCCGGGGCGTCGCCTGGGTGGCGTCTGAAAAGCGTCCAAAGGGTAAGTTCTGAAGGGGAAAGTCCGTGTCCGGCGCATTGGCCGTCTCAACCCAACTCTGGCGGTGGGCATCATGCGTTGCATCGAGCGTCATAGGATTCACTTGATAGGCACTCACCTGTGGCGTTATCCAGGCTACGACAACAGCAACTCGAGGTCAGCGCGTTCGAGGCCGCGGATGAGACTATTGTTGGCCGTGATGATCGCGTCGGCAAGTTCCCGCTTGGTGGCCTGGAGTTCGAGCACCTTTTCCTCCACCGTATCTTTCACGATCAACCGATAGGCAAACACCGGTCGAGTCTGGCCAATGCGATGCGCCCGGTCAATCGCCTGGGCCTCGACAGCCGGATTCCACCACGGATCGAGCAGAAACACATACTCGGCGGCAGTGAGATTCAACCCCTGCCCACCCGCCCGCAGGCTGATGAGAAACAGTTTGCAGTCCGGATCAGTCTGGAAGCGCTCCACCCGTTCCTGCCGATGGCGCGTGCGCCCATCCAGGTATTCATAGGTCACGCCATCCGCGTCGAGCTGTTTCCGAATCAGCGCCAGCAAACTGGTGAACTGGGAAAAGACCAAAACCTTCGAGCCGCTTTCCAGGACTTCAGACAGGTGCATGAAAAAAGTATCGAGTTTGGCGCTCGGTTCAGCCGCCTTTGCTGGATCGAGCAGCGCCGGGTGGCAGGCCGCCTGCCGCAACCGCAGCAAAGCTTCCAGAATCTGAAGCTTGGCGCGTTGAATCCCCTTGTCGGCAACCAATCCAAGCAGCGTTCGCCGGTAATGATCACGGAGCTCTTCATAAGCACGGCGCTGCTTCGGTTCCATTTCACAGTAAATCGTCTGCTCCGTCTTGGCCGGCAAATCGCGCGCCACCTGCTCCTTGGTTCGACGCAAAATGAATGGCCGCAGCGCCTGTGACAGCAGCGACTGCACCGCTGGATCAACCGTCCGCCCACCGGCCGCGGTCAACTGAAAAACCGAGGCGGCGCCCAGCAGACCGGGATTGAGAAACTCAAACAGGCTCCATAGCTCCCCCAAGTGGTTTTCAACCGGCGTCCCACTCAACGCCAGCCGGTGGCGACAGGTGAGCAAACGCGCGGCTTTGGCCGATTCGGTGCGGGCGTTTTTGATGGCCTGGGCTTCATCCAGAATGACGTAATCAAAGGCAACGTCCTTGAGCAGGAGCGCATCGCGGCGGAGTGTGCCGTAGGTTGTGAGAATCAAGTCATACTCTGCGAACTGGGTGGCCGATTTGGCGCGGGCGACGCCGATATGCTCCAGCACCCGCATGCGCGGCGTGAACTTCGCGGCCTCCTGCCGCCAGTTGAAGATTAGCGACCGCGGCGCCACCACCAACGACGGCGGCAGGTTTTCAGCCTGTCGCCGCTCGCGGCGGGTTTCGAGCAGCGCGAGTGTCTGGGCGGTTTTCCCAAGCCCCATGGCATCGGCCAGGCAACCACCAAAACCAAACCGCTGAAGGAAGTGCAGCCATCCAAGCCCCTCCCGCTGATAAGGACGCAACTCACCGACAAAGCCTGGTGGTTCAAGTAAAGGTTCAATGCCGTCAAAAGACCGGACTTCGTCACGCAGGGCTTGGAAACGAGCGTCCACGCGAACTTCTGGTTGAGCGGCCAGCAGCGCGTCCAGGAGGCTCACCTGCGCATTGGAAAAACGCAGATGGTCTCCATCTGCCTCAGCCAATCTTGTCAGCAGCCCGTAACGCTCAACCCATGGTTGAGACAGCAAGCCGAGCGAGCCATCCGCCAGCGTGACAACTGACTCGCCACGCTTGATTGCCCGCAGGAGTTCCGGGAGGGCAGCGGTTACGCTTCCAAAGCTACAGTTGCCATGAAGTTCGAACCAGTCCACACCCGACCGAACTTCCATCGCAACGCCCTCCATGGGTCGGAACAAGCGCCCCTCAGACTCCACCCGCCACCCCTGGGACATCAAATCGTGAATCAGCGCCGGAAGGCGGCTCGCGCTCAACCGATACTCGGCTATACCCGGCGGCTTCCGGTCGAGGCGGACGCCCAATTCACGTAGCAAACTGGCCGCCGCTCGCTCGCTTGCCAGATCACGGTGGATGAACAGGCGCTTGCCCGCATCAAAGATACCGGGCTGGGCATCGGTGGCATCCACCCACTGCCCATCGTACTCGAAGCCAAGGGTCGCACTTAGCCAGCCATCATCGGCGTGAGCCGGGTGCGACCGCAAGCGAAAAACCGGCGTTGGAGCACCAGTCTGCGTTTTGAAGTGCAGGGTTTCGGGCAGGCTGATCGGCGGCAGGCACGGCAGGCGCAGGAGCTTCCCGACCAAGTCTGGTCCATCTTCCAACGGAATTCGGATCGGTCCAGACTTACGCAGTAAGCCAATCCAGTAAAACGCTCCGGCGTCATCCAGCGGCGCAACCACATCTTCGGAAAACACCAAACCGCCCGCCACGAGCAACCGGGGGGCAGTGACCGGGCAGCGTTCATCTCCGCGATGTAGCTCGCCCGTCAAGACATAGTGGGACTGGTTGTCAGCCAGCGTGACATCCAGGCGGAGTTGCCAAGCGGATGACTCCCACCGGAGCGCCGGACGCTGCGCAATATCCGCTGAGGTCAGCGGCTCACTCCCTAGTCGCAGCCAACAGCGTCCGGTGGCGCACAGCAGCGGCAGGGCAAGCGCAAAGGCCGGTGGAGGGAGCCGCACACGGGCCGGCAGTGGCGGCGACCAATCTATAGTTTCCTCCCACTCGGCGTGTTCCTGAATACCGGTCAACAGTGACAGAACCTGACGGTCGCGTTCGTCCGGCAGCAGCGCGACCTGGTCAAGGGTTATCCCGGAGGGAGTGATGCGCCCCCACTCGCCATTGAGCTTGCGCTTCCGCGAAAAGATGTCCACGATGAGTACGCCGTGGGTCAGCGTCTTGGGCGCGTTGATAAAGTAGAGCATTTCCCAATCGGCTAGGTCCTGGGATGCCACCCGCGCCTGCTGTCCGACAAGGGCCAGCCAGCGTCGCCAGTTCGTAGTCGAAATATCATAAGAAGTTGAAATGGCCGTCGAGGCTGCGGTATCCGCCACCGGTTTAGCGGCGGTCGCCGGCTCGCTGGCAAAGAGGTCGCCGTCCGACGAGTCGTCTTTGTCCAGCCACGCATCTTCGGCCATCAGTCGAAAGGGGCGGTCAGATGGCACCGGAGGCAACACACTTTTCTGCTCGGCAACCCTGACCGTCGCCCAGATGTGCTTGCAGAAGTTGCCTTCCTCAAAGTGCAGACAGGTACACGAGGCCACCAGCGCGTCGCCGTCGTGCAAGATCTCAACCAAGTAGGTCATGCTGCCGCGCACATTGGCGACCAGCCGGTTGCCCTGCGACTCGAACGAGACCACCCGCCCCGCCTGCAACAGGGCATCCCCCCGCTCACGAACGGACGGAGCAAATTCGTGTGCGATATGTTGCGAAACAGGAAGCATGGTCTCTTCCCTTCGCATGGACGGGGCGGCGGCGGGCGGCAAGGCAGGCGGCGTGAAACGGTTCATGGCAGCATCGTAAACGTGGGCGAACTAGTGCGCCGCCCATCAAAGCATGTGAAGATAGTCGGCCGCTTCATAAACAACAACCAATCCGTGAAGCTTCTCGGCATGGCGCCGGTCGGCATTGTTCCTTTGTGTTGCGTATTTGTGTTTGGCGACGGATGTTGCGACCGGTCCGCCGGTGACTGTCCACTGGGGCGCGCTCGACCTCTGCCGCCAGACTTGATTTCGTGCTATCAATCGCCAGCCGTCAGCGTCAGGCATCAGTCGGACCCGGTATCGAAAGTCAGACCCGGTATCGAAGCGAAGTGACGCCATCCCATCAACGTTTTGCTCAAACGACTTTGCTTGAGGGCAGCCTATATGACAGCGAGTGAATTACCTGTTACCGAACTCTTACGTTACCCGACGCTCGACGCCTTGCTCCAGTCGCCGAGTGAATTTGCTGCCGCCCGGCGGCAACTCGATGCCACTCGCCAGGCGCTGGACCGCGCCATTCGGCAGGGAACGCCGGATGAAGCCGCGCGCGCCTCGCAAGCGGCGCAAGCATGGCACACGGTGGGCCAACTGCTTGACGAAATGGAAACACTCCGCCAGGAAGCCTCCAATGCTTGATGTGGGGTGGGCGGTCTGGTTGGACATCCGAGGCCGGGACGGTACGGCGCGTCAGGCCGGCGCTTGATCCGAACCACCCGACAAGCCCCCCACAAGGTGAAAAAAACACTTTCGGCAGGACGCAACAATCAAGGTACGGAACCGATAACCTAGAATGAGGGCTATGCCCCAGACTTTACACTTTCGCGGACTACGCTTAGGAGACCGACTATGCCGGATGCAATGATCAGTGGACTTCAACCAGCCGTTACGCCATCACCGTACAGCCAACCTGGAGGAGCGGTACCAGGCCGGGAGCCAGGGCGATTTGGCCGTATCTTTGGTGGTATTCTCGGTGGCGCGCTCAACGTCGTGGCACCGGGCGTCGGCTCGATTGTCGGGGGGCTTATCCGTGGCGGTAACCTGCCGGGACTGGCGGATGCCGAAAGCATGCTGGCCCAGCAACAGCATCAACAGATGCAGCTTTTCGCCATTCAGACGCGAGTCAACAGCATGTCGCAGCAGTTTCAGATGGTGAGCAACCTGATGAAGGCTCGCCATGACAGCGAGATGGCGGCCATTCAGAATCTCAAGTAACCCGGTGCGCCGTAAGCTCGTCCACAAGGTTGCTTACGGCGCGCTTCGGCCACGCCTATGCCGGTGCTGCCCACGCCCCCAGACCATGAGCTGCGTATCATCCTTGAAGCAGGCTTCCTTCTGCGCGATGTGATGCGCTATGAGGCGGCTGCGACGGTGTTTCAGGGCGTCACGGCCCTGCGCCCAGACCTCGAGCTTCCGGTACTGGGCTTGGCAAGCGTCCTGATTCGGCAGGGTGAACTGGACCGCGCCCAGGCGCTCTGTGAGTCCATTCTGGAGCGCTCCCCGGAAAGTTTGCACGCGCGAACCCAGCAGGGTGAGATTCTGATATATCGCGGACAGCGGGAACGAGGTGAAGAAGTTTTACGTGCCGTGATTGCCGACGGAGGCGACTCACCCCACGCCGTGACGGCGCAGGCGCTGCTCGACACGGTGGCGGCACTCACCGAAGCCAGTGAGTGATGAGTAAGTGACGAGTGAGTGCCGTCGGCGAGTAACCAACAGGCTTCGCATATGTCGTCCCCGGCTACTCAAAAACCAGTGTCGAGCCACGTGACGCCACCTGGCCGGCACTGCGCCTGCCAAGCACTCAGCTTTCACTGACAAGGAGCTGCGCCATGAAGATTCGTCCGGGGTCGCCATTTGGTTCGAGTCCAACGTCGTCCGAGTCGGTCAAGGGCAAGAAGCGGACGGGGGGCATCTTTGGAGCGCTGATCGAAGGCGCGAGTGATGCGACCACCGACGAAACCCCTTCCACAACCAGCACGGCGAGTCCGGCGCGGTCGGCGCTGGCGGCGATTGCTGCCCAATCCAATCTCGGTAATCCAGAGGAGGCCACCGCCGCCGTGCGCCGGTCAGCCCAGTCGCTGCTGACGCTCAGCTTCTCGGATGACCTGAACGCATCCCCCCTCAGTGGGCAAATGGCGGACGACTTGGCCAACCTGGCGGCAAGCGACCCACGCTTTCGCCGCAAAATGCTTTCCATTCTGTCGCGTCTGAAGACGGAAACCACTGCCCATGTCGCAAAGTAGTGGCGAAAAGACCGAACAACCTACCCAAAAGAAGCTCGACGACGCCCGTAAAAAAGGACAAGTCCCCAAGAGTCAGGATTTGGTTTCGGCGGCGCTACTGGTCGGCTCGATGGGCATCGTGTTTCTGCTTGCCGGTAATTTCATCGGGCAGCAAGTCGTCGGGTTGACCCAAAAATCCCTCCTGAGCGCGTCAACCTTCAAAGGCGAGCTGGATATGTCAACTGCTGGCGAGGCCCTGCTCGAAGGCGTGGCGACACTGGCGCTGACCCTCGCCCCACTGTTTCTCGTGGTCTTCGTTTTGGCAGCCGTCGTCGGTTACATCCAGGTCGGATCGCTCTTTTCAACGGAGGCCATCAAGCCGGACATGAACCGGCTCAACCCTTTTTCGGCCTTTCAGCAAAAGTTTTTCAAATCTCGAACCTATATCGAGTTTGCCAAGACCATCCTCAAACTGGTGATTGCCACGGGCATTGCAAGCTATGCGGTTTTCGGCTCACGACACACGCTGCCCCTCCTGGCTCGTGGGTCACCGGCCGATACCAGTCAGTTCATGATTGGTCAAATCATCCAACTTGGGCTGTCGGTTGCCATTTGCTTCGTGGCGCTCGGCGCGCTGGACTTCTTCCTTCAGAAGTTTCTGCACCTCCAAGACTTGAAAATGACCAAGCAGGAAGTCAAGGAAGAGTGGAAAGAACAGGAGGGCGACCCCCACATCAAGGCCGAACGGCGCGCCATTCACATGGAGCTGTTGAATGAGGCCAGCGCCCAGGCGGTCAAAGAATCCGATGTCGTGCTGGTCAATCCGACGCACGTTGCCGTTGCCATCCGATATGACCGTAAGACAATGCAGGCTCCGCAGATCGTGGCGAAAGGCGCTGACCTGATGGCCGCGCAGATTCGTGAAATCGCCCGCGAAGCCGGTGTTCCCATCAAGCAGGACATTCCCCTGGCGCGTGCGCTTTACGAACTCGAAGTCAACAGCGAGATTCCCGAATCACTCTACGAAGCCATTGCCATCGTTTTGCGGTGGGCCTATACATTGGCTCAAACTGAAGGGCGTCAGTAAGACGGTGTCGAGGGAGCGCAGCGGACATGCCAGAGATCGGTGGTGTCAACAATCGGCAGCCGTTGCCGTCCACCAGCAGCGCGGGCGGCGGCAACGAGCGCGTTGGCGGGACGCGATTCAATCCAGTTTCAGGCACGATTGGGCAGCCCGGTGAAATCGGCCAGCCCCGTGGGCTGCCCGCGCCCGACGTGCCGGGACAGAAAAGCATTCTTCCCGATGCCCTGCTGGGACGTGACCCATCCCAGGTCCTGGCGGCCGAGCAGCTCCGGGCAACCGGCGGTGCGTCTGCCACGGAGGAACTGCTCGGCCTCAATCAGCAGCCAACCATGGCCGGCGCGCTCCTCCCACCGCAGGGCAATGACGTGGCGCTGCGCCATCTGACGCCGACCATGCGGCGCGAACTGCTGCGCAAGCTCCTTGATCGTCAGCAACGTAACGCTCGTCGCTTATTGACCGTCCTTCCACGCGACGAAGAAGGCGATCCTGAGCGCCGACGGCGACGGGCACTGCCAGAAGAAATCCCCAATGCTGAAGCCCTGGCCATACCGGAGCCACAGCGTGAGCGGGCAGCCAACGAATTACACCAATCGCTCCGCCTTCTCGAACTCATTGACCGCTTGCTGGCGATGCAGGATGAAACCCTGGCACAGATGAGTGCCAGCATCCAGCGGTAGTCTTCAGTCACAGGCCTGATCATCGGAGCTGCCGTCCCAAGCGGTGGAGACGGATTGGCCAGGCTTGGCTCTGGATCATCGCCCTTCACCGCCGTCTTTACCAGAGGCTGTGGCAAGCGCCGCCAGAACCACGAAGTAAGCGGCATTTGCGGGAATCTGCCAGTTGAAATCAAAAAAACCATGCACAAGCGAAGCTGCGCATCCACTGATCGCGCCGATACGGACGAGCTGCCACTCTAGGTCTTGCTGGCCGTGCCGTCCACCGTGCAAGGCACGACGCGCGCGCCCGAAAAACCAACCCAACCAAGCCATGCCCAAGGCAAAACCGAGTAGCCCGGTTTCCGCCAGAAGCTGGAGGTAATCGTTGTGAGCCTGTTCAACGCGGTTGACGCCGTTGGACGTATCCACCTTAGTGTAGGCAATCTGGAACGTCCCGAGTCCGCTACCGCCCAAGGGACGCTCGCGGATGAGGGTCAGCGTGTTTTTCCAGATGACATTTCGGGCGACTTGATCGGCCGTCGCCGGAAGGTCGCCCGGTGCTCGCAAGCGACTCACGAGTGGGTCAACGCCCATCCACGAGATGCCAACCACAACCCCAAGTGGAATCAGGAGCAGACTTCCCGTAGCTGCTTGACGGAACCGACGCTGCTGCCGCGCTACCAAAGCCATTGTCATCACCACGCCAACCGCACCGGCAATCCACCCGCCCCGCGAGGCGCAGATGCCCAACGAAAGCAGCATCAAGATGGCGGCAACCACATAGAGCCATCGCACATCGTCATCCGCGCCACGCCGCCGTTGGGCGGCCAAGGCAACGGCCAGCGGCGCAAGCATTTCAATCATCCCGGCATAATGATTCCGGTTGACAAAGGTTCCAAACGGCGTTGCTGTCAACTTGCGAAAGGCGGCGTAACTGCCCTGCCCAATGAAGTGCTGCATGACCGCATACAGAGCAAACACAGCGCCCCAGGCGATCAGCACCCGCGCAAGGTAGATACCCACTTTTTCCGAAGCAAAAACGTTGCAGCTAAACAGGAACAAGCACACGAGCGCAGTCAAGTGAACCGCTGCCTGGCGGGTGTAAAAAGCGTCTATTGTCTCAAGTAGGCCCGGCAGTCCAAGCCAAAGCTGTAGCCCGGCCAGCAAGACCATGCCGAAACCAAGGCCAACGCCGGCGTTGAGGGTGACTTCCCGGCCGAACCAAAGCGCCTGGACTCCAAGCCATATCGTCAGCCCAAATGCACCGGTGTGAAGAATGGACCGCGCCCACCCTTCGACCGAACCAAATGGCATGGGAAGCCAGATCAGCCAGATGACAAAACCGACAAAGACCGCCGCGCCAAGCCGATCTTCAGCGTTCGGCGTGACCGGTTCGGGGAGGGATTGAGACAAGCGAGCCAGCATCCGCGGCGGTTCATCCATCAGCGTGCTTTTGAAATCGGTTCAAGGGCGAACCCACCAAACCATGCCACCCCTGAAATTGGACATGTTCCGGGCGTCAGGCATTCGGACGGGCGCGCAATGGTCAACTCGACCGCGCCTACGTCTGGTGGCACGGTAAAGTCCAGTTGAACACGCTGCCAGCCCTGCGTTCCGCGCAGAGCTGGCATTGAACGAACGCGCCAGTTGCGGTTGACGGTGCCGGTGATTTCAACCAGGGGCAACGCGGCAGCGACCAAGTCTCGGCTTTGGGCAAAGTATGTCAGCCGATACGCGCCGGCCGGGAGTGCCAAAAGCTGCCGCGCATGCTCGTAGGCTGGGCCGGGCGAATCGTACGTGATCTGAAGGGCATTGCCGCCGGATGGAACGGCGGCTGACCGGTCGAGCGCCAGCCGGGCTCCGGCTTCCTGCTGCCGGAAGCGCCATTCAAACAGGGGTGTTTTCACAGATGGTTGTTGGAAACTCCCGTCGTAGATGTCGGTTCGCTTGAGTCCAAGGGCTTGACGCTCCGGCATGGAAGACCATATGCGCCAGGCCGGCTCATAGGCACGCGCGTTGAGCAAATCCTGGATGAACGCAGTGGCCAGTTGGCGCTCTGGGTCGGGCTGCTGCGCCAAGCCGACCTGCCACCGCTGAACGGCCGCCTCAATCTGCTGATGGGTGATGAGCAACCGCAGGTACTGATACTCCACCGACGGCAAATTCGGTGGGACGAGGGACTCGACGAAGCGCCGGTCACCGTTTGAAATCCGCCAGCCCAAGTCGAGCATCAGAATGGCTTGGGTTGGGTTTGAGCGCAACGCGCCACGCGCATAAGGCGCGGCTTCGTCTAATTTGCCGGCCCGGATAAGAGTATTCGCCAATCGCCACTGTGAGATGAAATGCCGCGGAGCCAGTTCGTGAGCCTGGCGTAACACCTGCTCCGATTCAGGCACTTGGCCGCTGATAGCCAACGTGTCGCCCAGCCAGCCCCAGAGACGCGCATCTTCTGGCGCAAGCGCAATTGCCTTACGCAAATGCCGTTCGGATTCCACATAATCGAAATGCTGCGGGTCTAACAGACAAGCTACACCCAGCGCCCCCCAGAGCCGTGGATTGGATGGCGAACGGTCCACGGCCTGGCGCAGGGCATCGTATGAGGCCGGCGGTCGGCGTTGCTGCCAAACATCATCGGCGGCTTCGTTCTGGAACGACATCCAGAAGCCAAAGCCGCCGACGAGGATACAGGCAAAACCAAGCAAGAAGCGCCGCTGCGCCATGCCGGAAAGTGACTAGGGACGCACCGGACTCAAAGGCGCATCGTCCTGACTGACAACTGGGACAATACTAGCAGCGACAGCAGCACCCACAACGGTGGCTATTACAGCCGTCGTCGCCCCAACCACCGGCACGACCGGTACAATCGGCGGTAAGGACGGTGAGGCGGACACAGCACATTCAAACACGGCTACCCGGAAGTCATCCAGCCCCGTCGAATCGAAGCGAATGTAGGCGCTCTCCGGATAATCCTTGGACTGTGCCTCGGCGATACTTTCGACGGCCGGAGCTGATTGTTCCGGTCCACCGTAGACTGGGATGCTCCCTTTGATCACATCAATGTGGGTACAGCGGGTGCTGAAGACTTGAACCAGGGCTCCCTGGCTTTTGATACAGCGGACGATGCCAGATACGACTTCAACGCGCGTCCGGTCAGCCAAAAAGTTGACCACGATCTCGCTGTTGTCACCCAGGTAAAACTGCCCGGCATCAGCAACACTCAAAACGGCATACCCGGCCTTGCCGGTCGTGATCCGACTACCACTCGCCACCGCCATGTTGCCGGCGGCCGGATTGCCATTGATTTTCACGTCGCCGCGGGACATGAGTTGAGCTGCCCGTCCCCCCTGTGCATCAACCCGCCGATGGGTCAACGGGAGACAGGTGGCGCCTGCGACGGCGAGAATCAAAGTAAACACGAGCCCAAGCTTCAAATTGCGCGTCATATCGTAGACTCTCCAATAATAGGGTTAGGAATCAGCAGAATCAGAAAATCTCGCCGGCGATTGTGTCTAGCTTTGGACTACTTGGCCGATAGTGAAAATGGAATTTCAGGGTTGGCTGACTCCCAAGTTGCTTGATAGACCGCGCCTGCCTGGCTGAGCCGGCGCTTAATGTAACTGCCAAAGGTCTTCCAATCGGTGTAGTTCACCATGTCCCCGCCTGTCTTCCGAACGATGAAGCGGAGCGTCACGTTGGGAACATCCATCTTCCGTGAGCCACTCCCCGTAATGACGACAGCATTCGCTTCATCTACGCGGGCGCTAAAACTGCGGTAGCCCCAGTTCAGGTAAGAAACTACCATGTTTTCTCCCACAAGACGCGACAAATCCACCCGGTCATTGAGACTGTCGTTACCATCAGTGATAATGATGAAATGCGTCATTTTTGACTGCGATATATCCTTCAGCCCGGCCAGTACGCCGTAAAGATCGGTCGTCGTCTTCATCGTAGCATCGCCCGATCCACCACTTGACCACAGACGCTGTTCCCTAACCAGCGCTTCGTCGAGCGCCGCACGTGAAGTCGTAAAATCCTGCAAAAAAGTTTTCTGGGCGCTGAAACGCGCAATGGCTGTGGGAACGGCGGTCTGGGAGGGTAATGCCTTGCGGAGTTCTTCGACAATCCGCGCATAAATCGGCACCATACTTCCCGAGCCATCCAGCACAATCACGACCTGCTCAACCGGCTTGACCTGGGTGACGGTCGCTTTGACCCGTGCGCCACCTTCCAAAATTCCGTAACTACTACCAATCCGGTCGCCAAGAATCCGTTCCTGGCGCGTCACCATTGGCATTTGCCCGAAGGTGATGGCATTCGCCGACCATCCTGTCAGAAGAACCATACTCAGGGCTAACACGGCTCTGTTTTTCGTCATGGTGCAATACTCCCTTAGCAATACGATGGCAAGTGATTCGGTAATACTCCGTAGACTTTGCCCCAGCTTAGTAGTTTTCGGCATTTGAGATAGATAAATCATTTGGTTAGTATCACTCCCAGTCGTACGCCGTCAAGCGCCTGACCAAAATTTCATCTCTTCTACCGCCGGCCGTGACGCGCCGTGCCAAACTCGTCATTGGCTTTGTTCTCACGTCGTTCTTCGTCCGATTTACGCGCCGCGCGCCAATTTTCCTTGTGCTTTTCGATGGCTTGCACTTCCTTTGAGGCTTCGATGAGTCCCTGAAGAGCCGCCTCGACCGCGTCTTCGGCCCGTTGGATTGCCGCTTGCTGTTGCTCGACGGCAGCACGCAAACGCGCTTCTTCTTCCCTGAGGTCGGCTAGAAAGGTTCGGTGCGCGAGCAATGCCTGGGCGGAAGAACCGGACCGTAAGGCCGCCAGGAGTTTCGCATCCGCTTCGGCCTGACGCGCACGACAGGCGTCCACGGCGGCCATCCGCCGCGCCAATTCGGCTTCGGCATCAGCCAACGCCTGCCGCGCATCAGCCAGCCGATGCGCCGCGTCCTGTTTGGCCTGCTCCCGAACATCCAGGACTGGTTGTAAGCGATAACGCGATTTCTTCATAAGCTACGCGAACAAGCTACCCGATGCATCCCGGCGGGTGGAAAACCTGGACGGTGCGAGTCTAGCATGGCACTAGCCTGGCAGACGCCAAGCAACCCCGCCACTGAGCGTCAGGCAACCCCACGGAGTCCCATTCCTGGGACATTAGGCATTCAACCACTGCGCGACGGTCGGCCAAATCGTTGTGGTCGCCCCTTGACCAATCGCCAACGCCAAATGTCCCAGTGGGGCTTGATACTCGGCGTAGTGTCCGGCCGGGAGTTGCTCGGCCAACGCAGTGGCGCTGCCCGGATTCACAATCTGATCCCGTAGTCCAATCAAGTTGAGCGTTGGACAATCAAGCCGACGCAGTGCGGCCCGCCGCCCGGTCAGCTCCAACTTGCCTTCCCACAAAGCGTTGTCGCGGTAGTAGGCCGTGACGAAATCAGCGTAAAACGCTCCCGGTAGCGGCACGGCATCCGCCAACCACACTTCGGCGGCCAGGTGCGTATCGCGTTCAGCCGCCGCCAGTCCGACCAGCCAGGGCTTGGTCAAGTAGGTCATGGGCTTGAGGCCGCGAAATGCGGCGCTCACCAACCAACCCGGCAGGTTCCCAAACACAGAAGCCAGGCGCCAGGGATCAAAGTCCGGGTGGGACAACCAAGCGCGTAACGGCGTGTCACGGGCAAAGTCGGACGGCGTCCCCATCAGCACCAGGGTTTTCACCTGCGCCGGATGTAACACCGCATAGGTCGTCGCCAGCACGCCCCCCATCGAATACCCCAGCAGATGCGTTTGGGTGGCTCCGGTCTGACTCAGCACAGCATCAACCGCGCGCCCGATGACGCCTTCCACGACATCTACCAGTCGCCACCGACGTTCGGCGTGGCCAGGTGTCCCCCAATCCAGAACGAAGACCTCCTGACCGCCACCAGCTAGGAAGGACACGAAGCTGCGCCCGGCGTAGAGATCAAAGATGTAGTGGCGGTTGATCAGCGAGTTGACAATCAGTATCGGAGCTGGCGACGGTCGCCGACCGCCAGCCGGCGCGTAACGCCGCAACCGGCTCGCACCGATGAGTGGCGCGACCGTACAGGGCGTGGTGGCCACCGGCGGCGCAACCGCCCGCGCCATCGCCAAATGCGTCAACTGCCGCGCCTCCTGCGTGAGCATAAAGGGGTGCCAGGGCCAGGCCGCGCCTGATCGGTCCACCCAGTCGAGCCAGCCGTTGAGATACCTAGTCGAAAGCGCTGTCCAGAGGGGTCGTTCCGTTTGACGCAGTAGCCACCCGTCGAGCAACCACTGCCAGTTTTCAAAAGCTTCGGCAAGCGTGGGCGAAGAAGGAGTCACGAAGCCGGTGGCGCATCGGCAGCCGATGCCGTCTCCTTTGAAGAATCAACCTTTGAAGAATCAACCGCAGCCGCGCGGGACGAACGCCGCCGGACCGATGCTGCACGCTTGGCAGCGGAGCCACGCGCCGCCGCAGGGGACGCACGTCTCGGCATGCGCTTTGGCGCGCGCGCCGCCAACTCGTCGGCGGCCAGTTGCGCCGTCAGCGTCTCTACCTGCTCACCCAAGGCGTCGAGCTTACGGTCGAGCGCCACAATTTCCTCGCGGGTGGGGACGTTGATCAGCCGCAAGCCGAACCCAACCAGCATGCGCGTCCGCTCCAGCAAGGTTAAAACACCATTGATATAGAGCGAAACCGGTCGCAAAAAGAATGGATGACGCAGCAAAGCGTCCCACTGGGCCGATGAGGTTCGCGTTGCGGTCTCATAAAGGGACTGGGGAATGGATTTAGCGGGCCGGCGAGCTTTGGTGGCTTGGCTGGCTTTGGAGTCGGCTTGCGCCCGTGCCATAGACATGCTCCTGCTGATGTATCAAACGGGTGATCGGCCGCGGCAGCGTACGAGGTCAAGAAAGGGTCGGCTTTTCATCTACACCGACCCCCTCCGGTTTGGTTTTTTAGACGGTTCGAGCCTACTTGACAATGTGGTTCATCGGAAACGCCATCAGTTCCATATGCTTCCGCAGCCCGTCATTGACAAGCGCGTTCCACTGCTCGAATGCCGACCGCGCTGCTTCGACGCCGGACGTGGCAATTTCGCGTGCGGCATCGCCCGTGGCCACGGTCATCCGCTCCGTTCCGGTCAGCATCGTCGCCATGGATTTCAAGGCCTCTTCCTGAACGGCCAAGCCGGCCCGCATCGTCGCAAAGGCCGCCGACCGTGAGGCAGCCGCCATGTCCAGCATCACGTCCGTTGCCGACTGCACGGCGTTGGTTACGGGATCCGTCACCGAGCCAGGGCGACCGGTGGTATCGGTTGTTTTTTCGGTGCGCTTTGGTTGCGTCATAGGTCAGTTCAAGCTCCTGCTGCGAGAAAATTGAAGCCTTTCAGGCTGCCCCCAACCTACCCCCCCATAACGCGGTGTGTCAAGATTTTTTTCGCAGTCGCACAAAATTGTCACCTATCCAAAGCGCAATTTTCTTCAGCAACTCAAGTAAAAGCGGGAGAAACACCCTGGCGACAGTTATTTTGTGCATAAGCAAAACAGGGCGAGACTTCCACCGGAACACGCTTGCAAAGCGGCACGAGCCATCCTCACCGAGGGCAAGTTGAAACTTATGTCCGTTTCACGGCTCATCCCTTGCGGCCGGTCGTCGGTCTCCGGCACACTGGTTTGCGCTGGCGTTCGCGCCCAAGTCGTTGCTCGTTTTGGGAGGACTCCGCTATGTCCGCACCCGTTGCCCTTGCCCCACCCCACCGATTGACCGTCGAAGCGTTTCTTGACTACGGTGAGCCAGACCGCCGCTACGAGCTGGTCCGAGGGATTCCGGTCGAGATGCCGCCGCCCACCGAACTGCATCAAATCATCATCGCTGCCTTGTTTCATATGTTTTGCCGCGCCATTGCCGAGCGGGGGCTGCCCTACGAGGTCGTCCAGCTTGGGTTGCAGACCGAAGCGGATACAGTACGGATACCGGACGGGCTGGTGTACCGGAAGGTGGATGGGGTGAGGGTGAGTGATGAACGGCGCAGTGGGGTGGTGTGGCTGGAGCTGAAGACGGTGGTGGTGGCGGTGGAGGTGGTGAGTACGAATCGGCGGGACGACTACGTGGTGAAGTTGGAGGAGTATGCGCGGCGGGGGATTGGGGAGTATGTGATCGTGGATGTCAAGCAGGGGCAGGTTGTGGTGCATCGGCATCCGGTGGTGACGGATGGGGTGTATGGGGAGCGCGGGGTATATCAGCGCGGGGAGGCGTTTGTATTGGAGGGTTTGGGCGGGGCGGCGTTTGAGGTTGGGCCGCTTCTGGATGGGAAGACGGCGGGCGAGTTGGCGCGGGAGGACGTGGAGCGGTTGCGGGCGGAGGCGGCAGCGCGGCGTACGGCGGAAGCGCTAGCTGAAGTTGAACGCCAAGCCAAGGAAGCCGAGCGTCAGGCGCGACTCGATGCTGAAACCCGCGCCGAAGCCGAACGCCAAGCCAGGGAAGCCGAGCGTCAGGCGCGACTCGATGCTGAAACCCGCGCCGAAGCCGAACGCCAAGCCAAGGAAGCTGAGCGTCAGGCGCGACTTGATGCTGAAACCCGTGCTGAAGCCGAACGCCAAGCCAAGGAAGCCGAGCGTCAGGCGCGACTTGATGCTGAAACCCGTGCTGAAGCCGAACGCCAGGCCCGCGCTCAACTCGAAGCCGAACTTGCCCGCTTGCGCGCCGACCGCCAGCCAACGCCGGATAACCCACCCCAGCCGTGAAAGGATTCATCTTTCAAAGCTTGAACATGGTTGGTTCCAACCACCGATCTTTTCCGGCGCGCTTCGGGCGCTTTTCGGTGCCAATCGCCAACTTCCCTACCGGCATCTGTCCCACGCCGGGGTGGACACGTCCTTCCGATTGCCTTCTAGATCGGGATTGGAAACCCTGACGACACGATGATTCCGTCACGGGCGTGTCTGAAAAGTCACGCCCATGACTCGTCCACGCAAGGTAAGGTCACAGCAGCGTACGGACGAGGCGCCGATGCGCGCCCCGGTCTTGGCAGTTTCAGACCGAAAGGAGGCGCTCAGCCCGTGGCAGCAACACGCCCTGTGATCAGGTTGTGGGTTCTCTGGTGGCTGACCTGGATGGCAACGGCCGCCGCACAGCAAACCAGCGTCGTGTCGTTCACCGTGACCGAGGGCGAAAAACGGCGACCGATCGGCGGAGCAACCGTCACCTTGACGCCGAAAACCAGCGCGCCAAGCGTGCGGCCACTGACCAGAACAACCGACGCCGCCGGCAAGGCAGTGTTTACCGATGCGCCGGGCGGCGACTACACCCTGACCATTGCCGCTCCCGGCTACGCCACCCTGACCGACGAGCAGTACAAGGTCGAAGCTGGCGTCTTTGCCGAGCAACCCGTTGAACTCAGCCCGTCCGCCGGCGATGTCGTCGAAGTGCGCGGTGACACCGAGACTGCGCTCGTGGCCCAGGGGTCGGTCGCCACAGCCGGACTGACCCCAGCCGAAATCCGGGTTCTCCCATCCCGTGGACGCGACATCCTGACGGCGTTTCCACCCGTTCCAAACGTCATCCGCTCCAACGACGGACGCACGAGCATCAAGGGCGCGCGCGAAGACCAAGCAGCCATCCTCGTCAACGGCAGTCTGAGCAACGATCCGGCCACCGGGCGCTTCCAGGTCGAAATTCCGCTCGAAGCCCTTCAGCGGGCCGAAGTGTTCACAAACCCCTACTTGCCCGAATACGGCAAGTTCACCAGCGGCGTCAAACGGCTCGAAACCAAGCCAGGTGGGGAGAAGTGGCGCTACAGCGTCTATGACTTTTTTCCATCGGTGCGAGCGCGCAACGGCAAAATTTTCGGGTTTGCCAACGTGTCGCCGCGGGCCACGATCACTGGGCCGCTCGTCCGTGACCGGGCCTTTCTGGCGCAGGCGCTCGAAGTCATCGTGGATAAAGCCGTCGTGCGGGGCCTGGCCAGCCCTGACAACGAGATTCGCAAGTACGCCTTCCGCAGCTTCAGCCAGTTCGATGTCGTGCTGTCGCCCCGCCAGACGCTCACCGCAACGGCCAATGTCGCCCGGCAGCTTTTGCGTAACGTTGACCTCGATGCGTTCAACCCGGTGCCGGCTTCGGCCAACCGGCGGACACAAGACCTGGCTTTTGCCGGTGTCCATCGCTACACGACCGCCGGCGGTTCACTCGGCGAAACCCGGTTCAACTACAAGCGCATCGGCGTGGATGTCTTTGGCAAAGGCGATGCGCCTTTCGCGCTGACGCCGTTTGGACGCACCGGCAACTTCTTCAGCCAAACCGACCGCGTGACTGAACGGTATCAGGCTCAGTTTTCGCTGGCGCTGGCTGCCTTCGACGCCGGAGGCCTTCACCAAATCAAGTTCGGTGTGGACGCCTCTGCCGCCCGCAATCGTGGTTGGGTGGCCAACCGTCCAGTGGAAGTTCGGCGCGCGGACGGCACGCTGGCCGAGCGCATCCTGTACGCCAACCGCGGCAATCTGCGCGCTTCCAACCTGGAAATCGCCGGTTACGCTCAAGATCAGTGGTTGCTTCGCCCTAACCTCCAGCTTGACTACGGCCTGCGCCTGGAAACGCAGCAGGCGGCCGCCACGCTCAACGTCGCGCCGCGCCTGGCCATCTCGTACGCCCCAGGCAACACGGACCGTACCGTGCTGCGCGCCGGGGTCGGGTGGTTTTACGACAAGGTGCTGCTCAATGCGCTGGCCTTTCGTCAGATGCCACAGCCAATCGTCACGACCTTTGCCCCCGATGGCACGGTCACGGCACCGGCCCAACGGTTCACACTCGAGTTGGCACGCCCCGATGGACGGTACCGCATTCCCTACAACCGCTCGTTCCGCGTCGAGCTGGCGCAGCGGATCGCGCCGCGCGCCCTCATCAAGCTGGCCTATCTGGACAGCCGCACCTTCAACGACTTCTACGTTGAGCCAACCCCCACGGCAACCGGCGGCAGCGTCCGGCTGTTCAACACCGGACGCGCCACCTACCGCGCCGTCGAGGTCACGGCCGATGTCAAACTCACGCCCCGCCATACCTTCGTGGTCTCCTACGTGCGGAGCAAGGCCCGGGCCGAACTCAACGATCTCATTTCATACTTTGGCGACACGCCGAACCCAATCCTGCGGCCCAACCAGTTTGGCAACGCACCGATTGACGCGCCGAATCGGTTTTTCGCGCGGGGCGTCTTCGCGCTTCCCGGCGACATCACGCTCGCCCCGATTTTTGAGTGGCGGGACGGCTTCCCCTACAGCGTCGTGGACGAGGCACAGAACTTTGTCGGACGCCGCAACGCCGACCCGACGCGCTACCCGCGCTTCATGGCGATCGATCTGGCCGTGACCAAAAAGATTCGGCTTCCGCAGTGGGTTCGGCGTGGGATGTTCGGGCGAAAGATTGATGTCGAAGCCGTGAGCGTCACCGTCAACATTTTCAACCTGACGAACCATTTCAATCCACGCAACGTCTTTGCCAACACCGGCGCGCCACAGTTTGGGACGTTCTTTGGCGTTTATCGGCGGTTTTTCAATATCGAGATGAACTTGTAGCCCGCGGCTGGGCCAGGAGGGAAACGCCCCTGGCTTTTGTCAATTTTTGTCAGCTTTGGGCAACCCGCCTGTGATTTTTCCCAGAGGTGATGTAAGCAAGAGCGTTGTGATTGAAGACGGTATGAACACATGGTCGGTCATCAACTGGAGATGCGCGCGCGCTCGGACATCCGGCGCGACGATGTCTCATGTGGGGCGTGACCTTCTACTTGGCATGACGCTCATCGGGCTGCTGTTGGGCACGGCCTGCACGGGCGATCTGACCAAAACCGCGCAAGGCTCGTCAGGACCGCCCCCTGCGCCGCGCCTGGTCAAGCTGACACAGGTTTCAAAACGCCAAGTCGAGCGCGTCGTCACCGCCCTGGGAACGCTGTCGCCGTTTGAACAGGCGACGCTGCGCGTCAAGGTGCCAGGTCGGCTGCAAACCATAGCTGTGGATTTGGGAACTGCGGTCAAAGCCGGGCAGGTCGTCGCCTGTATCGAACCGGACGACTACCGGCTGCGGGTGCAACAGGCAGAAGCCGCACTAGCCCAGTCCCGCGCCCGCCTGGGACTCCCCGCCGACGGCAACCACGATCGCGTTGACCCAGAACAAACCGGCACGGTTCGGCAGGCCAAGGCCGTACTCGAACAAGCCCAGGCCGACCGGGAACGCAACCAGGCGCTCTTTGAACAGGGCATCATTTCGCGGTCACAGTTGGATGTCGCCGACGCGGCGTACAAAGTGGCCCTGAGCCGCTACCAAGACGCGCTCGAAGAAATCAACAACCGGCTGGGCATCCTCGCCCAGCGCCGCTCCGAGCTGGCGCTAGCCCAACAGCAACTCGCGGACACCGAGATTGTGGCCCCCTTTGGCGGGGTCGTGCAGGAGCGACTCGGCAATATCGGCGAATTTCTCACGGCGGGGTCGCCGGTGGCGACCTTGCTCAAACTCAACCCGTTGCGGCTGCGCGTCGAAATCCCAGAGCGCGAGGCGTACCAAGTCAAGCTCAATCAAACCGTCCGCGTCACGGTCGAAGGGCAGGATCGCATCTACGTTGGGCAAATCAAGCGGTTGAGTCCGGCGCTGGCCGAACAAAACCGGATTCTCATCGTCGAAGCCGAAGTCACCCACGATGGCGCGCTCAAGCCCGGCTCCTTTGCCAGAGCGGAAATTCTCGTCAACGACCGCCAGGAAACCCTGACCGTCCCGACCCAGGCCATCGTGACCTTTGCCGGAATTGATAAGGTCATTACCGTCCGCGATGGGAAAGCGCTCGAACGACCGGTGACTCTGGGGCGCAGAATGGCCGACTGGACCGAAATCGTGAAAGGCGTCGAGGCCGGTGAACTCATCATCCTCGACCCCGGCAATGTCCAGACGGGCCAGCCGGTGGTCATCCAGGAGTAAGGTTGCCGGCCTCTCCACGGACACGTCATGCAGAAACTTGCGGAAATTTGCATTCGGCGGCCGGTGTTCGCGGTCATGCTCATCCTGTCGCTGGTGGTCGTCGGCACGGCGAGCTACTTCAAGCTCGGTGTGGACCGTTTCCCGTCGGTGGACTTGCCCACGGTCAATATCCGCACGGCGCTGCCCGGTGCATCCCCCGAGGAAATCGAGACAGAGATTTCGCAACGGATTGAGGAAGCGGTCAACACCGTCGAGGGCATTGACCAACTGCGGTCGATTTCCGGCCCCGGTGTCTCTATCGTTCTCGTGACCTTCAAACTCGACCGCGACATCGAGGCGGCGGCTCAGGATATTCGGGATCGGGTCAATACCGTGCTGCGGGATTTGCCGGAGGACGCGCTGCCGCCTGTCGTCCAGAAGTTTGACAACGACAGCACGCCGGTGCTGTCGGTCGCGCTGTCGGCCGACCGTCCGATTCGGGAGTTGACAGAACTCGCAGACAAGATCGTGAAAGTGCGTCTGGAACGGGCGGGCGGGGTCGGCGAGGCGCGGGTGATCGGCGGACTCAACCGCGCCATCAACGTCTGGGTCGAACCCGAACGCTTGGCGGCCTACCGGCTGCCCATCACCCAAGTACGCCAGGCCATCCAGCGGCAAAACGCCGACATTCCGGGCGGCAACGTGGACGCCGGCAAGCGGGAAATGACGCTGCGGACCCTGGGACGCTACACCGATCCACGCGACTTCGAGGACTTGACGGTCACCAATCTCAACGGAAGACCCATCCGCATTCACGACATCGGCTATGTCGAGGATGGGACGAAAGAACAGCGTTCGCTGGCGCGCCTGAACGGAACGCCGACCGTCACGCTCGAAATCCGCCGTCAGTCTGGCGCCAACACCGTCGAGGTCATCAACAATGTCAAGCAGGAACTAGAACGGGTACGCGGTCAACTCCCCGGCGATGTTCGGCTGGAGATCATCCGGGATCAATCGCGTTACATCAATGCCGCGCTGCATGAGATTCAGGTTCATCTGGCGCTGGGCAGCTTGCTGGCCTGCCTCGTGGTGCTCGTCTTCATGCGGTCGTGGCGCTCGACACTGATTGCCGGGGTAGCCATTCCGGCGTCAGTCATCTCGACCTACGGCATGATGTGGGCGCTGGGCTTTACCCTCAACGGCGTTACGATGCTGGCGCTGGTGCTCATGGTCGGCGTCGTGATTGACGATGCCATCGTCGTCCTTGAAAACATCTTTCGCTTCATCGAGGAAAAGGGTCTGCCGCCAATGCAGGCAGCCCGGGAAGCCACGGCCGAAATCGGCCTGGCCGTCCTGGCAACGACCTTTTCGCTGGTCGTCATTTTTCTTCCGGTGTCGTTCATGTCCTCGATTTCGGGTCGGTTTCTGTACCAGTTTGGCGTCACTGCCGCCGTCGCCGTCCTGGTTTCACTCTTGGTGTCATTCACGCTGACCCCGATGATGAGTGCGCGC